>CAURBV010000002.1:0-525597 GCA_963523055.1 uncultured Paenibacillaceae bacterium | reverse complement strand
AAGCACCGGTCCTACTGGACCTACTGGAGACACCGGTCCTATTGGACCTACTGGAAGCATCGGTCCTATTGGACCTACTGGAAGCATCGGTCCTATTGGACCTGCTGGAAGCACCGGTCCTATCGGACCAACTGGAAGCACCGGTCCTACTGGACCTACTGGAAGCACCGGTCCTATCGGACCTACTGGAAGCACCGGTCCTACTGGATCTACTGGAGACACCGGTCCTATTGGACCTACCGGAAGCACCGGTCCTATTGGACCAACTGGAAGCACCGGTCCTACTGGACCTACTGGAGACACCGGTCCTATTGGACCTACTGGAGACACCGGTCCTATTGGACCTACTGGAAGCACCGGTCCTATTGGACCTACTGGAGACACCGGTCCTATTGGACCTACTGGAGACACCGGTCCTATTGGACCTACCGGAAGCACCGGTCCTATTGGGTCCACCGGAAGCACCGGTCCTATTGGGCCTACTGGAAGCACCGGTCCTATTGGGCCTACTGGAAGCACCGGTCTTATTGGACCTACTGGAAGCACCGGTCCTGTTGGTCCAACCGGAGATGCAGGCCTTACTGGCCCTACTGGAAGCACTGGTCCTACTGGACCCGCTGGCACCACTGGGCTATCAGAATTTGCTTATATATACAATTTGGCTGCAGAAGTGGTTGCTTTAGAGGCAGATATACTATTTAGTACCAATGGAGTTATCGTTGGCACCATTGCACATGCACCCGGAACATCCACCATCCAATTTGGAAGCGCTGGAAACTACGCCATTTGGTTTAATGTAGCAGGAGTTGAACCGAGTCAATTTGCTGTTTTTCAAAATGGAGCTGAAGTTGCTGGAGCAGTATATGGATCAGGAGCTGGAACACAGCCGAATCCTGGTATGGTAATTATTACCGCTGCCGCTGCCGATGTCATAACAATACGAAACCATACAAGTACTGCTGCAGTTACGCTACAAACTTTGGCCGGAGGAACACAAATAAATGCTAATGCTTCCGTACTAATTCAAAAGTTAACTTCCTAAGATCATACGCTTCATAAGAAGGGAATCAATCAAAGCAGTTGAACAAATTTTATCCAACTGCTTTGGTTAAATTTCACATCCACTATGAACAACTCCTTGTATAAAAAGAGCCAGAAAATTTAAGGCACGTAAAAAGATAGTGAAAAATATTATTTAGATCTCAGTTAATTGAATACCAAATGTCTTACCGAATTATTTTACTTATTTTCCAAATAACACCTTAATTCGGATGATAAACATTTGGTATTTCTATATTAGCTATTGCCATATCTGTTATATACATTGCACCATCAGGTCCCAAAACCTCATCAGTTGGTCTACTTAACCCAGCTTCTTCAGGAAATCCTAATTCAGACTTTAAAATACAATTCCTCTTTAGTTAGAAAGCCTTATTGAGAAATGGTACATTAAGCGTTCTTAAGAAGAGCATTCGTAAAGGAGATAAGTAGTGATTCCCATCTTTATTTTTCAAGTTATTTTCTGGATATTCCTTAAATACGGGCCTTATAGGCTCGTTTTTTTATACCTCTAATTCGGTTTTTGCCGCATAAAAAAGCTACTAACTTAATATTTCATAATTAGTAGCTTCAAATGTTTTCTTATTATTAAACTTGATATTTACCCGACGACAGACTAAGATGCGTTTAGAATAATCCATGATTATATTTTATTTGCCCGTATAACATCATGAGGATACCAATTGCAAAGGAGACACCAAACACGATACCGCTTTTCACACAGCCAATAAACAGGCTTGCCATGCCAGACAATAAGCTTCCAATGCCTATCACTATCATCGCAATTCCCATAATTCGTGTATACGCCTTCTTATCAGTTTCGTCAACTTTTGTATAATGATAATCATGCATAATATTAATCTTCTCTTTTATCCATAGAAGAAGTCCTAAATACACAAATAACAAGCCAATTCCACCCATAATTATCAAGAATAGTATGTCTTCCAAATCAAACCTTCCTTTTACAAATTCCTATTTATACATTTAAGATACCAGATTTTCTACTAACTATCAATATTAAGTTTTTAATGTACAATAGATTCGCTAAATACCAAAGGATGCCGAGCTGATTAATGTATATAAAAACCAGCGGTATCATAAATTAAGATCACCTGCAAACAGAGGTTTCCCCATTAATACAGGAAACCTCTGTGCAGATGATCTTTCGTCGTTCTTCTTTACTTATATACAGCCGTAAAATCCACCAGCTCCACATCATGATCCCTCAGCCACTTCTTCACAGCAGGATCACAGGCTGTCTCCAAATCCCTGCATCTTGCTGTTGTCAGAGATGAGTGATCCAAAATATATGCATCCACATATCCCGGGTGGAGATGAATGATATTAAATTCAAAGGGACTGGTCAGAATCCCAAACCGGTCTTCCATAAAATCCTGGGGCGTACAGCCTCTGTTTAAAATTTCCATGGCCATAGGATTACCGGTCATAATCTCATGAACGGGATACCACAGATCTGTCTCCACCTCTGGTTCTGTCATGCAATGGATCTGGAACTCTGCTGCTGCCTGATGAAATCCCTTGCAGACGTTTTTATTAATGACTGAATGACCTTCAAAATGATTGGGCAGATGCCCGGTCAGTTCTTCAAACCGTTTTATCTGGGCTGCTGTTTCCTTATAACAATCCTCCGCCGTAACCACAATATCTCCCACACATTTCTGGTCTGATTCATCCTCTCCTTTCCATTTGTAAGAGCGGTAAAACTCCCCGTTTTTATCCACAAGTGATGGAATCAAATCCGGATTACTCACCGGCTTTCCCTGAACAAAATTGGTATGGACAACCAAATTTGCCTCCGGCACCTCTTTCTTTGCAAGCTCCACTCCGTGAGTCGCTGCTTCCATATTGCTCATAAGAGAGAGTACCGTTACGATCCCTTCCCGGTAAGCGTTCACTGCCCCGTAGTTATAACCTTTGCTAAAGCCGAAATCATCGGCTGATACAATCAGTTTTTTACTCATGCGGTATCTCCTCCCGTCCCCATTCCTTTAAGAAATCCGGATTAAAAACAGGCCCTTCATCCATATCGTATACCTTCCTGCCCTTGACAAATGTTGCAGCAGCCCGGTAATCATCGGTTATGACTGTAAAATCTGCATCTTTCCCTGCTCTTATGGAACCTTTTTCTTTGTCAAAGCCATATACTCTGCAAGGATTTAAAGAAAACATGGGCCAAACAGATTCCATTGGCATTCCCAGCTTTTCTGTCAGCACACTTACCCCATAGAGAACAGGCTGGCTGGAACCCATCAGACGTCCGGTATCTGTTAACACAAACCCGTCTTTTGATACATTGATCGTCATCCCCTGTTCCAATCCCCGATAGCTGCCTTCCGGAGCACCGGAAAACGGCGTACAGTCAGATATCATGATGAAATATTCCGGTTTCTTAATCCTAAAATAAATCTGAAGCATCTCCGGACAGATATGCATCCCGTCACAGATCACTTCGCTTGACACCTCATTATCCAGAAGCGCCGCTCCCAGCCCTCCCACATCTCTGTGGTGCATGCCGGTCATAACATTACCGGTATGAGTCGATACGGAAAATCCCTTTTTATAGGCTCTTTTCGCTTCTTCATAATTGGCGTCACTGTGTGCAAGAGCAAGGGTAATTCCTTCTGACAAAAAATATTTGATCACTGGATCAATTCCCGGAATCTCAGGAGCCAGGGCGACCAGCTTTAAAAGTCCCTTCCCATCAGAAACCATCTGCTTTGCAGTATCAATTGACACTTCCGGCCAACCTGTCTTAATTCCCTTTTCTCCCGTGCGGTTTAACCACGGTCCTTCGCTGTGTATCCCCAGTATTTGTGCCCCTTTTAAATTCTCTGCTGCCGCATCGGCGACAGCAGAGATCATGGAAAGACCGGCGGTGGGGAAAACACCGGTAATTCCCTGGGATGCACAGCCTTTTAAATATCCGGCTATTGTTTTCCTTGTTCCTTTCTCCATAAGCCCATAGCCGCAGGTTCCATGATTGTGGGTGTCAAAAATACCCGGTATAATCCTCATACTTCCATAATCAATCACGTGCTGTGCGTCAGTGCTTTCCATAAATTCTTTGATCTTTCCTTCCTCAATTACAAGGAACCCATCCTTTAAACCATCCTCCATATAAATTCGTTTTGATTTGATTATCATTCGCTGTCCTTTCTAGATTAGAAAATCCCAATAAAGGCTCCGATAAAGGCAATGGCGAAGATTCCAACGATCAACTGCACCGGACGTCTTCCCTTTTTAATGAGACTCATCAAAAACAGTACCAGAATGATGCTTAAAATACCTGGAAAGATGGAGTTTAACACATCTGCCACCACCACAGAGGTCTGGCCCATGTGAATCGTCCAGTTCAGTGGAACATTGACAATCCCCGCTGTCATGGCTCCAACCATCATGACTCCTAAAATAGAAGCTGACTTTCTAAGAGCCGGCATTAATCCGGAGCTGAAAACCTGGTCTATAAATGAGGTTCCATAGATATATCCGAATTTCACACAGAAATATTTTAATACAGACTGGGTCACTCCATAAAGCAGAATGAAAATCGGAACTCCCAGGAAATTTCCCTGTGAACAAAGTCCAATGGCTACCCCGGCTGCAATAATTCTAAGACAGTTAAAGAACAGGGAATCAAACATACCAGCCGTTGGTCCCATCAAAGCCGCCTTGATGCTTTCAATGGTTTTACCGTCAACGGAATTCTTTTCTTTGTGCTCTTTCTCCATGGCATAGGATAATCCTGCGATAAAGGAGAAGGGAACTGCGTGGGTGTTAAAAAAGTTCTGATGGCGTGCATATGCCTCTTTTTTTCCATCCGGATCATCCTTATAAACCTCTTCAATGGCTGGCTGCATAGTAGTAGTAAAGCCATTGGCCTCCATCTTTGTCATATTGAAAGAAAGGAAGGTTAAGTGAGAACGGATAAACATGGATTTTAATACTTTCTTTTCTGTATTGTCCAATAATCTCTTTTCCATTAGAAGAAATCCTCCTCTTCCTCAGATGGCTTCTGTTCGGCAGCCGCCACCTTCATATTTTTCATATCGATCAACTGCTTTTCATAGAAGAACATGGTAATTGCAATGGCAGCTCCGATAATGGCAATTGATAAGGAATCCATTTTTAAAATCTTCGCCATAATGTAACCTACAAAGAAGAAGCTGGCTACCTCTTTTGACCAGATCATGGAAATCAGGATTGCAAATCCCACTGCAACCATCATACTGGAGGCAGCGGTAAGGCCTGTCATAAAGAATGCAGGAAGTGCATTTAAAGCCTGGTTTAAACCAGTTACTCCATAAGCAATGCCAAGGAATATGATAATAATATTGGGCAGCGGATAAATCAGACCGGAAAATACAAGGTTCTGAGCAAGAAAGCTGCCTGGTTTCCCGGATACTGCCAGTCTTTCCCAATAAGGTGCCAAAGCGGAACTGACCGATAAGAAAATACTGGATAAGGAAGCCATAACAGTTCCGATGGGAAGGGCAATGGCAAGTCCGGTTTCCACATCAGAGCCGGTTAATACGGTATAGCACACGGCAACTATACTGGCAGATAGTGCATCTGCAGGAACAGAACCTCCGATGGCTGAGATCCCCATAAATATAGACTCTAAGGATGCCCCCATAATTATGCCGGTATGAAAATCACCCAGTAAAAGTCCCAGGATCGGAGCCACCACAATGGGACGGTTCAAACACTGCCATGATAAAATATAAGGATCCATAACATAGAAAAACCAATACGTAAGAGTACCAATGATTGCAACTGTCATAACGGACATAATCCTTCCCTCCTTAGCTGATTACTTTTAATAGTTCCTCCGGATTGTCATCCGGAACTGTCTGGTAATTACATTTGATGCCTGTTTCCACCACCTTCTTTAAATCCATAATCTCATTGTCATATGCATATAAATTCTTCCGGTAGGTTTTCCTTTGCTCTCCGTCCGCTTTCGGTGCAACCCTTCCGTAATTTCCTACATTAACAAGAGGAATATCGGGAACCTGTGTCACTACTTTCAGGAGTGCAGAAGGATTGCTTACAATTACAAGAATCTTATGATCTGCCGCCTTGGGATTCTTTAACAGTTCAATGGCTGCATCCACATCCTTAATTGCCGTTTTCGCTGTGGGCGGAGCCGCCATCATTAAGGATTTTTGAATCAGGGGATTTGCTGCTGCCTCATCGTCAGCCACCACAATCCTGTCCACTCCCGTATGCTGGGACCACTTAATTGCTACTTGTCCATGAATCAGTCTCTCATCCAGTCTAATCATTACGATCATAATTTCACCCTCCTTTTAAAAAAAATCTTCCTCCTGGGAAATCGTTTCTTTTTCCAGATCTACAATACAAAGCATTTCTCTGCTCTGTGCTATCAATTCATTCAGTTCTTCTCTTGTAATACACTCTCTGCCAGCCAGCCCGATCATCAGCGCCAGGTTTGCACCGGCAATTAACGTGGTATCCGGCCGGTCAAGGAACAGGCTCATCGCCTGGTTCACACTGCTTCCGTAAAGATCAGAGATAAGCAAAACCTGTTCTCCTTCATTAACCGTTTCAAAAAATTTCTCCAGCTGCTCCTGAACGGAACGTTCATCCACATATGCGTCAAAAACAGTAATGTTGTCACATCTGCCATACAATATCTCCATGGAACTTTTTAAACCGCTTGCCAGATGACCATGTGACGATACGAATAGTTTCATCTTCTCTCTCCTCCTTTGATAGTTTTATTATAATACTTAAACTTCCTTTTTTCTATGCTCACATTTGTCCTTAATAAGTGAAAAGCACTAATTCCAGATTAGAATTAGTGCAATTTTTAGCATGGATTTGTCATTCATATTTGATGCATTTTTCAATCATTTCAAACAATACAGGCCTTCCCCGTTCAGAAAAGGCTTTCATATTGGATTTCTCAGAAAACATCTTTCGTAGACTGTTCTCATACGCCTTCACTCTCTTCCAGTCACCTTTCCAGTCAGCAGAAATGAACAACAGATACTCAACTTCTTTTCCTCTCCAGGTACCAGATTCAGTCAGACAGTAGAGTTCCATACACTCTTTTTCGCAAAAGGAGGCGGGAAGATAAAGCATCACAGATTTCGCCGATAAATATCCGGTATCGTAAAGGCTTGCTTTCTCTAAATATTCCTGAATCCGCTCTCTTTCTAAAACAGTTTTCCCATGACGGAATGCGAGAAACTGAAGGAATTGCAATTCATCGGTATAACGGTAATTTCTGTTGATTTCGATTTCATCTGCAGGCGGAATCAGTGCTTCTGTCTGGTATGCCCTGATTAACTGCCTGTTAAACAGCTGATCCATTTCCTTTTCGCTGCTTAAGGTATGAATGACACAGCAGGGAAGATCATAGTGATAGGCGATCTCGCTGGTATCCGTTAATACAGCATCATACTCTTCCTGATTCATACCACGTATCTCATAAAGTTCTGCAATTGTAAAGGACTCTACCAGATGTTCGTATCTTTTTACGATTCTTTTTTGAATAATTTCATTCAGGCCTAATCCATTGGAATTGACTAAAAGCAGTCTCTGGGGTCTGATATCATATTCGGTGAGAGATGCTCTTTTAAATATCAGGGAAGCCATCTGGGAATAAAAGGACACGGAAATGGTTATGTTCAGACGTTCTTGTAAAAAACCTGCAGCTGTACAGGCCAGTGCGGCTGATACAGGGCTGTTAAACGCCTGATTTTCGTAATCATACCAGAAACGGTACTGCCCCTCCAGACCAAAGTGAATGCTGATGAAAAGGGAGATTAAAAGGCTTAACAGTTCTTTTTCCGCCCAGGGAAAACGAAGAAGATCAATTCCGCAGGAATGTTTCATATAATCATCAAGTTCTGTCATCATATTCCGGGCATCTTCATAAAAGAGAGCGTATTTCTCCCGGGGCTGCTCCATATTCCACATATCCCTGCAGGACATCAGATATACTGCCAGAAATACCGTCTCTTCTTCCGGTAAATCAAAACCTGGAAAGCTGCTTTTTAATTTGTTGTAAATCTCACTGGCTACTGCAAACTCGTCTGATCCTTTCACTTCTTCTATCCAGACATCCGGCAGCTTTAAACGGTAACCCGCATTGCAGCGATTCCTGACGATAATAAAATAAATGGCAAGGCGCTGGGTATTGGTGTCTGTCACTTTGATCGGGGATTCTCTTAATACTTTAAGAAAAACGTGCCGGATATCCTGCCGTTCCTCGTATCCGCATTCCGTCCACTTGGCATACTCCATTCCGGCATTGTCTAACAGTACCTTATGAAAATGGACAGCAAACAACTCTGTCATGGCAATCCGCATGTGATATTCCGTACCAAAGGCACGTATTCCAAGGCCAGGCTTGCTTTCCGTCTCAAGGTGATAGCTCTTTAAAAAATTCATTACATTATTGACCGCTTCTCTTATGGCACTTCTCGATAAATAAAGCTCATCTGCAATGTCCTCAAGCTTTGCAAAGCGGGAGGAAGAAACCAGCTTTCTTGCAATATAAAGAAATCTTGCATTGTCATCGGAACCGAAGTTATTGGTCAGACTGGACTGAAGCGAGAGAGGTTCAAAATACCGGTCAAACAATTCACGGTCCTTTACAAGAATGGAATACCCTTCATTGCGCTTGGCAAAAAGTTCTGCTCCATACTTTGGCAAAATGGATTTTACTTCAATCATCTCATACTTTACAGTGCGGGCGCTGACAGACAATCTTTTGGCCAGTTCATCTGTTGTTAACGGACCTTCACTGACTGCCAGCTGGTAGATGATGCTTTCCTGTCTCCGTTTCATTTCGTCACCTCCTGTATCAATCCATTATATCAAAAATAATCCTTTGCAGCATGAATTTTTAAACACAAAAAAGAATGGAATAAAACAACTGATCCCAGTTATTTTACCCCACTCCGCTTTTTATACCAGCCGGTATAAATCTTTTTCTTCTTTTTCCATACGCTGCTCGATGGACTGTATGATTCCTTTTGATTCATTTAAAAATCTGTCTCTGTCAGAGAGTATTTTCATTTTTGTGTTAAAGCTGTTTTTAAAATCTGTGAAAACAGCCAGAAGATTTCCCATCTCATTTTGGTATTCATGGGCTTTTCTCACCAGATTTTCATCGCTTCCCCGGAAAAAGGAAGGATATAAATACTGATCTTCAAAAGTCAGATGAATATTCAACTTACCGGCGAGGCCGCTGACGTGGAATGCCAGCTCTGTGGCATTCTGCTCCAGATCCTGCTTTGCCAGAAGTTTTTTCAGTTCTGCCAGCTCTTCTCTGATTCTGTCATGCTGCTCTAAATAATGCTTTAATTCCATGGGTAACATTCCCCTCTTTTGTATGATCTTAGCCGGGTAACTTATGCCAGCTTGCTGCGAAGCCAGTTCTCGTAGTGATCCTGTACTCCGTCTTTTCTCGCCTGAATTTCAAAGTTCTCTGTCTCTGTATCCACATCATTCATTTTATCTGCAGGAAGAGTACGGGTAGCAAATGCATAGGCAGCCTGATCTTCTTTTTCTATATGACGCTGTAACAATGCACCATACCCTATAGCATTGGAAATGATATCCAGCTTATGGTCAGTCACAGGATCTTTTTCATATGCTTCAATCGCTGCTTCCAGCTGGGTAAGATGGAGTCTTCCCAGGTCATGTTCCACCAGCATGCCATTGCGGATCAGTTTGTCGGCAACAGGACCCATATTCTCCATCATAATACGGAACAGGATCTTTTCTTCCTTTCCATGATGATGCTTGTCTGCATAATTTCTGCCAAAGTCAATGCATTCTCTAAGCAGAGCTCCGTCTACTTCTCCGCCCTCAACGATACCAGCACAGATCTTTCTTAAAAAACCGTTGAAAGCCAGAATATTTTCATGTTCCTTCATTAAAATATCGATTCCATTCATTAGCGGCTCCTTAATTCATACTCCTGATTTCCAGTATGATGAAATTGTACACTTGAACCTTCAAACATTCCCTGGATCAGGGCTTCTCTCAGTTCATAGTAATTGATTACATCTCCGTGGATCATATCCCAGTATGGCTGGTGTATTTCCACTGCCTGGCGATAAGCCAGAAGATCTGGTTCTTCCTTTACAAGCTGATTTACTCTGTCACATGGCATACCGTTTAATAACGTATTTTCCAGATGATCATAGGCCTGTTTTACAGATAAATCTCCACTTACGCTGTGGTTCTTTCCAAATTCCTTTACTGCCTGTTTCATTTCACCAAGACGTGTGGAATCTTCTTCTAAAAGAGTTGTAACAGCATAAGCAAGGCGGTTTTCTACCAGACTTACCCGTTCCTGAAGCCATCCGTGAATGTTATCGGTATTGATGTTATCCTCTAAATTACCTGTTTCCAGAGTTCCGTATCTGGAAGCCAGCTTCTCGTTTAATCCTTTTGTCCAGCCCTTTTCTTCTGCATAAGCGGCAATAGCATCTGTCATAGCATTCTGAAGCAGGATTTTATTATATAACCAGATGTGAATCGGTCCTAAAAATGCACTCATTTTATTCCTCTTTTCTCTATTTGTTTAATTGTTCCAGCACTTCATCCGCATCAAGGCCGTGAACCATGCAGGCATCCTCTAAGGATTCCATCTGAGAAGATGGGCAGCCAAGGCAGTGCATTCCGCATCCCATTAAAATTTCTGCTGCTTCCGGTTTGCTTCTTAAAATTTCTCCAATATACATTTCTTTCGTTATCATTATTTCTTCCTCCTGTTAATTGAATGTTATTAATTTCTCGGTTACTTTTCTTAAATCTTCCTCTGGCATGGGAATCAGGGAAATTTTATGATCTTCTCCCAGGATTGCCAGTATATTAGGTGTAATAAGCTTCTCTATGGATTCATAATCCGGTATTATAATAAAGGGACTTTTATGGCTTATATCTGCTTCTTTACAGATCATATTCATCTCTGCCGCTTCCTCTGCGACCGGAAGAAGATCTTCCATTGTTAAGTCATAGCTTATGATAGACAAAGCTTTGTAAAAGAATTCATTTATTTTTTCATTTTGATCTTCCTTCACCAGGGCAGGAAGCGCATAAACTGCAATTCCTTTGATAGAGGATAAAATCAGGTACTTTAAAAAACGAATGTCTTCATCAGCTGCCCAGATGTTTTTTATGTCATAATCAGAAGTATTACCGCAGACACTTTTACAAACGGCACAGCCGGGTGCGATCCTGTCTTTTTCCCTTCTGACCCTTAAAAGCATGTCTGACAGGGCCTGATCATCAAAGCCTGCATGGGCAACGGTTGTGATGAAACCTTCCATCAGAAGTCTGGTTACGGCTGTCTGGCGGATATTCATCTTACACGCTTTTGCCAGACCGATGAGGGATCCAGTCAGCTCATTTAATAAACCGGACATTTGATTTTCCATTTCTTTGTACTGCCTTTCTTTAAAATATTACTACCAAAGACATCTTAAAACTTTCCTGCCCATAAACAGCATGAGGCTTTTTCGCCGGCATGACCAGGGTTTCCCCTTCGTTTAAAATAAACTCGGTTCCGTCTACCGTGAATTTTCCTGTTCCTTCTAAGACTGTAACCATGGCATCTCCATTGGACTCATGGGTACTGATCTCTTCTCCTTTATCAAAGGCAAACAAGGTGACGCTGACTGACTGATTCTGTACCAGAGTCTTACTTACGATCTGGCCCTTTTGAATCTCAACTAAATCTGCTAACTTTAGGATTTCTTCCTGTGCTATATTTTTTAAGAGTTTCTCTGACATTTGTCTCCCTCCTTATTTTGTTCTTGTCTTTCTATAGTGATTATAATATAATATTATCATCATTTCTGTTGTTTTAACAACATTTTGAAAATATTATTTAAAAATGGAAAAATGGTTATTTGGAAAGTACCATTCACATATCTAGGAGGGGCAATCATATGGAAGAATTTCTGCCTGTTTTAAAAAAATCAAGCTTGTTTTCGGGTGTCTCATCTGATGAAATCAGAGGCATGTTAAAATGCTTATCTGCTCGAATGAAGTGTTATAAAAAAGATGAATTTATTATAAGAAGCGGTGATTACATTCATTCCGTGGGAATGGTTCTTTCCGGAACCGCCCTTATTATACAGGAAGATTTCTGGGGAAAGAGAAGTATCATCTCAGAAGTAATGCCTGGAACGCTGTTTGCAGAAACCTATGCCTGCATCTCATCGGTTCCCATAGAAATGAGCGTAGTAGCAGATTCTGACTGCGAGATTATGTTCCTGGATTTTAATAAGATTTTAACTGTATGCACCTCTGCCTGTGGTTTTCACACCCGGCTGATCCAGAACTTTCTATCGGCGATTGCCGGCAGAAATCTGGTTCTGACGAAAAAGATGCAGCACATGTCAAAAAAGACAATCAGGGAAAAATTGCTCTCCTACCTCTCCGCAGAGTCTTTAAAGAGCAATTCTTCCACATTTGATATTCCGTTTAACAGACAGCAGCTGGCTGATTATCTTTCCGTAGACCGGAGTGCGCTGTCCAATGAACTGAGTAAACTCCAGGCAGAAGAAATTCTGAATTTTAATAAGAACCGGTTTACTTTAAAAGAGCAGGGACCGGAAGGATATTTATAATTTATGATCCTGACTTAGGAATCGAGACTGTAAAACAGCTTCCCGATTCCTCTTTACTTTCTGCCACTATGGTACCGCCATGGGCTTCCACAATGGATTTTACGATGGTCAGACCGATTCCGGCACCTCCGGTTTTCCGGTTTCTGGATCGATCCGTCCGGTAAAAGCGTTCAAAGATAAGAGGAAGCTCTTCTTCCCTGATTCCGATTCCGGTATCCTCTATGATAACGACTCCATTCTCCTTTGTTTCAGATACGCCAATCCGGATACTGCCGCCTTCCGGCGTGTATTTAACGGCGTTAGAAAGTAAGTTGGAAAATACCTGTCCCATTCGGTTTTTATCACCATCCACAAAAACCGGTTCTCCTATTATACTGAGAGCCAGCTTTTTCTTGTTGATTTCCCCCGTCATATTCTCTGCTGCCTGACAAACTGCCGAATATAAATCCATGGAACCTTTCTTTAAGCAAAAGCCATCCCCTTCGATCCTTGCCAGCTGCTCTAAATCAGCTACCAAAGTTCCAAGCCGTTTCACCTCTTCATGGCAGCTTTTTAAGCGTTCCGGTGTGGCATCCCACAGCCCCTCTGTCATCGCTTCCAGATGAGAACCAAGAGCAGTCAGAGGAGTCCGCAGTTCATGGGCAACATCAGCAGTCAGCCGTTTGCGCAGCCGCTCCTGCTCACTTAATGCTCCGGATAAATGGTTGATGGCAATGCCCAGATCGTCAAGCTCTTTTATCCTGGTACCTGGTTCAAATTTAAGTTCATAATTTCCTGTGGAGATCTGCTTGGCAATATAGGCAGTTTTGGTGACTGGGCGGGATATCCTGCTTCCTAATACACAACCAACCACAACAGAACAGATACTGGATAAAACTCCAATGACAAGCAAAACGATGTTCATCACACGGATGAAATTAAAGTCGGCTTCATTCATGAAAAACGGTCCGTAATATTTAATGGAAACGGAACCTGTCTTTTTCCCGTTTTGTGACAGCTCATAAGTGTGATCGACAAAACCGCCTTTCGCCCCCCGTTCTTTCATGCGCGCAGAAATATCGTTCATAATCTGACCGCAAAGCCTCATATCATGATTCTCCGCATCCCACACCATGTTCCCATCTGCATCGTATAGCTTTATGATATATCCGTCATATAAGGAATTCATACCGATTGCATGAACGTAATCCAGTTTCCAGCTTCTTTTGAACTCATCATACTGGCTTTCCAGTTCATCTGCAATATTATCCCGCCGCTCCTGACCGGTTTTGGCAATGTATTTTTCAAATTCCCGGTTAATGAGCAGGTTGGAGGCAAGTCCGATCAATGCAATGGTAATGAGGAGGGTTAAAAGTATGGTCAGGGAAAGCTGTTTTCTTAAGGTTTTCATATGCATCAGCCTCCAAACTTATAGCCCAGACCGGGAATCGTTAAGACATAGTCGGGATTTTTAGGATCATCCTCTATTTTCTTTCTGATATTTTTAATGTGGCTGTCAATGGCTCTGTCATAACCGGCAAAGTCCCTGCCAAGAGCCGTATCAATCAGTTCCTCCCTGGTAAATACCTTACCGGGATATTTAATGAGGGCAGATAATATCTTCAGTTCGCTTGGTGTGAGTGTCAGACCTGATCCTTTTTTTCTTACCTCATTTTTCTCAAAATCAACTACCAGATCTCCGTCTCTCCAGGAGTTTCGTTTCACAAGGGGTACCAGATCCCCTTCTGTACGTCTTAATACCGCCTCCACTCTGGCATACAGTTCCTTTAAACCAAAGGGTTTCATGATATAGTCGTCGGCTCCCAGCTCCAGCCCGCTTACCACATCCTCTTCCTCCACTCTGGCAGTCAGCATTATGACTGGAATCCGCGATTTTTTACGGATGGCGGAGCAGACCTCTTCTCCTGAGATATCAGGCAGCATTAAATCTAGTATGACAAGGGAGAGATTCTCCGTATCAAATATTTCCAGTGCCTTCTTCCCATTTTCGGCGGGGAATGTCTTAAATCCTTTGCTTTCCATTAGCAAGCATACTACTTCCAGAATTTTAGGCTCATCATCCACTACCAGCACGTGCCTGCAGTTATTGTTCATTTCCTGTCACCTCATTTTAAAAACTTTAAGTATGAAAAGAGGGAACCGGTCAGATTCCGGTTCCCGTCTTTCTTTATTCTACTACATCATATCCCTGGTCTTCAATCTCAGCTTTGATTTTTTCTACCGATGCTTCATCGGGATTGTGATCCACAGTTACAGTTTTTGCAGCTAAATCAACCGCTACTCCCGATACGCCGGATATCCCGCTCACTGCTCCTGTTATTGCTTTTACACAATGCTCACATGCCATTCCATCTACGTTTATTACTGTCTTTACCATTTCAATTTCCTCCATGATTATAATTATTTAATATTAAAAGGCTTTAAAAACTTATTGACCTGCATTTTCTTTCCGTTTTCCATGACAGGTACCGGTGCGTAAAGCCAGCCCTCCACTTTTTCAGGGTCAACGCCAGCCGCAATCAACGGTTCTGGCGACAGAACGAACACAATATCCTTATCCTGTGTCTGTTTTGTTGCAGCACTGATCTCTAAGTCTTTTGCCCATTCAAACATATTTCCGCCGCCCAGCTTTACTCCAAAATGATCCATATCCATATGATAATTAATCAGGTTGCGGCCATTTTTCACCAGTCCCTCATAGGAGGAAAGGGCAGATTCTTCTGTACCAGCGAAGCTTCCAGCATTCAGCTTAATTCCTACAGTTATAACATTGTCGTTTATCTCGTAATTCTCAGGAAGCTTTCCGGGATCCAGACCTGCCTGGATAAATGGAGCTGCATCTGCCTGAAGTTTTACGTCAAAACGGGAACTTTCATCTGTTTCTCCGCTCCAGATAAAGCGGGCTCCCCCGTCGGTCGCAGTCAGGGCAAAGCCTTTGCCCCCATCTTCCTTACTAACCTGATCAGGAATGGCATTTAATACCATATCAAAGGACTGTACTGACTTTTTACCAACTACATCAAGGGTACCTCCGGCACTTTCTACCGTCAGAAATATAATTGCTGCAACCACCAGTACACCGGCGGCTATTGCGGTTATCACTTTCTTGTTCTCTAACATGGTTCTGTCACCTCTTTCCTGTGTCTGGCTTAAACCTCTTTAACCGCAGCGCATTGGTCAGCACCGATACAGAGCTTAAACTCATAGCTGCTGCTGCAAACATAGGGTTTAAAAGAGGGCCGTTAAATAGTAAATGTAACATACCTGCTGCAATAGGAATTCCGATTACATTATAACCGAATGCCCAGAAAAGGTTTTGTTTAATATTACGAATTGTATGCTTGCTTAAATCAATGGCTGCCGGTACATCCATCAGATCAGACCGCATTAATACGATATCTGCTGATTCCATGGCAACATCCGTACCGGAACCGATGGCGATTCCGATATCTGCCTGAGCCAGCGCAGGTGCATCGTTGATTCCATCTCCCACCATGGCTACTTTCCGGTCCTCTGACTGAAGCTTTTTCACTTCATTGGACTTATCCTGTGGAAGAACCTCAGCAAGAACCCGGTCAATTCCTACCTGTTTTGCAATGGCTGCAGCCGTCTTTTTATTATCTCCGGTAATCATGGCAACTTCAATTCCCATCTTATGAAGCCGCTCAATCGCTGCACGGCTGGATTCCTTCACAACATCGGCAACTGCTACAATTCCTGCCAGTTCACCATTGATTGCTACATACATAGGAGTTTTGCCTTCTTCTGCCAGCTTATCTGAAATCTCTTCCATACCTGCAAGGGAAATATTTTGTTCATCCATCAGTTTTCTGTTTCCAGCAAGAATATCTTCTCCCTCCAGACGGGCCTTGATTCCCCGTCCAGTCAGCGAATCAAACTCCTCGGCTTCCAAAAGAGTAAGTCCTGATTCATTTGCTCCAAGGACAATTGCCTGACCAAGGGGATGCTCAGAACCTCTCTCCGCCGATGCGGTAAGCTGTAAGAGACGGTCTTTTGAAACATTTCCTGCGGGAAGTACATCTGTCACTTTTGGTTTTCCTTCTGTAATGGTTCCTGTCTTATCAAATACAATGGTATTTATTTTGTGAGCGGTCTCCAAAGCTTCTCCGCCCTTAATTAAGATTCCGTTCTCCGCTCCTTTTCCCGTACCTACCATGATGGCAGTGGGTGTAGCAAGACCCAGTGCACAGGGACATGCGATTACCAGTACGGAAATAAAGATGGTAAGTGCAAATTTCAAATCTCCTCCTGTACCGATGTACCAGCCAATTCCTGCAAGCAGGGCAATGACACAGACAACTGGTACAAAGTATCCGGAAACGATGTCTGCCATCTGGGCAATGGGTGCTTTTGACCCCTGGGCATCTTCTACCAGTTTAATAATCTGGGCGAGCGCTGTATCACTTCCGATTTTTTCCGCTTTAAACTGGATCACACCTGTAGTGTTTAAGGAAGCGGCGTAAACCGGATCTCCTTCTTTTTTGTCTACCGGCATACTTTCTCCGGTAAGCATGGATTCATCAATGGAAGTGTGTCCGCCTGTAACAGTTCCGTCTACCGGGATCTTATCACCAGGCTTTACCAGAATCACATCGCCGATTTCCACTTCGTCAATGGGGATTTCCTTTTCCTGACCATTTTCCAGAATGACGGCTGTCTTTGGTGCCAGACCCATAAGCTTTTTTATGGCTTCACTGGTTCTCCCTTTGGATACCGCCTCTAAGGATTTGCCCAGTAAAATCAGGGTAATAATTACGCCGGCTGATTCAAAATAAAGGGCATCTACTGCCATAAAATGTCCGGCAGCGATCTGGAATGTATTATAAATGCTGTATAAAACAGCTGCTGTTGTTCCAATTGCAATGAGTGAATCCATATTAGGACTTCTCTGAAAAAGTGCTTTAAAACCAATGGTATAAAATTTATATCCAACCCCAATGACAGGGGCTGTTAAAATAAGTTCCGTCAGAGCATAGGCAAGGGGATAGTTCATGGGCTCAATGGCTGACGGGAATGGAAGGCGGATAAAGCTGATCATGGGTGCCATTGCAATATATAATAATGGAAGGGAAAATACTGCTGAAGTAATAAACTTCGTCCACAGTGTTTTGATCTCCTTCTGCTTTCTTATTCGGTCTTCGTCCGCAGCATCCGCTTTATTCACTTCCAGTGCCTGATATCCTGCCTTTTCAATGGCTTCCTTAATGGCTGATAACCTTACTTTCCGGGGATCATAAGCGACGGTTGCTTTTTCTGTTGCAAAATTGACTGAGGAGCTTTCCACACCCTCCAGCTTTCCCACGGCTTTTTCCACCCGTCTGGCACAGGCCGCACAGGTCATTCCGCCAATGGGAATGGTCACATCTGAATATTCCGTTTTTTCTGCTGCTTCATATCCAATCTTAGAAACAGCGGCTTTAATATCAGATAAATCCAGGCTGTTGTCATACTCTACAAAAAGCTTTTCACTTGCAAGGTTCACAGATGCCTGACTGATTCCCGGAAGCTTCTTTACTGTTTTTTCAATTCTTTGGGCACAGGCCGCACAGGTCATGCCTCTTATATCTAAAGTTTTGTTTTCCATATATTCCACCTCTTTTTATTGGCTGACGCCTCTTGAAGTTTTCGAGTACTCATGATATTATTATGGCAGATATCGCAATTATTGCAAGTATGCACTTTTTAGTGATATAGTACCCAAAAAGATACTAAAGGAGGATTCGCTATGCCCCCAATTGATTGTGCCGGCTACAACTGTCCGGTGGATGCAACCCTGGATATGATCGGAGGAAAATACAAAGCCCTGATTCTCTGGCATCTGATCGACCACACCTTACGATTTGGAGAACTGAGAAAACTGATTCCCCAGGCCACACCCAAGATGCTGACCCAGCAGTTAAGAGAGCTGGAAGAGAATAATCTGATTATAAGGACCGTTTATCCAGTTGTTCCCCCAAAGGTGGAATACGCTCTTTCTGATCTGGGAATCAGCATACGCCCCATTCTTGAGGCCATGTATAAATGGGGAGCAGATTACTTAACCCATAATGGTGTTGTCGTAAACTGCTCCATGAAGTGTCCTGATTGATTTAATATGTTTTTTTCCAGTTAGCAAATATCTGTTTGGATTCCTTTAAAAAGTCAGAAGAGATCGTGATTGATTCATCCGTCACGGTCTTATTCTGATCGAATATAGGCCATGGATTACAGCCTCCGGCTTCCACTTCCACCCGGCTCATAGGGAACCTGTTACCACAATTCTGGCACACCAGCTCATTTCCATCCTGTTTATAGTATCCCCGTCCGGAATCGTAACATACCTGACAGGTATTAAATGCAGTTCGTATAGTACCGTCAGGCGCTTTTACTGCCAGAACTTCCATCTTCGTTCCATCTGCTTCTACCGGATAAAAGCTCACCTTTTCTGAGATATCTGATACTGGAATTACAAGATCTGTGTCTGCCTGTGCACTTTTACTGTTGTTTTCCGATTTTAAAGCTGCCGTTTCCTGGGTTTTGGTTGCAGCATTGGAGCTGCATGCAGTAAGTACCAGCAATGACATTGCTGCCACCACCGCTGTTTTAAGTATTGATTTTCTATTTGCCTTCATCGTTCTTCTCCTTGTTATTCACCTTTATTTTCATTTCTTCTCATAAAAAATAATCCTGCGATCAGAGCCGCTGCCGGCAGTATGCAGTGCCAGTGACTGTATAATAATCCCATAAATCAATCTCCTTTCCCATTCCTGTCAGAACCTGATTATTCATAGCGTGATTATCCGCAGCATGATCCTCCGGCACCCTGAAACGTGTCCTCAGGCCAAATCATCGTCTGAAATTTACTCACTTCATCCTTTACTGCATCTAAATCTACGTTTTCCAAATCATCTACCACCTTTATATATCCATAAAAGGAATTGTCCCCGGTAGAGAAATCAAAGCTTTTATCTGGTATAAAATACAGTGTATTTTCTCCCTTTTCAAGGTAAAGTTCCGTAGTAAAATCAGGGATCAGAAGATTGGTCCCATAGTCCATATCCTGACGGTTATCAATAAATGTCCACTCCGTATCCACTCCTGCTTTTACCACCGCAACCGCCGGTTTAAATCCCTGGCTGGTGAGTTCAAGAGTGATTTTTTGTACGGGTTTTCCATTTTCATCCGTGGATTCCTGAGCAACCACCACGTCATCAACTGGTATAGTGTAACCAGCTGGAACCGGCTTTTGAGGTGCATATTCTTTTAATACTCCCTGACTTTCTGATTGCTGGCCACCATCTGTTTCTCCCTCTTTTGTAACATTAATAGAACCACGTATCATCCCCATCCAGCAGCTATATGGGATTTTTCCGGTTTTTTCCGGCGTAAATTCCACCACGTTTTCTCCTGTATGGAAGGAATATTCGATGCCATATTCCCTTATAATCATCCGGTTATTACAGCCATTTATACTTCCTGCAGGTGCATCTATAATCCACTTTACAGGAATTCCTGCCTGGACCTTAATATTGGGATACCGCCCCGAACTTAAGGTGCTGTTAATCACCTGCACACCGTCTTCTATCTTAATCTGTTCAGAACTTTCCTGCTGATTTCCACTGATGCCTTCCAGCCCAGGTAAGATCGCAGATGGACTGATTCCTGCCAGACTGACTCCCTGTGTAAACATGGACAGTCCCAGTACCACCACTAAAACGGCTCCGGCAGTCATGACTCTGTTTGAAAATTTCTTTGAAAGAACCGTTGATAAGGCTCCCAGAAAAAACATCAGGGGAACGGTGCCAAGGCTGAATAAAAACATGGAAAGTGCACCGGAAAACGGATTTCCGGTTGACAGTGCATAGATCTGCATAGCCTGAAGTGGTCCGCAGGGCATTAGTCCATTTAACAGGCCTACAAAAAACGGACTGCTGCTTTTTGCTTTTTGTTTCTGGATTCTTACTGCAATAAACTTTGGCATTCTGGGATTTAGTCTGCGAAGCCAGGGAAAGATTCCCAGCATGTTGATGCCCATAATTACCATAAAGATTCCTGCCGCCAGTTTTAAAACACCCTGAAAGGTGTTAGAAAAGGTCACGGCTGCCCCCAGACCTCCTGCCAGGAAACCAACGGCTGTATAAGAAATAACACGCCCGAGGTTATAAAGAAAAGCAGGCCGAAAAGCTGCAAGCCGTCCCTGGTTTAATTCTTCCTGTCCGCTTTTTGGAATACACTGGGAAAGGTTAATGCCGCCGCACATTGCCACACAGTGAACGGAGGTAATCAGTCCGATTAAGAAGAGCATACCGTATCCCATTGTCTTATCCGCCAGCTGGCTGGGAACCAGAACATTTAGCAGACCGGATTGTTCTAAAAACAGATACAGGGAAACAATAATCATTAAAATACCCACGGTTCTGGTTGTGTCTTTTCTTTCCGGCCCCTGATCCGGTATCACGCTATACCCCAAATTTTCAATAATTCCCGTTATGCTCTGATAGGAAATAATATCCGTATCAAACGTGACCAGAGCAGTTCCGGCGTTATAGCTCACCTCCGCTTTTTCAATTCCAGCTGTGTTACGTAATTTTTTTTCAATTTTATTCTGACAGCTGATACAGGTCATCCCGCCGATACGCAATTTTTTCGTTCTGATTGCATTGCCCATTACGCATCCTCCTTTTTCATTTCTGAATAGAAGAATAACAGGAGCATATGTAGAAGTTGTGTAGATGGTTTTTGGACACAAAAAAAACACGTATATCTCTTAATTTAAGCGAGATACACGTGTAAAAATGCAGTAATCTGTTGTTTTGCCGGTTACAGTCTGATATCCAGGCGGACATCCTCTACTTTGTTTCCAGTTTCATCAGAGACTGGATGAGTTCCTCACAGATATCTACAATATCTTTTCCGTCTGTTTCTATAATAATATCAGCTGCATTCTGGTATAGACTGGCCCGTCTCTCCATCAGTACCCTGATATAATCTACATTCATATTTCCATTTAAGATTGGGCGCTCATCGCTGTCCTTTACTCTTTCTAAAATGGTCTCAGCACTGGCTGTTAAAAGTACGATTCTGCTGTTTTTCTTTAAGTTTTTCACATTGTCTTCTCTGATTACCGCACCGCCGCCGCAGGAAATAATCGTCTGCTCACAGTCCTTTAAACTAATGATGGCGTTGCTCTCACAGTTGCGAAAATACTCTTCTCCGTACTTTGCAAAGATATCCTTAATCGGCATCTTCTGATCTTCCACGATTTTTGTGTCAACATCCACTTCGTTCATCGCAAGCATATCTTTCAAATATTTGGATACCGTACTTTTGCCTGCTCCCATAAAACCAATGAGGGCGATATTATAATGAAACAGGCTCTTACTCTGCACACTTTTACTTTCTTCCACAATCTGACGGAAAATTCCAAGGAGTTCCTCTTTATAACCATGTTCACCTATCGCACGGATAAGACTCTCCTGCTGAACCTCTTCCTGCTCTGGCTGAAAAATGGGAAGCCCGTATGCTTTCTTGTACTCTATGACCTCCTCGATGCAGGAAAGCCGATTCATTAAAAGTTCCAGAATCTGAAGGTCACATTGATTTAAATCGTTTCTAATTTCTTTCAGTTCTCTCATTTTGCTTCTCCCTAAAATATCCGTTAGTATAATTTTTTACATTATACATACAGCTATGGGTAATTGTAAAGCAATTCTTACGCCTTTTCTTTTATAAATTCAATATATTCATCTCCCCATTCTCCCAGTGCCAGAAGAACTTTATCAAATTTATTGCCGATTTCGCTTAAAAAGTATTCTACCTTTGGCGGAATCTGGGAATACTCTTTTCTGACAATCAATCCCTCCTCTTCCAGGGATTTTAACTGTCTGGAAAGAGTTGTATGGGTAATCTCCTCCGGCATCATTCGCTTCAGTTCATTAAAACGTACCGGTCCATCCTTTAATAAGTAGAGAAGATATATGGACCATTTGCCGGAAAGAATCTTCTGAGAGGTGACGTAAGGACACAGTCCAAATAAATCTTTTTTATCCATATAGGTATCCTCCTTGATACTAGGTATCACAAAATATCGTAGTTTACAAAAATCTCATACTCGATATAATAATCTCGTAAGCAAATTATATCATGGTCACTCGAAAGGAGCAAGAGCAATGAACGAAATCCTCAATTACTTAAAAGAATGCGGAACATTTTACCTGGCAACCACAGAGGGAGATCAGCCCCGTGTTCGTCCCTTTGGTGCTGTATGCGAGTTTGAAGGCAGACTTTACATCACAACCAACAATCAGAAAAAAGTTTTTGATCAGATGCAGAAAAATCCTAAAATTGAAATTTCCGCTATGAATAAGGGTACATGGATCAGACTGGAAGCTGAAGCAGTGTGGGACGACCGCCGAGAAGCAAGAGCTGCCATGATGGAGGACAATGAGGCTGCACTCAGCCGCATGTATTCCGTAGATGATGGAATCTTTGCAGTTTTATATTTGAAGAATGCAACTGCTACCATTTTTTCATTCACTTCTGAGCCGAAAGTTGTTACGTTCTAACTCATAATGAAAAACGGCAGCTGTTAAACTGCCGTTTCCTTAAAAAAATTCTTCTGTTACTGTAATCGGAAATTCTCCACTTCCTGGGTAAGTAAGTGGGCCTGTGCCGCCAGTTCTTCGCTGGAAGAAGAACTTTCCTCCGCAGTTGCTGCATTGGTCTGAATGACAGCAGATACCTGGGATAGTCCCTGATTAATTTCATCAATCATCAGCGCCTGTTTGGCAGAAGCCTGCTCAATTTCTCCAACTGACCTTCCTACAAGCTCTGATTTTTCTCCCACTCCAAGGAGCAGTCTGGCTGTTTCTTCTGCCAGCTTTTCTCCCTCGGATACAATTCTCACAGAATCATGAATTAAATCTGCCGTCTGCTTTGCAGCCTCAGCTGATTTGCCTGCAAGGTTTCTCACTTCATCCGCTACTACGGCAAAGCCCTTTCCGGCCTCACCTGCCCGGGCTGATTCCACTGCCGCATTTAACGCAAGTATATTGGTCTGGAATGCAATATCTTCAATAACTTTTGTGATACTGGATATCTTTTCTGAAGAAGTTCCAATATCTTTCATTGCAGTGTTTAACTTCTGCATATATACATTGCCTTCTTTGAGACCTTCTCCGGTATTTGCAATATAAATCGTAGCTTTCTTTACGTTTTCTGCATTTTGTTCTGCTTCCTTCGCGATGCTGTTTACCGATGCACTTAATTCTTCCACTGTAGCGGCCTGTTCCGTTGTTCCTGATGCAAGTGCCTGGGCTGCGGATGCTACCTGGGCAGAACCTTCATTTACCTGGTCTGCTGCCACACTGATGGAGAGCAGCGTCCGGCTTAAATCGTTTCTTATTTTCTGTAGTGCAAGGCCAAGAACGTCTTTATCCGAACGAAGAGGAACTTCTATGGTGAAGTCACCGTTGCTGATGTCCTCTGCTGCATTTACCTGCTTTTTAATACTGCCTGTCATCTGGGTGAACGCATCTGCAAGCTGCCCGGTCTCATCTTTTGAATCAATAGTTCCCAGATCAACATCAATATGTCCCAGTGCAATACGCCCCGCAGCTTCCACAACCTGGGTGATGGGACGGCTGATCATTGCGGAGATTCTGTTTCCTAAAAACATTCCAAAACCTGCACCAAATATAACCGTTAAGATCAAAACCACAATAAGTACATCAGCCGTTAAACGATTGTCATTGTTTGTTTTATGTGCTTCTGCCATGCGGTTATCAATGAGCAAATCAAAATTATCAAACATTTTCTGGATATTGTCGGTTTCCTTTAAAAGTTCGGCATATGCTTCCTTATTTTTTCCATTACGTGCTTCTACGAGGCAATTCTGGATAGCCGGCTCAAAAGAATTATTAAAAAGATCTACTGATTCATCAAGAAGTGCATACGATGCCTGATTGGTAAGTGTCTTCCGATACTCTTTTATATTTGTTAGAAATTTTTCCTTATCGCTAATAAATTCCTGTTCCAGCTTGTCCAATTCTCCATTGTCACCTGCTACAATAACCATGGTTCTTGAATCAATTCGAAACTGATACAGTCCTTCTACGGCTTCCATCAAATTCTCAATTGGCGCCGTCTGCTTTTCATACAAATATGTATCCATTGCGCTGATTCTGAAAAGTCCGGCAACTCCCGCCCCTCCCACAATAAGCATAATCAGAGTCAGACATAAAAAACCGGTCCGCAGTTTTCGGGAAATGCTGTAATCCTTAAAATTCTTCATTTAATTTCCTCCCTGTTTTATCTTTTGCAGCTAGTACCAGACTACTGATCGCAGTATATTTGGTACTGCGTTTTTCCATGGATAATACAGGTTATACATACATTTATCAGCCAAATGACGGAAATAAAGACGGCGATCTTTCCAAATAATCATCTGTTCCCCATACCCGTCAGAAGCTTATTTAGAGAGATAAGAGCCAGCTTTCTACATTTTTAATGACGTGATTTATGACGGCGTTCTCGTGTTTATAAGCTAATTTACAGAACGATTATTTTGTCAATTATTTTACTTTATATTTTTAAATATTTAATTTATATGATTACTTCCTATTTGACAAACAATATATATTAGTTATATAATATATATTGTCGAAAAATACATATTTTTGTAACCGCAGTACCAAATATACTGTGGCATTTTCTCCTATTTAATTGATAAAAGAGCACAAGCATCCGGCAATTTTCAAACGAATTACGGCTTGTGCTCTTTTATTTTTTGCATTTATTCAGACATCAATCTTTTTTCTCCTGTAATTTTCTGAATTTGATCAATGTCCTGAGTGACTTCCAATACTCCAAGGTATTCACCTTCTATACTGCGAACGGCATAATAACGAATCAGGATATATTTTTCTCCCATTCTGATCCAGAAATCCTCCTGATCCTTCACCCCATTTTTAAAATCTTCTACGATTTTTTCTACGATATGGACACTTGCAGGCGGGTGGCAGTTGGATACATTTCTACCGATAATCGTTCTGGTTCTTGGAAATGCCCTGTCCTTTCCTTCTGAAAAATACTTCACCTCATCCTTTTTATCAACAAATGTGATATCAAAAGGAAGTGTGTTAAGCATGGCAGTCAGTTCTTCGGTGTTCATTTCCCCGGAAGGCAGCTTTACGATTCCATCTGCCGCAGAGACAGAAACTTTTTCTTCCTTTTTCACTTCTCCTGGTTCCCACTTTGGCACATGTTCAATTATATAGCCGATTTCTCCGCTTCCATCTGCTATGGTTTTCCACTCTTCCTGTGTAAGGTTCTCCATTAACATGGGGATCATGATATTTTCTTCTTTAAATATCATCTCTTCTATTTTGTCAGCCATATCCTGGGCTTTTTGTATCAGGGTTTCTTTTTGTATGGAATCATTATTAAGAAGGGCTGAAACTTCCTTCACCTGGGTTCTGATTTCGTCATCCACTCCCCACATGACTTTGGGAGGTGCTGTAATTCCATATTTCTCCATATAGGGAAAGTAAAGATTCTCCTTCTTTTTGTAGTGGACATCCAAATCCTTTAGCTGTTCCACACCTGCCTTTAACAGATCTAATGCTCCTGATCCCTCCAGTGCTGTCAGAGACAGATATGGCCGGACTTCCTTTTCCAGTATGTGAGAGATTTTCTTGTTTTCCCGGACCAGTACCTGAAGGGGGTGACCGGGAATCAGTGCCGGCTCTTCCGGCTGATGAATCTCCTCAATTGACCCTTTAAATACAGCCGCATGGACATCGCATAATTTTTGTACTTCTTCTACGGGAAGCCCCTCCGCAATTAAAGCGCCCTCCGCTTCTGAAATCTCTGTGGCAGATACTCCATGAAATACATGTTCAAACTGGGATTTCACCTGATCTACAGTCTTTCCCTCATGAAGCTGCCGGATAATGTCTTTGATTGTCTTTTGTCTCATCTGGCGGTTATTGATGTATTCACTCATAGCAGTTCTCCTTTTTCATTTTATAATAAAGTAATAAAAACACCTCAGTCTGATTCTTTGCTTCGTTTCAGAAAGAGGTGCCTTCAGTGATTATTCTTCTACTTTAATTACAGAGACCGGACAGCCTTCCTGTGCCTCAACCGCCGATGATTCTGATGACTCTGGGACGGTGTCAACGTATACCTCTGCCGGACCATCATCACCCATACGAAATACTTCCGGACATACGGAAGCGCAGAGCCCACATTCGATGCAGCCCTCTCTATCTACTTCTGCTACCATTTTCTAACTCCTTTCTGTTCTGTCCCGGGGACAGCTTTCATTCTTTGACCCTGAATGCACTTTTATTGTTGGTAATTTTTATCGAAAATATTCAAATAAAAAGAAGATCCAAAGCCAGCCCTTTCCTTGTGGGGCTGACTGCAGGATCTTCATTCTTAATCCATCTGGTTTTTTACTTTCTTTTCGCCAGATATTCCTGACCAAGCACATCGGCAGCAATGAGAGCATCATAAAGCTGCTGCGGAGTTACATCACCAATCATATTATGAATGCTTTCGCCTTCGGCACATGCATTTCTAGCAGCGATGTGAACTCTCTCTTTATCTGTTACACCAATTTCTTTTAAGGTCACAGGAAGACCTACACTGACGCAAAATTCCAGCACCTGATTAAACTCTGCTTTCGGGGCATCTTCCAACACCAGCTGTGCCAGAGTTCCGAACGCTACCACACTGCCGTGCATCGTGGCTTCACATTCTTCCAGGGCTGTAAATCCGTTGTATACGGAATGAGAGACTGCCAGACCGCCATTATCTGCGCCTACACCGCTTAAATAGGTATTTGCTTCAATAATTGCTTCCAGGGCAGGTGTTACAATCTGATTCTCACACGCCTTCAGTGCCTTATATCCATCTTCTAAAAGAGTCTCATAACAAAGTTTGCAAAGAGCCATGGCGGATTTTGTAATTCCCCCATTTTCCAGGCTGGGTGCTTTTGCCTTCTCACAGGCTCTTGCTTCAAAATAAGTTCCCAGTGCATCCCCCATTCCTGCAACCAGGAATTTAACAGGTGCATGCGCAATAATATCAGAATCTACAATTACTGCATCAGGATTTTTGGGATAAAATATGTAATGGGAAAAGCTTCCGTCATTGTTATAGATTACGGACAAACCGGTACAGGGTGCATCGGTTGCCACCACGGTAGGTATGATTACCACCGGCAGTTTCTCATAATAAGCCGTTGCTTTTGCAGTATCAATAGCAGAACCGCCTCCAACTGCAACCACGCAGTCAATCTGATGTTCTCTGACTATTTTTTGCATCCGCTCTACTTCGCCTATGGAACTGATTCCGCCGAATATCTCAAATTTCAATTCAGCTTCTTTTCCCTCAAAGCTTTTTTCAATCTTTTCATGGCAATTTTTATATCCGCTGTTGCTGCAGATAAACAGAAATGATGTTCCAAGGTTCTTTGTTTCTTCATAAACCGCTGACAAAGCCCCCTGTCCCTGTACGTATTTTAAAGGTGATCTCATTAATTTCAGCATAGTAGTCTCCTCTCATCAATCAGTAAAAATTTATCGTTTATGCTACGTCAAATATACGCCTGTCACAAAGAAATGTCAATATTTTAACGAGGTATAAATTCTAATACAATCTTACTGATGTGAATCATATGGAGTTAAAATGCCGCAATCTCCTTTATCAGAAATTCCCTTCCTTCTAACAGTTCCCAGGAAAAACTCTGGCAGAACGGACACTTGTAATAATCTTCTGTAACATGGAACATTTTATGGCACTCATTGCAGCGTCCGCTGGCAGGAAGAATTTCAATAGTAAGACGGGTGTTTTCCAGTATAGTCCCATTAACAGCGGCAGGATAACACTGTTCTACATAATAGGGGATCACAGAAGCCATTTCGCCGATTTGCAGCACAAGGCTTTCAACCTGAGTCAGATTCTGTTCCCTGACTACATTTTCCACAATGCGGACTACTTCCGTCATGACTCCCAGTTCATGCATACCAATCCTCCCGCTCTATTTGTTATACGGCTGATTTTGTTTCTGCTAATACTTTCACTTCCTGATACGATTTCAAATCTGTATAAAGTTCAGGTCCATAAGGGCTTCTGTGCTTTTTCCAGATATTAATACCCATATAGACTGCCACTGCTGCATTGCTTAACAACGCAATCAGGCTGACTGCAAAGTAAATACCTGGCTTATAAGACGAGTCCACACGGAATTGTCCCACATCCTGAAATCTTGGGAAGGTCTGAGCAAACATACACCAGAGTGCAAGCGTCTGGGCACGATGCTGCAGCCATGCTCCCTTTCCTACCGTAAATGCACAAAGAGTGGGTGCCAGTAAAAGTGCCAGACCGCAGTACCAGGCATGGTGAGGCAGACAGTTATAGGTATAAGCAAAATTCCATATATCGTAGGCTGCGATCCAGAACCAGAGCATGTCAGGCCAAAGCATATCCTTACTCTTGTCTTTCTCAGTCACTTTTCTCAGGCAGATACCAAACCAGCCGGTTATGGTAATGATATTTAAGATCCCTGCCGCTGCATTCATAAAATTCCAGGGGCCTCCCATTAAAAGCACGGAGACATCCGCTGTTGCATCCTGGGCCATGGTACGGTACGTCATTCCAACTTCGATATCCCTTGTCACTGCCTCCATAATATTAACCGCCAGGATTAACGGAGGAAAACAAAGAGCAATCCGGCTGTCACACAGGCGGAATACAGTTTTGTCTTTTCTTGTTTTTTCATAATGTCTGATTAACCAGAAACCAATGCAGCCTGCCGTGGCAGAATAGACCTTTGCAAGATGAAACCAGTCCGTATAGGTACTTTTTTTCAGCACGGTAAACCAGAGGACGGATAATACGGCAGGCATGACGAAAAAGAAAAGCAGACCAATCATCTTATAGCGCCGTGACACCTCATTTAATATGAATAGCGAAGCAAATACCAAAAACCACATGAGAAGATAAGTGACAGGGATTCCACCCTTCGCTGATTGAAATACAAACATGTTTCTACCCCCAATTTATTTTATTTCTTTGTTTATATTTTAACACTCCGTTTTCACTTTTGTCAAAATCTTCCTAATATTTGACTGAAAACCAGAGGTTTTCACAGTATTTTTCATTGCTTTTTATACAAAATTACCATATAATGAGAATTGTGGTACCTGGCTGAACCAGGAACAATCACATACAAACAGGGGGAACTATAATATGGAGTTTAAAAAGCTGAATGCGCCTACATTAAAAGAACTGTTCGTAAAGGAACTGGAATCTCAAATCCTTTCCGGACGGCTCCCGATTGGAACCAGGCTGCCTCCGGAACGGGAGCTGGCGGCCACCATGCAGATCAGCAGATCCGTAGTCAACGAAGGCGTCATCGCTCTGGCAGAAAAAGGGTTTCTTGACATTCGCCAGAGACAGGGGGTTTTTATCGCGGACTACCGAAAAGAAGGAACTATGGATACCTTCCTTTCTATTGTCAATTACAATGGAGGGGTGCTGCGAAAAGAAGAAATCCGGTCTATTTTAGAGCTTAGAATTGCCCTTGATACCCTTGCTATCGATCTTGGATCAAAGGACATCACAGATGCAGAGCTTTTAGAGCTACGGAGTCTCACGGAAGCCATTGGCAGAGCCTCCTGCCCCCAGGACGCGGCTGAATCCGCCTTTGACTTTCATCATCATCTGGCACTGTTTTCCCGGAATTCTCTTCTTCCATTGATTTTCCGCTCATTCAAATCCCTGACCTGCACGCTCTGGCTTCGTTTCTGTGCCTTATATGGGATTCCAGCTCTTTATGAAAACACAAACGAGCTGTGTACCATGATAGAAGAAAGGAACTTTAAAGGAGCCGAGGACTATTTGAAACGTTCCCTGTCAGAAAGCATCGATGGTCATCGGGAAATTTATTACTGAATATGTAAATAAAAAGCCGGTTATATCAGCTTTCCTAAAAACTAATATAACCGGCTTTCTGTCTGATTCCTTTCACCTTTCATCCATATAAATCTTCATGAATTCTGCCATAAGCATGACATAACTGATGACGAATACAAAACCTGCCGCAGCCAGAGGCCATTTCCTCTTTTTTTCCGGTATGGAAAGTCCAATTATAATGCCCACTGCACAAAGACAAATTTTTAATAATGCAAAATCCTTGATTCTGCACTGCCTGATATACTGGTCTGCACAGTCAATTAACTGTTTCATCTCTTTTGCCTCCTTCAGCCTTACTCGTTTGTACTTAGTATATACTTATTGTATATTTTTATTTAGACGGATCAGAAAAGGTTAAAAACTGTTTTACGTCAACACCCATTTCCCGAAAGCCAGACCATAAAAATTCAATCTTTTTTATTGCAATTTTTATTAAATAAAGAGAGGAAGGAAGTTTCATCACATTTTCAACCTTTAATTTTCTCATCGTGAGAAAATCACAGTACTCTTCGCTTCCCGTTTCTATTATTTCTGCCGTGCCTTTGATTTGCATCCCTCTCAACTGGTTCATTCCCTGAAACTCATTAAAAACTGCCACTGAGACATTGGGACTCAGCAGAATATTAGCAAACTTTTCTCCGCCCTCACTTAAAATATATAAAAATCCATCTTTATACCGATACTCGATGGGTGTGGCGCGAACCCGTTTCCCATATCCGGTTGATAATGAGCAGGTATTATGATTTATCAGGAATTCTTCACAAAATTCAAGAATTTTTTTTTCATCCATTGCCTCTGTGGGATTGTCCTTCCACTCCTTTATGCCAAGCAGAGTGTCAACATACCAGTTCTGATCAAAGCAAAGATAATCCTGCTCCTTAAGTCCTGCCGTTTTAAAAAATGACGCCGTTCGGACCCGATCTTCCTGATCCAGCTGTTTTAAAATCAGATTTCCTGGGATTCCTTCCTGAAATACAACGCTGCTTCCAAGGAGGTCACTCACCGGCTGCAGATATTTTTTTGCATATTCTTTCACCAGACAGGTGCAAAAAAGTACTATTTTTCCTCTTTTTAACCGGTCAAGATTATTTTTTATGTTTTCAACTGCTTCCTCATCCAGTTTTTCATAATAGACTGGAATGAGTAAAACAATAAGATCCCATTCCTGTTTGTTATTGCTAAATTCAGAAAACCGCATACATTTCCCGGGCCCCAGTACGAGAGCCGCCTGCCAGGCGGCCATTTTGGTAAATCCATATTTGCTTTCATATAGAACTAAAGTATTTTTCATTCCTCCACCTCCCCTTCTCCATTCATATGCAGAAACTTGAAATTTTAGAATTTAAGAACTTTATAATCCCATACATCCAGTTGCTTTTTATAATAAAACATATTAAAATTGGTTTAATTAAACTAGAATGGAGGCAGCAGCTATGATTCTGGATATCCCTACGATCGCCATTGTTTATTTTTATATCAGCTTCATACAGGTTCTGATTATGCTGTTTGTTTTCCGCATTATTAAAATTTATCCCGGAATGAATTACTTACTTTTCAGCTGTATTTTTTCAGCCGTCTGCGGACTGCTTTATGCATACCAGTACATTTCCCACTATGGAAATTTATTGGTATTCTTTTCCAATATTTTCTTTTATTTTTCCATATTGGCATTGAACATTGGCTTTTCAAGGTTTTTAGATTTACCTGTAGCGAAAAAGAAACTGCTGTTCCTTTCGATTCTGTTTTTTGCTGGTTATTTCTATTTTTCCTTTCTCTATGAAAATAAAAGCTATCGGATTGTTGTATTTTGCCTCATTTTCGCCATTGTTTCCTTTCATAATGGGAAGATTTTAAGCAGTCATTCCATTGATTGTGTCCGTCCAGCCACCAGCCTCATCGCAGCAGCATGTGTTCCTTATGGAACCTTTTTTGTCATCCGGGCTTTACTTACCTTTTTTAATGAGACACGAAATTATAACTTCTCTTCCTTCTTTTCCTTTATGAGCTACTTTCTCTCCATTGCCGGTATCCTTTTATGGACTTATTGCTTCATTGTCATGACTGTCCAGAGAGAGCATGCTGACAGAACGTATGCAGAGGAACGTTTTAGTCTTATATTTAAAACAATCCCTGATACCGTATTTATTTCTGAGCTTCCCACCGGAAAAATAATCGATGTAAATGAAACCTACACATTATTAACTGGATATACGAAAGAGGAGTCTTTGGGAAAAACAACACTTGATTTAAAATTCTGGAAAACCCTTGGTGACAGAGACCGCTTTTTTGATCTCATTAATAAGGAGGGCAGCTGCAAAAACCTGGAAATCACAATTATCACTAAAGAAAGAAAGGAATTAAATGCGCTGATTTCATCACAGATTGCCAGATTTCAAAATAGTACATACATCATCAGTGTGATCCGTGATATCACCTCTAATAAGGAATTAAGACAGAAGCTGAAAAAAAGTGAGGATACGTTTCAGGCAATTATGGAACAGAGTCCCATGTCTTTTATACTTACCAATACATCAGGTGAAATTGAATATGCAAATCCGACTTTTTTACGGCTTATGGGATATGAGTTAGAGGAAGTCTTGGGGAAAAACCCAAGAATTTTAAAATCTGGCTATCACAACCGGGATTTTTATCATAATTTATGGAATACAATTCTCTCTGGGAAACAATGGAGCAGTGAAATTGTAAATAAAAAAAAGAATGGGGAATTTATATGGGAACATATAATTCTTACTCCTATTCTAAATGAAGGCGGAGAAATCGTTCAGTTTCTTTCCACTTTAGAAGATATCTCCGATCGCAAAAGAGCGGAACAGGAACTTAAAATTCAGGCAAGAACCGATATGTTAACGGGTATTATGAACCGAAGAAGCTTTCTGGAGACAGCCCATAAAAGGCTTTTAACGATCAGAGAACACGGTCAGAAAGCCGCATTTCTCATGATCGACATCGACCGTTTTAAATCCATTAACGACTCTTTTGGACATAACGTAGGGGACCGGGCAATCTGCATGGTAACGGAAGAATGCCAGAAATTTATGAAAGGGCAGGATTTACTGGGACGGATTGGCGGAGAGGAATTTGCCGCACTAGTTCTTGGCTTTAGTAAAGGAGAAATTGTGGCGGCGGCTGAACTATTATGCAAACGAATTGAGGAGTTGGAGTTTTATACGGAAAATAAGGAACGGATTCCCCTTCGCATTAGTGTAGGAGTGACTTTTTTCCATCTGGATACCGATACTCTGGAGAGTCTGATGGAACGTTCTGACGTTGCCCTTTATCAGGCAAAGAATGCAGGAAGAAATCAGATATCCGTGATTAATTGAATAAAAAAGCATGCCCGGGCACAGTTTCTGCCCAGGCATGCTTTTTATTCTAATGAAGCTCCGTTTGTTTCAATTACTTTCTGATACCAGTAAAATGATTTTTTTCTGCTGCGTTTTAAGGTACCATTCCCTTCATTATCTTTATCTACATAGATAAATCCATATCGCTTTTTCATCTCTCCCGTAGACGCACTTACCAGGTCAATGCACCCCCATGGAGTATATCCCAGTAAGTCCACTCCATCCAGATCTACCGCATCCATCATGGCTTTTATGTGCTCCCGTAAATAATCAATGCGGTAATCATCTGACACAGTGCCGTCTGCTTCCATCAGATCAGCTGCTCCAAGTCCGTTCTCTACGATAAAAAGTGGTTTCTGATAACGGTCATACAGCGTGTTTAAGGTAATACGAAGTCCCAGGGGATCAATCTGCCACCCCCAGTCAGACGCCTTTAAATAGGGGTTCTTAATGCTCTTCATTACATTTCCTGCTGTTGACTTCTTTAGAATATCCGGATCTGCTGAGGCACAGCGGGAAGAATAGTAGCTGAATGAGATATAATCAACGGTATTTTCTCTTAGTATCCGGTAATCTTCCTCCTCTGCATTGAGGATAATTCCTTCTCTTTCAAAAAATTTCATTGCATAGGCAGGATACTGGCCTCTGGCCTGAACATCGATAAAGAAATAGTTATCCCGGTCCTTTTCCATGGCTTTAAAGACATCATTGGGATTGCAGCTGTAGGGATAAAAATTTCCCGCTGCCAGCATACAGCCAACCTTACACTCTGGATCAATCTGATGAGCAAGTCTGGTTGCCATAGCCGATGCCACCAATTCGTTATGAGCCGCCTGATATTTGACCTGGTTTATATTCTCCCCATCCTCAAAGAGGATTCCTGCCCCCATAAATGGCAGGTGCAAAAGCATATTAATCTCATTGAAGGTGATCCAGTATTTGACTTTTCCTTTGAATCTGCGGAAAATCGCGTCACAGTAATGAACAAAACAGTCGATCAGTTTCCGGTTTTTCCAGGAGCCATATTTATCTGCCAAAGCTAAGGGCACATCAAAATGACAGATGGTGATAACCGGCTCGATGTTATATTTTAACAGCTCATCAATTACTTCCTCATAAAATTTAAGACCTTCCTCATTTGGCATTTCCTCTTCCCCAGTGGGAAAAATTCTGGACCAGGAAAGAGAAAAACGATAACATTTAAAACCCATCTCTGCAAAAAGCGCAATGTCTTCCTTATAGTGATGATACATGTCAATGGCTTCTCTCGATGGATAATAGGAGTCGTCAGGAAGATCTTTATAATTCATCTCACCTAACATAATGGGAAAGCGGTTTTCGCCCCATGGCACAACGTCCACTGTACCCATACCTTTTCCACCTTCCAAATAACCGCCCTCACACTGGTTGGCTGCGGTTGCGCCTCCCCACAAAAAATCTTTTCTCATCGTTTTTATCTTTCCTTTCTTTCTGTTATATTACTGGACTCATTTAGAAACCTTCTTTGTTTCTTCATCCCGGTAGAGAATGAAACAAGCTGCAAATGCAATCACCATTGCAACGATTACACCAGCTGCTACCCAGGGGATACTGGATGTATCATTGTTCGCAGGATTGATATAAGCAGGAAAACCAAAAATTCCCAAAGCGCCGGACATATACTTCTTAACATTCCCGGCTCCGATGATTGCACCGCCAATGGAAGCTGCCACACAGGAAATAATAAATGGCTTTTTCTTTGGCAGAGAGATTCCATAAATAGCAGGCTCCGTCACTCCGAAAATACCGGAAATAGTTGCCGGAATACAAAGACTCTTTAAATTCTTATCCTTTGTTTTAAACATAACTGCCATTACCACTGCTGTCTGTGCAAAGGAAGCTGCAAAATAGGGCTGCATGAAGCTGTCAAATCCCTGTGTATTCAGATTCATAATATAGACAGGAACCAGCCCCCAATGAAGTCCGAAAATTACCAGTACCTGCCAGAACGCACCTACAATGGCACCTTCTAAAACAGGGCTTGCATTGTAAGCAGCCTGGGTCAGATAACCAATGACTGCTGCAATGGAATTTGCAAGAGGACCAACCACAACAAAGGTTAAAGGTGCTGCAACCATCAAAGTCAGTGTGGGAACCAGGAAGTTCTTAACCACATCCGGGATCACACGTTTCCAGAACTTTTCAATCTTCGAAGCTACATATACAGCAAGAATAATTGGTACTACGGAAGACGGATAACCGCTTTTTGGCATAATAACTGGTATCTTCATAAATGTAGCATAAATATTGGATTCAAACATGGATCCGGCAAACAATACTTCCATTACATCCTTGGAAGTAAGTGCCACTACTTTAGGATAAACCAGGGCACATCCAAGTGCAATACCTGTAAATGGATTTAAACCGAATTTTTTTGAAGCAGTATATCCCAAAATTACCGGAAGGTAGTAAAAGAAGCCGTCTGCTACTGCATAAAGGAGCTGATACGTTCCGCTTTCTGCTGTGAGCACTCCGGTAAAGGTTAGTATTGCCAGAATACCTTTAATAAGTCCGGTTGCGCAGAACACGCCCAGGATGGGCTGAAATACTCCTGATATGGTATCAATCAGGGCAGAAAACAGCTTCTGGTGTTTTTCCGTTTTCTCTTCGTCTGATCCCTGGGAGTCTTCCCCAAACCCGCCAATTTTGCAGACCACCTCATAAACATCTGGTACATGGTTGCCAATGACAACCTGATACTGTCCTCCGCTTTTCATGACTGTTACAATCCCATCGGTGTTTTTTAGAATCTCCGTGTTTGCTTTTGACTCATCCTTTAATTTAAAGCGCAGTCTGGTAATGCAATGAGTCAGACTGATAACATTGGACTTTCCTCCGACGTTCTGAATAATGATTCTTGCTAATCCATCGTACTTGCTTGCCATATTTTCCTTCTCCTTTTATATTTAGTAAGGTTTCATCCCTACTACTTTTTCTGATTGTAAACCCAGTCCATAATTTCTCTGCTTTTCAATGCAGGAACCCAGGAACTATGGTATATCATCTGCCCCGCCTGTTTCATTTCTTCATCACTGTACATGGTGATTCTATTATTTTCGGCTCCTTTATCCTTTAATACCTGGTACAAGATTTTGGAAGTATAGCTGGTGCATACCGGATCATTCTCCGCCTGTACAAACCACATGGGAACATTGGTTATATCAGTATGACTTATTAAATCAGAGATATCCTGATAGCATTTTTGATAATCCTGCTCCGTAAGCGCCAGACTGCCTTCAAACTTATATGCAAGGCCATAGGGCTTGGATATAGGTATTAAGGTATCCTTCGCACAAATGGGAAGGGCTGCTGCGAAAAAGTCAGGATACTGCATAACAAAACGCAAAACCGCACCGCCTCCTGACGAAGCCCCGCTGATATAAACCCGTTTTGAGTCAATCTTTCCCTTATTGATCAGATCCTGAATAAACTCGTGAATCACATCATTATAATCCTGCATTTTTTTTAGCTGATCCGGTTCTTCTGAGATTCCAAAGCTGTAGTTTTCCGGAAATTGAAAGGAAAGAACCGCTGTCTGGTATCCGTTCTCTATCCAGGTAACAGCTCCCCTGTTATTTAAAATATTTGCTCCTTCAAAAGAGGAGGAAAGGACTTCCCCACCCCCATGCTCCCACAGCATAAGCGGCACTTTTGCAGAACCGGCAGGCATATAAATCCAATAGGGAAGTTCCATTCCGTTGCTGCCTTTAAACGTTCCTTTCACAAAATCATCTGCTGTTCTTGTTTTAATCTGACAGGGATCTCCCTTTTTCAAGTCCAGCCCATCAATGGTACTGTTAATGGAAAAGTCATAATGGGTTGGCTGCATTTTTTCATTGTATACCGTTTTACCAAGATACCGGAACGGATCCACGTAGAGTTTTACATTGTTACCCATTATCTTAATATCATTGACCAGATAGCTTTCACTACCAATCGTTATGCTGAAATCATCGAGTGCAATGCTACCTAACGCCGATATATCCTTGATCCGATAGGTGATGGACTGTACCTCCTGACCATCATCCCCCACATATGTATGGAGAGTGACATTCTCCACCGTAACTGCCTTATCAGGCTCTGCATCGGATGCTTTTACTGTATCTGCATTTGCAGCAGTTATAAATGCAGTACTACTCAGCATCAGCACCATAGATAAAAACAGACATCTTCTGGTGCACTTGATGTTTTTCATGTACTTCCTCCTTTTAAAATGTATTTATACTCATTACGGGATTGGCCTTCTCCCCAATGGTTCCATGGTTTTAATACCCATAAAAATAAAAAAACTGATCATACTTACACGTTGCTTAAGCAAACATGTAAATATCACCAGTCATGCCTGTATCTGCTGATACAGTAACACCTAGTTATTTATTTGTTTTTACATTCGTACATTCTCTATTAATTAAGTAAATATTACCATAATTATCCAATTATGTAAATACTTTTTGTATATTTTTATATTTAAAATCCTGACTCAGTAAGAAATGCCCGATACAGCCGATTTTATGTTATAATTTCATTATCTATTACTATTTTGAAAACGGGCCGGCAATGGCCAGAAAAGGAATTACGGATGCCATGAACCTTTATCATTTACGCTATTTTGTTACACTTGCCCACCTGGAACACTATACAAAGGCTGCAGCACAGTTAAACACCACCCAGCCCAACTTAAGTTATGCCATTTCATCTTTGGAGGCTGAACTGGGCGTATCTCTCTTTGAAAAAGAAGGAAGGAATATTGTCCTTACAAAATGCGGAAGAGATTTTTTATCTGATGTGGAACACTCCTTATCCATTCTGGATTCCGGGGTATTAAAAATGCAGCTGATCGGACGGGGAGAAGGTCTGATTGAGATCGGATTTTTAAGAACTCTGGGAATCAATTACATTCCCCTTACCCTTTCCAGTTATTTAAAGACGGAGGATGGGAAAAATGCCACGTTTCATTTTCATGACGGTATCACTGCAGATTTAATTCCCATGCTGAAAGATAAAACCTGTGATGTGGTTTTTTGTTCTTATGCAAAGGATGAACCGGACATTGAATTCGTTCCAGTGGCTGCACAGGATCTGGTACTCATCGTTCCCACAGACCACCCTTTGGCAGACCGGACAGAAGCAGATCTTTCAGAAACACTGCCCTATCCCCAGATTTTTTTCCACTCAAGAAGTGGACTTCGTTCCATTGTGGACAGCCTGTTTCAAAAAATAAACGCGACTCCCAATATCGCATTGGAGATCGAGGAAGATCAGGTAATTGCAGGATTTGTTGCCGCAGGATTTGGAATTGCCATCGTCCCGGACATGTTTGAATTAAACCAGTTGTCTGTTAAAAAAATATCCATTAAAAACCCCAGTTGGGAGCGCCGCTTTTATATGGCTTATTTAAAAAACCAGTATCAGACACCAGTTGTCTCCCGCTTTATCCATTTTATAAAGGAAAACAGAGAAAATTCCATCAAGAATCCATAAATTTTTTTTATATATACTCATAAATTCATCAATTAGTTTTTTCATTCCCCAACGCTTATAATAGAAGGAGAATCTAAGATCACTTTTATTTATATGAAAAGGGAGAAATTATATGAAAACCAAATATTCACAGCTATTTAGTCCTTTAACTGTTAAAAATATGACAATCAAAAACCGGATTGCCATGATGCCCATGGGAACCAATTATGGAGAGCAGAATGGAGAAATGAGTTTTCTGCATATCAATTATTACAGGCAGAGAGCAATGGGTGGAACGGGGCTGATTATTGTGGAAAATGCCAACGTAGATTACCCTTTAGGCTCCAATGGCACCACCCAGATCAGGATTGATCATGACAATTATATTCCCCGTTATTATAAGCTCTGTGAAGAACTTCATAAGCAGGGAGCCTGTGCTGCCATACAGATCAATCATGCGGGAGCTTCCGCACAGTCTGCAAGAACCAATATGCAGCCAGTGTCTGCATCTGATATCCCTTCTAAAACAGGGGGTGAATTACCCCGCCCCTTAAACAGGGAAGAGATTGATGAAATCGTGATTAAATTCGGACAGGCAGCCAGACGGGCTCAGATTGCCGGATTTGATGCGGTTGAAATCCACGCAGGCCACTCCTATTTACTCAGTCAGTTTCTCTCCCCTCTCACCAATGACCGGACGGATGAATTCGGCGGTTCTGTCGAAAACCGGGCACGCCTTGCACGGATGGTATTTGAGGAGGTGCGCAGACAAGTGGGATCTATGTATCCCATCTTTGCAAGAATCAGTGCTGATGAACTTTTAGAGGGTGGAAACTCGTTGGAAGATACACTGGAATACTTACAGTACTTTGATGAATTTGTAGATGTATATGATGTATCCTGCGGTTTAAACGGTTCCATTCAGTTTCAGATAGATGCCAATTATCTAAAGGATGGCTGGCGCTCCTATATGGCAAAAGCAGTAAAAGACCGGTATCACAAGCCATGTATTACCATGGGAAACATACGAAATCCCCAGATCGCTGAAGAAATCCTACTAAAAGGAGATGCCGATTTAATTGGAATCGGAAGAGGTCTGATTGCTGATCCCTCCTGGGCAAACAAAGCCAATGCCGGCAGAGAAGAATTTATTAATAAATGTATCTCCTGTAACATCGGCTGTGCCGGAAACCGCATCGGCATTAACCGCCCCATTCGCTGTACCGTGAATCCTTGTGTGAACGAAGGCGAATCCTATGGGAAAAACAAAATAAAGAAACCCTGCAATGTGGTTGTAATCGGAGGAGGGACGGCAGGTCTTGAGGCCGCCTGCACTGCGGCAGAGGTAGGCTGTAATGTTTTTCTTATTGAAAAAAAGGATTATCTGGGTGGACTGGCAGCCGAGATCTCCAGAATTCCCGATAAGGTAAGACTGAATGATTTCCCAACTTACTTAATTAACCGTGCCAAAAATCTTCATAACCTGTATCTTTTTACGGGAGAGGATGCCGTTGTGGATCGGGTGAAACGTCTGAATCCGGATATTATCGTAAATGCCACTGGCTCCAATCCTCTTCTGCCACCCATTAAGGGACTCTTTGATTACATAGACAAAGATGACAGCCGCATCTCTTCCATAACCGGTATGATCGGACACATTCCTGATTATCCCGATGATCTGACAGGAAAGCAGGTAGTGGTTGTTGGGGGAGGTGCCGTTGGTCTTGATGTGGTGGAATATATGGCACCCAGAGGTGCAAAGGTGTTCATCGTGGAAATGATGCCGGATATCGGAAAAGACTTAGATCCCGTTTCAAAAAGCGGAATCAATGCAATGATGAAAAAATATGAAGTAGTCCAGTTAACAGGAGCCACACTGACGGAAGTCCGGGAGTCTTCTTTCCTCATCAGCCAGAGCGGAACGGAAACAGAGCTTCCCTTTGACTACGGCTTTGTCTGCCTTGGCATGAGAGCCAACACGCCGGTCATCGATGATCTTCATCAGGCTTTTGATGATACCGATGCAGAGATCATCAACATCGGAGACAGCGTCCGGGCGCGAAGAATCATTGATGGAATTCAGGAAGGACGCAATTTACTAAATACACTGGAGCGCAAAGAGTTTCTATAAAAAGCAGAGATGCCGGTTGGGGAAAACCATCCGGCATCTCTGTTTTATTTATTCGATTACGGTTCTTTTTTTCAATCCTGGAACGCTCCAGTTGCTAAGGACAATGTTAAGCCCAAATCCCACCAAAAGAGCCCAGGCAGAGCCCTGCATGGCGAGAACCACTGCCATGATGGCGGCGATGCTTTTATCAAGATCTGTCTCACAGTATTCCATGCCAATTCTTCCGCAGACAAATGCCTGGAAGATCAGAGTGATTCCTGCACCAACCGGAAATACCGGTTTTAATAGTGTAACTACAGGAATGCAGATAACACTGATTAACGTTCCAAGGCGGAAGGAGCCCATTGCACCAAGAAGAGATTTCATTGCCTCTTTTCCTTCCTTATAACGGATGCTCACAGAAACCGTCATTCCCACCCACAAAGGTCCTGCCAATGGGGGAAACGGAGCAAAGATGGCAAGAATTATATTTCTGATTCCGCTGATTAAATTGGATCTGCTGGAATTAAAATCAATGATTTCATCGTCCCGTTCTGCTTTTGCCTCTTTAATCAGACTCTCAGACGTTACAAAATCTCCGAACGCGATTACATAGCAGATCAGTGCAAGAGGAAGTGCACTTAAAAACATCCGGATTCCCGGAAAACCCACTCCAAACACCCCTACCTGTTGAAGCATTTCCTTAAACATGGGTATTTTGATAAATGTGCCGATTTCCACATGAGGCATGGCAAGCTCACCTGCTGCGATTCCGATTACCATGGCGATCAGATAGGGAAATAAGTTTCCGTACTGGGCAATGATATCAAGGACTTTGTATTTTTTCCGTTTCTCCTGATAAGAGGAGGAGAAGCTGATAATTGCAAGAAGTAAAGCACCAGCCCCAACCGCTATGGGAAAATTTCTAAGCTGTCCATTAGGAGAAAGCTGCCCTTGTAAAACCGTGATGGGAGTTGCCATTAAAATCCCCCCTTTGATAGACGGAGGAATGTTTTTAATAAAGCCTTCAGCCAGTTTTGTCACTCCCATAAATATAAATACCAGCCCAACCAGCAGCTGCAGGGCAATCATTGCCTGAATCCTCTCCGCCCCCATTTCGTATGTAGTTAAATAAGCCAGTGTCAGAGGCAACGTTGCTGTTATCCAGCCAGGAATCACAGGATCGCCCAGGTTTGCATGGAGTATGTATAAAAATGCCTCCAAAATAATGCAGCTCCACGCCAGTTCATATGGAAGCCCTAAATATTCTGTCATATATGGGATCGCGCTGAGAGCGGTGGCACCTACGATCAATCCCTGAATGAATTCTACCTTTTCCAGTTTATAATGAATAAACGGAATTCTCAGTTTAAAAATCCCCATTGGAATAAATGCCAGTTCTTTCTTCTCCGAATTCATATTACCTCCTGTATTTTTGTTATTTTTTTAACATTTAAGGTTAAAAAAAGAATGTGTCTGAATTTGAACACATACTTTTCATTTTTCAGGTTCTGTCAGGAACTGCTTCACTGCTGCTCCTGACAGAGTCTTTATTATCTCTATCTTGCTTTCTGTCTTTTTTCCATTCCCTTTATAAAAACTGCAAGCATAACGCCCAGGAATGTAACACCTGCATTCAGCAAAAGAATCATTCTGGGTCCTTCGCTTCCTCCGATTCTTGTTAAATATCCTGCCAGAGACAAGATCGTGTAATTAGCCACGGATGAGGCAATCATTACAAAGGAAGTTGCAGTTGCCTTATTCTCAGGGAAGAACTGAATGGTAGTTGCCACAGCCAGCTGAAGAACACCGCCTGCTCCTGCATATCCAATTACAAAACCCCCGATGATACAAATCTGGGGTGTTCTGATCCAATAGCACAAAAGCAGCATGACGGTAGAAACAGCGGGATATAAAATCAGAACCGTTTTCTCGCCTAACCCCTTTTTAATCAGGAATGCCGTTACGATAATTGCAACAGCCGTGCCAGCGGCATAATAGGACTGAATCAGAGATGGATTGGTCATTCCATACAGCTGCCCCAGCTCTTTATTGCAGTTTAACCACAGCATAAATGTGGAGGAGCTGGTAAAACCAATTAAGATCGCAGCGATGGAAACAGGCGAAAATTTCATCCGCTCCTGTTTCGTTTTTACACCATTTCCCCCTTTCTTCTCCCTTTCCGGGAATGGGAGTAACAGGATCAATAAGCCGTCTGCCAGAATCAATGCACCGCAGATGATAAACAGCGTGGTGTATGGCAGTCCTGCATTTCCTACAAAAAGAATGAAAAAAGGTAGGAGAAACTGGCTGACACACATAGAAAATTTTGTAAACATATTTGCTATGGAACCGTTATTGACAAAGATCTCCATGCAAGTTGGACTGACACAGGTATCTAAAAAGGAATTTGCCGCTCCTCCCAGAATAGCGAAGCAGTAGGCAGCTGCCATATTGGGTGACAGAATAATTCCTGCAAAGAATATGACATATAATCCCACTCCGATCAGTCCGCTTAACTTTCTTCCATAGCGGTCTGAAAATGGTCCCGCCACAAAATGTGCCAGCAGCCTTCCAAGTCCAAGAGCTGCAATAACGGTAACAACCCTGCTTACGTCATAGCTTCCGTCAGCCAGCTGCCCGGCACCCCAGGCTTTGGCAAAATTCGTCTTATACTGACTCAGTATGGAAGCTCCGATTCCATGGATAAAAAATGAAAAGTATAAGGCAAATGCAGTCGGATAGTATCTTTTGTTATTCATTTATAACTCTCTTTCCGTTAGCGAAAGAGCAGTTCCTTTACACCTTCCACAGGCATTTCCTGTCCTGTATAAAGCTTAAAGGCTGCTGCCCCCTGCCAGACAAGCATTCCCTGCCCGTCAATGCAGGTACAGCCTGCTTCTCTGGCTTCTCTAAGCATTTTCGTTTCTTTTGGATTATAAACCGCATCTGTCACTACCAGACCCGGGTAAAACATGGTCACATCTTTTACCACGCTCTCATTGTCCATGGGTTTCATGCCTACAATGGTAGCATTGGCAAAAATGTCACTGGTTTTCATTTCTTCTCTCATGGTCTCCATATCAGAAATGTCAAATACGTTGACTGTACAGCCAGGTCTTTCCTGTCTGATTTTTTCTGCTGTTTCCAGAGTTCTCTCAAAAAATGCATCCTTAATATTAAAAATGGAGATTTCCCCTGCTCCTTCTAAGGCACACTGCACCTGTATGGCAGTCGCTGCGCCTCCGCCTCCGCATATGGTAATCTTCTTATCTTTTATTTCAACGCCGTGATCTCTTAAATTATCTACAAATCCCTGTCCGTCTGTTATGTGCCCGATCAGTTTTCCGTCCTCATTTACAATGGTGTTGACAGCGCCAATAATACGGGCTGCATCAGACAGCTCATCCATGTATTTTAATGCTTCCGTTTTGCAGGGCATGGTTACGTTGCAGCCTCTCATCTTTAAGGTTTTTACGGCCTCAACTGCCTGTTCAACCTCTTCTACCTTGATGTCAAAAGCAAGATATGCATAGTCCAGTCCCAGCTTTTCAAAGCTGTAATTGTACATAGCGGGGGAACCGGAATGTCCTACCGGTGAGCCAATTAATCCCATTAAACCTGTTCTTCCAGAAATTCTCTTTTCCATATTTGCTCTCCTTATTATCAGATATTTTTTGCTGCCTCGTATGCTTCTCTTGTGGCATCCAGCGCTCTTCTTGCTTTCACTGCATCACCGATAACATACACTTCTTTTGCCAGCTTGTCAACATCTTCTCCAAATGGATTATAGTTCCGATATCCCATGGCAAGAACAACCGAGTCAAATCCGTTTATGCAATTCTGGGTGCCGTCTTCCAGTGTATAGGACACTCCGTCATTATGAAATTCACTGACTTTTGCACCGGTTATGGCAGTAATATTGTAATCACTGAAATCCTTCATTAAATATTTTCGGTGTTCACCGATTACATCTGCTCCTATCTTATCCCTCAGTTCAATCACGGTGACCTCATGCTCTGCTTCTCCAAGGAATGCCGCCAGCTCCGATCCAACCATTCCACCACCTACAACCAGTACCTTCTGTCCGCACTGTGCTTCCCCTGAAAGCACATCATCTCCTGAGAGAACGGATGAATCCCTGATTCCCGGTATTGGAAGAATGAGAGGGCTGGCACCGGTTGCAACAATGACTGCGTCGGGAGCATTTTCCTCTATATACTCCTTTGTCACCTCCATGCCCGTTAAAAGCGTTACATTTGCATTTTGACAGAGTACGATGTAATTTCGCACCATACCAACGATGTCACCTTTTCCCGGTGGATAGGCTGCAAGGCGCATATTGCCTCCTAACACCTCTTTCTTTTCGCAAAGAGTTACCTGATGGCCTCTTAGTGCGGCAATGTAAGCGGCATAGAGACCCCCAACACCTCCGCCAATCACCAGAACCTTTTTCTTAACTGCCGCAGCTTCCAGTTCTGCTTCCCTGCCTGTTCTGGGATTTACCAGACATTCAATGGGTTTTCCCTGAAACATATTGGCTACACAGCCCTGAAGACAGGCAATACACGGTGTCAGACGTTCCATTTCTCCCTTAAATGCTTTTACCGGCAGCTCCGGATCAGCAATGCTCTGGCGCCCGAATGCCACAAGATCGGTTCTTCCCTCTTTCACCATGAGTTCTGCATAATAAGGCTCTGTAAACCGTCCTACCATAATAACCGGAATCTGAACTGCCTTTTTAATTTCAGTAACATAATCCGCATTAAATCCTCCATGGATGCAGGTTGGTGCCCACATAAACTCATCACGGATATGGACTGCCCTGGATACATGAATGGCATCGGCTCCGCAGTTTTCTAAATACGCGGCTACAGTTGCCGCATCCTGTAAGGATATTCCGCCAAGTGTATCATCGCTGCAGTTAATTCTGCAGATAATGCCCAGGCTGTCCCCTGTCTTTTTCCTGATATTTTCCAGAATCAGCCGGGACAGGCGCATGCGGTTCTCAAAGTTTCCGCCGAATTCATCCACCCGTTTATTAGTTCTCTGGGATATAAAGCTGCTGACCAGATAGCCGTGTGCCATATGTACTTCCACACAGTCAAAGCCTGCTTTTTTAGCCCGAAGCGCAGCATCTCCGTACTCCTCAATAAGAGCGTAGAGTTCCTTGGATGTTATCTCCTTTGGAACATCCTTTCCTGTATGGCTGGCAATGGAAGTTGGCGCTTTTATGGGATATCCTGCCAGCTTTGCATTTCCTTCCGGACCTGCGTGCTGAAGCTGAACGGATATTTTTGCCCCCCAGGCGTGAACGGCATCTGCCACCAGTTTAAAACTGGGTATCACACTGTCATCATAGAGACAGGGTTTTCTTGGTCCCCCTTTTGCCGTCTTATCAATAACGGTTGCCTCTACGGTAACAAGACCAAACCCTCCTTTTGCACGGGCTTCATAATAATCTCTGGAGCGGTCACTGAGGGTTCCGTCTCCATTTGCAAAATTATTTCCCATGGGCGGGACCACAAAACGGTTTTTAACCGTAACGGGACCGATGGTAACCGGTGTGAACATATTTTCAAATTTCACTGTATCTCTCCCCTTTAATTGTCAAGTAGTTCCGGCCATACCTCTTTTAAAACGTTGACTGCACCGGAATATGTCTCCTCAGCGGCAGCTTTTGCTCCCTTTACAATATAGAAATCGGAAATAACTTCTACACCTACAGCCTTTGGCAGTACGCCGGCATCCTTTACCATCTTTACAAAACCGGCAGTATCGCCAAAACCGGTTCCGGGTGCCAGTCTGTCATGCATGGATTCGTCCCTTAAGACAGAAGGAGCATATGCTCTGTCATGGACATCATTGATCTGTATGGAAACAATGGCATCTCCCGGAACACCGCAAAGATCAAAGGGCTGATTTGCCCGGACCCAGTGCCAGGTGTCCAGTATGATTTTGGCATTGTCACAGCCGCTCATCTGAACCACTGCCCAAGCCTTTTTTAAATCGGGAATCCCGCTGTAAGGCATAGGTTCCACACCGATTATTCGGTTCCCTGCCCTCTGGCAGAGTTCTTTTAATTTCTGTGCCGTATGTTCCACAGAGTAATTCTCCATGAGACCGCAGTTAATATGAGTGACATGAAATAAATCACACATATGGAAACAGATCTGCTCCTTATACATCTGTTCATAGCTTCTGCTTTCTTCTGCCCACATGGTGATGTATTCCACTTCTGTGCAGGCAATCTGGTACTTTTCCAGGATTGCCAGGATGTCTTTGTCGTGCAATCCCTCTGCTAATGCATCCACATAGGTTTCTGCCCGAAGACCAATTCCTTCATACCCCGCCTCTCTGGCAGCTTTCACACGTTCTTCAAACGAAATCTGATCTCCTAATGTCCAGGAACTGATTGTTATTGGGTGTTTCGCTGACATAATCTGTTCTCCTTTGACCTTTTATAATGATTGTTAATTTCATAACATATTTTCATTATATCTTGTTTTCTATTAGAAAACAAATTGATTGTTTCACCTATATCTATAAATATTTTATATAGATTAAGCAATAAAAAAGGATCAGCGCATTCGATGCATTGATCCCTCATTTTTACATAGCCGCCAGCTTTTCAATTCCTTTTTCCATATCTGATACGAAACAAAAATCTGAACCGTGATTGCTTTCATAGATAAAATCCTTAAGAGGCTTGCTGGTGTAACCGGAGAAATCCCCGATCACCGCCATCTTCACAACTATATCGATCTTCATAACTTTTAATCTCCTTTTAAAAAACTAATTATCTCTGGGGATAACCTGGTGATGGAATGCCCCTCCCCGGGTAAAACGTTAATTTGAGAATGGGGGAGCAGTTTATGAAGCCTGTCCGCAGTTTTATAAGAATGAAGCATAATATCTTTTCCTCCCGCAAATAAAGCCACAGGCATGGAAAGTCTCTTAATTTCATCATCGCGGAAAATCGGAATGTCTTCCATTCGATAACGGAATCCTTTCTTTATCAGCTTCTGAAGTGTCAGCATTCTCTCTGGCAATTTCCTGCCTCCGTTTATTTTTATATACAGCTTCTCTGTTCCTTTCTCTCCAAAAAGTCCATAATACAGGGCAGTAAAGAGAAAGGATTTTTTAGCCGGACTAATTCCGGATGGAGCGATTAAAACCAGCTTTTCCACATATTCCGGGTAATGAATGGAAAACTTCACCGCCAGCCAGGCTCCCAGAGAGATTCCGATCAAAATTACCCTTTCTATCTGAAGGGAGTCTAAAACATCCGAAAGCCAGAGTGCATACGCCTTACCCTTCAGTGATTGCTGTCTCTCATCGCTTTTTCCCGGTTCCCCTGGAATATCTGCGGCATATACCCGGTATTCTTTTGCATAGCTTTTTATTTCCTCCAGCCACATGGCTGAATTCATCCCGGTACCATGAAGAAGAATCAGAGGCGGACATTCCTTATCACCTGCTGTAATAAGATGGGTCTTACCAAAACGGGTCTCAACGACCTGTTCTTCGTGGGGGAATTTCCACTGTTCTATAAAAGAATCATATAAATCTAAAATCTCTTCTTTCCCCTCCTGGTTACGAAATCCGCTTTTCGCTTTCATATTATTCACCTTTCCCTTTCTCCTCCTCAGTCAGCAAACCAACTGTATTTAACATCTCTTCCATAAACTTCAGTCCGCCCCAGAGGAAAATCCTCATTCTCTGTTCTTCTTCGTAATATTTCATATTAATGGAGGCATCTTGAAAATCCGGATCCTTACCGTTCATAACTGCCAAAAGTAAATTTGATATTCTCATATACTGGTTCTTTGGAATAGCAGCCAAATCAATGACAGAGGATACACAGCATCTGCCCCCGCTTAATATTTCCGGTTGCTTAAGTATCGTAAAAGAATCCGATAATTCATTTTGCTCTGTTGATTCCCTGCTCTGTACAAATAAATCAAGATCCTCCTGGGTTACTCTCCACTGCTTCCCCAGCCTTGATGCATTCAGTTTGCCGCTGTTTATAAAACTCCGTATGGTTTTATGATGCAGATTCAGCTTCTCAGCCACCTGGGTGATGGTATAATATTTTTCTTCCATGGTATTTTCCTCTTTCATGAAACACTTATTACTTAATCATCTTTTGTATTGTACTTTATTGTACTTTATTATACTTTATTTTATTTTATTATAATTTATTGTATTTTATTGTAATGCATATGTCAATATAAATGGAACAGATAGCAATGGAAATTTGTTCCTTCCATAGAAAAGTGTTCCCAGAAAGAAAAGTGAAAATCCATTATGCAGCAAAAAAACGCAGTCGCCACCGGAATATACCGGCAGCGACTGCGTTCATGAATGCTTTAATATATTTTATAGTCTTCTAATTTTCCATTGCTCCATTTGATATCTACTGTCTTACCATTTTTGATTCTAAGACCTCTTACGTAGCCATTCTCAAACTCAGCAGGAAGAGCAGGAAGTATTTTTACCTTGCCGCCCCGCTCCTGTACCAGCATATTGGCGATTCCGGCAGTACCTCCGAAATTACCATCGATCTGGAACGGCGGATGAGCACACCAGAGATTGTCATAAGAAGATCTGGTCAGAAGAGTCTTTAAATACTCATAAGCATGTTGGGAATCTTCCAGTGTGGCAAAGAGATTGATAATCCATGCACAGCTCCAACCAGTATATCCGCCACCGTTTGCCAGACGCAGAAGCAGAGAGGTTTTGCATGCCTCTGTCAATTCTTCGTCTCCTTCAAACAGCTCAGAAGGAAACAGTCCATACAAATGGGAAACATGACGATGACCGGGCTCTGGTTCCTCAAATTCCTTATGCCACTCTAAAAGCTGGCCTTTGCTTCCGATTTTAAAAGGAGTGAGTTTGCTCAGTCTTTCTGCAATTTCCGGTAATACTTCATCGTCTATTCCTAAAATTTCACAGGTTTTCTCAAAGTTTCCAAAGACTTCCCGGATAATCTCAAGATCCATTGCTGTTGACATTGCCACTGACACTGTACTGCCTTCGCTGCCTGGAACTTTATACTTATTCTCAGGCGATGTGGAGGGACAGGTTACGTACTGATCTTGATACAGATACAGCCAGTCAACGAGGAACAGAGCCGCTTCTTTTAAAATTGGATATACCGTTTCCTCAAGGAATTTCCGGTCCGGATTGTATTCATAATTCTTAAACAGCTCATTGGTTAACCATGCACCGCCCATGGGCCACATAGACCAGGTAACACTTTCCGGTTCTCCCTCTTCTTCTCCATGAGCCATTCCTACCGGGTTGGTATTGCACCAGTAATCCGCGTTATGGTGATGTACAAAACCACGGCACTGATAATGGACTTTGGCTGTTTTCTTTCCTTCCTCACAAATCCGTTTTACAAATTCGAAATAAGGCTGCAGGCACTCCTGCAAATTACAGCTTTGCGCAAGCCAGTAATTCATCTGTGCGTTGATGTTGGTAGTCCAGTTGCAGCTCCAGGGAGCTCTTAACTGCCAGCTCCAGATTCCCTGTAAGTTAGCGGGAAGACTTCCCTCTCTGGAGGAACTGATGAGTAAGTATCTTCCATATTGGAAATAAAGGCCGTAAAGTGCATTGTCCTTTTCCCCGTCACGGAGCCGTTTCAGTCTTTCATTGGTGGGAATCTCTAACTGCTCTCCAAGGTAGAGCTCTGCTTTATCATAAATGGATTTATAATCACTGACATGCTGCTTTTTTAAGGTTTCATACTCTGCTAAATGGTCGAAAGCAGGCTCTTTCACTGCATAAAGTGCCAGAATCACCGTAGAAGCGCCTTTAATGCGAAGCCCTTCTTTTTCACCGGATACTTCTCCGTCACAGGAAAGAAGATGTAAACCAGCGTGAAACTCCATTCCTTTTTCTCCCTGGATTACAGGATTCTTGCTGTAATCGATATAGGAAGGGTCTACATGCTCCGGACATTTTCCGCTGATCTTTATTCCCTCTTTTTCATACTCTGCTTTATATGATACCTGGGATTCAAAAGAAATCAGCGTATTAATCGCCTTTTTGTCACAATCCAGCTTGATCAATACTGCTTTGGCAGGATAGCTTGCAAAGTATTCTCTGGAATAGCTTACACCGTTTACCTTGTAGCTTACATTGCTGACTGACTGATCCAGGTTCAGGACACGATTGTAATCCGAAGTCTCCCCGTCATGATCAAATTCCATGTACAGATTTCCCAGAGGAAGATAGGATTCATTATATTCTCCCAGCATATGAGTCCGGATTAATTCCTCTGCCTGTACGTACTCCTCCTGCTCCACCAGTCTGCGGCACTGTTCCAGATAAGGAAATGCATTATGATTGTTTTTGTCATGGCGGTAACCTGACCAGAGACTTTCCTCATTGAGACCAAGACACTCTTTCTTTATACTTCCCCAAATCATGGCACCCAGACTTCCGTTGCCGATTGGTAGGGTTTCTTCCCACTTACTCGCCGGTTCAGCGTAGAATAGCTTCATATTAAATATCCCCTTTTCCAGTTTTACCCTGTTACTTCACAGTCAATATACTGATTTTTTCGCCATCTGTCAATGGTTTACTGCTCTGTAAAACAACAAGGTCACCGGTGGAAAGTCCCTGGGTCACTTCTATATAAGCATTCTTTTTCTTTCCCAGTGTAACGGGAACTTTCACCGCACTGGTGTCTGCTGCTTTATATACAAAGGATCCCGTATCATCGGACTGAACAGACTTAACTGGAATATAGACAGAATTTTCTTCCTTATTATCAGCAAGCCGGATATCTGCCATAAGTCCGATTGCGCTGTTTGTACTCTCCTCACCCAAAGAGACCGTCACAAGAAACATTCCGGTACTGGAATCACTGACTGCAGAGACATCGCTGATACTACCCTTTAAATTCTCTCCAAGAGTCTGAAGATTTACCTGTACCTCTGTTCCTGTTTTAACCTGGTCAATATCCATATCAGCAACTTTTATTTCTACTTTTTTACCACTGTCGTCGATAACAGTAGCTGCTTTTATCTGTGGGGAAACCATCTGGCCTGCTTCCACGTTTATTTTTGTCACAAGGCCTTTTATTGGTAATGATACCATGCAGTCATCGTATCTTTTCTGGGCAATATTAAGGGCTGCCCTGGCACTTTCAAGCTGGGCTTTTGTCACCTCACTGGTGGTTGTCTGGCTGTTTTGTGCTGCCTGAAGCTGTACCTGAGCCACATCTACCTGGGCCTTTGCTGCCTCATAGTCTGCCTGGGATACGTCACCGCTTGCATAAAGGACTTTTATCCGGTTAAAATTGTCACTTGCTGTGGTGAAGCTAATCTGAGCTGGCTTTACCACTGTATTTAACTGATTTGCTTTTTGTGCGCTGTCATAAGAGGCCTGGGCTGCCTGGAAGCTGGCTTTTGCCTGCTCTAGTTGCAGACTGGCATCCTGATTGTCAATCTGAAACAAAGGAGCACCCGCTTCCACATGGTCGCCTTCTTTGGCTAAGATCTGGGTCACCTTACCACTTGCAACGGGAATGATATCAACGCTGCTTAAAGCCTCTACTGTTCCCTGCCATACCATGGCAGATAAATCTTTTCCTTCTTTCGCTGCAGCGACCGTTACTTCTGTCTGTTTTCCAGCTCCCGCACAGCCTGCAAGAGCCGACGAAAGCATTGCTGTTACCATTAAAACTGCTGTTATCTTCTTCATCCGTTTTCTCCTTCTCAGACTATTATTTTAAATGAATTTTCACAGAAGCATTCATTCCAAAAACAAGAGGAAGATTCTGCTGATTTTCAATCGCCACCTTTATCGGTATCAGCTGTGTCACCTTTGTATAGTCGCCACTGGTGGTAAAACTGGTTCCTCCTGAAAAATAAGTCTGAGTTGCAGGATCGATCTCAATTACCTGCCCCTTAAACAGTTTTCCAGGATAGGCATCCAGTTTAATATCCACTTTCTGTCCCAGCTTTATCTTCATAATATCTGTCTCTTCCACATTTACCCCAATATAAAGATCTGAAGTGTCTGCCACCACTGCCAGTTCAGAGCCCATGGCAACTGCCTGATTGGCAGCTCCCTCATTTTTTACTACGGTTCCGGTTATGGGTGATGTGATATAGGGAAGGGTTTCCTCACGTCCAAGCACCTGATCCTGTTCCACCAGATCACCATTTTCCACTTCCCAGGATAATAGCTTTCCATTTGCTACGGCTTTTACCGAATACAGCTTTGCTGTCACTCTGGCATTGTCAGTTTTAAAATAGTTTGTGCTTACGTAATAGAAATATCCTGCAGCTGCTCCTCCCAAAAGAACGACTGCCAGCAAAAGGGGAATGAGTACTTTTTTCAGTTTTCCTGTTCCCTTACTGATCTCCTGATCTTCAATATTGATGTGTTTGTTTTCCTGCATATCATTATCCTCCGCTATGATTGTTCTGCAAACTGGCTGTGATACAGATCGGAATAGAATCCTTTCTTTTCAAGCAATGTTTCGTGATTTCCCTGTTCAATGATATCGCCATCCTTCATAACCAGAATCATATCTGCATCCCGGATGGTGGAAAGACGATGGGCAATGACAAAGCTGGTTCTGTTTTTCATTAATTTATCCATGGCTCTCTGAATAAAGACCTCCGTCCGTGTATCGATGGAACTGGTTGCTTCATCAAGAATCAGGATTTTGGGATCTGCCAGAATGGTTCTTGCAATGGTTAACAGCTGTTTCTGTCCCTGGGATAAGTTACTGGATTCTTCATTGATCACCATATGATAACCTCCCGGCAGAGTTCGTATAAATTCATCACAATGAGCCGCTTTTGCCGCCGCTATCACTTCTTCATCTGTCTTATCAAAATTCCCGTAGCGGATGTTATCCATTACCGTGGCGTTATAAAGCCAGGTATCCTGAAGCACCATGCCGAACATGGCACGTAAATCTCTTCTGGTAAAGGTAAGGCTGTCATGGCCGTCAATTAAGATCTGCCCGGAATTAAGCTCGTAAAAACGCATGAGAAGCTTGACTATGGTAGTTTTTCCGGCTCCTGTGGGACCTACAATGGCAACCGTCTGCCCTGCCTCCACGTTGGAAGAAAAATGATTAATAATCATGGTGTCTGGCTGATAACCAAAACAGACCTTTTTAAATTCCACATTTCCATGAACCCCAGACAGTACGATGGGGCTTTCTGTCTCACTGACTTCATCCTCTTCATCTAAGAACTCAAATACACGTTCTGCTGCTGCCGCTGTTGACTGCAGAGTATTGGAAACGTTGGCAATCTGGGAGATTGGCTGCATGAAGGATCTCATGTACTGGATAAATGCCTGAACATCACCGATCTCAATTACCTTTTTCACCGTTAAATATCCTCCTAAAAGGCAGACACACACAAATCCAAGATTACCTACAAAAGACATAATGGGCATCATCATTCCCGATAAAAACTGGGATTTCCACGCAGATCCATAGAGCTTATCGTTGATCACCCGGAATTTCTCAATGGCTTCTTTCTCTCCGTTAAAAATCTGAACCACGTTATGGCCTGCATATATTTCTTCAATATGACCATTTAAATCTCCCAGACTTTTCTGCTGCTGGGAAAAATATTTCTGGGACTTTTTCACTACCGTAACAATTAATCCCATGGATACAAACAATACCAGAACTGCCACCAGGGTCATTCGTACGCTGATGGAAAGCATCATGACTACGATACCGATTAAGGTAGTCACCGATGTAATCATCTGGGTCAGACTCTGATTTAATGTCTGGCTTACGGTATCTACATCGTTAGTAATTCTTGAAAGAATCTCCCCATGAGTTCTGGTATCATAATAATTTAACGGAAGGCGGTTCATCTTTTCCGATATGTTTTTTCTCAGCTCATAGGTGATCTTCATACTGACCCCTGACATAATGTAACTCTGCAGATAGGAAAAGAGAGCTGATACAAGATACAGGACAACTAAGAGCAGCAGCCGGTTTCTGATATAGCGGAAATCCGTTAGCAATCCGGTTCCCATGGCCCATGCCATCAGCCCTTCAAAAAGCTTGGTGGTCGCTTTTCCTAAAACTTTAGGTCCTACAATGGAAAATACGGAGGAAAAGCACGCAAACAGGATTACAACAATGACGGAAGCCTTGTAATGTTTTAGATACCCGGCAAGGTGGAGCATGGTGCCTTTAAAATTCTTTGCTTTTTCAGTCTTCTGGCCAAGTCCGCCGCCCCGGCCCATGGGTCCGCCTGAGGATTTTTCTTCACTCATTTCAGTTCCTCCTCACTCAGCTGTGACAGCGCGATTTCCCGGTACACTTCACAGGTCTTCATCAGCTCCCGGTGTGGCCCTTTCCCGGCAATTCTGCCCTGATCCAGAACAATGATCTGATCTGCATTCATAATGGTGCTGATTCGCTGAGCCACTAAAATGGTGACACTGTCTTTTGTTTTATCTTTCAGCGCAGCTCGAAGCTTTGCATCTGTCTTAAAATCCAGAGCGGAAAAACTGTCGTCAAACACGTTAACCGGTGCTCGTTTAACCAGGGCTCTTGCAATGGAAAGACGCTGCTTCTGTCCGCCCGATACGTTCTGACCTCCCTGGGCGATTTCTGTTAAAAAGCCCTCAGGTCTGGAATCAATGAATTCCTCTGCCTGAGCAGTTTGGGCTGCTTCCTCCACCACTTCTTTACTGGCTTCTCTGTCACCATATTTTAAATTGCTCTCGATTGTTCCGGAAAATAAGATTCCCTTCTGGGGCACAAATCCAATCATGTCTCTCAGCTTTTTTAACGGCCAGTTTCTGATATCAATGCCGTCAATTAAGATTTCTCCCCCTGTCACATCGTAAAAGCGGGGAAGTAAGTTGACCAGTGTGCTTTTTCCGCTTCCGGTTGCTCCGATAAAAGCAGTTGTCTGACCTGGCAGTGCCGTAAACGTAATATCATGAAGAACCGCTTCATCGGCATCGGGATACTGAAAGGATACTCCCCGGTATTCCACGATCCCTTTGGGTGCTTCAGAGATAACTGCAGCTTCCTTGGGATCGGTGATGGTTGAATCCGTAGTCAGTATTTCTACCACTCTCTTTATGGATACAATGGCTCTTGGAATCATGATAAACATCATTGCCATCATTAAAAAAGCCATTATGATCTGCATGGCATACTGCATATATGCCATCATGTCTCCTACCTTCATCTTAAAGCTGGATACTGCCTTTGATCCTACCCAGACGATTAATAAGTTGGTCAGATTCATAATAAGCATCATGGCCGGCATCATACCGGAGGTAACTCTGTTAACAAATAAATTTGTGTCTGTCAGCCTGGCATTTACCTTATCAAACCGCTTTTCTTCAAATCTCTGGGTATTAAATGCACGAATTACCAGAGTTCCGTCAAGGCTTTCCCTGACGACTAGGTTCAGCCGGTCGATTAGCTTCTGCACATACTGAAACCTGGGCATAACCACCATCATCATGGAAAAAATCATCACAAGCAGTAATCCCACCGATAAGGCGATAATCCAGGACATGGATTTATCCTTTTCCAGGGCATGAATGACACCGCCGACTCCAAGTATGGGCGCATAAAATACGATACGGATCAGCATAACAATCAGCTGCTGGATCTGGGTAATATCATTGGTGGTTCTGGTGATTAACGAAGAAGTGGAATACTTCTCCATCTCCGCACTGGAAAAACTCTCAATTCTGGTAAATACATCCTGCCGCAGATTCCGGCAGATGCCTGCTGCCATTCTGGCACCGATCAGTCCCACGATTACGGTGCAGAACGCGCTTAAAAAGGCGATTCCCATCATTTGAAATCCGGCTTTGACTATGTACATCGTGTCTCCCGAAGTGATACCTTTGTTTACGATATCAGACATATAATCCGGAAGGGATAAATCACAGGCAGCCTGCCCGAACAGCAGCAGCATGACCGCTGCTAACGATATCAAATGGGGTTTGAAATATCGGAAAAATACCTTCAAGTCAGTTCCCTCTTTTCTGTTTCATCAATCTGTCGTTTCGTCAATTTCTTCCGTCATATCATTCACTGCACGTTCCATCTGATCAATAAAGTGGTTCCATAATGTAATCAGCTGATCCATATCTTCCATTCCCATGCCTTCTACAACTCTTCCCACCAGCAGATTCACTTTCTCCAGACACTTTTTTCGTACGAAATATCCCTTTTCCGTAAGCATGACACAAATATTCCGTCTGTTGTCAGGATCAATCTCCCTGGATATCAGTCCCCGCTTTTCCAGGGAATTTAAAGTCCGTGATGCAGAAGGTAAGACAATATCCATTTTTTTTGCCAGTGCCGATACATAAATGCCCTTTTGTTCCTGATCTCCGTTGGTTGATTCATATATCTGCTGAATCGCAAACAGTTCCAGACGGGTCAGCCCCTGAGACAACAGGATTTTATCCACTTTTCTCCCTTTCCCCATCATGACTGCCAGGTGGGTTTTTACCTTTTTTATGTATTTTTCTTTTTCATCCATCAAAATTTTCTATCCCCTTTTAATTACTTAACACCATTAACATTTACCAACGTTCATCATTCTACTCTTCTCCAGTTCCTGTGTCAATATGTATTTTTTTTCCTTTCAGATTTTTAACACCAAAGCAAAAAAGGTCCATGCCCGCAGAGGGCTGAACCTTTTTTTAACAATCTGTTAATTTTTTACAGCTGGCAGATTACTTAAATTATTTTCCTCTGTTCCATCAGGAAGTGATTTTAAGTACTCGTTGCCGTTTCTGGAAGCCACACCGACACCCTTTATCTCACCCTGTCTGGCAAGCATGACACCTTCTTCTTTATTCAGTGTTCTGCCGTCAGATAACTGGTATCCGGTTACCCGGCCGCTTTCTTTTACCAGAGCAACAATTTCCTTTGCATCTGCCTTCGGTGATGGGATATCGTCAAGAGCCATCATGGCCAGATCAGATCCAGCACCTTTTGTCTTGTTTTCTGACATTGTTATTCGCCTCCTTCTAAACATGACCGTTCGTTTTTAGTGTTTCAATATTCTCCCGGATTATTCAGTATAAGTTAGCCTTTCACAGCTCCGGAGGTCATGCCTGGTATAATGTGTTTTTGAAGAAGTAAATAAACTGCTGCCACAGGAAGGGTGGATAACACTACATTTGCAAAGACCAGCTGCCAGTCTGAGCTGTGATTTCCAAAGAAATTATAAACGGTCAAAGGCAACGTATAATTTTTTGCACTGTTTAAGAAATAAATGGATATTCCAAAATCATTCCACACAGCCATAAAATTAATGATGACTGCCGTAATCGTAACAGGCTGAAGCAGGGGAAATATAATTCTGAAAAAAAGCTCTGTCTGACCAGCTCCGTCGATCCAGGCAGATTCATCAATCTCCTGTGGAATACTTTTTATAAAGCCCGTGTATAAAAAAACGGTAAAAGACATGTTTGCTGCAATCAGTACAAAGACTGCTGCTGTTTCATGTGTCAGGTGAAGAAAATTACAGACAAAATAGGTTGGTATGATTTGAAGAGGGAGTACCAGCCCGAAAATCACCGCCATATTCACCATGCGTGATAACACCGTTTTTCTTCTCTCCAATACAAATGCCATCGTAGAGCATAAAATGATGAGAAACAAAACACAAATTACAGTTATTACAGTGCTGTTGACAAATCCCCGCAATATCCCTCCCTCTTTTATCATATCGTGATAGTTTTTAAAAATCTGCCACTGGCTGGGAAGCATCATATTCATCTTAGCCGCTTCTGACTGATTTTTAAAGGAATTAATCATTACCATGTATACCGGAATCAGAATGAGAAAGGCACACAGCCACAGCACCAGATTGAGGATAATTGTAATCCATCTGTTCTTTTTCACATCTCCACCTCCTTACCTGCTATATAACGGTAGGTTGGAAGTGCAATTCCTGCAATCACCAATGCCAGAATCATACTGGCTGCACACCCTTCTCCAAATCTTCCCGCACCAAAGGACTTATAGATCAGGGTTCCGAATACTTCCGTCGCCGAGCCAGGGCCTCCCTGAGTGGTTGCCTGAATCAGATCAAACACTTTTAAACCCCCGATAATACTCAGGATCAGTGCGTTATTAAATGCAGGCAAGAGAAGAGGAAATGTGATATAACAAAATTTTGTAAACTCTCCGGCTCCATCAATCTCAGCCGCCTCGTAAAAATCCTTTCCTATGGTCTGCATGCCTGAGAGCAGTATTACCATGGTGAAGCCGGACCATTTCCATATTTCAATTGCGCAGACAGAAAAGATTGCAAGATGAGGGTCTGCCAGCCATGATTTTGTTAAGGCAGAAAGACCGACAGCGCGAAGGAAGGCGTTAATAAGACCGTTGGACGGATGCATCAGAGAGGAAAAAATCAGTCCTACTGCAACCGTGTTGATCACAGCCGGTAAGAAAAATATGGTTCTCAGTGCATTGGTAAACGCCATCCTGCGGTTTAAAGCGACTGCAAGTGACAATCCGATTCCCATTTTAAAAACAGTGGTAATTACCGCAAAAATAAATGAATTTGTGATTGCCCTCCTCATATTCGGCTGAGTAAAAACATCAATGTAATTTTCCAGTCCGCCGAAACGGGCCGAGGACAAATCAAATCCCAGTATTCTGACAAACGACAGAACAAGGCCCAGTACGGCGGGAATAATAAAGAAAATAAGATAAAGGACCAATCCCGGAATCGCAAGGGTATAGGAGTATCTCCTGCATTTTAATGATTTCATAATTTCTTCCTTATTTCCAGTTGGCATCACCCTGTGCTTTTGCGTTACGCTCTGTCTCAGCATCAAGGGCCTCTGCCACTTCCTTTGCCTCTTTTAATGTGCCGGTGTAGTAATTTAACAGTGGTTCACTTAAATTTCCGTAGGAATACTGATTGATCTCTTCCCAGTCAGTCATGGATTTACCACTATCCATAATCTTTTTTAAGTCAGCGGTTGCATTAGGTATCTTACTGGTCACGTTTTTATTTAAATAAACACCAGGCTGTGCATCGGCATAAATCTGCTGTGCCTGTTTGGATGCAATGAAATTTAACGCTTTCTTTCCCAGCTCCTGATCCTTGCAGTTGGTCGTCAGGGCAAGGGAATAGGGAGTAAACATATTGATGTAGTTGTCTCCGGTTGGTGTGGGAATTGCAAATGCTCCGATGTCATCAATTTTATCAGCGAACTTCTTATTGATGTTATCTGCGCACCAGGTTCCGTTGATGTACATTCCGCACTCCCCGTTTGCCAGCGCCTGATGGGCATTGTCAACAGTATCTGATAAATAGGTTTCATTCACATAGCCCAGATCAATTAAGTCTTTTGTCCGCTGAATGGAAGCAACAAAGTTCTCACAGTCAGCAAACTTCAGTTTATTTGTATTGATCTGCTCCATTAAACCAAACGTATCGGTTCCCCGTTTTGCCGCATCATTTAAGATTCCGCTGATTGCAGGCGGCTGGACACTCCACGCATCTTTTGCAGAATAATAAACCGGAGTGATTCCTGCTTTTTTCAGCTTTTCACAAACGGCAAGAAACTCATCCCAGGTCTTTGGAATTTCTGCTCCTGCTTTCTCGAATGCTTTTTTATTGTAAAAGATTCCGGATAACACAACCGAATCAATGGGAACCGCATATAATTTGCCGTCGTAGACAAATGTTCCATTTAAAGCTGCCTGATCGTATTCCGATACACATTCCAGGCCGGTTAAATCCACCAGCTTATCAAGACCGTTGGCATAGGATTTTACCCATTGGGGCTTATATACCTGAATGAGATCAGGAAGATCATTGGTGGCAAATTTAGTCTGTAAAACCTGGTCTCCCTGAGATCCTCCCTGGATTTTTGATATTTCCAACTTAAATCCCAGTTCTGCGGAATTGTCATTGATGTACTGCTCCAGTGCCTGCCAGCCTGCCTTGTACCAGTCTGTATACATTAAAACAGTAAGGGTTTTCACTTCCCCTCCCGTCTTAGCCGCTTGTTTACTGGAAACGGAATCCGTATTGGTTTTTGCGCACCCTGCCATACTGGCGGTCAGCAGAATGGAAAGCCCCATGGCAACCCATCGTTTACTCTTTTTCATATTACATATCCTTCCTCTCATCTTCACTTGAATTAACCGGTTATTTCTTATCCTAATCATACCATTAATCTCCAGGTGACGGCATTGGACTTTTTTCCACTTTATATGATTTTTTTACACTTTTTCTATATAACTTGACATATATTCCCTAAAAAACTATGATGATTTTATCACAGATTACCAAACACGGAGGCATCATGAAGAAACGGTTTCGAAGTATCCGATATAAATTTATTTTATCCATGACAGCTGTCTTTTTGCTTTTTTCCTTCCTTGTACTGGGAATCTGGTATCAGGCGTTAAAGCAGGAGGCAGCTTCTACTGCCATACGAAATTCCGAACACTTATTAGAAGTTTCCAATACTATATTTGAAAACCAGGTACAGGATATCATCAATGTGGCCGCTTTGACTTCAGTCCGTTCCAGCAACTCCCTTTCCGCCAATATCCTGACCATATTATCAAGAAACGATTTAACGGGAGCAGAGATCGTCAGCTATCGGAAAATCGCTTCTGATTATTTAATCAGCTTATGCAGCTTCAAAAGTAATCTAAATGGTCTGATGCTCAGTGATTTCAACGGAAATACCATCACTTACGGAATCCCCACTTCCTATGAGACCATGGCCCAGAACAACTGGATCTCCTTAATCAAAGACAGCGAAGAATCACTGGTACTGATACCGCCCCATTTCCCAAGACAATGGTATAACACCCAGAAGGACATGGCTTTTTCGGTTTTGAAACCGGTTTACGATTATGAGAATCAGAAAATCGGCTTTGTGATTGCAGACATCAACTCCGATTTGTTTCAGGAGTGCTTTGATACCAGTTCTCCTTCCCCCTCATCCTTATATGTAATCAATCGAGAGGACGGCAGGGTTCTTTTTTGTCCCTCTTTTAATCTGCTGAATATGGAGCTGAACAAAGGGGTTCTTCCTGAAATCACTGATAATATCTCGTCTTCATCAGGCCATTTTCTTATGATGAGCCCGGAACGGGAAAAGATGCTTGTGGTGTACCACACCTCCTCCCTGACAAACTGGACCACATTAAGTGTGATTCCGGAAAAGGAGATCGTTACCGCATTTACCAGTACGCTGCACAATATAATCCTGATAACGCTGTTTCTTCTATTCCTGTTAATCGGAACCGTTTTTTTCATTACCACCTTACTCACCAGGCAGATCCGTATTCTTGCCAATGCCGTAAAGCTGATTGATGGAGATTATCTGGATTTTAATGTTTCCATTCAGACGAAAGATGAAATCGGCGCACTGTCCAGTCAGTTCCAGGCTATGCTTAAGCGGATAAAGCTTCTGCTTCTGGAGGTGAAAAGGGAGGAAGAAGGCAAACGCAGGGCAGAGATTGCAGCACTTCAGTTCCAGATGAATCCTCATTTCCTTTATAACACATTAAACACCATTAAATTTCTTTCCTCCCTTCAGGGAGCAGAAAACATAGGAAACGTGGCACAGTCCCTGTCATCTCTCATGCATATCAACATGGATGGACGTTCTTTCCTGAAAGCAGAGGAAGATGGGGAGTTTGTAATATCCTATCTGGAAATACAAAATTACCGTTATACCAATGCGTTTCAATCCCGCATCCGTGTTTCAGAGGAAGCCAGAAGCTGTATGGTGCCAAAACTGCTGGTTCAGCCGCTGGTTGAGAATTCCTTAAAGCATGGTTTAAAAGACAAGGCAACCGGCGGTATTCTGCTTGTGGATTATTTGATAGATGAGGAGTTTTTGAAGATTATTATAGAAGACAACGGTCTTGGAATGGATGATGAACGAATTCATGAAATAATGAATCACAACCAGAACGAGAATGCTGGACATATTGGAATCCACAACATCAGAGAACGCTTACATATGTACTTTGGTAATGATTATGAAATGGAAATTATCAGTCAGCCGGGAGTTTTTACCCGGTTTGAAATACTGCTCCCCATTATTACAGAAAATGAGGTATCCCACTATGTTCCGAATTTTAATTGTTGATGATGAACTGCTGGTACGCAACCATCTAAAGCTGCTGTTTACGGATTTATCCAGTGATTTTACCATATGCGCAGAAGCTGGAGATGGCGTAACTGCTCTCAATAAAATAAAGGAGACGAAACCACACATTATTATTTCAGATATGAAAATGCCTGATATGGATGGGCTGATGCTATGCAAGCGGGTGAGGGAACAGTATCCGGACATTATCTTCATAGCACTGAGTAATTATGACGATTATACCTATGTGCGTGGTGCTTTAAAGAATGGTGCCCTGGACTATATGCTAAAACATAAGCTGAGCAAAGAATCACTTTTGTCTCTGTTGGAAGATTTAAAGAAAACGCTCAACATAAAAAATGACACAAAGGCATTTCCTGACCGCAGCCTATCCGCTTTAAGAGAAAAGTTTGTGGCGGATTTACTAGGTCAGCTTTTCCTGTCGGAAAAAGAGATTGAAGCCAATTTAAAAATTCTTGGTATCCGTCTGGATATGACCCAGGTCATTCCCATTATTCTTTCCATCGATGATTATGTTAAACTGGAACAGGAAAGCAATATGAAGAAACGAAACATTTTAAGTTTTTCCATCTGCAACATCGGCAATGAAATTCTAAGCAGCTATCACGCAGGTATCCTCACACATATGGAACAGGGAATCTACTGCATTCTCCTTTCCTTTGCCCACGAAGCAAGCGAGGCAAAGAGACAGGAAACCATTCATAGCCTTCTGCACCAGCTTTCATCCAATTACAAAAATTATTTAAACATATCCGTTAGTTTCTGTGTGGGGGAACTTTCCGGGCAGATATGGGGAGTCGGACATTCCTATGCAAAAGCACTGGAGACCACAGGGCTTATTTTTTACTCTGGAAAGCAGTCCATTCTTCATTCCAGTCACTTGATTCCCCAGCCATCAGAATTAACCGGGCTTGATTATTCTCTGGAAAAGACTCTTCTTACCCTGGTTTTAAAGGGAGAGACTATAAAAACGGAGACACTCATTAAAGACTTGTTTCAAACTATGATTGACCAGAAAGAAACCCGGTCCAACGTACAGATGAAATGCACGGATTTGCTCAGCATTATCACCCGGATTTCCAAAAAGAATCAACTGGATCTGGGGAAAATCATTGCCGGCAAAGCAGCACCTGATCAGATTTTTATTCAGCTTAATACGCTGCCCCAGCTTTGTCAGTGGTTCCTTGACTGCTTTATAAACATGTGCACAGAACTTAAGCGTCAGATGCCAGGTGATTCCTGCTATGTGAAAACTGCAATCGGATATATCAACCGGGATTATGCGGGATCTGTCTCTTTGCAAAGTGTGGCAGAGGAAATCGGAATCAGTTCCGGATATTTAAGCACTATTTTTAAAAACGAAACAGGACAGGGTTTTACCGAATATTTAAACTCCATCCGGATTGCATCCGCCGTAAGTATGATGGAACTTGGCGAACGGGACTTTCATAAAATCGCAGCGGAATCCGGATTCTGGGATTACGCATATTTCTTTAAAGTATTCAAAAAACGAATGGGTACTACGCCGAAAACCTATTTAGAAACAGTAATCGGACGGCGGTGACAGGCGTTAACATGCTCCTCTATCCAGATCAGGGAAAATGTGGTACAATCTAAGTCAAAAAAAGGAGGAATTGCTTTGACTTACATAGAACGAACGATCCGTTATTTTTTCCTCATGCTTTTATATAATCTGGTGCTGCTGTCTCCCATGATGCCAGATAAACTGATACGTGTTCTCTCCTGTACTGGTTTGATGCTTTTTTATCTTTACTGCCATATTATACCTGTGAATACCAGCTGCAAGGGGCAAAGGCTTAAAATTCTCCATGGCGGCTACGAACTGGTACTTGCTTCGATCATGACTTTTCTGATTGAAACAGCAATTTATCTATTTCTGATTTTCAAGACAGATACACCAGTACGCCTTCTTATTATAAATGGTATCATCTGCGCCATTCTACTTTATTTACTGTTTATGAATGGTATCATACGGATCTTTACCTGTTCGGGACAGCTTGGATTTTTTAAAAGGATTGCACTTTTGCTGTTCTGGTGGATTCCAGGATTCAATCTGTTCCTGCTACACAGTTTCACTCAAGTTTCGCGAAAAGAATACGATTTTTCAATGGAAAAGCAGCAGTTTTACGAGAAATGGAAAGAAGAAAAATTATGTAAGACCAAATACCCCATATTAATGGTTCACGGTATATTTTTCAGAGACTGGAAAAACTTTAACTACTGGGGAAGGATTCCTGACGAATTAATCCGGCACGGAGCCGCCATTTTTTACAGCAACCATCAGTCTTCCGCTTCTGTGGAACAATGTGCAGAAGAAATCAAAGCCTGCATTTTAAAAATTGTAAACGATACTGGCTGTGAGAAAGTAAATATCATCGCCCATTCAAAGGGAGGGCTTGACAGCCGGTATGCAGTCAGCTGTCTTGGCATGGATCGGTATGTCGCCTCCATCACAACCATCAATACCCCTCACTACGGCTGCAATTATGTATGCCGGATTCTTGACCGTATTTCTCCTGAATTTGTTAAATTCATCGGGAAAAAATATGAATCCTTGTTTACTCTTCTTGGGGATGACAATCCTGACCTTTTAAGCGGATTAAGGGATTTAACTGACAGGGAATGTGCCCGGCTCAATGGGATTATGACTGATGCTCCCGGTGTATACTGTCAAAGTACAGGATCTCAGATGGGCTCTGCAAAAAGTGCCATGTTTCCTCTGAATCTGGGCTATCTGATCATCCGGACTTTTGGGGGTGGTAAAAATGACGGTCTGGTTTCTACCAGTTCCATGGTTTGGGGAAATGATTTAGGAGTACTGAAGCCAAAAGGAAAACAAGGAATCTCTCATGGAGATGTCATTGACTTAACACGCAAGAACATAGAAGGCTTTGATGTGATGGGATTCTATACAGATCTGATCCACAAGCTGAAAGAACGGGGATATTAACGGAAGGAATCCAGAAAGGAGGAGCCATGAATAAGGATACCATTATAAAAAGTTTAAAAATTGCAGTAGCCGCCGTGCTCTCCATCGCAATTGCCGGAGAACTGGGGCTTCGTTATTCCGCTACCGCCGGAATCATTACAGTGCTCAGCATTCAGAATACAAAGAAAGAAACCATAAAAAGTGCCAGAAACCGGACACTGGCTTTTGTGTGTGCACTCCTGATCGCCCGTTTCTTTTTTGGAATTCTGGGGTTCACCCTTCCTGCATTTGCGGGATATTTATTTCTCTTCGCTCTTTTGTGCTTCTATGCAGACTGGGGCGAAGCCATAGCCATGGACTCCGTACTCATCACCCATTTTCTGACTGAGCGGTCTATGACTGCAGCTCTGGTCGCCAATGAGGCAGCTCTCTTTCTGATCGGTACAACAGTTGGGATTTTAGTGAATCTGCACCTGCGAAGAAGGAAAGATGAATTCAAAAGGCTTTCTGACGAAGTGGATACCCGTATCAAAGATACCTTAAGCCAGATGTCCTGTTTTCTTCATTCGGAAGACAAAGACAGCTGCAGACCGGCGGACCTTCTGTCTCTGCAAAAGGCCCTCCGCACAGCCAAAGCCTGTGCCTTAACGAATTATAACAATGCTCTGTTTAAAAAAGATACCTATGAAGTTGATTATATTGAAATGCGCAGGCAGCAAAGCCTCCTGCTTTATGAAATCTATGAAAATATCCGGTCAATTTCCTGTCTTCCAAAAGAAGCAATGGAAGTTTCTGAGCTGTTAGCAAGTATCGAGCAGGGCTACCACAGAGATAACACGGTGGAGGGACTGCTAAAGGATTTAAATCTGCTATTGCTGGATTTAAAAGATCATGAGCTCCCCTTAAGCAGAGAAGAATTTGAAGCAAGAGCCATACTCTTTTACATCTTAAAGCAATTGCACAGACTCCTTTTGATCAAACGGGAATTCATCTTAAGCCACAGCAGTTAATCCGAACGGTTGTCCACCCGCTCCGGATAAAGATCGTGGGACTTAAGCCTCTCCCATGCCACCTCTTCCCATCTGGTTCCCGGCTCTCCATAGTTACAGTAGGGATCAATGGAAATGCCGCCTCTGGGAGTGAATTTCCCCCACACTTCAATATATTTGGGGTGCATTAATGCAATTAAATCTTTCATAATGATATTCATGCAGTCCTCATGGAAATCTCCGTGGTTTCTGAAACTGAATAAATAGAGTTTTAAAGATTTACTCTCCACCATCTGTTCCCCTGGAACGTATGAGATGGTTATGGAGGCGAAATCCGGCTGACCGGTAATAGGGCAAAGGCTGGTAAATTCCGGACAGTTAAATTTCACGAAGTAATCGTTATCGGGATGCTTGTTTAAAAAGGTCTCTAAAACCCCTGGATTATAATTCGTTTCATAAACAGTTCCCTGGCTTCCCAGATGGGTCAGTCCCTTAGTTTCTTCTGAATTTCTACCTGACATCTTTATTCTCCTTTCTTCCATGCCGGATCTTCCATTCCATTCTTTGCAAAGGCCTCTTCACGGTCTATGCAGGTACCGCATTTTCCGCATGGTTCCTCTCCCCCTTCATAGCAGCTCCATGTCAGTTCATAAGGGACATGAAGCATCAATCCCCGCTCCACGACCTCTGCCTTGGTCCATAACACAAATGGGGCTTTTATGGTAAGCTGATTTCCGCTTCCAATGTAGACGGCGCGGCTCATCGCTTCCTGAAAAGAACTGCTGCAGTCCGGATAGGCATTCCCTGCTGCATCATCGCTGTGAGCTCCGTAATAGATCACGCTGCAGCCTTTTGACAAGGCGATACTGGCCGCAGAGGAAAGAAACAATCCGTTGCGGAAGGGAACGTAGGTTGATACGGGTTTTCCTTCGCTGCTTTCCAGCTGCTTTGCATAGCTTTCTCTTGGTATCTCACGTTGAGACTGGGTTAATAAGGAACAGTCACTGTATGCAAATATTCTGCTTAAATCCAGACTTATAAATTCTATCTCATAATAATCTGCAATCTTTTTTGCAGCTTCCAGCTCTTTTGCATGCTTTTGCCCGTAGGAAACAGACAGACCGCAGACATTCTTTCTTCCATATTCTTCAATTGCCATACCAAGGCAGGTGGCGCTGTCAACACCCCCGCTTAATAATACCAGTGCTTTCATCATTCTCTCCGTTTCTTTTCTCTTATCCAATTTTCATATGCGTAATTCCGGCTCCGACTTAAAACGTCCTCTTAAGGTCACTGTTTTCGTCCTGGCCGAAGAACTTTTAATTCCTCTGGCAGTCATACAGCTGTGACTGCCCTCAATCACCACTTCTATATCCTCTGAACCGGTAACTTCTGCCATGATTTCTGCAATATCGGAACCAATTCTCTCCTGAAGCTGAAGCCTCCTGGCTGCCATATCGGCAATTCTGGCAATTTTACTCAATCCGATCACTTTTCCATTGGGTATATAAGCCACGGCAACTTTCATATTGTACATTAACGCCATATGGTGTTCACAGTAACTGAATACTTCTATGTCCTTTACTACCACCATGTCATCTCCAACACCGTTTGTGTCCATATCCTCTTTAAAGGTTTTTCCAAACATCAGTGCAATTTCATGGTTTGAATAACTGATCCCTTCAAAAACTTCTCCGTACATCTTTGCAACCCTGGAAGGCGTATCTTTTAAGCCCTCCCTGTCCGGGTCCTCGCCCAGTGCCTTTAATATCCCTCTCACGTGGGCCTGGATTGCGTCTGTATCAATCGCCACTATCCATCACTCCCTTCTGCTTAAACGCCCACTGCATCGGATCCCCAGATGATTTTATGGAGCTGCAGCTGAAGAGTCACATCATTTAACCGGTTCTGTTTCATAAATTCCACCACATCAGGCAATGAAAGTCTGCCAAATACGGTGCTAAAATAGAGATGGCACCTGCCGGAAAGCTGATAGCGGGAAATCACCTCCACAGCCTTTCTTAAATCGGTTATACTTCCTGCAACAAATTTTACTGTGTCCTTCTGCTTTAAATAATCAAAGTTAGACAGCTGCATTGCAGCCTCCATACCGCTTCCCGGAAGTTTATAATCCATGGTAAAGGTAAGTGCATTTGTTTCTCTCTGATAAGTTGAAAGGTCTGCACTTCCGTTTGTTTCAACCTCCACACGAAGTTCCTCGTCTAATAAAAGAAGAGAAAGAAGATCTCCGATGCCAGGCTGGATCAGGGGCTCACCTCCCGTAAGAGTTACATTTTTAATACCTGTTTCTTTTATGTATTCATAAATTTCAAGCTCACTCATTGTTTTTCCGCGTACCAGGGCATCTTTGGCCCAGGCGGTATCGCAGTAAGAACAGGAAAGATTGCATCCATAAAAACGGATAAATACAGCCAGCTGACCTGCATATACCCCCTCTCCGTTAATGCTTACAAAGGTTTCCGCCACATTATAATCTGCCATGGCTATCCTCCCCGTAGGAAGCGCAGTTTGCAGGAGTCTCATACACTTTGGCAGATTTCACGTCATAACCTCTTTGGATCATTCTTTCATAAAAGTATCTTGAAAATTCTTCTGCAGTGGGGCGAAAATTCACTTCCATCAATAAAAAGCTCTCTTCTTTAAGAGCCGTAAGGGTTTTAGGCTTTAACGAGCCGGCTTCCATAATCAGAGAATGGTCGAAATAATCGGTTTCTTCTTTTAGATCCTGTTTCAGCCTGGAGAAATCAACGATCATCCCCCGTGTCTGTCCCTCTTTCTGAAGCGCGGGGCTTTCAATTTCAATTACAACCCGCCATCTGTGACCGTGGATATTTTTGCATTTTCCATCATAGCCCTTTAAAAAATGAGCTGAGTCAAAACTTTGTTCTGTTTCCAGATAATACATGAGTCTCTTTGTCCTTTCGAATTTCGGAGGCAGAATTTTAATTTTGCCATATCAATGCAAAAAAAGCAGACATATGACTATGCCTGCTTTCTCTATCTGCACGAAAAAAAAGCTATAATAACTGCAATAACTTTTCGTTCCAACAATATTAAAATCAGCCCTAGTTTTGTTTATAGACAGGATGGTACTAATGAACTGTCTTCTATGCGGTTAAAAGTATAACACCGTTTTTACTGTGCGTCAAGTTAAGGAGCGTGTTCTCCAATTCTATTTCTTATACCATTTGAGGCATGGCGGCTGATAGCGTTTCACCTATGACCTGCCGTTTTGCGTTTGCGTGGCATAGATAAAGTTTTTTTTCTGCATCTGCCCCAGTTCTCCAGTTCTATGATTCCTTTTTATACCATTTGAGGCATGGCAGCTGATAGCGCTTTGCCTATGCCACGCCGTTTCGCATTTGCGTGGCATAGATAATATCTTTTCCCTACACCTGCCTCATTTCTTCAATTTCATAATTCCTTCCATACCATTTGAGGCATAGCCAAAGATAGCTCTTTACCTATGCCCCAAATAGAATACCCAAGTCCAAAGCAATCCTGTAACGGCAAAAATCCTTTCCCCTTTACCGGATCGCCTGAGGAAAACTGAATACATGGTAAGGATCATACCGACTCTCTGTCTGTCTTAATTTGCAGACATTCTCGCCGTAATACTCCTTCTCATAATCAGTCAGCCTGTTATAAGGAAAATTAATATAGGAGCCCTCCGTAATTGACTTTAGATACTGAAACCTGGGATAAAGCCACTGCCTGTTAATCTCTCCATAGCAATCATCTTCCCACACGGACTGAATCCCCATGATATAAGACGCATCCCTGTAAAAATAAGCGGTGCTGACAGGGCTTACCTCCCGGATCTTACCGCCAAGTGCATAGACAGTGACTGCCGCATAAATCGAGCCCTCTGCCTGCTTTGCTATCAGACCGGCAATCTGCATCCGCTCTTTTGCCCCATACATTCTTTGAACAAATCGTCCAGTGGATTGAAACTTTTCAGAATCCGGATAGGAAGACTGTATTTTTTCCATAGCCTGAAAAAACGACAGCTCCTCATAAGATAAAACCGCCCCGTCCCTTTTAAAAGGATTCAATATGGCCGCGGCTTCCTTTGCCGTTCCATAAAACAAACCTCTCCCGAAAATCCCAAGTCCGTCCTGGGGCGAATTGTACATACTGATATTCATGGTAATTCTCGGATCCAGACCCACCAGCCATTTCTGCCAGACTCCTAAAAATCCTGCCATTTCCTCTAGACCAGGTTTGGTATACTCAAGTTCCACCAGAGTTACTGCTGTTATCCTGGGCGGCAGCTGAAACCTTAAAGAGGTAACAACACCAAAATTGCCTCCGCCTGCTCCTCTTAAAGCCCAGAACAGATCTGGGTTACAGGTTTCATCAGCAGTTAAAACCTTACCTTCATAATTAACTATCTCCACAGATTTTAAGCTGTCACAGCCCAGCCCCAGGAAGCGGCTTGAATATCCCCAGCCACCTCCCAGTGTATAACCAGCTGCTCCCACAGTAGGACAGGTCCCTCCCGGAAAGGGATATCCCTTTTCTCCCACAAAATTGTACACTTCCCGGTTTTGAACACCACTTTCCATGACAACACACTGCCCGGAACCAGAAAGGCGGATGTCCTTCATGGGACTCACATCAATCACCAGTACCCCGTTTCCGGTGGAATACCCCTGATAATGATGACCGCCTGACCGGATTCGTATTCCCATCTCATGCCGTCTTGCAAAATGTACTGCATTTTGTATATCAGAGATCTGGCTGCAATAAACAATTACCTCCGGGAATTTCTGAACAGCCCGGTTCCACTCCTGCCTTGCTTTTTCATATTCTTCCTGGCAGGGAGTAATAATCACTCCCGTTAAACCATCTTTATATAAACTCACTTTTATCACCAGCATTTCTCAAAGATTCAGTTTCATACTGTATGATATGAGTTTGTCTTTCAGCAGGGTACTCTGTCTGTCCCGCTGATTATTTCCCTTCTGCTTCTAACTGGGCAATCTTATCCTCAAACTGGGGAAGATGCTTTTTGTGAGCCACTAAAAGCTCATCAAGAATAGTTCCCGCGATCTTACCGCTTGGTACCAGTGGATTTAAGGTAAATGCCTGCTGTGCAGTTCCGTAATCACCAGTTACTGCTGCTTTTATGGTAGTCAGCTCCATATCCTTCATCAGCTGCAGCAACCCTCTGGTGGATGAATCAAAGCTTCCCCATGAGATGGGAACCGGACCTCCTGCTGTTATAATACTGCTGACTTCAACCACCACATCATCCGGCAAATCAGAAATTGCACCATTGTTTCTGGTGCTCACAACCATGGTGGTCTTCTTGTCGTTATATATGGATGCAATCAGCTCACAGGCAGCGTCGGAATAGAATGCACCGCCCCGCTTTTCCAGCTGAACCGGCTTAATATTTAAATCCGGATCCTTATAAAGTTCAAAAAGTTCTGCTTCCGTCTTCTTTACAAGCTCTGCTCTGGTTTCCCCTTTTGCAAACGCCTCCAGCTCTTCCTTCAGCATATCATCCGTAATGTAGTAATACCGGTGATACATACATGGAATAATTCCAAGATCTCTGATCTGATCTGCTAAAAAGGCAATATTCGGAATGTTCTGAACTCCGGAACTTTTCAGCCCCTGCATGGCATTTTTAAGACCATCCGGCTTTGTATATACTGACTCAAGAACTTCTCCTGTTTTTTCCACACCCTCATGATTCCATACTCTGTGCCAGTGGAAATGATTTAAGCCGCCGAAACGGAAAAACAAATCCTCTTCCTTTTCCTGCAAAGCTCCAGCCGCAATCTTTCTGCACATAATGGGAACGTTGCACAGCCCCACTACCTTATCCCATTTACCATAACGCATTACTGCTTCGGTCACCATACCGGAGGGGTTTGTAAAGTTTACAAGCCATGCATCCGGGCAGAGTTCTTTCATATCCTCCACAATTTCCAGAATGACTGGAACTGTACGGAACGCCTTAAACATGCCGCCTGCACCGTTGGTCTCCTGCCCGATTACACCGTGTGACAATGGAATCCGTTCGTCCTTAATCCGTGCATCGAGAAGTCCTACCCGAAACTGGGTGGAAACAAAATCTGCATTCTTTAAAGCCGCTCTCCGATCCAGAGTTAAATGAACCTCCCAGTCAAGACCTGCTGCTTTCACCATACGTTTTGCAAGGTTTCCTACAATTTCCAGCTTTTCTTTTCCCTCTTCAATATCCACCAGCCAGATTTCTCCAATGGGAAGTTCCTCTTTCCGTTTAATGAAGCCTTCTATCAGTTCGGGCGTATAACTGGACCCGCCTCCAATGGTTACTATTTTTATTTTCCCTTTCATCTGCTTACCTCCTGGTATTTGATAAAAAAAGCATACTCCAAAAATCTGGGAAAGGGAACGGATTTGCCTTCTTTGGGAACAAGCATGAATGTTTTGGCATTTGTTCCACAAAAAAAACAGGGTGTTTTATCCCTGTTTCTTTTCCATGGTCAGTCTCGCTAAGGCTTCCACAATATAAACTGCCGGAATCTGAGAAGTAATATCCACCTTCATCTCTTCCATCTCTTTTCTTTCTTTTTGAATATAATAGGAAATGTTGTAATCTGAGATTCTTGCCAGAGTACTGTTCCTGCTGTTTGTAATGGATACCAGAGTGCTGCTGCTCTCCTTCAATTTAGAAGAATTCTCTATAATAATATTGGTCTCCCCTTCCACAGACAAAACAATAATGATGCTTTCCTCCGGAAACTCCAGATTAATGGGAAACATGGGACCGTTAATCCCAGTTGAAAATATTCCGATATTGCAGAAATACCGGCTTGCATATTCCGCCATGATTCCTGAATTACCGGATCCAATAAATATAATCTGCCGTTTACCTGCTATCACTTCAGCGATTGTATCCAGCTGTTTTTGAAACCCATCGGAGTTGACCCGTTCAAAAAAATCGGTGATGGAAGAAAGATCAAACCGTTTTTTCACAGATCCTTTCTTTTCCTTTTCCAGCTTAAACCGCACCTTAAATTCCGAAAAACCACTGCACATGGTTTTCCTGCAAAACCGGGTGATGGTGGTGGTAGACACATGAGCTTCCTTCGCCACCTCACGGATTGTCATATACGGTATCTTCTCACTGTTTTTTAATATATAATTGTAAACCTCGTAGTCCAGTTCCCCAAATTGTTCCATCACCTGACGGGAAAACAATGTCATTGCCAGTCACCTCTTATTAATCCTGTTTCATCTGTTTTTCTCATACCAGGTAAATATTTCATGAATGTCCTCCGGCGTGGTCCGGCAGCATCCGCCGATCAGGCCTGCGCCTGCCGCATACCAATTTGCTGCCCACTGTCCGTACAGCCCCGGCTCCTTCACTCCATGCCATGTTTTACAGCAGGCATCATAACTCTCTCCGCTGTTTGGATATGCAACGATGGGAAGGTTTGTATATGATTGATATGTCTTTATAATATCTGTCACCAGATGAGGCTGGGTGCAGTTAACTCCAATCGCCTTCAGATGTTTTAATCCCCCTAAGGCTTTCACGCAGGATTCAATGGTATCTCCCCCATTGATCTGATTGCTGTTTTTAAATGAAAAGCTGATGTAATAATCGGCGTTTAACTGTTCCATGATTCTGGCGCAGACAACCGCCTCGTAAAGGCATGGGAATGTCTCCAGCGCAAACAACTCTGCACCTGCCTCTTTTAATATCTCCATCCGGTCTTTGTGAAATACTTCCAGTTCCTTCTCTGATACCTGATAATTTCCCGTGTATTCCGATCCATCCGCAAGATAAGCGCCGTAAGGCCCGATTGACCCCACAGCAAGAGGCAGACATCTCCCCGTGCTTCTGCCCTCTTCCTCCCACCAGCGGCCTCTGGTTTCAAGGAGAAGTTCCATGGAACGGGCGATAAAATCTTTTGCTTCCTGCTCCGAATAGCCTTTCTTTAAAAAACCGGCTAAACTTGCCTGATAGCTGGCAGAGGTTCCTGCATCTGCACCATTTTTAAAATAGTCATAATGGACTTCACTGATTGCCTGTGGATGACTCTCCAGCACTTTTGCGCTCCAAAGCTCATCATTTAAATCAAGCCCTTTTTTTTCAAGCTCTGTAGCCATTGCTCCGTCCAGAATGATTAAATCTTTCTCATTTCTTATTTCATCAAAACTTGTTCTCATCTATTCTTCTCCTCCCTTTAAAACCACCGGCGGCGGATTTTCTCCCCTGTTTTTAGCCGGTAAAAACCGGTACCAGAAATCATCAAACAGCCTAAAAATTTCTTTCTGCTTTGCATAAATAAAGATCAGCGTGATTACCACATAAGATGCCGTTAAAATATCAGTAAAGGCCCATAACACATCGGCTTTGATATTATAAAAAATCAGACATGGAATCAGATAGTAAACCATATAAACCGGCATGGCAAGCTTATTAAGCTTTGTGTCCCCCAGAGCGTAGTTTACTGACTTTTCACAGGCATAATACATACCGATAATGGTTGTCCATGCAAAAACAGCAATTGCGAGAGAAATGATCACCCCGCCTCCGCTTCCGTATGCCTCCTTAAAGGCTATGGTGGTAAGCGCACCGGAAGTTGCATCTGCCGTAATATAGGCATCTGTGGACAGTATGGAAAATGCAGTGATGCTGCAAATTACAATGGTATCTAAAAAAATCTCACCCCAGCCCCAGGAAGACTGTCTTACCGGATGATCCGTCTTTGCAGATGCGTGGGCAATAATCCCATAACCAGTTCCGGCATCATTGGAATACAGCCCTCTTGCCACACCGTATTGAATGGCATCCCGGACAGTCGCCCCGGCAAATCCACCTGCTGCGGCTGTGGGAGTAAATGCGGAACGAAAAACCAGCAGAAAGATCTCTGGAACTCTCTCATAATTTAAAATCATAATGCCAACTCCGGCAACCACATAAAAAAGAGCCATGACGGGAATTACTTTTTCCATAAAGCTGGATATTCGCTTTAACCCACCGGCAATTGTGACAAAGCAGGTAATGCCAATGAGTATTACCGTAATCCATGGGGCTATTCCCAGCCCTTCTTTTATGGAGCTAGTCACTGCCTCTGTCTGAACACAGCAGGTCCATGGTCCGAACACCAGGCAGAACACGGCTAGTATAACAGCGCCTTTCTTCCAGCCAAATGCATTCTTCATAACAAAGGAACGGTCGCATACATATTCATCCATGGACTTCTCATATTTCTGGCGGTACCTTTGACCGATTATAATTTCACTTGCCTTAATTGACATTCCAAAAAAGGCAGAAACCCACATCCAGAACAGTGCTCCCGGTCCGCCGCTGACGATGGCCGTCGCCACACCGCTGATATTGCCGGTACCTATGGTGTTGGCAAGTGCTGTACATGCAGCTGCAAAGCCAGAAACAGTCCCCTCGCCTTCCGATTTATGAAACATCCTTCCGTAGGTGTTTTTAAAATGAAAAAACACTTTTCTCTGGTAAATGAAACGGAAACGAACCGTTAAATAGATCCCGGTTCCAACCAGGATAAGTATCATTGGCAGTCCCCAGATCATATCATCCAGCCAGTATAGTATATCTGACAGTGATTTCATGATGATGGATCCTCTCTCTTCTTTTGTTTATTTATTCATTTGCAGCTAATATCAGTATTATAAGTCACAATCTCCGGATTCAGCAACCTGTTTTGTATATTCACAATAAAAAAAATCCATTAAAAATGCTTTCTTCGAAGCGTTTACCTCAAAGAAAGCATCACTCAAAAGCTTTTCTGACCTAAGCAAATCCAAAATACCGTAAAAGACCCAGATAGATTCCGTAAGCAAATCCATACTGGTCATTTTTAAGCTTTTCTGCATCCGATGGATTGCTTATATATCCCAGTTCTATTAAATTAGCGGGCATATCTGCATTCCTAAGTACATATAAAGAAGGATTTTCCCGGATCCCATTGTTTTTGGTTCCAACCATATCATTAATCCCGCCCATAATCTGTTCTGCCAGCCACTGTCCCTGGGTAAAATACTGATAAATGTATACTTCCGTTCCGTTGATTTCGGGATTAGGATTTAAATTGCAGTGGATGCTGATAAAATAATCTGCCGGCCACTGGTTTGCCATGGCAACTCTGGCAGCCAGGCTGGTAGTATTGTTGGTACCCAGAACGGTATCCGGCTGTGGCCTTGAGACTCTGGCCTCAAACCTGGGATCACTGTTTAAGAGGTTTTGAAGGTAAATTCCTACCTGGTAATTAATTTCTGATTCCTGTAATCCATTGGCCTCTGCTCCGCTGTTAAAATATCCGCTGGGATTATGCCCCTGATCAATAAATATTTTAATTGCCATCTCGCATTTCCTTTCCTGCTTCACTATAATAAATATATTCCAGGAAATGGTAAATGCTACATATTATGGACTTTTTTGTATATTTTTGAATGTACTTTATGAATAAAAAACCTTTTCCCCATGCCTTCCAAGCCAGTATGGCAAACCGGGATATTTTATGGTTATATAATCTTCAAAACGGTCGGGGTCTTCCTGATTGCTGGAAAACATCTCATAATGACCAGGAACGGTAAGGCCAGGCTTTATTGCACCGGCCAGATCCACTGCCTCCTGATACGTCATATTCCCTATGATATTGGAGCGGTATCGCTGCCCATCCCTTCCATTAATAGGAAGAAACATCACATCCATGTCCCCAAAACTTCTTAATTTACTTATTAGCCCTTCATAAAGGCAGGTATCTCCCGAATGATACAGCCTGCACCCCATTCCTTCCAGCACAACTCCTGTGTAAGGATATTGACCGGTAACCGGATCCTGATCCAGAAACTCATGTGCAGATGCAATCCCTGTAGCTTTAATCCCGCTTTTAAGAAGCAGGGTCTTCTGGTCATCCAGCCCCAGAAAGCGGCTTTTATCAATCATAAGATCCTCACTGAGTACAGGGATCAGCTTCTCCGGCACAAGAAACAAGGCATTTGGCGAGCTGACGGAGAGCTGATGCCAGACATTCCGGTCAATGTGATCCAGATGATCATGAGTTCCGATTATGTAATCTGCATTGGTTATCTCACTGGGATCAAAGAGCGGTGCAGTTCTTCTGTCAGGACGTTCCGAGAGAAATGCATCGATATAGATTGTGACCGTCCCCAGCTTTACTGCATACCCCAGCTGCCCAAGCCACCAGAACGCTGCCTGTCCTTCTCCTGGTATTGTCTCATTTATTTCTGCAATTAAGTCTTTCCCGCTTTTCGCGGTTTCCATGTACTGCTGTTTCATTTTAAATCCGCCTCCGGTTCCATGTTTTTACTTTCAGATTTTATCATACCACAGATTTTTCCAGATGCAACCTGCCCATATCAGAAAATGCCGGGCTGCATCAAACAGCCCGGCAGTACTATGTGCATGCTTAAGATAGATTCTGGCTTTATTACAAGAGCCTCAGTCAGCATATTTATAACTTTGCTATATTAATTGTTCTGAAATACATCTTCTCATATTTTATCCTATGTATCAAAGCTTTTCCCCGTGATGAAAGAACCTACTTTTTACTAATCTTTTTCCTTTTTTTCTTATTACATAAGGCAATTCTGACGATATTCTAAGGAGAAATAATAAAAGGAGAATACATATGATAACCTACAAAAATCTTTATGACAATGGAAACATGCTTAAGATTAATGAACGTGGCTGTGTTAAGGTATTTGAGCATCAGAAAGACTTAAGTGTTGAATCCGGTTCTGCCATTGCTTCCTATTATGCTTCCAAGATGAATATCCGAAAAAGGCAGGTTTTAATTGAACTTAACGGCAATTCCTTCACCATTCAGGCTGGTGCCATGCAGTGGACTTCCGGCTCCGTTACCATGACTTCCGGAATAAAGGGCGTAGGCGATTTTCTGGGTAAGGCACTTGCTTCCAAGGTAACAAAAGAATCTTCTGCAAAACCGGAATTTAAAGGCAGCGGCCTTTTGATGCTGGAGCCCACTTACAAGCACATTCTTCTAGAGGAGGTTTCTGAATGGGGAAGTATGGTTCTGGAAGACGGATTATTCCTTGCCTGTGATTCCGACATCAAACAGAATGTAGTTGCAAGAACCACACTAACCTCAGCAGTTGCCGGTAAGGAAGGTTTCTTTAATCTATGTCTGACTGGTCAGGGAATTGCAGTTTTAGAAAGCCCGGTACCCAGAGAAGAGCTGATTGAATTTGAATTAAAAGACGATGAAATTAAAATTGACGGAAACATGGCAATTGCCTGGTCCAATTCCTTAAAATTCACGGTAGAACGTTCCTCCAAATCCCTGCTTGGCTCCGCAGTGTCAGGGGAGGGCCTTGTCAATGTTTACCGGGGAACCGGCAAGATTCTCATGGCGCCAGTGGGTTAACCACTCCGTAAATCATTAACCCCAAACCGGATATGTCACATTACCAATGACATATCCGGTTTTTTTGATTATAAATATCGAAATAAATTTTAAAACAATTACGGAAAAAATGTCTCACTATTTCTTAATAATTCTTAAATCAGGCTATATCGCCTTGTTATTGCATCTATAAGTGCTATAATTCACTTGATTAAATCAATCAAGGAGGCATCTGTCCATGAGTTCCATACAGCAGATATTGGTGGTAGATGACGACGCAGATATCCGGGAAGTAATCCGTATACAGCTGGAGAACAAAGGCTATCTCGTTTTAGAAGCCGCTAACGGTAACGACGCGGTAAATACAGTTAGAGAAAATCCTGATATCGATCTGATTATCCTGGATATCATGATGCCAGGTATGTCCGGGATTGAGGCATGTGCACAAATCCGAGCCTTTCATTCCGCTCCGGTATTATTTTTAACTGCGAAATCAAAAGAAACAGATAAAAACGATGCCTACGAAAACGGCGGCGATGATTATCTGGTGAAACCATTTTCCCAGGCAGAACTTTTTATGAAAATCCATTCTCTCTTAAGAAGATACGTTGTCTACAAAGGGAAATCGGAGTCTGCCGCAAATCTTTCAGAGGTCCATGTTCAGGACATCGTGATTGATACGGTAAACCACTGGGTATACCGGGAAAATCAAAAAATAGAACTGACCGATACGGAATATCTGGTTTTGATGTATCTGGTCAAAAACAAAGGAACTGCAAAAGATGCTCAGGCCATCTATGAGGGGGTATGGAATGAAAAGTTTCTTCCTTCCTCCACCAATACCATTATGGTTCATATTTTAAAGCTTAGAAAGAAACTGGAACTGGATTTTAATAATCCGTTAATTATCCGCACCGTCTGGGGAAAGGGATATCAGATTGATGAAGGGTAAAACATTATCCTCACTGCGTTATAAGCAGATACTTGTACTTCTGTTTGGAGCATTTTTAAGCTTCGCCGTATATCTGATCGTTGGAAGCCTGGGTGATTACATGGTTTCTAAGAAACACATGGATGAAGACTCGGTACAGAATCGGTTAAACACCTATCAGAATTCCTTTGAAAATTACGTAAGAAAAAATAAAATTTCAGTAAAAGATGTAAGAGCCATCTCCAGATGGGTCAAGAATCATAAATATGTATATTTAACCATATATAACGGGGATGAAATACTTTACGAATCCGGTTTCTGGAATGATTCCTATTCTTCCTATGAAACTGCAACCACCATTGTGGAAAGCTGCAACCAGCAGGAACGTGATATTACCTTTACAGACGGCACCTACTCCGTTTCTATCATCGATTCTTCCCAGATTAAATGGCTGGATGTAGTGATTTACTGTTCCTGGATTATGTTCTTTATTGTATTTTTTATTATTATCATTCTTTATAACCGACGGATCATTGACCGGATTGTTCTTCTGTCAAAAGAAGTATCTTTAATTGAACAGGGTGATTTGGAACAACCGATTTTTCATAAGGGAAATGATGAAATTTCACTTTTGGCTAGAAACGCTGATAATATGCGTCATTCCATTATCACTAGATACAAAAGTGAAAAAGATGCGTGGGAAGCAAACAGCGAGCTGATTACCTCCATGTCCCACGATATCCGCACACCTTTAACTTCTTTAATCGGATATCTTGAGATTTTAGATTCCAAAGATTACCATTCTGAAGAGCAGTTGGAAAAATACATTAAAAACTGTAAGGAAAAGTCAATACAGCTGAAAGATTTATCTGATAAACTGTTTCAGTACTTCCTCGTATTTGGTAAGGATACCATCCTTATGAATAAGGAAACCTTTGATGCAAGAATTCTGCTTCAACAGCTGTTAAGCGAACAAGTGTTTAATTTAAACAGCCTGGGTTTTGAAGTGCAGACTGAATTTATGAATGAACCCTGCAGCATATTCATTGATATACAGTATCTAAAACGTCTCTTTGATAACCTGTTTTCCAATGTGAGAAAATATGCTGGTCACGGCACTCCTGTTGTAGTAAAAGGCGCCAGAGACGGCGATAATTTAATGATCAGCATTACCAATGAAATCCGCACTGACCTGGTTTTTCAGGAAAGCACTAATATCGGATTAAAGACATGCGGAAAAATTGCCGAGCAGATGGACGGGAGTTTTAAAATCCTGACTACGGAATCACTTTTTACAGCCTGCGCCACTTTTCCCATAAAACCGGCAGGAAAGGAAACACTATCATGAATAATATTTTGGAATATCTGGAACATTCTGCAAAAGAATTTCCTCAAAAAAAGGCAGTTATTGATCCGGAAACCAGCTGTACCTACGAAGAACTCTATGACCGGGCAAAACGAATCGGCAGTTTTTTATCCGAGCATACTAAAACTCAAAAGCCTGTTGTGGTCTTTATGGATAAGTGTGTGGAAGCGGTGACCTCATTTATGGGAATTGTCTATGCCGGCTGTTTTTATACCTTCATAAGTCCCGACCAGCCAGCTGCACGGATCAGCCAGATTCTTGATGTACTAAAAACAGATTGCATTATTTCTCTTTCAGAGACAGACGAAAAACTGAAACAGCTTTCATTTAAAGGCACCATTTTCGATTACCACAAACTTATTTCTACCCCCGCTGATCCGGAGCGCTTGAAAGCTGTCAGGGAGAAATCACTGGATACTCAGCCATTGTATTGTAATTTTACTTCCGGATCTACCGGAGTTCCAAAGGGAGTTTTAGTAAGCCACCGGTCCGTCATTGACTTTATGGATTATTTCCCTGATTTGTTTGAGATTACAACGGATGATATACTAGGCAATCAGGCGCCGCTGGACTTTGATGTATCGGTAAAAGACCTCTATTCTGCCTTTAAAACCGGTGCTACCATTGTTCTGATACCCAAAAAATATTTTTCTATTCCCACCATGCTTTTGGATTGCCTGTGCGAGTATCAGATTACAACACTGATCTGGGCTGTCTCAGCTCTGTGTATGGTCACTCAGTTAAAAGGCTTCACTTATAAAGTTCCAGAACACGTAAATAAGGTTTTATTCAGCGGAGAGGCCATGCCGGCGAGTCACCTGGCTGTCTGGCAAAAGAACCTTCCAAATGCCAGGTTCGTAAATCTTTACGGTCCTACTGAAATCACCTGCAACTGTACGTATTATCCTGTTTTAAGAGTATTTGAACCGGAAGAAAAAATACCCATTGGAACGTCATTTCCCAATGAACATGTATTTCTCCTGGGATCGGATGATAAACTTATTTCATCTGAAGGGGAAATTGGAGAAATCTGTGTGGCAGGAACCGCTCTTGCCCTGGGTTATTATAACAATCCCCAGCAGACAAAAAAAGCATTCGTTCAGAATCCTTTAAATGATCTCTATCCTGAGACCATTTACCGGACTGGAGATCTTGCTTTTTATAATAATCACGGCGAACTTTGTTTCTCCGGACGTAAGGATTTTCAGATTAAGCACATGGGACACCGGATTGAACTGGAGGAGATTGAACTGATTTTGAACAGTTATCCGGAAATCAGCCGCGCCTGCTGTGCATTTGACAGCGAAAAAAACCGCCTTGCTGCATTTTACTGCGGGGATTTAGATAAAAAGGAACTGCTAAAACGCATGCGGGAAACACTCCCTTCCTATATGATTCCCAGCCTGTGCATTCCCGTACTTCACATCCCCGTTACTGCAAACGGTAAGATGGACAGAAAAAAATTATTGGAGATGTGTTTATGAAATCAGAAGTAAACGAATCAAAACTCAAGACTGCACTTGAAACTTATAAAACACCATTTTATCTTTTTGACACAGACATTCTTGCAGACAGAATCGCGGACATACGATCAGCACTCCCGCCGAAAACCCAGATTTGCTTTGCCATGAAGGCGAATCCGTTTTTAGTGAAGGACATGGAGATGCATGTGGATTATTTTGAAGTCTGCTCTCCCGGTGAATTTCATATCTGTGAACGGGCGGGGATTGATGAAAAACGGATTGTGATGTCAGGCGTATATAAGAAACAGGAGGATATGGAGTATGCCATATCCAGATATAAAGATATTATCTTTACCGTGGAGTCCCTGGAACACTGGAAGATTCTTACTTCCTGCGCGCTGAAAGAAAAACGAAACATCCGGGTTCTTTTACGCCTCACCAGCGGAAATCAGTTTGGAATGGATGAGTCATCCATACGCCGGATTATCATGGAAAATAACTGTGAGTATGTGGAGATCTTAGGTCTTCAGTATTTTTCAGGCACCCAGAAAAAATCAGGTGCAAAGCTTGAAAGTGAATTAATGATGCTGGACCAGCTTTGTGCAGATTTACAGAATCAGTATCAGTTCACAGTACAAAAACTGGAATACGGTCCCGGCCTTCCGGTGTGCTACTTTGAAGGGGAAAAAGATGAGGAAGAAGCTATGCTTCTTGCCCTGTCAAAAGCGATTGAGCATCTGTCCTTTCAAGGTCAGGTCACACTGGAAATGGGGCGTTTCATTGCCGCATCCTGCGGAGTTTATGCAACCAGCGTAGTCGACTTAAAAACCAACAATGACCAGTCTTACTGCATCGTTGACGGAGGCATTCATCAACTGAACTATTATGGACAGATGCTGGCTATGAAAAAACCTTTTATCAAACATTACGGCAGCCAGGATGGCGAAGTCAGGGAATGGACTGTATGTGGTTCTCTCTGTACTTCCAGTGATGTGCTGGTAAGGCAGTACCCGTTTAAAGACTTAAATCAGGGTGACCACCTTGTATTTGGAAAAACAGGTGCTTACTCCGCTACAGAAGGAATGTCCATGTTCTTAAGCCGGGATCTTCCTTTGGTACTTCTTTATTCAGAACAGGAGCAATACCGGATTGCAAGAGCTTCTCTTGCAACCGACCAGTTTAATTATTTTCATTCAGAAAGGGGATAAACATATGAACAAATTATTAGAGATTTTAAACGAGATTAACCCGGGGATTGACTATGAGACAGAGACAAGACTGATCGACGACGCTCTTTTGGATTCCTTTTCCATTCTCTCACTGATTCCTGAGCTTGAGGATGCATTTGACATTTCCATTACTCCGGCTGACATGATACCTGTTAATTTTAATTCAGCAAATGCGATTTGGAGCATGATTAACCGGCTGAAAGAGGATTAATCTATGACCTATACTTCTATCCTTTACCTGTTCCTCTTTCTTCCCGGTGTCATGCTGCTTTACCAGCTGGCACCGGGACGCCACCGGTATAAAGTGCTACTGGTGGCCAGCTGGCTGTTTTTTCTTTCCCTCAGCGGAAAATTAATTATTTACCTCCTGATCTCCACTGTTTCCGTTCATCATATCGGTCTGTGGCTTTCCTCCTGTAAAAAGAATCTGGATTTAACAGGAGTATCTGCGGAAGAAAAAAAATCTCTGAAAGCAGCCTGTGCCGTCAAACGGCGCAAAATCTTATGGCTGGGTTTGGGAATTCAGCTAGGCATGCTAATTGTCCTGAAATATTCCGGATTTTTCAGCGATAATATCAATCATCTGTTAAAAGCAGTCTCTTATCCGAACCTGCTGCCTGCCATGAAATTCGCTCTTCCCATAGGAATATCCTTCTATACCTTACAGGCTGTTTCTTATCTGGCAGACGTATATTATGAAAAAATTCCGGCTGATGACCATCTGGGCAGACTGGCTCTTTATCTGACCTTCTTTCCCATATTAATGGAAGGTCCCGTATGCCGCTATTCCCAGACAGCCAATGCGCTGACTGAGGGAAAACCTCTGGAATACAAAAATGTAACCTACGGCTTTCAGAGAATTCTATGGGGACTGTTTAAAAAACTGATCATTGCAGACCGGTTGAATCTGCTTGTGGAGACAGTCTTTGGATCTTATAAACAATACGGGGGCATTGTGGTAATACTCGGTGCCATCCTCTATACATTTCAGCTTTACGCAGATTTTTCCGGCTGCATTGACATGACCATCGGAACCGGAGAAATCTTTGGAATTACAATTCCGGAGAATTTCAGGCAGCCATTTTTTTCCAAAAGTCCTTCCGAATTCTGGAGGCGCTGGCATATCACACTTGGCACCTGGCTGAAAGACTATGTTTTTTACCCCATATCCTTAACCGCTCCGGTAAAGAAATTCGGAAAAAATTCCAGAGCAAAATTAGGAAAGCATTTCGGGCAGGTAGTTGCTTCCGCTCCGGCACTTTTTGGTGTATGGATCTGCAATGGTTTCTGGCATGGCACAGGCTGGCATTATCTGTTTTTCGGTATCTATTACTTTGTCCTGATTTTACTGGAGAACTTAACGGAACCTTATGTGATAAAAGCTGCTGAACGCTTAAAGATCAACCGAAACAATGTGTTTTACCGCATCTTCCAGTCTGTGAAGCTTTTAATTATTGTCTTCATTGGGGAATTGTTTTTCCGGGCGGAAACCATGACAGCCGGTTTATCCATGTTCCAGTCTATTTTTACAGGCTTTGACACAAAGGTACTGACGGATGGCTCTCTGTTGCAGCTTGGGCTTTCTATCGCCGATTATACAGCCGTATTATTAGGCTTTCTGGCAGTACTGACAGTTGGTATCATTCACGAACGTGGAATTTCCATAAGAGATAAAATATCCGGATATCAGATTCCGGTACGATGGACTCTGTATTATGGTGCGATTCTACTTGTAATCGTCCTCGGTGCATACGGTGACGGATATTTACCGGCAAAACTCATCTATGCCGGATTTTAAGAGGTGACGGAATGCATGCAGGAAACAAAATCAGAACATTAACCTTTATTACCGGGCTTACGCTTCTTTTATATATCATGTCCTTTCTGTTCCTGCCAGCAAATACGGGAGCAGAAGGACTTTACAAAAAAGCCGGAGGAATCTATAAAGAGCCGAAAAATACCATCGGATATCTATCCATCGGAGACAGTGAAAGTACCACCAGTATCTCTCCCATGGAGATCTGGAATACCTACGGATATACTGGCTTTAACTGCGGTGTGCCCGCACAAAGACTTCAGGATACCTATTATCTTCTGGAAAAGGTGTTAAATAAACAGTCTCCAAAGGTTGTACTGTTGGAAACCAATGCCTGTTTTCGGGATTTTAAATACATCAATGCTTTGGAAACAATTGTTGATGATAAAACAAAAAAGATATTCCCTATTTACCAGTATCATAATAACTGGAGATATTTCCATTTCTATATGTTGAAAAATTTAAGCGCTGATGTGACAGAAAAACCCTCTCCTGTATATAAGGGCTATCAATATAATAGTAACAGCAAACCTTATATCGGAGGTCCTTACACAGAAGAGACGGATGCGGTTGAAGAAATACAGGATCAGCCCTATCTGTATCTGACTAAAATCAGCGAGTTATGTAAGGAAAAAGGAATCCGGCTGGTCTTATACAGCTCTCCTTCACCAAAATGCTGGACTTATGCGAAACATAATGCAGTGAAACAGTTTGCTGATAAAAATGACCTTGATTACATCGATCTCAACCTGTCTTTAGACCAGTTATCCATTGACTGGAACACGGATACCAGAGATGGCGGAGATCATATTAACTATTACGGAGCTAAAAAAGTTTCAGCCTATATGGGCAGTTACTTATCCGGTTTAAACCTCCTGACCGATCACCGTCAGGATCCCCGGTTTGTGTCCTGGAATAATGAGTTTAAAACCTATGAGACACAGACCATGAAAAGTTCCAAGTAAAAACTGGTCCTGCATGCAAAAATGCTGCAGGACCTTTTTCTATTCCTAATCCTGTCTGTAGTAAGTAAGAAAATCATCTAGTCTGCTGCATGCAGATTTTAACTGCTCCATCTCCGGTAAATAAACCACTCTGAAATGATCTGGCTTCTCCCAGTGGAAACCGCCGCCATGGGTAAGAAGAATCTTTTTATCTCTTAAGAAATCCAGAACAAACTTTTCATCATCATAAATTCCAAACCGTTTTATATCAATCTTGGGAAATACATAAAAAGCCGCTTTCGGTTTCGTTGCTGAAATTCCCGGAATCTGATTTAGTGCCTCATATATGTATTCTCTCTGTTCGTAAATACGGCCGCCAGGAACCAAAAGTTTCTTTGTCTCCTCTTCCATCTCAAGAGCTGTCTCTATGACAGACTGGGCCGGAACATTGGAACACAGTCTCATGGAAGACAGTAAATTGATTCCTTCCACATATCCCCTTGCTGAGGATTTGTCCCCGCAAAGACTCATCCAGCCGCAGCGGTATCCTGCAATTAAATGGGATTTGGACAGACCGTTAAACGTAATCGTAAGGAGATCCGGAGCAAGAGAGGCAATGGATGTATGGACCAGTCCGTCAAGAACCAGTCTGTCATAGATCTCATCAGCAAAAATTATGAGACCATTTTCCCGGCAAAGCTTAACGATTTCTTCCAGCAGTTCTTTGGAATAAAGGGTTCCTGTTGGATTATTGGGATTAATCACAACGATTCCCTTTGTACGTTCTGTGATCTTGCTTTTAATATCATTGATATCCGGATACCAGTCTGCGGCTTCATCGCAGATGTAATGAACTGCAGTACCTCCTGCCAGCGTTACGGATGCGGTCCACAGCGGGTAATCCGGTGATGGTACCAGGATTTCATCACCAGAGTCCAAAAGGCCCTGCATGGACAGAGTAATTAATTCACTGACTCCATTTCCTGTATAAACATCCTCTGTTCCCACTTCCTCAATTCCTTTTTTCCGGCAATACTTTACAATTGCTTCTCTGGCAGAGAGTAACCCCCTTGAATCGGAATAGCCTTCTGTATGGACCAGATTACTGTTCATTTTCATCAGAAGCTCTTCTGGTGCCCGAAAACCAAATGGAGCAGGATTTCCTATATTCAGCTTTAAGATCTCCACCCCCTGGGCGATCATTTTGTTTGCTTCGTCCATAACCGGTCCCCTGATGTCGTAACACACATAATCCAGTTTTTTTGATTTTTCAAATTTCCTCATAATAATTTCCCTCTTTCCTGATTTTTGCATAAAAAAAGGCCCCAAGCGTTCATACGCTTAGGGCGAATATACAATCCGTGTTACCACCTAAATTCAGAGAATCCTCTGCACTCCATACGGTACTGACATACCGCGTCCCTGTAACGTGGGAATTCCGTTGAAGCCTACTAGGGAATCTTCCCGTTGGGTTCAAAGCTCCGAGACTGCTTCCATATACTTCAATAAAGGTTCACACCAGCCACCTTCTCTCTGAAATTCTCCGTATACGTACTATTCCTCTTCATTGCCTTTTCACTATTTCCGAAATAATAACACAACAAAATTAAGTTGTCAATACTATTTGCAATAACTGATACATTTATCAATCCAAGCTATAATATTCTCCTGCCGCATGATTGCGCCCTGAAGCACAAGAAAATCCCCGAACCGGTCTGAATCACGAGGCGGAACTTCGGTGTACGGTTCATTTTTCTTTTTTAATGTATTTAATCGTTTCACATGCTGGGTTCGCTGACTCTCTAAAAGACGGACTCTTGTTTCCACATTCATATTACTTGAAAAATACATCCGGAGGCGAAATATATCTTTGGGAGTCTTTTGCATCTTTTCATCCTTATTCAGCCACTTTGAAAAATCCTCAAAACCATCTTCCGTTATGGTATAACGTTTCGCTTCCAGGATTTCTCCGCTTATTTCAATGTCATAGCTGACAAGTCCCTCATCATTTAACTTTTTAAGCTCCGGATAAATCTGGCTATGATTGGCATACCAGAATTCTGCCAGTTCATTATTAAATTCTTTTGCTATTTCATAACCAGTCATAGGGTGGCGGCATAATAGCCCTAATATGGCATATTTCAAACTTCTCATTTCATTTTCTCCGATTTTCTTAATTTCTTGTTATAACTATAGCAAATATGGAAAATATGTCAATATAACAGTATTGTATAAAATATCAGTATTATAAACATGTTTATATTGACATGTTCCATTGATCATGATATAAACATTGTTATAATAATAACAATTAGGAGGAGTAGCATGAACTACAATAAGAAAAGATGGTTGATTCTCATCGCCAGCTGTCTCATTAACCTATGCATCGGTTCCTTATATGCATGGAGCGTTCTTTCTGTACCAATGGCAGAGCATTTAAGCCAGATCACAGGGATGAAACTAACTGCCAGAGATTTATCCATTGTATTCGTAATTGCCAATGCAGTAGGTCCTATTACCATGATTACCGGAGGTACCATCAATGACACTCTGGGCCCGAAATTAGCAGTCTTAGTGGGAGGTATCATGTTTGGCGGCGGTATGTTCCTGTCCGGTTATGCCAACAGTGTAAACTTTTTAATCGGCACATACAGTATTTTACTGGGGTTGGGCCTTGGAATGGTTTACGGTGCCACCATCAGTACATCCATTAAGTTCTTCCCGGACAAGAGAGGTCTTGTAGGAGGACTTACCACAGCGACGTTTGGAATCAGTTCTGTTATCATTCCACCCATTGCTGCCATGATTATATCAACAACAGGTGTTACTTCTGCATTTAAAATTATTGGTGCTGTTTTTACAGTGATTATCTGTCTGGGCGCTTTCTTTATGGAAAAATGCCCCGCTGATTTCGTTCCGGAAGGATATACACCTCCTTCTGCCGGCAAACAGGCTGCCATGAATAAAAACTGGAAAGAGATGTTACAAACACCAGTTTTCTATGTGATGATTGTACTGCTTACCTGTGGTGCATTTGCTGCACTGATGTTCATTCCAATGGCTTCCCCTCTGGCTCAGAACATCGTGGGAATGTCTGTTGTTTCAGCAACGGCTGCGGTTTCTACCCTTGCCTTATTTAATGTACTTGGCAGAATCCTGGCCGGATCTATCTCCGACAAAATCGGACGGATCAACACCCTGGCACTTGCCTGTGTAATGTCTGTCATCGGTCTTATCCTGCTTTATTTCTGTGACAAAGGAGATGTGGCTTTATTCTACATCGCCATCTCTGTCATTGGTATCTGTTTCGGTGCTTTCATGGGTGTTTTCCCAGGCTTTACTGCCGATCAGTTCGGACCGAAAAACAACAGTGTCAATTACGGAATCATGTTTATCGGATTCGCTCTGGCAGGTACCGTAGGACCAATTATTTTAAACAAGATCTTTGCTGCTACCGGAAGCTATAAAAATGCATTTCTGACAGCCATGGTCATCTCTTTAGCCGGACTTGGACTCACATTCGTCTATAGAAGCATTCATAAATCAAAAGCAGCATAAATTGGGGAATATAAAATAAATAAACGCGTCTTCACCAGGCAGCTTTAACGGAACCTGGCAGACGCGTTTTTTTATTCATAATACCTGCACTTCTTGTCCATCTGCCGGAAATACAATTCCGGCCATTCTCCTTGCCTGAGTCAGAATTTCGCATACGCAAAGAGTATGATCCAGATAGCGGTAACAGGTGGTAAGATCACCGGAATGAATCACCTTTTCAAACTCCAGGAACTCGCTGATCATTCGATGACTGTGGGAATGATCCGCTACTGTCTCTTCCGATCCGTCATTTAAAATCACACGGCCCCCCTCACAGATATTCGCCGGACTTTCCTGTATCAGATAACCTTTGTCCCCCTGAATAATACAGGAATTTGGTGCACTGCAGTCCTTGGCTCCGGTCAGGGTGCAAAGAAAGCTTCCGTAATCCAGCAAAAGCACTCCGGAGGTATCAATTCCCCTTTCCATATTCGCAATATAATGAACCGATTCAGGCATTCCAAAAAGGCCCGCAGTGTAATGGAGGTTATAAATATTAATATCCATCAACGCACCTCCGGCGCACGCAGGATCAAAGGCAGGAAGCACTTCCCCATTTTTAAAACGGTCATACCGCCTGGAATATTGGGAATAGCTGCACCGGACCAGTCTGACACTTCCAAGAGAAGGAATCAGCTCCTTTACTCTCCTGTAATCCGGCTGGTATAAAGTGGTTACAGCCTCAAACAGAAATAAGTGTTTCTCTCTTGCTGTCCGGCTTAAAACCGTGGCCTGCTCTATAGTAGGAGTAAATGGCTTTTCCACAATTACATTCTTTCCCGCCAGCAGTGCCTGATACGCATAGGAAAAATGAAGATGATTGGGTAATCCCAAATATACCGTATCCGCTTCACTCTTTAAAAAAACTTCATAATCCGTAAAAACCTGACCGATCAAATATTCCTTTGCAAGGGCTCTGGCGTTATCTTCGCTCCTTTTTGTGCTGCAAAGGGATAAAATTGTGGTATGTTTCAGATGGTGGGCAATGGATAAAAAATCTTTTACAATGATTCCTGAACCAACAATTCCAAGCTTCATTGGCCCTTCTCCTCAACTTTACTTAACTCACCTGTGACAGAATCAATCACAAGTCCATAGACCCGGATCTCTTCCGGAACCAATGGATGGTTTCGAATCAGTTCCACTGATTTATTGATGGATTGGTCTAAGTCTTTAAATCCACCCAGCCAGGATTCAAAATCAATTCCATAATACTTAATTAAATCGATATCCTTCTGCCTGATTCCCCGTTCCTTCATCAGCTCGATCAACTTGCTGCTGTCTGTATATCTGGCTCCGCAGTCCGTGTGACCTATTACCAGAATTTCCCTGACATCCAGCTCATAGATCCCAATTAGCAGGCTTCTCATCACACTTCCAAAGGGATGGGAAATAACCCCTCCTGCGTTTTTAATGATCTTTGCATCTCCATTTTTAAAACCCAGTGCAGCCGGAAGCAGCTCTGTCAGCCTTGTATCCATACAGGATACGATTGCCGTTTTCTTTTCCGGATATTTATTGGTGATAAATTTTTCATAGTTTTTATTCCTAACAAATTCTTTGTTAAATTCCAGTATCTCTTCTAACATATTTTGTCCTTCTCCTTACTTGAGTCATTCATCATTGGTACGAAATATTCTCCAGATCACTCCTGTTCCAGGAATAAAGATATTGGGGTCCCCTTCGATATTCAAGCCCATATCAACGATATACATGGATTCATTGGGGCCAAACATCAGATGACTTGGCCTCTCAAGTCCTCCACCCTTGGATAGGGACGCAGGAAATCCACTCATATTGATGGCAAATGTACTGATGGTTCTTGCCCTCATATCAATTCTGGATATCCGGTGTCCGGCGCCAGCATAGGATAAGCCGTCACCGACTGCCGTTTTAATGGTACTGCCATACTCTGCCACATAAACATCTCCGTATTCTCCGAATTTCTGATTATAATTAAAATCAAAACTCATCAAAGTGGAATTGGGCGGAAAGGTTACATAGGGTCTTGGAGGAATGTTTGGCTGATTTTTTAACAGCAGAGTGGGCTGATAACCGCCTGTAGGCGTGAATCTTGGAGAATTTACCGGTTCTCCTCCTGAATAATCAGGCCAGCCATACCAGACCTCTGGGGTTATGTAATAGAAATCATCGGTTGCATTCTCTATGGGTCTGCTTCCTACCGGATTAAACCCGTTATTCACAGCATACAGCTGACCGCTATTATTAAACTTTAAATAAGTGGGATTACGAAACCCCCAGGCTACCTGTTCCAAATTAGAACCGTCAAGGTTGGCCCGTAAGATACTCCCTGACGCTTTTGTATATCTTTTTCTTATTTCAAACTCAATATTGGGAATCCCATAGGGAGAAAAAGCGCCAGTGTATGCAGGATCATCGGTAACTGCTTCCGTAAGAATATTATCTGTTGTAAAATTCTGACCAGTCAGTATGACATAATCTCCGGTATAATCACATAGCAATGGAGAAACCGGTACCCACTCGTTATCATTTCCTACAACGCCGCTGTTGGTAACGGTTCCCTGACCAAAATAGATCTTATAGTCCGGCGAAAAAGCAACCGGACCATTGTAATGATCACCGTTGCTTGGCAGACCCATAATAATATTCTGTCTTTTCCCATCCCGGAATATTCTGGTAACGAAGCCTCTGTGGGATACATAAAGAACCCCGTTTAAATAATTAATTCCGGAAATAGGAGTAACAAAATCTTCCGCTATCAGTTCAAGCTCCCCATTCACCAGTTTCAAAACCTGGGGATTGCCTGTAGACAGACCGGAGTCAGCAATATAAAGACTTCCTTCCTCATCAAAAACAATGCCTGCCGGTGAATTGAGATTTTCTAAAAATACTTCTATCCCATACCCTTTTACGATATAAATATCAGCAGGGTTTAAATATCGCCTGGGAGCAGGATCGACGTCATTACAAGAGTGGATCCTGCTGCCATTATTCTCACGAAACATTCACTTCACCTGGTATTTTTTACTATTATATTCACCGTACCGGAAAATATCAATCCTGTTTGGAACCGTCTGACCTGAGTAATGGGATATATTCTTCGTACCCTTCCGTTTTCATCTGCTCTTTGGGAATAAATCTTAAAGCTGCACTATTGATGCAATAGCGCAGTCCACCCATCTCCTGCGGACCATCTGCAAAAACATGACCAAGATGGGCATCCCCCAATGCGCTTCGCACTTCTGTGCGGTGTCTGCCAAGGGTGTTATCATCAAGCTCCTGCAGCAGATCCTGTGTTAACGGTCTGGAAAAGCTTGGCCAGCCGCAGCCGGATTCAAATTTATCGCAGGATAAGAAAAGAGGCTCTCCAGTTGTCACATCCACATAGATTCCCTCTCTGAATTCATCAAAGTATTCATTCTGAAAAGGAGCTTCTGTTGTATTGTTCTGGGTCACCTGAAACTGAATTTTTGTAAGTTCATTTTTAAGCTCATCCTGGGACTTTGGTGGAAATTTTTTGCTTTTATCCACCGCCAGTTTTGCCTTTTCAAATTTATCACCAGATATATGGCAGTAGCCCTGGGGATTCTTATCCAGATATTTCTGGTGGTACTCTTCCGCTCTGTAATAGTTGGTAAGAGGCAGTCGCTCGATTGCAATCTTCTCTTTATAATTCGTTTGTAGTTCTTCCACTGATTTTTCAATTACCGGCTTATCCCCTTCGTGGGTATAATAAATACCGGTTCTGTACTGTGTACCGGTATCACCGCCCTGACGGTTAACACTGACTGGATTAATGACATCATAATAAAGCTTAAGAATATAGGGAAGACCTATCACAGAATCCTCGTATTCCACTTTAACGGTTTCCGCATGACCGGTATTGTTATAACATACCTCCTCGTAGGTGGGATTTTTCGTTGTTCCGTTGGCATACCCCACCTCTGTACTTAAAATTCCAGGAATATTTTCCAAATATTTTTCTGTTCCCCAAAAACAGCCGCCTGCTAAATAGATCTCTTTTTTCATGGTATCACCTTTCTTCATTCATAGAATCAAATAAATGATATTGCTTCATCAGTTCCAGACAGGACTGAAGAATCTGCGCCGTCATCCCCCAGATCACCCAGTTCTCATACCGGTAGAACAAAATATCCCGGGTTCCTTTCGTCCAGGAATACTGATTGCCTCCTGGTATCCATTCATAGGGGAAATCTTCAGGAGGCTCCGTAACCAGCATGCTTTCGTATGTTTCCGGTGTTATGCTTTTTAAATAGTCAAGAGGCACCTTAATGATTTCTTCCACTTCATCGGTGCTGAAGGTATCTTTATAATCTCTTAGTTCACCGATAAAGGAGTGAATAATCAGCCGGAAGGGAGAAATATAGATATCTCCAGGTCCAAGCACCTTAATCTGCCTGGAAGTGACCTTTAACTCTTCCATGGTTTCCCTGACTGCACATTTTTTCAGTGTCTCTCCCGGCTCCAGTTTGCCTCCTGGAAAGCAAATCTCTCCGGGCTGATGCTTTAAGTTGCTGGAGCGTTTTTCAAACAAAAGATACTTTGCTCCATCAATTGTTAGAACGGGTATTAAAACCGCATACTTTCTGTATTTTTCTTCCTCAACCATTCCGGGTTTTCTGCGGGAAAATGTCTGCCTGTCCAAAACGCCACCTCCTTTTTGCTATGAGCAATTATAGCATTTTTTTTTGCGTCTCACAATATGAGGAATGGATATGGACGAATAGTTCTTATCCAATAAGCATAGAATGCAGTAATTTAAAAATTATGGAGCAACCCTTATGACCTCGAAAGAATCCTATATACAATGTTCACTCCAGTACCATCTTTTCTGGATCCGCATTTTAAAAGAGCACGCCATATTTATTGAGGCTACTATGCCCCCTCCTGGAAAAGAATATGCAGATCAGGCAGATACATACAAACAGCAATACGACCAGCTGTTAGAAGTAGCCATTAAGCTGTCAAACGGTGTCATCCCCTTAAGTGTTCTTGAATCCGGCCAGTTTTATACTCAGTATACGGAAGAAGCAGAGAGGCTTGCACAACTTAACACCGGAATCACAATCAATTCCCAGCTGACCCGCATGGCTTATGACATTGTACCCTGCACCGCTGACTATACCGCAACCAACAAAAACGAACAGGATGTATTCATATTGAACCAGAATCTGTTAAACCTGACCACTTCCTTCGTCCAGTTTCAGGCAGATCTCTTAAACAAACGTGTATCCTGCGGTCTTTTTACCATGATGTATACAGCCGACATCTTGCATATTCTCATGGAAGCCAAACGATACCTTGAAATTCTGAAACGGCTTCAAAACAGGGATGATTCACTCCTGTCTGATTATAAATTATTCTGGTCACAGAACATGGCTGATCATGCAAAGGTAATGCGCGGACAATTAGACCCTACAGAAACGGCTTATTTTAATGCTGCCAACCAGTTTTCCAATACCTTCGATCTGCTCAGCACATCCGAAATGAATCCGGATACATTCCCTTCTGACCGGGAAATTCTTTCCGATGCCATTGCAATCAGTGATTTTAAGTCTGATACCACCAACGGACTGATTACCTGCAAGATTCAGGCAATCATGCTTGCACTTTATACCGATCACCTTCTGAGGGAGGCAAATCATTTTATCTATCTTATGTATGCAGGAAGCTGAGTAAAGCCATAAAGAATGCGCCTTGGTCTAAGGCGCATTCTTTATGGTTCTTCAGGCTTTCTTCGATGATGGAAAATATTTTTCCACAATTTTTTCTGCAGTCCTTACAGCCAGAGCCTGGGTGGTAAGGGTGGGATTCGGCCCCCCCAGTCCGTTGCATAGAACACTGTTATCTGCGATAAACAGCCTCTTTACCTGAAATGCTTCACAATTCGTGTCTGTAACAAATCCAATTCTCATGGTGCTCATAATATGAGCACACACATCTGGCGGCCAGTTAGCCCGGCTGACGGTCTTCGCTCCTGCTTTCTTTAACAGTTCCGCCGCAAGTCCCACAAGCTGATCTCTTCTCTCTCTGTCCGCATCACTGATCTCATAACTGATCACTGGTATATAGCCATTTTCATCCCTGCGCTCCGGATCCAGTGTCACCCCGTTTTTCTGACTTACATCGTCGTCGGAAAATACTACGATACTGAGAGTTTTGTTGTAATTTCGCATAAATTCTTTTAAAAGTTCTCCTGCAATAATGCCTTCTCTGTCCCAGGCCTCTTCTTCTCTGGTCTGATTCTGGAAATAGTACCCCTTCTGGCTTGTTCCGTATATCATGGTGGAATTGATACCGGGACTGGTTCCGAAGGGTTCAAACGCTCCAAGTCCGGGATAATCCATTCTGGCAGCCGAATTCTGTCCTGCATAAGGCTTTACTTCAGACATTCCAAGAATATTCATCAGATCCTCTTCTTCAAAAATTCCGGATACACAGTCAATCATATGAGTGGTCAATCCTTTTCCCACCCATTCATTTTCAGGAAGACCGGAATTTAACCAGAGTCTGGGGGATTCGATGGAGCCGGCAGACAAAACAATCACTTTGGCCTTAAACTCCCTGATTTCTCCAGTCCATGTATTTCTAACCGTTACGCTGTTGGCAAACAAACCTTCTTCCTCATTTTGGCCGGTGTGAATAGCAGTCACAAATGCATTTGGCATTATGGTTACATTTCCCGTCGCCAGAGCATAGGGGATATAGCTGACCAGGGTGGAACGCTTTGCCACACTTCCCACATTGGGGCCGATGCAGCAGCCGTTTACACAGTGGCCGCGAAGAGTACAGCCCACCGCCTGATTGTTTTCCAGATCAAAATCCGGATTATTTAACATGGGATTAATGCCAAGAATTCCATTGGGCTGAAGGCGAAATCCGGGTTTGGTTAAATTTATTTCATTGGTATATGTAAATCCCATCTTTCTGGCGCCGTAGAGAAAAAGATCTTCTTTTGACGTTGCTGTGGCTTCACGGACTGGAAGAGTCTGCTCCACCTCTTCATAAAAAGGAATCATTTCCTCATAACTGATTGGCCAGTCACGTTCAAATGCAGCAGGGTAAGCACGGGGACAGTTGGCAAAATACAAAAGTGTGGTTCCTCCCACTCCTGCACTCTGCCAGACAAAACCGCCCTTTTCAATAATTCTGCTCCATGGACTAGTACTTCTGTCCGCTGGTCCCCATCTGAATTTTCCTGTAATGGCATCATTCATATCATCCTCTAAATCAGTAAAGTTGGTTTTAAGCAGCTGAATATCCAGATCTTCGTTACTGGAACTTTCCTGTGCACCTGCACTGGTGTTGGGCTCCGGCCACTTCCGGTTGCCATACCAGGGTCCGGCCTCAAGAATCAGCACCTTTAATCCCTTTTCGCCCAGTTCTTTCGCTGCAACTGCACCTCCGCCGCCCGCACCTATCACAATTACATCTGCATCAAATCCGTTATCCATACGCACCCTCACTTTTTCTGTGCAAAGTTAAAAGCTCCTGCTATCCGGTATCCCTTAGAAGGTCCCGGATACCCCACCTGTTCCCAGCCGATTGGCCGATATTCCAGCATGCGTTTATCCGGAGGCATAAATCTTGTGGATCCGTATCCGGACCACTCAGAATAATATCCCATCATAGTAAGCCGGTTTAATGCCGACATGACAGGAACGATATCTTCCTGTTTTATCGTAAGGCCTGCAGGTATATAAATGATGCCGTCAGGGCTGCTGATCCGGTCAACAATTTTCAGCCTGTCTTCCTGGGATAATTTTGAGAAATAAAGTCCTCCGGAATCTTTTGGCAGATCCGGGTCCTCTCCATTTTCCATCAGGTACTGTTTTGCTGCCATATTTAATAATTCCGCCGCAGCCACTGCAAACGGTGTTGGATAGCTGTCAAGAGACATGATTAAATACTCCGCCGTATAGGATTCCACTGCTCCGTAAAACTGAATCCTTCCATATAGCTCTGCCAGATCCGGTGAATGAGGCACCATGGCATCTGCATAAGCTTTCATTGTATTAACCACATAATCGTAGACTGAATTCTCATCCCATAATCCATCTTTTAAACCATTCCTGTTTTCAGCCAATGTTTCACCTGATTCCTTCCAAAATGCATGTTCATAAAATACTATGAATCCCTTTGAAAAAGTATCACATTTCCTATCATCCTTTTTGATACAAAAAAACCGGCACAGGCCGGTTTTTTATTAGTCTACAGCTTATTAATTTTAAAAGGCAATCATCCTGCTTTTGCTGTCTTTTTCTGTGAGACAAAAATGCTGGCTATAATGATTGCAACGCCTACAAGCTGAATGGGACTGATGCTTTGCCCCAGCACCACATAGCCTAAAACAAATGCAGTTAAGGGATTCACGGGACTTAAGAGTGATACCCGGACAGGGGAAAGGATTTCGATACCCCTAAACCATAAAAAATAGGCAAGTCCAGTATTAACCACGCCAAGTATGGCAAGTCCTGCAATATTAACAGGAGTGAGGGCGGGTATGCTGCCCTCCATGATAAACACAGCCGGAATCAGAATCAGACTGCCAAAAAACAATTGCCAGGAAGTAAACACCATCTGGCTGATTCCTTCCGGTTTTCCCCAGTACTTGGTCAGCACCACGCCGAGGGCCATTACCACTGCACCGCATAAAGCAGCTAATACGCCCCATACGTCAATTGCCATCTGCTGCTTAAATAGAAGTAATATGACTCCCGACACCATCATAGCAATTGCAGCATAAGACCGCATGGTTGGTTTTTCTTTTAAAAGAACCCAGCTGAAAAATATTACAAATACCGGTTGTACGCTTCCTATGATGGATGCGATTCCTCCAGGCAGCCGGTAAGCTGCAATAAACAAAAACAGAAAAAATATTCCTATGTTTAAGCTTCCAAGTATTAATGACTTTAAAATCCAGATTCCCTTCGGCAGTTTCCTGTACCATAAAAGCAAAATGAGTCCTATGGGAAATGCTCTCATAAATGCAACAAACACCGGGCGCTGTATGGGGATCAATACGGAGGCAATGATATATGTGGATCCCCATAACATGGGAGTCAGCATTGTAAGCAATATATCTTTCATCTGCTTCATTTTTTTATCCTCTTTTCTTTGTTATTTATCTCACGTTTAAGTATCTTAACTTTAAGATATATTAAGTGTATCGCTTCTCATCTTGGTTGTCAAGTATTTTAATGTTAAGATATTTAGGATTAAGAAACTTTACATTAAAATTACCTTGTACTTTTTAATTCCAGGTGTTACACTAAAAATATGAAAAAAGATAATGTTGATAAAATAATCGATCAATGGGCCCATGAGCTTCCGGATCTTGATGCGTCACCGATGGCGGTTTGGGGAAGACTGAAAAGAACTGTCAAACATTCAGAAAGGAGATTGGCAGAGAATTTTTCCCTCTATCAGTTAAACAGCGGTGAATTTGACGTGTTGGCAACACTGCGTCGTTCCGGTGGAGAATTCAAATTAAAACCCACGGATCTGTATCAGTCACTTATGATTACTTCGGGAGCCATTACAAACCGCATTGATACTCTGGAGAAAAAAGAATTGGTGAAAAGAGTTCATGACAGTGAGGACAGAAGGACCATCTATGTTCAGCTGACCGACGCAGGTTATGAGTTAATTTCCCGGGCGGTCATATCCCATACCCAGACAGAAGAATCCCTGTTAAAAGGGCTGACAAAAAAAGAACTGGCCCAGCTGGACCAGTTATTGAAGAAACTTCTATCATCCTTGGAAGACCAGTAAGACCGGCAATGTCAGATTATGACTTTAGCCGGTCATATTTCTGATAAACCCTCATACAGTCATCAAGCAGCTCAAGGAGTGTATACAGTTGGGACAGCTTTTTTCTCCCTTGGGTAAACCCCTGTATATCCTCTGCTTTCCTCAATGCTTTTCTGTTTTCCGCAGTCAGCCTGTTAATTGCAGTTCTTACCCCTTCTGCGGCAGACTTGGATAGCTCTTTAAAGACATTAAATATCTGAATCGTCGTTTTCTGCACTGCCTCCATATAGGCATTCATCTCTTTTTCGCTGGCTGCGAGATTCTTCTTTCTGATAACCAGCGCCTTGCCTTTTTCCGATAATTGTGTGGATCGCTTCAGATCTGCTGCTTCCCCCATTTTTTTTAACTCTTCTGCATCTCTTTGAAAGCTTTTGATTTCTTCTTCCAGCTTCGTTTTCTTTTCTTTTAGATTCTTAATCTCAGGGATCATGGCAAGCAGTGTCTGCTCTAAGTTAAATATGCTGCTTTGCAGAATCTGTGATTGAAGAACAAGCTGTGATTCCAGCTGCAGGACTTCTTTTTCTCCAAGAAGCTGAGTTATGGCATGATGCATCCGGGGAATCTCCTCCACTGCTTTTGAACGGACAAACGTATCGGTGTCAGTCACCTCATCCTGATAGGAATAATCCCCAGTCAATTCATTTAGAATTTCATTCCATAAATTAAGATTCGCCTGTACTCGTTTCGCTTTTTCCGTGACAACCACAAACGTTTCTACTTCATCTTTCAGTTGGTCAATCTCATTTCTTACTAAGACAGCCAGTTCAGCAATATCTTTTAAATTGAGATTATTCTTAGAGGCAAGAGTTTTCAGCTCTTGTGCATATGGAGGCATTTCACCGGCAGGTATGTATTCTTCCACAATTTTATCCAGGGTAAAATGAAGCGGTTTTTTTAAGCTGCCTTTTTCAAGCAGTCTGACCAGAAATCCCATTTTGACATCCTCTCAGGAATATGCACACGGTGGCATCTTACCTTACTTTATGCATCCTGAGTCTTATTATTGCAAAGAACACTACCGAAGAACACCCACGGGGAGCAATTTAGCCGATCAGATATGGTTTGGTCAAATCCTCAAACTCTTCCTGGTATTCCTTCAGATAAACCATAAAATACATTCCTTTTGTATCTAATGCCTGGGACAGCTTCACCATAAAATCCGGAATATCTTCCTTTCTTAATGCACCCATGCAGTTCCCCATATGAGTGTCATCTTTATTCACTGCTCCACCAATATGAAGTTCAAATGCCTCTACCGGAGCATCGGAAATACGTTTTTTACAGCCAGCAAATCCAATTTCGCTTACCTGGTGCCTGGAACAGGAATTAAAACATCCTGATATGGAAACACAAGGCAGATAATCCGTGTTACTATTATTTTCCATCAGTGCCCTGTTTATTTCTTTTAATAATGTCTGGCTCTCTAAAACGCCGATCTGGCAGGTTGGCACTCCCACGCAGCTCACACTCATGCCAATTCTGGTAACCTGATTGATCTCTCCCATTTTTGCAAGAAGCTTTTCTCCTTCTTCTCTGGACAGGTTGCGGATGTACATGCTTTCCGTCATACTAAGGCGAATGTCCTGCTGTTTATCCATCAAAAATGGTATGATTTCTTCAAGGGTTTTTACAGGCAGCTGTCCGCACTGGGGATGAATGACAGCTGTATATAATCCCGCTTGTTTTTGGGCGATCAGATTGCTGATGCCTGTATGGATATCTGCAGAGTGCAGCTTATCTGCTGCCTCACCTATTTCGGCTGCTTCCACATTTATAGTTAAGTCCATAGATTCCTTGGTCTGGGCGAGATGCTTTTTGTAACACTCCATGAACGCTTCTTCCCCCATCCTTTTTGGGATGTATCTCAGTCTTGCTTTTCCCTTGTTCTCATAATCTCCTTCTGCAGCAAATATTCTTGTAACAGCTTCCACATGGTACAGAACCTGATCTGGGGGAATCAGTTCATCGTATGGTAAAGCCACTGCAGGATTATTGCCTAATCCGCCTGCCAGGTACATTTTAAAAGATGGGATTCCTTCATCCATAACAGCCATAAAGCCCAGGTCATTGATGGTACAGTTGGCAGTATCCCCTTCATTGTTGGAAAATGCTATTTTCAGTTTACGGGGCAGATGATATTCCATAATCCGTTCCATGACGTACTGGTTTACCTGCAGCGCATAGGGAGTGGGATCAAAAACTTCCGTTTTATCCACACCAGCCAGGGGAGATAAGGCGACATTACGGGGATAATTGCCGCCGCCCCCTCTTGTATACAAACCATGGTCAATGGCCGTTTCCATGATATCACAGACAGAATCAATATCCAGATCATGAAGCTGAATGGCCTGCCTGGTTGTAAGATGAATTCTCTCTAAACCATATTGCACAGCAAATTTATGAATTAATTTCAAATGGGAAAATGATAAAATCCCGCAGGGTATCCTCAAACGAATCATAAAAGTTTTGCCGCCCCTTTGGGCATAAACCCCCATGCCTCCGGATTTTCCCTTAAATTCAGCAGCTGTAATTTCCTTATTCACGAACTTTTGACCGGCTTCTCTGAATTTTGCTATTTCCTCTTTTAGTTTTTTATTGTATTCCTTCAATGTTTTTCTCCTATTAACCTATATGATTTAATAGTTTTATATTACCATAAAACAGGAATAGAATAAAATATAATTTTCAATTTTTCTATTTTGTTTCACAAATCTGTTTTAATTTTTTGTTCATTGCTTCAAATCCGGCTTTCGTTCCATTATCCAACGACTTTTTTAACATGGGCAATAAAATGCCATTGAATTTCTCTCTTTGGATGAATGTGGTAGTGCCATCTGAATTCTCGATTAATTCTAATATATGCTCACCATCAAATAATCCTGGAAAGCCGGTGTGTCCAAGCCAGCGAAATTCTTTGTCTCTCTGAAATTTCAAAACTGTTGGTTTAAAAACCATCCCTTTAGAACCTGGCGGAACCATTTTAACTTCTATTCTTTCTCCTACTGCCGGTCTTCCCTTTAAATATACCATAAATGGATTCCAGTCGGGAAAAGCACGAAAATCGGTTAAAACATTCCATACTACACTGGCAGATGCATTAATTCGTATCTCTGTTCTTATTTCTTTCATTCGCATTTCCTCCTGAGATCTGACTATTGTTTTTACTCAAATACCTTATCCATCCAGTCAAACATCACTTGATGAAATAATGGGTGATTGGCTTCCTTATGTTTTCACTGAACAAACGGTGAATAATATTTTGTAATGAATACCTGGAATCTATAGTACTATAGTTCCCAGGTTAAAAGTGTGTATTCAACGACCTGAATCAGATAGTGTTCCCGGTCACTGTGATAAAAACTGTGACTTCCAAAAAACACATCCTGTAAAATATAGGAATAAATCGCGCTCCAAAACTGATTGACCATCATAAAGATATCAAAAGAACGAATTTCTTTTCTGTCAACAAATACTTGAACCCGCTTCATGGTTTGTCCCAGAAGTAAACTGACATGCTGGCTGAAACGCTCTGTATATTCATCTGAGAATACACTTTTTTCTTTTAAAAGAATTTGAAGAACATATTTATCCTTTGCAATATAAGCAAAGAATATATTCCCCAGTGAAATCAGCAGTTCCTTAAGTGACAGCGTTTCCTCTAATCCGGCAATCTCTGCTTCAACTAATAAATAACGGTCATCTAAAAACTCCTTCAGGATAATGTCTAACATCTGCTTCTTTCCTTCCGGAAAATAATGATAGATTAATCCGTCTGCCATTCCAATGTTTCTTGTAATCTCTCTGGTTGTAGTCGCATGGAACCCCTTTAACGCAAATAATTCTTTTGCTGACTCCAAAAGCTGTTCTCTTCTCTCAATTGCCTGAAGATCGCGGCTGGTAAGCGTTGTTGCATCTTTAATTGATTTCATTTCATTCACCACCTGTTCAATGGATATTGTAAATCCATTTTTCAAAAAATGCAACAAAAATTTCTGTTTTTTACTATTTTCCTAAATTTGAGGAATTCATCTATTTGGTGCATAGGGCAGACAGGTGACGTTATACCTTTGTCATACTGTTTCCTCATAATAAGCCCCCTGCTATATTGTCTATCCAGTACCGGTAAATCTCAATCCCATCTTCATCAACGGTTTGATTTTCTAATACCCCATTATGATGCAAAATAACCTTTTGCGAAGGGATATTATCACAATCACAGGTTACAAGGACCTTTGTAATCCCCATCTCCTTTAATTTCTTTAAAGCCAGACTAAGAATCAGACTGCCATATCCGTTTCCCCGATATTCCGGGCATATCCCATATCCAATATGACCGCCATCTACAATATTTGTGTGATTTAGAAAATGCCTCAAAGACACTGCCCCTAAAATCGTTCCATCGCTATTTTTGAGAAAGAACAATGTTTGTGGTACTTCATCACCAATATTTCTACCGGCACTCTGGTCATCAATATATTCCATCCATTCCATATAGTTTCCGGTAAATTGTCTAAGTAAACCCGGATTCATTCTACCGCCAAACAACCGCCATTTATCAGTCAAAAGTCTTACGGCCTCTTCATCAGTATTACAGGGCTTTTCCAAATAATATTCTTCCGTCAAATTTTTCCTCCCAGTTTACGTGCCTCCAAAAGTGCAGCATGTCCTAAAATATCTCCCTTTCCGGATAAGCCCGGAACTGTAATTACTCCCCCATTTCCCAGAGAGAAATAGCTTAGTACAGAATGATACATAGTGATCAGAGAATCAAAAACGGTAGGTATTTCATCTGCACAAACAGCTAACAACATAAGTTTTTTCACTCTGAATGTATTGCGTATAGGATTATGCAGCCGATCAATCATACACTTTAATTGGGAACTGACACCGTAAAAATAAACGGGAGTAGCAATTACAATCACATCCGCACCAGCAAGTCTCTCGTAGATATCCTGCATATCATCTTTTTGTATGCAATTATGACTGCCGTCTCTGTAGCAAAAATCGCAGCCTGTGCAGCCATTAAGCTTTTTTCCAATTACAGAAATAACTTCTACGCGGTTCTCCTGTTTATCAATCCCATCAATAAACGCATTTGCAAGAATTTCTGTATTACCATTTCTTCTGGGACTGCCTATTAATACTGCAATCTTTGCCATCTTAGTACCTCCATTATTGGATCTGAACCTTTTACTGTAAACGTATTTATGTTAATTACGAAATGTCGTTTTTTTACCAGCTCCACTTTTAAAGTAGACAAAGAGAACAATTAAAAATGAGAGAGTCTGAGCAACGGAAATGCGAATTACCTGTAATTGATCTGCACCTGATATTGTTGTGATATGTAAAAGATTAATGATGGTATTATTAAAAAAATGATCTGCCATGGACATCCAAAGCGACCCGGTAATTTTAGTCAGCAGACAAAATTTTGCGCCAGTGACTCCAGTGGTTAGAACAAGAATAATAGCAGTCAAAAGCGTCCCCATGGGGCTTATTTCTCCATCCAGCAAACTCCGCACAGGTGCTGCAATATGCCAGAAACCAAAGAGAACAGAAGAAACTACCATTGCTTTTATAAAAGATTTCTTTGCCTCCAGAAGTCTGACGAACAGTCCACGGAAGACTCCCTCTTCCATAACCACATTTATAATGTTCCCAACAATGCAAAACAGGAAAAACAGGATACCGGTCTGCATACCCTGATTACCATCAATCGCATAGCTGGTCACATATATGTTCAAAGAAGGACTTCCATTTCTCCATATCTGCATAAAAAATTCGGTACCATAGGCGATCAGATACACAGTCGCTCCAAGGAGTAAACCATAAAGTATGTTTTTTACAACTGCATGTTTGGTGAATCCAATTTCTGGCCATTTAAATGATGCATATTGTAAAGCTATCCCTAGCACAAGAATCCCCAGCAGTTTATGGATAAATGCTTCTCCAAATATTGACTGGTCCGTTCGAAAAAGCAGATATTCAAGGGCTCTAAACGAGAAGCATATTAAATAAATGATTAAAACAAATAACAAAGGTTGAATATACTTGTATTTTTTCATGTAAATCCTCCACTAATGAATTGTTGGGGTCAAAATCCTAATCTGCTAAATAGATACCATAATCCAATATTATATTTCCCTCAGCATCTTGTTCTGTAAAACGTGGACAATTATATCGTTCAAAGAAACAGGCTCTGTTTTCATAATCACTTCTGAAGTTTCCCATACCTTCTTCCTGGAATTTGGATATACAATCCCCATGCATATCGTAGATCCCATCATTTTCCTTACCGCTTATCCAGCAAACAGCAACATCACTTTCCGGGAGGTCTATAAAAGCAAATCCCTCTGGAGCTACTGTGTTTTCCGGGAGGAACATACCAATCCAGTATTCAAAGGTATTTTCAATACTGGAAAAGTTGCAGCGCATGAAACCAATATAACCATTTTCAATGTCTTGAAGTTCTCCCAGCTTCTCAAGGGAAGCAAACCAGCCCTTTTCAAACCACTCACCCCATTTGTGTCCGAATCCACCGATTCTGTCCGCATTTGTATAACATTTTCCGATAAAGCGAAGGGATGGTAAGTGCTCTTTGGTGACCTTAGTTATTTTTGCTGACATATTTTGTTCCTCCTTCATATACTCTTTTATTATTCGCTCCTAAGATGATATCTGCTTAACCACATGCTTATCTAATATAAAAACATCTCCTAAAAGTTCAGCAGTTCCATCTTTACATATTATTGCCGCATCATCACATAATCCATATATATAATAATCATCTGATAGTTCTAATAATTCATCCGTTACATGAATACAATCAAAATGCGGCTCTACTGAAATATCCACAAGACCCAGTGCTCTATATATTTTCTGCTCGTAATGTTCACAGGTAGTGGTGCAAATGGCAATTCTAGCCATGTTAATTGCGCCTGCACTCATACCTATAATTACCCCATTGTGATTAGTAAGGACCTTGTCCAACCCGTATTCTATAAGATATTTGAACTGAGTCGGTGTGTCTCCACCGGAAATCCAAATAACATCCGCATCTTTAACCGCTCGCTGTGATTCCTCTTTTGTCATCCTGTCATCAACAATGCAGCAGTCAGAAAACCTTACACCGGCATGATGAAACTTACTTAAAAACAAATTGAAATATCTATCATTAATCTCTTGAAAATCATGAAATTCTGATGCGATAAATACAAAATTTTTCCGATTCACAATAATTTCATTCAGCCGCTCTGCAAACTTTATGGGAAAATCATTATGAAACATACTTGTCAAAATACTGATTGCCATAAACGCACCTCTTACTTCTCTACTCTATTATGAAAGAGCTCTGTAATAATTTGGGGGAAAAGCTCACGACGTACCTTTTTCCTATATTCCATCTCTTCTGATGTGCGACCACTTACTAAAGATTTGTTGACCACAGTATTGTCTGAAACACTAAAGAGCGCTGCCATTGGTATACCAGTAAATGTGGCCGCTCGGAAAGCCGCTGCAGTCTCCATCTCTATAACATTACAGCCCATCCCAATAATTTCATCTATATGTACAAATTGTGCAAATACTGTATCAGTGCTAAAATTATTTCCAACATGCCATTTTACGCGGTTTTCTTCACATATATGGCTGGTGGCTTCTATGAGTCGATCAAACATGATTTTATCTGGATATTGTTTCTCTCCAAATACATCTCCATCTGCAAGTCTCTTCGAAGCTAAGTACCGACTTGCGCCGTCACCACAAATTGAATATTTAGGAATCACAATATCTCCAATACCCATTTTATTATCCAAAGCTCCCACAGACCCAATAAAAATAATTTGTTTGCATAAAGTGACGCCTAACGCCAAAATAACATCCATTAAAACAGGTGCACCTATTCCTGTTTTTATATAACTAATCTTCAAGTCATCAACCATAAGATTCCATACTTTTATTGAAGAATAATTTGATTCACTTAAATATTCAAAATTTCCAAAAGTAGGGAAAGTAGATGGTTCCCACCATGGAGCGATAATTACATTTTCATGTATTTGGTCTGGATTTACTCCTATGCTATGAATACAGATATCACGTTTCGTTGACCCAAATCGTTCCATACTTCCTATTAAATCCTGATAATTCATATGTACTCCCCCCGTTCCAAAGATTGTCCCTCACAGCCTTCCAGATAATCAATATTCTTACCTTGACTTTTTGCATATTCTATCTCGGATTCTGTGCTTTTACCAATATATCCATCTTTATTAATAACAAAAATAGTATCTGCCATATCAATTTTTCTTTTATGCATATCATCAAGCAATTCCTTTGTTTCCTTTGTCATAACCTCATCTTTTTCACTGAATTCAAAGAACCCCACAGAAATCACGATACACCCTTTTAAGGTAAGTTCCTTCTGTATCTTTAGAAATTCATCTTTAAATTTTGTACTTCCACAAAGAGTAACTACTTTGTATTTTCCTGCCATATTTCCCCCCTAAACTTATTTTTTATTTCCCTTACCCTCTGTTATGAATTTTTAAAAACATAAATTTCCTATCCAGAATAAAGCCACAATATGGATTGGATAGAATAAATAGAACAGATATTTATAACCCTTACCTTTTTTACCATTATACAAGTACATGAATGGTAGAGTACCAATCATCATCCATTGATAATTTTCATAAAATAGTCCTTGAATAGTAAAGTTATTTACTGATGTCAATGCAAAAAAGATTAAACAAAATATGATGTAAGCAGTTGCCAGACTCTTTTTACTTTCTTTCGTGAAATACATTAATACACCCAGAAATACAAACAAAATACTTCCTTCCGTAAAAATGATATTTCCCATTAATGCCCCTGCCAGTTCAAAAACTCCATAACCAACTATGATCTTTTTTGTAAGAATACAGATTATTGTACTGAAAATCTGATACAGGCAAAAGAAGATTATGTACTTATTTCCTTTCTTTTTATCATTCTTACGAATATCTAATATCCATGAAACAACACCGGTCAGAAATAAAGTGACAAATATATTATTACTTATATAACAATAAGGATCCTGATATATATTATTACATATGTAATTTATTAATGCCATTATAACTCCAAATCCGTACATTCTGGATAAATAGACTTTCCTGTTAGAAGTATAGTAAAATCCCCATGCCATGCAAAAAAAGAAAATCGGGGCAGAAATCCTTCCTATCCAGTGTAACCAGATTGGAGCTCCCGGAATAAATTCCGCAACATGATCCAAAAACATAAATATGAGCGCCAGTATTTTTAGCATTGTACTTGTCATGAGTCTATTCTTCTTTCATTTATTTTAATAATATCTGTTTTTCTTTTTCATAATTTAAATTTTTAAAAGAAAGAAATGTAAAATAATCCAAAGTGTTAAGTATCTCCGCGCATTGATATTCATGATTATCTATTTGCACTGGACAAATAATCTCCTGACTGTAAAAACATTCCGTTCCATAGAGGAAGCCACCATTCAGACGAAAATACCCCATATATTCAGGTGTAAATAAAGAACTTCCAAAATCAAAAATACCCTTTATCTGCCTGGTGCTTTTGTCAATAAAAATATTATTCCAATGTAAATCGAGGTGTGCAAACACTGCAGAGGTCTGCTTTTTCTGGTTTAAGTTTTTGCAATTTTCGTTCACTTTATCCGTTATGGCTCTGCGTTCAATCTCTGTTATGCTTCCATAACGGCAACAGTCACCCAATGCCGTTTCTACTATATTCTTATAAGAATCGGTCCAATGACTAAACTGTTTTATACTTCCATTTTTATATATTCCTCCAAATGAATCAGACTTTATGTGATTCATCTTTTCAAGCATACGCAGCGCCTGTTTTTTTATATCCTTGCGTTCCTCATCATCTAAGAATCTCCATAGGTCTCCTAATAAAATGTAATCCATAAATTCTGTTATTATAAATTTCTCTTCCAGATTATAATCAAATACCCGTGGACAGGGGATCCCCTCCTTTTCACATAAAGAAGTACCTATGATCTCCCGCTCTATCTGATTTTCATACAGTTGCGGAAGATTTTTCTTGTTCTGAATTTTAATGAAATATTTTTGTTCTTTGTAGCTTGCTATGTAAGATGAGTTAACATCTCCTTTACTGCATAGATTCATACTTATATTTTTAATGTTTGTATGAAATAAATTTTCCAAAGATCTATTTAGCAATTCCATTTGTTGATCCCCTATCCTTCTTTACTATCTTAATCCAAAATACATCAAAAAACTACTAACTAAATTAAAAGTTAGTAGTTTAGATTAACATTATTAATTAAATTTGGAAGAGTTTCACTTGATTTCGCCTAAGACTTTTATGTTCCCTCCATCCTTAAACACACCGGAACAATTATACTTCCAAACTCCCTTTTTCAAAGCTATCTCTTTTGTCATATTAGCTGAGCCGATCGTGATTTTCTGCTCCTTACCATTCGGGTCAAATATGAATAAATCTACCGATCCGCCTTTAATATCCGAGGTGATATTTATGGTTAATGTTTGACCATCTTCCGCACGGAATGCGCCAGATTCAGCTATGTTTGTCTGATTAGCATTATTAGTAAAATTCATAGCGACATTTCCCTCTGTAACGATGTCACCAATAATCTCTTGTGAACGTTTGTTATCGAGTATTAAATTAACCGTATTATTCGCGCCATCATAATTAACGGTATATCCAAGTTTTTCAAATAACTCATATGCCGGTATATATAAACTCTCGTTTTGTTCATTGTCCATCGTTACTGAGATTAGTGACTTACTAAGCGGCAACGATTCCCCATTTAGCGTAACTTTTGTATTGCTCAAAGCCGCTGACTTAATACCCGTTGCAGCATAAACCGTTGTTATACCCATGGTTCCAATAATTATCCCTGCTACTAAACTTTTTGCATCAATCTTTTTCATGTATACTTCTCCCCATTTTTAGAATTTAAAATGCTCGTGGAGGACTACAACCAACACCCTGGCGGCATATTCAGATTCTTATCCCCCGGTAAAACCCATGTTAATCTTATATTGTAATTTAATTGTACAACGGTAACTACTTAATATCAATATTAAGTTGTCAATTTACATCAATTCATCAAATTCTATTTTAGCTGATGCTAATCCAATATCTTTGCTCCATAATACCCTCAACTAAAATTTCATTTTCAAGTACACCACCATTGTTCACTATACTTTTTGCAGAACCTATATTCTTTTTATCACATACCATCAAAACTTTATCCAGTCCAATTTTTTTGCACTCATCAAGGGCAAGACCAATCATTCTGGTAGCAACTCCTTTTCTTCTTTCCGAAGGCCGAACCCCATCCCCGATGTGTCCACCATTTAATAGCAAAGATTCATTTAAATAATGCCTGACATTAACAGCTCCAACAAACAAGTCTCTTTCTTCATCCAGGCAAAACAACGTAGAATATGGTACATATCCATCTTTTTCTACATTATTATCCAAACAGTTCCTATAATTATCAAAATCTTGATAATTATATCTTGTAATTGCACTAGGAACGGTTTTTTCACCCGAGGCATACCATTCTTCCATCATATCATTTAAATGCGATTTATAATTTTCATTTAATTTTACTAAACGCAGTTTCATTTTCAAAACCTCACACCTTTAATTTTCAAACAATAATACAACAAAATTTGCTAAACATCAATATTTTTGTAATAAAACATTAATAATCAATCTACTATGAATGTGAAGCCATGTATTATATACTTATTTTTAAAAGGAGGTTTCTGTAAATATGATTAACTACTTTCGTTGGTCTTCATTGACTTGTGTATATACTACAGATGATAAAAATCGAATTCAGGAAACGCTTTACAAAAACAATATTTCCTTTAAATTAAGTGTAAAGGACTTATCCATTAAAAATACGTTCGATCTGCCTTATGCCGGAATCGGTACTAACAAACTAAAACTATCTTATACATTTTACGTAAAGAAAAAAGATATTGAATTTGCACAGCACCTGATAAAGTAATTTTTATTTATGAACCTTCTGGCTCGTTATAGGCATACCAATCCGATTCCGGCAACCCCATTTCACGCAAAATGCCATTCAGGTAGCCGATATTATACATGATATGTCTTATTTGCCCAATAATAACATCTGCATAAGTGTATTGCGAGTTGTTGCCAAAAACGGAAGTCCCCAGTTTTTCATCATTCAGATGATCAAATACTCCTGTGGACTTTATTTGAATTGCATCAAGATACTCTCGCATTTTTGCTTTCGATATAAGTAATCCATCATAATTGTCTGCATATAAGTCAGTCGTATAGGCATCATCAAAAACCATTGTACGCCATTCACTGTCGTCATACTTCTCACGCATCCAGAAATCAATATAATAAACATAATGGAAAACCTGCTGCCAAAAGGGTACTTCATTATATGAGGAAGCCCATATTTTTTCCGGACAAATGTCAACAAGAACAACTGCCATATGAAATGTAGAATCAAACTGATTACGCAATGCCTCTGTTACTAACTTACTCATTATATTACCCCCTGTATGATTTATAATTTAATAGATTGCCTTTTCATGCACGTGACAACATGGGAAACATCACCTTATTGTCCCTAAATATATTCTCTTTTCCATTTAGCACAAATAGGTGATTGTCTTCCTCCTGTGATTCTTCAATTGTATAGCCATATTTTAATTCCGGTGTAAATCCCAGAAACACATGATCTGTATCATCATTAGCCACAATACCTAAAATATCATCCAGCCTGTTATTGGCATCGGCAAAAACATCATAACAAATAAGCCTGTTCTTCTCATGTTTAACCACTGCAACAGCACCATATTGTGGGATATAATAAATATCATTTGCTCTGAATTGTATACAATGAAATACAAATTGACTCAGATTATCCACTTTAAGTTCTGAAAATGGATTTCCTTTCCTATAACTTTTAATTAATAATTCCCAATCTTCCGGGTCCTCTATATTAAGCTTTCTATATGTCCCCTCTGATTTTAAGATGGGCTTACTATATTCAAATTCTTTATATTCCTCAAAATTAAACTTAGGATAAAAATCAACAACGGAATCATTTGATAGTAAATAAACTGCATCACATTTATTCACCCAATCAGCTAAAACGTTATCCATCAGATAGCGGTTTAATCCTTTTTTTCTATACTCAGGCAGAGTCATAACAGTGCTGATTTGTACATATCTCTTTTGCTGGCCTTTCCAGTTTAAATCATTCACACATACTGCCACACTTGAAACTGCCGTATCCCCATGCATAATAACATATGGGACATAACTGTTATCCATATAACCGGATTGATACCACTTTTCATATTTTAGTTTGTATATATCTTTTGAAAGCTGAAAGTAACGGTTTCTTGTAAATTCATCTTCCATAACACGATCAATATAATGATATGCTTGTCCTTTTATGTTGCATTGCATTACCAATCCTCCCCCGCTTCACTGCTGGTATAAAATTCTGTTCTGGTAATAGAATATACACTTGTTTTTATGTTGATCTGATCGGGATATTCTTCACGCAATGACATCCCCATATTTTCAGCTACTTTTCTTGATGGGATATTGGTCGACTTCTGATACGAGAAGACCTCGTTAAAATCAGTGTTCTTAAAGACATAACCCAAACATGCTCTTGATACCTGGGAGGCATATCCTTTATTCCAAAAGTTTTTATTAATATGATAGCCGATTTCAGGAAACAAATTGCCATCACGATAGATATTTTGCATGGTAATACCGCAATCACCAATGAACTCATTGGTTTTCTTTAAAATAACCGCCCATAATCCAAAGCCGTATTTGCTATAATTATCAAGGTTCCAGTTGATCCATTTTCTGGTCTGATCCTCATCAAATTCTCTTGGATAATATTGCATCGTCTCTTTATCGGATAATATCTGATGCCAGGCATCAAAGTCATCCATTGTCAGCTCTCTTAATGCAATCTGATCTGTTTCTATTATATATTTCGACATTATCTCTTCCTTTCACAAATAGCACCATCATTATATATTCCATAAAAATCACCGCCTTGCTACCAGTGTAAATTCTCCTGGTACACTTTTATTTTTCCATGCAGGGTGCTCATCAAATCGAGACAATGTGAATCCCGCAGTTATAACTGCATTAATTATTTCACTGATGGTGTATTTTCTATAACTGCATAAAGGCATCTGGTTACGAATATCATCAGGGAAAAATCTTGCATGAGCCATCTCACCTTCAATTACATCACATGAAAAATAATTCATTGCAGGCTGTTCAAGCCCTAACATATCCGCTATCTTTTGGAAAGGGTGAAAATCACTGCATATAAGCCTTCCATTTGGCTTAAGGAGCTGATACATTACTTTCATAAATTGGTCAAGATCATGAAAATAGTGAAGGATTCCGCCCTCCATGAATACCACATCAAAAGAATCTCCGTATTTGTTCATGTCAATTTCCAAAACATCCCCAACAGCAAAATCAATTTTTACATTTGCAGCATCTGCAACCTCAAGTGCGTATCTTTTATTGTCTTCTGATATATCAAAAATTGTTACTTCTGATCCCAGAATTGCAAGAGGGATTGCTTTCTTGCCACATGACCCACATATATTGGCCACTTTTATATCTTTATAAGTTTCAAAATAATCCGTATACCGTTTCAGCATTCCCTTTGGGTCATCCAAGTCTTTCTTCGCCCTGTCTTTCGGTTCACCTGAATTATTTACCCAAAAATCATATGCATTATATTCCCATGCTTTCTTATTTTGTTGACAATAATCTTCCATGTAATCCTTTCCCGTCTCTAAATGAAGCTGTAATGCTTATACTGCATATTGCATAAAATATGCGTGCTGCTCGTCAATGAGCCTTTTAATTTCATCCATGTCATTTGTTGTAACATCAGGTATTTCTAATACAAACGCTCCGCATGCTGCTTTTACTTCGCCATCAGGAAATGTGTATGCATAAACAAACTTATCACCTTTACAGAACCCACATTCCCCACATTTCGCCAGGCGACTGTTGCTCGATAAAATCCTGTCCCTTATTACTTTGGAAAACTTATCGGAGTAATTGGTGCAAGAAGAAAAACGCAGGCCAAAGAAAGCATCTGCTCCGTCCTCCCGAACGCCAAACCGTGCTATGACTCTGTTATGAGAAAGGTTTGAAAAGGAAAGAATGTAACCCTTTGTCTGCTTTTTCATAGGGGTGTACCCCCGTTCAAGCAACAGGTTAATGATTGGCTGATAGACAAGTTTCTCTTCGGCACTTATCATTGAGTAGAATGATTCAATATGTTTTTCCCACGCTTTCATGCAACTAACCCCCTACAATAAATAATTTTAAATTGATTATTATTAACTTTTCAACTTGATTGGAATAAATGTTTCCATCTGAGCCCAGCCTTGAGCTTGTATTATTTCTGCAGGCGTTATAATATGTCCCATTGGATAATGATTTGTACGGATATCTAATTCTAAAAAATTCGAGCTTTCAATATATTTTAGAGCTTCCTTATACAGCCTTCCGTTGGTTTCTTCATCTCCATCTTCATAAGAATAAGTCAAGTAATAGCCACCATCAAAATGAATCACTTCATTTCCACCATCATCCATGTCATCACTTAACGCCCATATCCATACCATACCTTGTTGTTCTTCATCATAGTAAAGAAAATCTCTTGGTAAAAACCTGTCTCTGTCCAACAGGTCCATGGCAGAAAAATACAAATCAAATTTGCCTAACACTCCTTCAGAAGTAAAATCAAAATTTTTGTCTACTCCAGAGGATGCTGCTTTAAATGGGGGTAAAGAGATTATCCTGAATTCCATAGTACCTCCTCTTCGATTAATTGTTTTAAGGTTGAGTCCTGTGTTCCGTTTAAATAATTTTGTAACAAATCCACCAATTTTCCAATGTCTCATCAAATCTTCTTCCAATGTGTCCATACAATCCCGTCAGAGTAACCAATTTTCTTATAAAATTCGTTCCCTCCGCCAGTCATATGAGTTGCACCAAGTTTCTTCATTCGTTCATAATGTTTCGATAATGCAACCGCTGCCAATCCCCTGTTTCTATATTCTGGTATTGTACACAAGGGCTCCATATAAGCTAAGTTGTTTTCCTTAATCCACCACATTCCTGAGTAACAAACATACTCTTCTTCGTTTGCAATGATTATATCAAATTGGGGAGTTGCATGAGGAGCCGGACACATGACACCTTTCCTCACACCATTATATCCCTTTTGTGGATTCCAGCTCGTTCCGCAATCTGCTTCTTCCCAGTTTTCAAACGGACCTTTATCCTGCTCATGGTCAAATCCTTTCCAGCAACATTTGGCCAGTTTTACGGGATCAACCTCACTCTCCTTCACGATGTGGAAACCTTCCGGCAGCTGATAGGTAAGTTCATTCTGAAAATCGAAGATAAAGTCGTGCTCTTCATGCACCTTACAATATCCTCTCTTTGTCAATGCATCAATCAGAGATTCCTGTCCTTTAAATAAAATGAATTGTCTTTGCTTATCAAAATTTGGCATATATTCTTCAGCATAATCTAATAGTTCATCCACTAATTCTTCATATCCTGGTCGAAGATTAAAAAATATATTAGTAACAGGTGATTCTGTGAAAACAAATGCTACAACTTTATCTCCATCAAACCAAATGCGATTCAAGTACTGATATGAAATGTCCATCCATGTTGATGTGATGGCATATTCATAAAAAGGAGCCGCCACACCATTGCTGAAATTGCGTCCATAGATTTCCACCATGAAATCCCAGATTAAATTAATGTCTGTTAATATCTGAAATTGCTTTGTATTAATATTTCTACTGTATTCTTTCATTTCTTTTTCCCCCTGCACAATATTATAATAATAATTCGTCATTCCAAATATCAGTTTGCTTTATTTCTATTTTTGTTCTATACTCTGTATAATCTATATAATGGAGGCGTTTATGAAGAGAGCACAATCTGGCAGTCTTACAATTATTGGGGAAGGAATCCTTCCAGTAAAGGTATGTGACATCAAGAACGGTAAACCTAAAGTGAAACAAATTGAAACAGACAAACATTTCGAATTTATTCTTACCTACTCACTGTTTCACAAGGTTCATAAAAAATACGATAAACTAACATTAAAAGAGATAATTTAATGTCTACCTCTCTGCTCCGGGAAATTCTAATTTTGCAGATTTACCGCAACAAAAAAACTACCAGCTCAATACAGATAGTTAGTGGTTCGTGATAAACATCATGAAATTGGAATTCACCAACGTTCTAAATTTTTATTATGCTTCTGTAAATATACCTTCTTTAAATCTTCAGGTGAGATGGAATAACAAAGCATTACATCATTAAAATACATTAATACATCACACAACTATGCCTCTATCATCATCCACAATAATTGTTCGCGCCCTTTTTCTGGTGATAAGCCACCCCATTTATCTTTATATTTTTCCTGTAATTGCCTTTGGATTTTTTGCATCTTATTTAGCCCAAAATCGATCAAATCAGGTCCCTCGTGTATTTTAATTTTCTTAGACAAGGATACACCAATTACTACTAACTATCAATTTTTATTAAAACTGTTTCTTTAATGTATATAGACTGATATTATCTGGAAAACCGTTGACTTCCCCACAAATAACATATCCTTGTTTTTGATAAAAAAGTGGAGCTTGAAAAGAATATGTTGTCAGATGAGCAATCTTGCATCCAGCAGCTATTGCCTGATGTTCAATCACTTCCAATAAACGTGATGCTATTTTTTGACCTCTATAAGCTTCCTGCACCCATAGAACTTCTATTTCTAAGGAGGAGAGATAAGTAGATCCCGATACGCCTCCCACAATAACTCCCTTTTCATTTCGTGCTATATTCGTATACTCAATATTTGGCACTTTTAATTTACCGTTTGTTTTTTTCATATTGTGTTCAAGCAATCCATTTATACGAACTGAATTAAAAAACTCTTGTTCATCACATTCATTGTAAATAGTTATAGACATTTTTGTTGCCTCCATAATACTTATGTAATAATCTTTTCAAAATAGAATATCATCAAATCTGCTAACTATCAATATTAAGTTCTCATTGTACATTTGGTTAATACTAATCCTTTCATTCACGCCATTCAACAATATCATCTAACCTTTTTCTGGGTCTGGCATCAGGATCTTCCTCTGCATATCCTACTGTCATTGCTGCAAAAAGCTCTCCTTCAACATTTAACCAATCGCTTAATTCCTTATAAGCAAAATATGTATCGCAAATCCATAAGCTACCCAATCCAAGTTCAGAAGCTGTGAGTGCCATGTTCTCGATTGCTGCGCCGATCGATTGAGCATTACAAATTTCGTAAATACGTTCTTCCGGTTTTAAAGAAGAATAAATATCTAATCCAAGCGAATTGATAATAAAAATGACAACAGGTGCCTGTTCCATAATTTTCAAAGTATATTCTGCACTATTGAGATACTGCGCGCTTTCCGGAAGAAGCGGAAACTCCTTCTCTCTTATTAATCCTTTACCCATAGCTGCAAGCATATCCATCTTAGCATTGCCAGTTACTACAATGAATTTCCATGGCTGTCGGTTTTTAGAAGATGGTGCAAGGATTCCTGACTGCAAAATATCCTCTATCATGTGTCTGGGTACATCTACTCTTTTATAATTTCGTATACTACGTCTGTTTATAATGGCTGATAACATTTATCGCTCCCTCCTTCATTTTTTTCGTAAGCATGACACTTCTTTATTAAAAGTCATTTTCTAATGATAGAACAGAATCATTGAGCGAGATAGGAAGTCAACGTAGAATGGTTCTAAACGCAAGGGTCCTTCATGTAGTTTTTCATATACTGCTTAAATTTGTAAATAATTCTGGTACTCGGTCTTCCCAATATCCAAGGGGTTTTTTACCGCATTCTTTTAGATCAATTTCTACAATAATACTTCCAGGATTATTTTTCTTTTGACCAATACACTGCCCTGACGGAGAAAATGCAAATGCTAATGGAATTTGCCCACAATAATGGGAGCACCCTAATACAAATGTTTCATTTTCTATTGCTCTTGTTTTTGCGATTGTAGCCCACTGCTCATATTGTAGTTCATGATACATGCCAGTTCCAATTATGTTCAATAGAAATAATGGTTTATCTATCATCATCACTCTTGAAACTTCGGGGAAATGTATTTCATAACAAATGGGAATTCCAATTACTCCAAATCTCGTTTTTACACAATGTATACTGGCGCCATGTACTTTCCCTTTTTCTTTTTCATCTTTTGTAAGAATACATTTTGTATATGTATCGGTAATAACACCACTTTCAATGACTAGTGCTTTTTGCTGTCCATTTTTATAATTGTCTTTAAATCCTGTGATCACACAGCTATGGTTTTCTTTAATAATATTCAATGCATCATGAATTGTGTCGTTATTAAGGAACCCCTCTGGAAATACATAAAGGTCGGCATCATTTTTTAGGAATTTCGAAATCTCACTTATACAATTGTCTATCTCAGGAATAACTAACATTATTTTCATATGAATTCCTTTACAGATTTTATTCTATAATATTACAGTCTGTTCCTTTAAGGGGGTTGCGTTTTAATAATTTAATTTATATATTCTTTACCATTATATATTCATCTGCGTAAGTATCATTTTGATAACGTAAAGCTTTGGGAATTATTCCATTGATTTCGAAACCAAAGTCCTGATACATTTTTATTGCCCTGTAATTATTCTTGACTACATCTTCATTCAATCATCATTTTTCCACCAATTCCAAGATTACAGTAATCGCTCAGTATTACAAATGATACCTCTGCCCTATGACGAAACCTTTCATTCTTTCTAACCAAACCAACAGAGCATTGTCCAATTACTTTATGTTCATACTCAGCGACAAACCAGTCAACATCGCTATCTTTTTCAATATTCTGTATAATTTCGCGTTCTCTTTCAACAGAAGTACAAAATTCTTATCCTTTATTTGTACCTTTCGAATAATAACACTTTTACCCTTTCCTAATATATATTCCATATACTTTAGCCTCTTAATAAATAAAAATACTAAAATACCATTAGGATTTGTCAGCACGCTTATTTCCTTTGAAATCTTTTTGAATATAGATATGCTCTTTTAAATTAATAAGTGCCGTTTTATTAAATTGAAGTTCAATTATGTATGGCATCCAATCAATTATCCGGAGAAAATCATCACAGCCAAACTTTGGGTTGTAATAATTAAGAATTGAACTAAGTGCTGTACCATGCGTTCCAACCACAATAGTCTTACCCTCATTTTTACTGATTATCTCTTCTAATGCCGATATGTTTCTATTCTGAACCATATTGATGGATTCCCCACCATCTTCGTGGAAATCCTTATCAAGCCAACGTTTCTGAAACATTCCATAATTGTTACCATCAGTGCCTTTTTTTCTTTCACGAAGCCGTTCATCCAATGTAATCTCTTTTTTGTGAAACGCAGCTGAATCCTTAATAGTTTCAACACTTCTTTTATATGGACTACAGTAAAAGACATCTACGGTCTTATCTTTTAAAAACTCATATACAATTTTTGAATCTTGCTGACCTTCTAATGTCAAAGGTCTGGTACAGTCATCAGCAGACCAGTTATGGTCTGGTTGCGCATGTCGTATAAAATAAACAGTCGTCATAATTTCCTCCAATACAAGGCTATAATCTCATTATTTAGCAATATTAATAGAAGTCACAATATACTTTCCAGTCAGACAATTGAGTGTTGTAGAAAAAATAAAACTTTCCACTGTCTACAATATTAAACTTAGCTTTCTCATCTGAAGAAATTTGCATGACGAACTCAAACCCATTACCAAAAGAAAAACCTGGCTGACAAAAGGCAGGATAACCACCAACCTTGTGTCCTGTATATATTTCTTCACATATATCATCAAAATATTCGATTCCATCCGTTGTTTCTAAATGAAGTATGATATCTTCAATATCTTCTGGAATTCCACCACCATCCCAACAGGGGAAATCATCTTCCACTAAATTAGGCGTAAGAGGAAATGGTTTTATGATATCAGTTTGATAATTACAAGGGACTAGCTGTTCTAATGAACCATATGTACGAATGCAAAACCAGGGACTCAAATCTTCTGCTACGAGGTTATCCCAAACATCGTTGGACATGAAGATTGTAACTAGTTCAGTACCATACAATTCTGTGGGTATAAAGGGCAGATTCTTCAAGAAAATTGTTGCCATGGGAACCATATCATTTTCTCTTTTATCTTTAGGGGAATTTTCGCCTTCGCGCTGCCAGCGAACACTGCCAATCCAGCTTTCCAGTAATTCACCTGTAGGCCTTTTCCCTCCAGTCTGAAAGATAATAGCTTTTTTTGAGAGTTTTTTCTTTATTTCTTCCACTGTCATAATTATCACACCTCGTTAGGAATCTGACATTCTAGAATCCATGCTTTACCTATCTAATTGAATTGTATAAATTTCTTCCACAGGAAATGTTATTTTCACTAATCCTATGGAAACAAAATCACCGCTTATTTTTTCAAATTCATGTAATATTAAATCACTCGCATGATAAAAAGCACTATCCTCATCCTCACCAGTGAGAGCAACAGTACAATGTGGAACCCATTGATCTGGACAATACCATTCGAAACCTTTATTATCAAAATCATTTAAATATTCGTGTAATTCCCGCTGAAATTGATACATACTACCATTCATTACAGGTGATACAAAAATAGTTTTAGTATCATTAAACATCCCTACTGACCCAATATGTACAGGTAACTGCTTATGACTTTGAGCGAAATCGATTAATTTTTTTATACATTTTTCTTCATCCACGTTATTAAAACAAGCTAATGTTAGATGTGGTCTTGTTTTCCATTCTAAAAACTTTGAGCTTAGTTTTTCATCCGCCACTCGTTTAGCTAGATAGTAAAGTTTCTGTTCCGTTTTTATATCGTAATATAATTCTATTGCATATTGCATATAACATACCTCCACAAATTATTGAGATTACTTATATCTATTTTAACTATTGATAATATCTGTTATTTTCTCTAGATTGCGTATTACAGATAATGTTCCATCAATTACAATAACAGGACAACCAAGCTTCATTGCACATTCTTCAACTTCTTTTGAATCGCGGTTTTTTACCATTTCTAGAAATTCCTTTTGCTGTGCGTGCATATCACCACCATCAAGAACTCTTGCTCCGAACCTTCTTTCTTCCCTGGTTTGAATTCTCTTTATTCTTTCATCAAGTGGTGTCTGAATCCAAAAAGCAATATCAATGCGAGAAAGAATTTCATCACACCAATTCATTGTAACTCCAGAAATAATAAACCTTGGATGAATCTTTATATTCTCCATAATTGCCGTTTGTACTTCACTCTTTGTTCTAGGGTTGGAAAAAGGCAATTCAACTAACTGGCCATTATCAATTACACTGTTATTTTCTAACGCCCATTTTCTGGATTCTCTTTGCTGAGGAAAATAATAATCTTCCACATCCATCTCAAAATAACCTGTCTTTTTTGATAATGCATGTGTCAGAGTAGACTTTCCGCCCCCATTCAGCCCAAAAACAGCAATCCCTTTCATCAGCCTTCACCCCCCACATATCTTGAAGCTTTACGTTAGTTTCACATATTCTATCTCATCGTCATTTCTTGAAATCTCTCTATAACCAAACTTGGTGTATAAATGCTGATTTCCTAGACTAAATACTGGTGTTGATAATATCCACTCCTTAATGTCTGGGTGCATCTTCTCAATTAACTGCATCACTCTATATCCGTAGCCATTCCCTTGATAGATTGGATCAATTACAAAATCCTCAAATCTCATTTTGTTTCCTTCTATTGGAATTAAGAATAATCCACCAATAATGTTATTATTTAAGACGATTTTATAGGCTATAAAACTAGCTATGATTTTTTTCTCAGATTCTACTTTATCATAACCAGGAGGGCCTCCATTTCTACCTAAGTATGTATTTATTTCTTTATTAAATGCCTTTATCTTTATTTCTGTTATTGCCTCTGCATCTTTTAGTAGTGCTCGTTTTATCTCTATCATAATTTACTCCCTAATTTTTAATTGTCCTCTTACATTCATAATGGGTAAATAAAAACATTAAAGAAAAATGCTTACAACATGACTCATACTATTTTCTACTGTATTAATAATACTACTATTTAAAGAAATAGTCCAAGAATCTTAACCACTTTTCTCCCTTAAATGCAATTATTTATCATTAACTCCTCCAACCAAAACTTTGAGAAAAAAACGCCATAAAGAAATCTTGACACCCTATTATTTCCTATGATATAGTTCGTGATGGTTAGTTTTTACTAACCATCGTACAACCATCAACCCCCACCTCCAACACTACCAAGAAAGGTTAAACGGCACATTTACATGATTTTCTTAATTGCGTTACTGGAAGCCATCCTATTTGTATTCTTTTTCAAAAATGCCATCCGCAAATACCCGGCAGTATTCTATGTACTATCTGTAGCAGTCATCGGATTTATCGTATGTTACACAAAACTAAACCTATACGAAGTCTTTCCGGAATGGACCTACCTCTATATTATTTCCGTCTTTTACAGAGGCGCCTTCTCCACTGCACTATTCGTCATTGTTATGTATATCGGCGCTTTAAATCCAAAAGGAAAGATAGTACGGGCGCTGATGCCCATCAGAGGTTATCTGTCCATTATCGCCTGCCTGATTACATTAGCACATTCCTTTGCTTATGGGATCTATTACATAGCAGCTGTTTTCAAAACCCCAGAAGAACTGGATCTTCGACAGATGCTGGCATTAATTCTGTCAGTACCGCTCTTTTTAATTATGATTATTTTAATGGTCACATCTTTTAAGGCTGTGAGAAAAAAGATGAAACCCAGGGTTTGGAAAAAATTACAGCGACTTTCCTACCCCTGGTTTGCCATCCTTTACGTTTACTTGATGGTTCTATTAATTCCCGGCATGCTGGAATCCCTGAACCCGGCTTCTGGTGTGGAAATGCTTTATCAGGTGAACTATGTTTTATCCGTATTGGTATACACGGTTGTATTTGGTGTTTATCTGATTCTAAGAGTGAGGAAATACAAAAAAGACCAGCTAAGACGAAGACAGAATCTGCAAAAGTCTTAAGTTGCTGTCTGATGAGACTCCTAATACTCCTTCCACGCCTTTACCACCTCATCCTCCAGCTGCTGTGCAGTATCCCGGTTTAAGGGCATCACTCTGCCATGGTACTGATAATAAAGGAGGTTTGACCAGAGAACTTCAAACCCGCCCTTGTCATATTCAGCAGCTGTCGGAAGATAACTGGAGCATCCATTTGTATAGCCATTGAAAAATAACATGGGATTATTGCTTTTTTTCCAGATATTAACTGCAATATCAGTCATGACTTCATTTGGAACACCGCAGAGGCAGCCGTCATTGACTGCGAAAAACTGTATTTCAATCTCGGCCCTCTGCTTTTTCTCTCCCTTGTCCCATAATCTCTCTACTTCCATTAACCACCCTTTCCCATCAATCTTCGCCATTTCCCATGCCTCGGCTGCGATTTCCCCTGCCCTTTTCAATTCCGGAACATCAGCATAAAAAGACGTCTTTACAGAAAACATGGACATTCTGGAAACAGGCTTTGGTTTTATCCCGTCTACAACCGGATTAAGGGATTGGCAGATGGCTTCTGCCATATCCTGCAATGCCTTCTGGCTCTGTGCGTCAGTTCTCTCTTTCATCTGAGCACTGATGTTCATTAAATGTTCCTCTGCCGGATGGATTTCCATATAATCTGCATTTTCCTGGCGGTATCTGGGTCTTACATCTCCGGAAGCCCCCTGCACCATCATTACATTACAGCCATATCTTCTCTCCAGAGCTTCTCTTGCCTCGCCAAAATAATCCGGTGAAATCAGGTAATTATCAGGCATCAGAACATTGCAGTGAGCGGTTACCCTGACTACAAGAACGCTTATTTTTTTCTGATCCTCCTCGCATATCTTTAAGATTCCCATTCGTGGATCAATTGGCTGATCACTCTCTCTTCGGTTAATTCCAACCGTGTTTTCTGCAAGCCCCCACCCTGCGTATACGGGTACCATGGATTTCTCCGCCTTCTTTACCCCTGAAAGAATTGACTGACACACAAAATCATAGTATTCTTTTTCCACTGCAGCATTGGGAGCAGCGTGTGTATGGGAAAAGCATATCATGACCTGCTCCATTTTAGCTGACAGAATCTCTGCTGCCTTTATTCTAATAGAACTGGTCAGTGCAACGGTAAAACCCAGGCTGTCGATTGTTATAAGGCAGAATCGTTCCTCGTTTTTTTTAATTACAAGAATCTGAGCCTTTAAATCTTTCATGACTCCCCTTGAGCAGTTGTCAATCCGTGCATCATATCCTGCCATCTGCACCGGCCTTTCCGGTGTTATGATTCGTTCTTCATATCCCATATATGTCTTATCCATTTTTATTTCCTCCCCTTACGGCTTTTAAAGTTATTGTAACGCGTCTTCTGAAAAATTCAATGTACTGTTTGTTTCTGTATTATTCTATATAAAATAACGGAGCTGCAACCGCAGCCCCGTCCGTTAGCTAATCATATATTATTTTTCTTATGGCGGAAAGAGAAAGGCAGTATTGAATTGCCAGAACTTCCACGGAAGTGCCCGTCTGGTACTGAATCCTGATCTCACTATTTCTCTGTTTTAACTGGTTTCTGTACCCAGTCTTCTCTCCCCATTGCTTTCTCTGTTCATAAAGAGCAGGGATATAGAGATACTCTCCCTGTATATACTGCTGCAATTCTCTGACCAGTTCATCGGGGAGAATTGTTTTTGCATTGATATATTTCATGCTGGCTTCCTCCTATTTTTTAAGTCAGAAGGCAAAACCGGCATTGTTTTAGTGACAGAACTCTCTCCATGCAATTGTCACTGAAACTGCCGTTTTTGCATGGAGCCAACCATCGTTTTTTCTTTTCTCACTGATACACATAAATTCTCCTTAAAAATAGGATCAATTACTTTTTATTCATAAAATAGTAATTGATATACTAAATTTTTTTACATTTATTTCCTATAGATGAAACATATGATATAATTAGTGTCAGTTAAATGAATATGTTAAAAGAAAGGAGGAATTATGAAAATCAATTGCTGCCCTATGATTTTCATAATTACTTTACTATGGGGAAAGTTCCGGCTTATATGGTTGTTCATGATTTAATTAAATTGAAGATTAAAGATGGAACCTATCCTGTTTCAGAATTCCTTCCTACAGAACCAGAGCTTGAAAAGATATACAAAGTGAGCCGCACTACTATCAGAACTGCCATGGAAATTCTGAAGGATGAAGGTCTTGTTGAAATCAGGCAGGGGAGAGGTACAATCGTACTGGACTCCAGAGCTGTTCAATCTTTAAACAAAGTCACCTCAGTTACTGAATGTCTTCGCAACAGGGGATTTGATGTACGAACCAAAAGCATGTATATTGATATTATTCACGCCACCGAAAGGCTGGGAAAAGAGCTTAATCAACCTATAGGTACCCCATTAGCCAGAATACAGCGGATTCAACTGATTAATGAAAAACCAATCGCCATCATTAAAGATTACTTACCCTATGCTCTGGTTCCCAATATAGAGCAGTTTACAAACAAATTCAACGGTCTCTACGAATTTTTAGAGCAGCAATATCATTTAGAGATCGAATCTGCTGACGACAAAATCTTTGCAAAATCTGCTGACTTTGCAGAATCAGAGATGCTGGCGGTCCTGCCGGGAACTGCGCTTTTGTGCATCCAGCGTATTTGCTACAAGGGAGAGCAACCAATCTTTTCTGATGATGTATGCATTCTGGGCGATCAATATGAACTTTCTATTTCATCCAAAGGCCGATATAAATAAATTCCATTGGTCCTTCCTGCAGCAATCGATTTTTCATTTGCAGAAAGGGCCAATGCAATTACGATTCTTTCCTGCCCGCTTCTTTTAACTGTTCTTTTGTTTCATCTGGCAGAGAATCCATCAGATAATTATGCTGCCTTGGTCTGGATTCCTGAAAATCTTCTGCTACTCTCTTATTTTCCGCTTCCATCTCAATCTTTAATTCTCTGGCAGATAACAGGGCACATCCGGCTCCCCTTACGATCATCTGCTGCAGACCATCGGAGGTCGCTACCGTGATCCGGTATTTTCCATTGTTATCATGAGCAAATCTTTCAATATAATGATCAGCTGTCTGTGCCTCTTTTGTATATACCAGATGGATGTTGTGATAGGCAATCATTTCTTCCCTGTGTTCTTTTACCCGGTATGCATCAAATACGGCTATGATTCGGCATTTGCGGATCGCCTGATAATTACACAGCTGATCCAGAAGCTTCATTCTTGCACCATCCATATTATCTTTTGCCAGTTCGGCAAGTTCGGGCCAGGCAAATACAATGTTATAACCATCTACAAGGAGGTATTCTTCCCGATGCTCTGTCTGCCTTGGTTCATGAGAAACAGGCTCCCTGCGTGCCTCATACAAAGGCCGCTTTCTCTTCCATTCTGTCCGCTTGCCTCTGTTTGCGTAGAAGGTGCTTTCAATAATCCGGTCAATTTCCTCCAGACTCATAAGTGGTGCTTCCCGGCTGGCAGTACGGCTGTCTCTTGTCTCCTCATTCACAGATGACTGGGGCAGTTTTAAAAATGATTCCAGATGCATGTGGCTTTTTACCTGATCCCAGGGAACTACAAAACCGGCACCATGGGAGCAGAATACAGATCCAGAGGGATTATCCGGATCGGTTTCCGAATTATAACCGGATTCCTTTATTACAGCTTCTGGATCATGGCATGGCTCATAGCCTTTTAAAGTGCAAAACAACCTTCCCATACCTCTGGAATATGCCGATACCTCTTTCTGGTAATTTCTCATGGTAAATACCGGAGCACTGCCGGTAAGAACTGCGGTTACTCCGTCTGTATGGGTGATCTCACAGGTTCCAGACATCTTTTCGATGTCTGTCATCGCTCTTCCAACCAGATTTTCCGGTAGTTCCAGGGTAAAACCATAATAGGGCTCCAGCAGAACCGATCGTGCTTCTTTTAAGCCCTGGCGCACCGCCCGGTATGTGGCTTCCCTGAAATCTCCGCCTTCTGTGTGCTTCTGATGGGCTTTACCCGAAACAAGAGTGATCCTCATATCTGTAATTGCAGATCCGGTCAGGACGCCCTTTTGATTTTTTTCCTCCAGATGTGTCAGAACAAGTTTCTGGTAGTTTTTGGCCAGCAGATCCTCACTGCATGCCAGGCAAAATTCCAGACCGCTGCCTTGTTCCCCAGGCTCCAGCAAAAGATGAACCTCTGCATAATGTCTCAGGGGTTCAAAATGTCCCACACCTTCCACAGGGTCTTCAATGGTCTCTTTGTACACAATCCTTCCCGTATCAAAGGATACCTCCACTCCAAACCGCTCTGAGATCAGGGTTTTTAATATCTCAATCTGTATTTCCCCCATGATCTGTGCCTGAATCTCCTGTACATGTTCATCCCATACAATATGAAGCTCCGGCTCCTCTTCTTCCAATTGGCGGAGCTTTGGAAGCATCTGTCTTGGGTCACAGCCTTCCGGTAATACAATCTGATACGAAAGAACCGGTTCCAGAACCGGGGATTCATAGGCTGCTTCAAATCCAAGCCCTTCGCCTGGTCTGGTCTTCGTAAGTCCGGTTACTGCACAAATACTGCCAGGAGTAACTTCATTCACTGCCTCATATTTTTCTCCGGAATAGACACGGATCTGGTTGATCTTTTCCTCCCAGATTCCATTGGTCAGGGTATTCTTTACACTGAGGGATCCACCGGTAAGCTTTAAGTGAGTCAGCCGGTTTCCCTGGTCATCTCTTGTTATTTTAAAGATTTTTGCTCCAAATTCAGGTGGATACTCTGGTATCAGAGCGTAATGGCTGATTCCTGTAAGAAGGGCTTCTATTCCCTGTAATTTCAGAGCCGAACCGAAAAAACAGGGGAATACAGTCCGGCTTCTGATTCCCTTCCGGATCTGGTCACCGCTTACCCGGCTCGTTTCTAAATATTCATCCATCATGTTTTCGCCGCACATGGCAAGCTGATCATAAAATCCTTCTGTATCAGTCAGGGAAAAATCGATGCAGCTGTCATGAAGCTGCTTTTTAACCTCGTTTATCAATCTGTCCTGATCGGCAGCCGGCTGATCCATCTTATTAATAAATAGGAAAACAGGAATCTGGTACATGGATAAAAGACGCCATAAAGTTCTGGTATGTCCCTGTACTCCGTCCGCACCGCTGATTACCAGTATGGCATAGTCCAGCACGCGAAGGGTCCGCTCCATCTCCGCACTAAAATCCACATGCCCCGGAGTATCTAAAAGGGTGATTTTAAGATCTCCCATTTCAAAAACTGCCTGTTTGGAAAATATGGTGATCCCTCTGGCTTTTTCCAGCTCGTAGGTGTCTAAAAATGTATTTTTATTGTCAACTCTTCCTGGCTTACCGATCTTCCCGCTTGCATAAAGAATTCCTTCTGACAGCGTGGTCTTACCTGCATCGACATGAGCCAGTATTCCTATGGTTAATTGTTTCATAATGTTTTACGAATCCTTTGTGCCATTCATTTCTTGTCTGATTTGTCTTTCTTATCATACCAGTTTTCCGTAATTTTGTATACGGGAAGATCATAATTCAATCAGACTCTGACACAAAGTTTTTTGTCATCTGGTTTCTAAACAGCTTCCACTGCCACACTTCCGCCTCTGACAATTTCAAGCGTATTATCCAGCTTTTTGTATAATAACTGCAGCATAATATTATTTTCTTCTTCCGCTTTTATGCTTTCCATCAATACGCAGTCTTTGTTAAAATCAAGAATTCTGGTTCCATATATTTCTGAAAACTGAAAGAGGAAAGCGCGGTCATGTTCTGTGCATTTCAATATTTTTAAAAACATAATCTCTTTTCTGTAAATGTCAATATCCGAATAATCGATTACTTTAATCACTTCTACCATGCGGTTTAACTGTTTTTTTATTTGTTCGAATAACTGATCATCACTAAACAGGCTGATGGTAACCCGGGATACCGTCTCATCCTGTGTAATCCCTACCGTAAGGCTGTTAAGATTATAAGCTTTCGCAGAAAAAAGCCCGGTAATTTTTGCCAGTACGCCCACTTCATTTTCTACAAACAGACAAAGCCACCTTTTTTTCATACCTTTATCTCCTTTTTAGTATTCCATAATCATTTCACTTAACTGACTTCCAGGCGGAACAATGGGAAGAACGTTTTCTTCCGGTTCAATAATAAACTCTATTAATGTAGGAGCAAGTTCATTTTGGACCGCATGATTAAATGCTGCCTCAACTTCTTCCCTGCTGGTGACACGAATTCCAAGTGCCCCATAACTTTCCGCCAGCTTCACAAAATCCGGAATATAGACAGGGCAGGTTTTTCCAGGACCGGTGCAGCCCTTTTTGCACCGTTTTCTATACTTCAGGCAGGTGGAAGAATACCGGTTATTATAAAACATCTGCTGCCACTGCCTTACATTGCCAAGATATCCATTATTCAGAACACAGATAATTACCGGCAGTTCCTGTACGACTGCTGTTGCCAGCTCCTGAATATTCATCTGAATCCCGCCATCTCCACAGACAGCGACTACGTATTTCTCCGGATTGCCAAGCTTTGCTCCCAGTGCGGCGGGGAGACCATATCCCATGGTTCCAAGACCTCCTGATGTCAGAAGTTGTTTCTCTTCATTTAACTCCAGAAACTGCGTCGTCCAAAGCTGATTCTGGCCCACGTCCGTTACTACAATAAGTTTGTCAAACATTTTATTGATCTTCTCAATAATAAACTGGGGTGTCAGACCGGTCTGCTTCATTGCAAGAGGATACGACTTTTTTAATTCTTCCAGCTGTTTTTTCCAGTCATCGCAATGACAGGACTCTGTCTTTTGAAGCAGACGACAGATTGCTTTTTTTGCATCTGCCACAATGGGGATATCGACTGCGATATTCCTTGATATGGAAGCCGGATCTATATCAATATGGATCAGTGTTGCCTTACTGGCAAAAGTACCCGCTTTTCCTGTTATTCGATCGTTAAACCTGGTTCCAATGGAACAAAGTACATCGCATTCACTGATTGCTTTATTGGCTGCATAACTGGCATGGATACCAATGTTTCCTATGTAAAGTGGATGGTTTGTAGGTATCGCACCTTTCCCCATTATCGTTGACACCACCGGAATCCCGGTAATATCCACAAGCTTTTCCATTTCTTTCCCCGCTCCTGCTGCCAGTACACCTCCCCCTGCCAGAAACAGAGGTTTTTCTGCCTGTTTTAGCGCAGCCAGAGCTTTTTTAATCTGTCCCTCATGGACTGATACACTGGGTTTATATCCCCTGATTTCCACTGTATCCGGATACGTGTCAATGCCATATTCCTGCTGAATATCTTTTGGAATATCTACCACTACCACTCCGGGTTTTCCGGTAGCAGCGATATAAAATGCTTTTTTTATAATTGATCCAAGTTCCTGCCTGCTTCGGACTGTCACCGCATATTTACAGATATTTCTTGTGATACCTACGATATCAACTTCCTGAAATGCATCATTACCAATGAGGTGGGTGGGCACCTGTCCGGTAAAACAAACAAGCGGAACACTGTCATAATTGGCAGTTGCTATGCCTGTTACCAGATTGGTCGCACCAGGTCCGCTGGTCACCAGGCAGACCCCGATCTTTTTTAATGACCGCGCATATCCATCTGCAGCGTGTATTAGTCCCTGTTCATGGCGGGGTAAAATAACCTCAATATCACTCTGACCATACAACGCATCAAAAAGGTCAATTGCCTGACCTCCAGGGTATCCAAATAAAATATCTACTCCTTCCTTTCTTAAGGCTTTAACAAAAAGCTGGGCACCTGTTATCTCCATGGCTGAACCTCCCTTTTATGCAAGTGTTCACTTGCATATTATTTATTATAAATGGCATCACCAATCAATGATGATACCATCTAATTTGTCATCGCTGCTCAATCCCTTTCACAAACAAAGACACACTGTTTTTAATATATTCTTCCTGCCTGACCGTTGTAAGCTGGTCATCAAAAGAAGCTTTTAAAAAGGTAAAACCAAATGTTGAGGAAAAAACAGTCATTGCCAGGCATTCGTAATCCAGAAGTGGCAGTTTGCCCATTTCATGCATTTTCTCAAAATACTGGATTAAGGCCTCAAGAAATACTTTTGGTATTTTTAATATCTGAGGTCTGGTATCCTCGTAAATCTGGGGCGCACGCAGACCAATAGATAATTTAACAAAATCTGGGGTGATGCGGTCCAGATAATTGCGCATAAACATCTCCAGATCCGGTTGAAGCTGCCATGTTATATTTTGAAAAATGGCTGGCGATATATTTCCCCGCCACTTTTCCTGCTCCATTCCGGTAAGAACAATCTCTTTTTTTCCCTTAAATTTTCGAAATATGGTACATTCATTGATATCGGCCCGGCCTGCTATGTCTTTCGTGGTAGTAGCAACATATCCCTTGTCTTTAATCAGTTCCATGGCAGCATCAATGATTTTTTGACTTGTCTCGTCCAATCCGGATTCCTCCATATGCAAGTATATGCTTGCATTCTAACGTATCAGACCGTTTTTGTCAACAGGTCTTCTTCCAGACCATCTCATACTCTACTTCGCCGTTTTCTCTGTCCTCCTGTTTTTCAGTCACTAGAAAACCTTCTCTTAAATAAAAATTCACTGCACGTTGATTTTTTTCATACACCTTTAACGATAATTCATTGTGATTTCCTTTTACATGATGAAGCAGCTGCCTTCCAATTCCCCTGGACTGGTTGTCCTTGGAAATAAAAATACCAGCAATGTAATTGTTCATCAGCCCAATAAATCCTTCTATACTTCCATTGTCTTCATACACATAAACAGAAGCGTTTGGGAGTATCTCCATTACTTCATCAAAGTGATCCTGCCAATAGCTTTTTTTGATAAAATCATGGGCCTGTATGTTTGTCTCCAGCCATAATTCCATGATCCGGTTTAAATCATCTGCCTGAAATTCTCTTACCATGTTTCCAACTCCTTTGTTATTATTTTAATAAAAAACAGATAACTCTGATGTGTGACTCACAAAGAGCTATCTGTTTTCTCTACTAATTCAAAGTTATACCTTAAATTTCATCCGTTGTCAAGAGAACCTCCAGCTGAGGATCTCCCTGGAGTAACCCCACTGCATAAATTGTATTAAGACTATCTGCCGTTAACGGAACATTGGGGATTTCCAACACTATGTCTGATGACCCTGCCGGTCTGACCTGCAAAGTAAGTTCCATGGGATCTGCAGCGATGTAGGGGGTGATCTGTTTAAATGCGACATTGGGGAAGATCACAGTTCCGTCCTGGAGTGTGATGTCTACGGCTGGCGCATCTGGAGAAAGATTTATAAAACGTACCATGGCTTTTCCCGGAATGATATCACTGCCCCCATCTGTGATAGAAAGCAGGCTGATGTTATCAGGGGTTCCCACTGCTGCTACAGTGAGCATGACGTCCGGCTCTACAGGAAGCATATTGGCAACAATGGGATTATCCTGAGTTCCCGCCACATAAAGAGTTACTTTATAGGTTCCTTCCTGTACGGGTAAGTAATCTGTAAAATCTCCATAAGCAAGATTATCAATTATCATCTCATCATCCACGTATATGTCAACATTCGGTGCATTGGGAACTGTGTGCATGACACGCACATAGCCTACTTGTACTTCATCTGACGGTCTGGTTGTGTACTGATCCATATGATACCTCTCGATTTATATATACGGTATAATATATGCTCCCAGGTGAGGAAGTGACCGGATTTTCCTTTTTATTCCATTCGGTAAAAATATGTTTCTGTTCCCTTCTGCTGCTTTGCCGCATACATGGCGGCATCCGCTTTTACAAGCAGCTGGTCTATGGTTTCTGCATGAATTGGATAAAAGCTGATACCTCCGCTTATGGACAGAGAGATGGTTATGTTTTGAATTTTCACCGGTTTTTGGGTAAGTTTAATAATTCTGGAAGCAACAACTTTATAATTATCAATATCCTTCATGTCAGGTAAAAGAATGACAAATTCATCGCCCCCATACCGGCATACCATATCACTTTCTCTCGCCGACTTTTCAAGAAGCCGGGAAATATGAATCAACACCTTATCCCCAAACTCATGACCGTAGGTATCATTAATGGATTTAAATTTATTGACATCACAAAAAATCAGCCCCAGAAGAGTCTTGTTCCTTTTGGCCTGTAAAAGTAAGCTTGACGAGACTTCATAGAATAAACTGCGGTTTGCAGCTCCCGTTAATTTATCATGATATGCCAGCTTTTGGATTATCTTCTCCTTCTCCTTCAGTTCTCTGTTGGTATCCCATAATTTATTTACATAGGATTTCAACTGCTTAATCTGATTGAACTGACTGGTGACATTCATAAACTCCAATTGTATAAAGTGTTTATCTTCATTTTCAATCCGGCTCATTTTCAAGTTAAAGTGATCGGAATTATTTAACATCTGCTTATGGATTGCGCCGGAAAAAAACCGGATGGTTCCCTGTTCTATTACGTCGTAAAAGGCATCCAGATAATATCTCATACTTAAATTAGGCAGGATATCCACAATTGATTGATTGAGTATATCATACCGTTTCAGACTGGTAATATCTTCCATGTAATAATTCCAGTAAATAATCTGTAGTTCCTCATTTAACAGAACAATACCTTCGTTAAGGTTGTCCAGTACCTGATATAATAATTTATTCATATAGTGATTCCTCTAAACTGTGAATCCTCGTTAATAAATCATTTAGTGAATGAAGAGATAAATCAACAATAATTGCCCCTTCAATTTCTGTATCCCCAATAACAAATGTGATATACAAAATCAACACATATACATTGTCTGTATTTTGATAGTCATACTTAAATTCCATGGCATTAAAAAGCCTGACCTCAGGCAGCGTATATTTAAAGCTGATATTTAAGAGATTTCCAGTCTCTCCTATAATACAGTTTAATATAATATTGCCAATTTCTTTTATAATATCAAAATCAACATCATTAAAATCCATATCATCACTGTCGGTTTGTTCTTCCTGCAGACAGAGGCTGATAAATGTTTTCATTTTTTCTGCGGAAAAAATAAGGCTTGCTTTCCCCGTATAATTCTCTTTAAAAGAAAGAGTCGATACCATGAGTGTACCGTTTTTCTTCATGGAAATATACTCGTCAATTGCATAGGATTCGGATGAAGCTTTCAAGATTTTAACATTAGGTACATTCAGATGTATCTTTTGTCCCACAATATCGGATAAAATACCAGCTGCACGACCAACACTGATGTTAAACAGCTCCTTTAAAATATCCTGTGTCATATCACTGTTTCCCATTGTCCTTCTCCTTCATTATATTACAGATGATCTGGGCTTTTTCATCGGTAAACGGTTTATTAATAAATGACATGATATGAAGATTTTCAATCTCTTCCCTGACATGATTCTGTACATCAGCGGTAACCACAATTATATTTGCAGAGGGATCAGATTCTTTAATCAATTTAATCAGACTCTGCCCATCCAGTCCAGGCATCAGAAGATCCACAAAAACATAATCCGGCTTCAGTTCCTGATACCTCTTAAGACCGTCCCAACCGTCAGCAGAAAAACAGATCTCTGACTGTTCAACATGCTTTCTTAAAATATTGGCAGTGATCTTCTGTGAAAAAACAGAATCGTCCACAATTAGTATTTTTATCATATAATCCCTTCTTTCCAGACAAACTGATTTCGTCAGCATGTCCCGTTCATGCTCTGTATTTAAATATAAAATATATTTTTTTAAGGTTGTTGTAGTTTGTACTCAATACTATTTTTTTCGTTCCCAATAAAGTATCCTATCAATCATGATTGGAACGGTCTGGGTAAACAGACTTTTATTTTAAAAATTCTTTTTTCTTCCTCTGGTTCCAGGTAAAGCAGTCCTCCCAGATTTTCAGTCGTACGTCTTATAATCTGCAAACCAAACCCATGAGATACTTTGTTATTTTTTCTTGTTTTATATTCTCCTCCGGATTGGATCAGTTTTCCATCAAAAGAATTGACGATTTCGACAATTGCCCATTCTCTGGTTCCCTGACTGGTTATTTCGATAAACCGGTTTTCTTCCTTTAAATGACTGCAGGCCTCTATGGCATTATCCACCATATTAGAAAAAATACAGACAACGTCCATTTCAGATGCAGATATATCCGAAGGAAGACAGGCACAAGCCGTAAATCGAATCTTCAGGTCTTGGCAGGTATTGGCCGCATCCTGTAAAATGGCATCCAAAAGTACATGATCCGAATATGTTTTATGAACATGAACTTCCTTTTTCATTGTAACGTGTATATCATCAAGCATTTTTGCTGCCTTGTCATATTCTTTTTGGCTCAGCAGAAATTTAACAGAACCCATTAATTTTTCGTAGTCATGACGAAAAATTTTAAAACTTTCCGTAAATCTGCTATAGGACTGGTAATGCCGAAGCTGACGGGAAAGCTGTTCTTTCAGCTTGTTGATGTTAAGTTCATGCTCAAGCAGCTCTGATACCCTGGCAGCATGATGAAATGCAAATTCCAGATACAGTTTACCACTGACACACGCCCACAGATAGAGGTATGTATACCACAACTGAACTGTTTCATAATAGCGTCCATCATTTACCAGCATTAGAAACAGCAGCTGAAAAATTATATAAACCACCACAAACTGAAGCTGTCCCATGTTATTAAGAGCATGTCTGGCTTTATAATCCGGTACAACCATCTTTCTTATGATATGAAAAATGAGCAGGGATAGAAATACGGACAAAATAAATATGCATGAATAATATATAGGATCAGACAAAACCTTAAAAATACTTTGTTTCAAAAAGAGTGAATATAATGAGCAGATAATTCCTCTGCTGCTGTATAAAGAAAAAATATATAAACTTCCCGCATAAATCATCTGAAGCAAGTTCACGTTAAACAGAAAGAATATAATTAATATAACCGATATCATCATCAGAAAAACTGCAATTCGATGATCCAGATTCCGGTAGGCAGAAATTGTAACCATCAGGTTGAATGAAATTGCTGTAAAATAATAAAAAAAGCCCTCATACCTGGCATAAAACATCCGTCTGAAATACTGTAAGATATAAATATCATATATAATAAACGATAAAATAATTAAATACTCCATGCATCCCCATCCCCTACCTGGGTATATGGAGGCTGATCCGGCTGATATAATCGGAAAAAGCCTGCCTTACCTGCTTTATGTACGTAACTCCAAGGGGTATCACCACTCCAGTCTTTAAGCAGACTGCATTTTGCTGAAACATGGTAATATAAGACAGATTGACAATATACGAACGGTGGGCCCTTACAAAGCCCTTGCCTGACAGCTGAGTTTCAATATTCTCCATAGAAGAATAAAAATCGAATTTCTCTGGACCGTTATAATGAACCGTCACAATTCGTTTTGTTATTTCAAAAAAAGAGATACTGCTTATTGACAAAACCTTCTGCACTCCCTGGGATTCACACAAAAATATATCGCTGCCTTTTTTTTGAATTCTGGCGATTGCCTGAAGAAATACCTTCTCAAACCGCTCTGGTGTTGTTTCTCCTTTTAATAAATACTGCAAGGGAGTGACATCAAATGCTTCAAATACATATTCGTCACTGGTCGTCAAAAAAATAATTTCTGACTGGCAACCGGAATTTCTTAATTTTTTAGCAGTCTCAATTCCGTTTAACTGGTTCATGAGAATATCAAGATAAATGATATCCGCCTGACCCGGACAGTCAGAAAGATGAAAAAAAAGCTGCTCTCCCGAATTGAACGAGGAGATTCTGACTTGGATATGATTCTTTTCTGCAATTGTTTTAACAAGGCTTGCGTACTCATCAAGGGTTTCTTGAATATCGTCACACAGGAATATAGTATACATAAATGATTCCCCTTCTTATATATCTGAATATCTTATGTCCTGATCCGGTTGTTTTTCTTCTTCCATTTTAATAAATGAATGCAACAATTACAAGAAATTCTTTTAAAAATAAAAAAGGTGTAATCCTAGAGACTCTTAAACTGGCAAAAACCCCTGACACCAGGTCAGGGGTTACAAAAAATAAACATGTATTTGGTAAGTTACAATTAACTCAGGAAAAAATAAAGCAAAACGATTATACCCAGTATTATGCGATACCACCCAAAAACTTTAAAATCGTGTTTCTTTATATAACTCATCAGAAATTTTATAACCAGGATCGAAACGGCAAACGCAACAACCATTCCTGTTACCAGAATCAATAGTTCTTCCCCGGTGAAGGTCAATCCAAATTTAAGTATTTTAATCGCACTTAAACCAAACATCACAGGAACTGCCATAAAAAATGTAAATTCAGCTGCAGCCATCCGGGATACTCCGATAAGCAAAGCACCGATTATGGTTGCACCGGAACGTGAGGTGCCAGGAATAATAGAGAGCACCTGAAATAAACCAATTATAAATGCTGTCTGGTAATTAATATCTGCTATTTTAGTTATAGCTGGTGTTCGTCTCTTATTCCAGTTTTCAATCAGGATAAAAGCGACTCCATAAAAAATTAAAGCTGCTGCAATTACCTGTGGTGTCTGAAACCGGGCGTCAATATAATCATCGAAAAGAATGGTTACAATTGCTCCCGGAACACAGGCAATTACTACCTTAATCCAGATAAGAAATGTTTCTTTTATCAGAAAAGGGCTGTTTTTATCACTCCACTGAAATGGAAACATTTTATTCCAAAACAGGATCACTACAGCAAGGATTGCCCCCAGCTGAATCACAACAAAAAACATTTCCTTAAACCCCTCGCTCCCACTGATCTGCAAAAACTGATCCACAAGAAGCATATGTCCGGTACTGCTGATCGGCAACCATTCCGTAATTCCTTCTACAATCCCTAAAAATACAACCTTTAAAAACTCTGTTACTATGGAACCCATTGGTTTCATTCCTCCTGCTTTTACTTTTTTATTTCTATCCCCAATCTTCCTCTTTTATGCAGAAAAAAGCAAGACACCTGACGTAACTTAATAGAAAAAGCCCGTGACACGAATGGTGTCACAGGCCTGAAACCTGGTTTATGCTGCTTTATCTGGCAGGGCCTTTTATTAACAGCACCACTTTCCCCATGAGTAAGAGGAAGAGAAATGTTGCTACATACAGCTGGCGGAATGCGATAAAAAAGAGGACTGCCATGGAATGAACCAGCAGGGAAAACTGGTTCATTCTCTTTCTTAATGTCTCGTGGTCCTTCCTCTGTACAATCAGTTCTATCACACCAATCAGTGTCAGGCACAGAATAAAACCGGATGACAGCAATACCCCCCATATCGGATTATCTGTGAATTTAAAGAATGGCACTGAGAGAAAATGTCCCCCTATTTCCTGAGTAAAAAGCGGAAGTACCAGGAAAGACACTACAATAAAATCAAAAATTCCATAAGCCAGATTAAAAATCTGCCCCAGATTTCTGCGGTTCTCATCTTCAGCAAGGGTAATGAGCTCCTCTCCCATTAACAGATCATCAATGGATACACCAAACAGCTTTGATATGCATTTAAGAGAATCAATATTGGGATAGCCCTTGCCGCTTTCCCATTTTGATACAGCAGTCCTTGAAACATACAACTGAGCTGCAAGCTGTTCCTGGGTCAGATTGTTCTGTTTTCTCAGTAACTGCAGTTTTTCACCAAACTCCAAACCCTTACCCCCTGATCAGTTTATTTAAGTTAACTCTATTATACATTGGGATTGTTTATTTTACAAATATCTATATCAAAATATGACTACATTTTATTCTATAATGAAACTCATCACATCTCTTCTCATAGAAGTTGGAGCAGCTGTTTCCGGTATCCCTATTCGTAAAAGCATCTGTACGGTCTGGCCCTGGCCGGCATAATCGTTTCTGAAATTATCGTAGGGCTGTTTCATCTCCGGATATTCCTCCAGCACCTGGCTTAATGGCTGCATGGCAAGACCCATGGTATGGCCCGTAAGAATCACCCTGCTATATAACATACCGCTGAGAACCTGATCTGTCCGTGTGTTTGTGCTGGTTGTTATGACGGCATAGGCAGCAGTATGATCGACTGCTGTTTTCGTATAATGAATGAAGTTTTCTGATGCACCTTTTCCTTCATTAATAGAGGGAAACATGGTGATTAATCCCTGCAGCAGATACCGTTTAAAGCCGGAAGCTCCCTGTCCTTCCACCGAATAGCCCCATCGGTATTTGTTTTTTTCCTTTTCATTTGCACGAAAGATTGCATTGGATTCATCCATTGCCCTGGTAACCCCGGCTTCGATTGTTGCACTTTCCATAACGTAATTACCAATTTTATTAAGATCAGCCTGATCGGTATAAAGCTTTATGGACAGACCGTCCTGATCCGGTAATTTTAATAATTGGGAGATCTGGGAAGAATCAGGAGCTTCCATCTTATAATTTCCCCGATTTGTATCTGCCAGATATATCCCACTGTAAAGAGGACTTTCTTCCGGTTTGGCAGGTATCAGAGTAATCTTAGCAACCGGTTTTTTATCCATGCTGCTTAAGATATCATTTTCCTCATATTCACCTTCTGGAAAGATGGAAATCTCTGTTTGAAATCCTTCCTTTTCCCCAGCCACTCTTACATACTCTAAGAATGTGCCCTGTGTAATCATCAGCTGCCGGTAAAGAGGATCTACCTCTTTGGTAGTCCTCGAGCTGTCTGCATATAAGTAAAATACCATGGGATCTTCTTTATCCAGTTTCACGTTCCACGGCTGCATATTGTGGTTGTTTGCTGCCAGCAGTCCGGCCGCAGTCAGACGCACCCGAGGATCTGTATACTTTAATGCATAATTTTTGTTCCACGGTTCTAAATATGACTGCTTCATAAATCCTCCCCCCAGAATAAATAATACAAACAACAGGATAATAATGAAACTGCCTGCACAGGCAATTATCTTTAAAAATACTTTCATACACCAGTCTCCTATGCCAAAACAAGCTGTACCATCAACTGAAAGGACTCCTCTAAGAAATCCTCCACGGAAGTATGGTGATAATTCTCCAGATATTCCTTTTTCCTTCCACCTGCATTAAAAACTCCGATTGTAAATGCCCATAAAATCAATGCAGTTTTCTCACAATTCATATCCCGCTTAAAGCTTCCATCGTTTTTCCCTTTTTTCAGCGCCTCTATCAGGAAGGAAAGAACTTCCTCACCCAGGCGGTAACACTCTTCTTTCGATTCATCTGTGACGCCGCATTGATACCCATCATCCTTGGTTTCATACTCCATGATTGCCTTGAAGTAATCTACATGCTTCTGACGAAAAGAGAATAAGGTGTAAAAAGTGCAGTGAAGTTCATCCAGCGCACTGGCTTGTTTTTCTTTTCCAAACCCTTCCTCCATCATTTTTAACAGCTGTCTGTAACCTCTGATCATAATTTCAAAATAGATCTGTTCCTTACTGTTAAAATATACATAAACGGTTCGTTTGCTGAATTCCGCTTTTTTTGCAACTGCATCCATGGAAGAATTCTCATAACCGTTTGCAAAGAATACTTTTTCCGCTGCGTCTATGATATCCTTTCTCTTAATTTCCTTTTCCTGTTGTTTCCGTTCTTCCGCTCCCAATTGTAATACCTCCTGTATCCCATCATTTTAATAAGTAAACTCGTAGTTTACTTATTTTATAACAGTTTACAGATTATGTCAATCCCCACATATGATTTAATGGACCGCTGCCTTTCCCAATGTTTAACTGGTCATTTAAAGCTCCTGTAATATACGCTTTGGCATTTTTAACACTCTCTTCCAGAGTGCAGCCATTGGCCAGACTACAGGCTATGGCGGAGGACAGTGTACAGCCGGTCCCATGGGTGTTGGGATTGTCAATGCGTTTTCCAGTCATCCATACCATGTTTTCTTTGGTATAGAGAAGATCGTCAGAAGTCTCCGTCAGGTGACCTCCTTTTATTAAAACTGCACATCCCAACTTTTGAAAGATTGCCTCTGCAGCTTTTTCCATGTGGTCTTTGCTGGTGATTTTTATATTGCAAAGAGCCTCTGCTTCCGGGATATTGGGCGTGACAAGAAGTGCTGCAGGCAGCAGTCTGCCAATCAGCGCATCCATTGCAGTTTCAGAAAGCAGCTTAGAACCGCTGGTTGATATCATAACCGGATCGACAACCAGATTTTTCACCTGATATTCCTTTAGTTTCGTGGCAAGAGTCTCTATAATTCCACTGTTTGATACCATACCGATTTTCACCGCATCAGGATAAATGTCGGTAAAAATACAATCCATCTGCTGTCCTACAAATTCAGGTGTCACATCCATAATCGATGTAACACCTGTGGTATTCTGGGCAGTAAGCGCTGTAATTACACTCATTCCATATACCTTGTGTGCAGTCATTGTCTTCAAATCTGCCTGAATACCAGCGCCGCCGCTGCAGTCAGAGCCTGCAATCGTCAATACTTTTTTCATGAAACCACCTCCCTCACCAATGATAAAAGAGTCTTTACTGCCTTATCCTTATCTTTGGCAGCAAAAACTGCAGAAATAACTGCTACTCCGTCAATCCCGCTTCCTTTTAGTTTTAAAATATTATCCTCATTGATTCCGCCTATGGCTATTACAGGAATGGATACACTGTTACAGATTTCTTTTAAAGTCTCAAAGGTAACAGGATTGGCATCGGTTTTGGTGGAGGTCTCAAAGACTGCACCCACCCCGATATAATCTGCACCGTTTTTCTCAGCCAGAATTGCCTGCTCTTTCGTCTGAGCTGATACTCCAAGTATTTTGTCTTTTCCAATCAGCTCCCTGCATTTTTTTGCCTCCAGGTCTTTCTGTCCTACGTGAACACCATCTGCCCCTACAGCAAGAGCTACCTGAATATTATCGTTTATTACAAAGGGTATTTTATATTTTTCAGTAATTCTTCTGATCTCTTCTCCCTCTGCAACAAAGCTGTTGTAATCAAGATTTTTCTCCCGAAGTTGAATAAACGTAGCACCTGATTTAATAATTTCCTCCACCTGTTCATGAAGATTGTTCCCGTTAAGCCAGGTCCGGTCGGTCACCACATATAAAAGCATATTTTCTTTAGATACATTCATATCTTCCACCTTCTTCCAACATCTGCTCATTCAGCCTGCTCATTTCATCAATCAGCAGCATACGGTATGTACCGGTGCCTCCGTGAAGCTGGCAAAGCTTCTTATATGCCAATTCCCCACACAGTCCCATCCCGCATACGGCAGCTGCAGAGGCCTTTAGAATACTGCCAGCATTGGCTCCCACATAGCTTCCGGTAACAGCAGCCAGCATGCACCCGGTTCCAGTGATTCTGCTCATCATGGGATGACCGTTTCTGATTGCATACCCATGATTTTCGTCAGTAACTATATCAATGGCTCCTGTAATCGCGATGACGGAACCGGTTCTTTTTGAAAACTCTTTTGCAAAGTCTGCCACACTTTTTAAATTTTCCTCCGTCACTTTATCCGCTTCACAAGCATCCACGCCTGCAGTCTTTCCTTCTCCTGCTGCCAGGAATTTAATTTCCGATATATTGCCCTTTATAACGGAAAATTGGATCTCTTCCAGCAACTGATACGCTAATTGATTCCGAAATGCCGATGCACCGGCTCCAACAGGATCAAAAACAACTGGCAGACCGCACTGATTTGCCTTCTTTCCTGCTGCCAGCATGGATATGGCGGTACGCTCATTCAGGGTTCCCATATTGAGTACAAGGGCGGAAGAAATAGCGGTGATATCAGTAACTTCATTGATATCATCTGCCATAATGGGAGATCCTCCGCTTGCCAGAATGATGTTGGCGCAGTCATTTACAGTTACATAATTTGTAATTGCATGGACCAGCGGAACATTGTTTCTTACATTTGTAATAATTTGTTTAAACATTTTCCTTACTCCTTTTCCTGTTTTGAGGGAAAAAAATGAGATATGCCTATAAAGACATATCTCATGATAGTTAGTAAGAGTGGCTGTCCCTACGTTGGCATTACCCAAATCAGGTTATAAGGGTCGAAGTTCTTTACTTCCTCTCAGCCGGGTCACCAGCTCCCCAAAACATTATTGAATTTTCTCGATTTTAACACAAGGGACAGATGCTGTCAATTCAATCCCTTCATTTGGTTCACAAAAAACTCAACCAGCTCAGGATCAAACTGTTCTCCTGAACCCCGAATCAGCTCATTTTTTGCATAAGCGGCAGGCAGTGCCTTCCGGTAGCTTCTGTCACTTGTCATGGCGTCGTAGGCATCCGCTATGGTGATGATTCTTGCAAACAGGGGAATGTCTGTTTTACTCCTTCCTTTGGGATATCCCTTGCCATCCCACCGCTCATGATGGCATAAAACAATCTCCGCTATCTCCGCCATATTAGGGGAAGTATTTAGGATACGGTATCCGATCTCTGAATGCTTTTTGACCTGCTGATATTCATCCTCTGTTAATATTCCGGGTTTATTTAGCACCTCTTCCTGAATTCCGATTTTCCCAATATCATGAAGGAGACCGGCTGCCTTAATCTTATTTACATCGCTGTCAGGCAGCCCCATCTGTTTTGCCATTGTCTCACAGATTTCTGCCACTCTCTGGGAATGCTGCTCTTCTCTTGGATTCTTTTCATGAAGGGTGTTTAATATAATATCAATGGTTTTGCTTCTTCTGCTACTGGCCTCATATAATTTATTCTGATACATCTCATCTTCTGCCAGCTTTACCGCTTTTTGAATCTGCATCCCGGATTCCTCAATTATGTGATATCCGAACGAAACCGAAAGCTCGATTCCGTTGATGGTTTCCTTCGCACATTTTTCTTTTAATTCCCGGATATACCGGTCTGTTTCCCCTCTTTCTGTCCTTCTTAGAATAATCGCAAACTCATCTCCGCCTACCCGGCTGATTAATTCCCCTTTCTTTCCTGAATCCGCCAGGATTTCGGCAAACCGCTTCAGCATATAATCTCCGTATTCGTGACCGAATGAATCGTTTACCATCTTTAGTCCATTCAGATCCGCGAAAATGACACTGATGGGATAATTTTCAGACTGGTTCAGTTCCTTTGATGCCTGGTCAAAATACCTTCTGTTGTGCAGCCCTGTTATATGATCATGATAACTGATCTCTTCGATTTCCTTAATATAATTATGGGTTTCCGTGATGTTTCTGGCAATTGCAATGGCTTTGTCATCAAACCATTTTACAATCCGCAGTTCATGATATTCTGTAATCCGTGCACTGGTCCACTCATACTCAATTTTCTGGTTTTCTCCAGTGAGAAAAACCTGATCGATCAGCTCCCTGCCCTTTTTAGCAATCGATTGTGGCATTACATCGGTAATATTTTTACCAATAAACCGCTCCCTCTTAAAAAACAGATGATCCAGATCTCCAATACAGTCTAAAAATACCCCATCCTGAGAAATGACGAATACGGTGTCAGGAATCGCTTCCATCAGCGAATGAGCATATTTAAGACTGTGATACATCTGGGTTTCCCGCTCTGTTAAAATCTGATTCTGCAAGATTAATTGTTTCTGGGATTCCACATTCTCTTTGAGAGAATGCTCCAGTTTTTCATTGCTTTGTTTTAACTGCTGCTTCATTTCATCCAGAGATTTTCCAATTAATCCAAATTCATCACTTCTTTTTACCAGTTCCCCGCTGACTTCCTGGTCAAATCTGCGATCTCCTATCTCTTTTATTTCTCTTAAAATAGCTTTCACCGGATGGTCAATGATTCTGCCGGTGAGAATAAAAACGGTGAGGGACATAAACAGAAGAGATAGTCCGAATATCCATATGAACGTATCTGACAGCTGCCGTATGGGTTTATTAATGGAGCTTTCCGGAATTTCAAAGACAATTTTCCAGCCCAGATCATTCAGTGTCTTATAAAATACAGTAATTTCCTGTTTATTTTTAATATAAGATGTTATTCCATTGTCACTTGAAATAATTTCTGAAACAGCAGCAAGATAGGACTGATTATTGGAATAGAATACACTGCTTTTTACTTTCACCGCAGCTTCGCTTTCCGCAGCAAGGTAAGTTCCCTCCCTATTGATAATATAGGTTGTACCATCATGACTGGCAATGTAATCGGAGATAAATTTCTGCATGGAAGACAGTCCTACGTCCACAGTTACACAGCCTATAAATTTACCGTTACCATCATAGACAGGCTGGGAACAGGTAATCATATATAGATTACTGGTCTGATCATAGTACATATCCGTCCACACAATGTTATTTGTTTTCTTCGCAAGAGCATAGTAATCCTGAGAGAAGTAATCGTAGTCAGCGTTACTGTAATCAAATGTTGGTATAATCCGGCCGCCATCCCGGTACACATAGGGTCCCATATATTTTTGAGACTTGTCATATGCATATGGCTCATACCAGAACCCAGCCCCCAGTATAAACTGATTATCCCGGACAATGGGTTTTAAAATATTAATGAAATAATCGGGAGAATCATCTTTGCAGCCATTTCCTGCAAACACAGCCAGAGCCCTGGATATTTCAGCTGCATCATTCATGTTCTTTTCGATGATGTTTTTCTGTATCTCTTTCTCTGCAGATATTCGTTCACTGGTTTCATGATCAACCAGCCTTTTTGCTGTCTTTACACTGGCATTATAACTCAGTATAAGGACCATACATAATACGGGAATAACGATCAGAAGCATTTTCATTCGAATATGGCTAAGCATACCATCACCTCTATCATACGTATTCTTTCATTGAACTATTTCAAATAGTTTAATGATATTATCGTCAGATTGTCAAGCTGAATTAAAGTTGTGTGCAATAAAAAAAAGTAAGACATAAATGATGGTTCTTCATCTATGGCTTACTTCTAACTGGAATCAGACTATATGCTGATTTCGATAATCCAAAGGACTGACTCCAGTCTGTATTTTAAAGAATTTGGTGAAACTGGAGGGCTGCTCAAATCCAAGCTTACCCGCAATCTGGTAAATTGGTTCTTTTGTTCTTAACAACAGCTCCCGGGCAGCATCTAGTACCTGTAATTTAATGTACTCCTGGGCTGTTTTCCCTGTTTCTTTTTTTAACATATCGGAAAGATAATTGGGGGAATAACCCATAGCTGCAGCCAGCCCTTTTACACTGGGCATTCCATTTTGTTCAATGTTCTCCACACTGCATTGTTTTTTTAGAATTTCTTTGAACTTTTCAACCGATTCTTTACTGACTACTGTTCTTGTTATAAATTGCCTTCCATAAAAACGCCTTGCATAGTTTAACAAAACCTCCAGATTAGATACAATTAAATCATTGCTGTAAACATCCAGATTGCCACTGTATTCAGATTGGATATTTGCTACAATCCCTTCTATGATCTCTTTCTCATGATCTGATAACTGTAAGGCTTCATTGGCTTCATATCCAAAGAAACTGTATTCCCATATCTTGTTAAACAGAGCAGTTCCCTTAATTAAATCCGGGTGAAAACATAACATCCAGCCTTTTGTCTTTCCGATCCCCTGACGTTCTTCTTTTGTAAGTACCTGTCCGGGTGCAGTGAATATCAGACTGCCCTCATGAAAATCAAAATAGTTTCTGCCATATTTTAACTCACAGTCCAGATTGTTTTTCAGAGAAATCATATAATAGTTTAATTGAAATGATATGTTCATGTAAGCATTCACTGGGTTTATCTTCTCCAGATCAATGAAAGATATATACGGATGCTTTGGTTTATCATATCCCAGCATTTCATGCAAAAGTGAAATGGAATCTATTGTTTTCATAATCAGCCCTGTCAGCCTTTCTTTTCTTTATTCCCTATTATATACTTTTTTACCGTATAAGCATATATCCAAATCAAAGGGAAACTTGTTGTAATTACAGATAAAATAATCTGGAATCCAGACAAGATCATCTGGAATTAAGATATGTACGCAATGGGTTAAAAGCCATAAAATAAGAGTCATCAAAATAAAAAAGGAGAACCATATGAAAGACTTTTCATACTATAATCCAACAAAAGTAGAATTTGGCAGAGGTAAGGAGGAACTGATCGGCAGCTATATGGCACCATTTGGTGTAAAGAAAGCTTTGATTCTGTACGGTTCTGAGCGGGTGAAATCATCCGGACTGTTTGAGACCGCAGTAAAATCTCTGGCAGATAACGGGATAGACTATGTGGAACTTGGCGGAATTAAAAGTAACCCGGTAATTTCCAAAGCAAGAGAAGGTGTTAAAATTGCTAAGGAAAGCCATGCAGATGCAATTCTCGCCATCGGAGGCGGCTCTGTGATCGATTCAGCCAAGGTAATTGCTGCAGGAGCAGTTTATGACGGTGATATATGGGATCTTTGCAATTATCAGAATTCTCCTGATGCTGCCTTAAAGATCTTTGATATCCTCACATTGTCTGCAGCCGGAAGTGAGACGAACTGTTCCGCAGTTATTACCAATGAAGAAACCACAGAAAAATTCGGTTTTTCCAGTCCTGCTGCCTATCCAAGCGTTTCTGTGATTAACCCGGATTTACAGTCTACCGTTACCAGTCATTATCTTGCTTATTCAGCTGTTGATATCTGTTCTCATTGCCTTGACTTATATTTTACAGCATCCTATATTCCGGAAATGACAGCGGATCACATAGAGAATATATTAAAAACAGTTATTCGCACCACCGATATTCTGCTGAAAAATCCGTCTGATTATGAAGCAAGAAGTGAATTTATCTGGGCGGCTTCTGTTGCATTAAACGGCAGTACCCGCATTGGTGTGGAGGGAAATCGTTTTGATACCCATTTAATTGAGCATTCCATGTCGGCTTTATATGATATTCCTCACGGTGCTGGTCTGGCAGTTGTTCTGCCTGCATGGACCAGCTGGCATATGTCCATGAATCCACAAAGATACGAGCGCTTTGCCCGTAAAGTCTTTGGAGTACAGAGTGGGAAAGAGGGTGTGGAAGCATTCCGTAACTGGATTGTGAAGATCGATGCTCCTGTCTCGCTAAAAGAGGTTCACATTCCGGAAAATGAGATCGATCAGCTTGCCGCCCATATTTTCCATACAATCCAAATGGCCGGAATGCAGGAACTCTACCCGATCGAGACCCTGACTGATTTATTGTCCAGCATGAGATAATGAAATATATAAAAACCGGCTTTGGGTTCTGTTCATAGAATCCAAAGCCGGTTTTCTTTGTAATTTATTTATCAAATCTCATAACCTTTTTAATCAGGAACCGCAGCGGTTTGTAGCTAAACCCTTCCAGAGACTTTGCTACCTGTGTCATTTCCTCGCTGATCTTAATATGCTGGGGACAGTGGGATTCACACTTTTTACACTTTACACAAAGGGATGCATTACGAGGTTCATTCTTTATGCTGGTCTGCATGATGTATTTGCCTTTGGAAGCTAATTTCCCCTCTATCTCCATGTCATTATAACAGGAAAAACAGGTTGGGATATCCACTCCCATAGGACACGGCATACAATAATTACAACCGGTGCAAGGAACTTTTATTGTCTGGTCAAGAATTTCCTTAACCTGTTTAAATAAATTAAAATCCTCATCAGTAAAGGCGTTAACTTCCGTCTCGGAAGCCACTCTGATATTTTCCTCTATCATTTCCATAGAATTCATTCCTGAAAGCACAACCGTGACCTCTGGCTGATTGTAGAGCCATTTAAATGCCCACTCTGCAGGTGAACGCTTTACATGGGCATTGTCCCAGATGGACTTCACCTCTTTGGGGAGATTTGTCACCAGCTTTCCGCCCCGTAGTGGTTCCATAACCATGACTGGGAGGCCTTTACTGGAAGCATACCGGATTCCTTCTATGCCTGCCTGTTTGTTCTCATCTAAATAGTTATACTGAAGCAGACAAAATTCCCATGGATAAATGTCTACCAGCCGGAAAAACTCATCTCTCCCTCCGTGGTAGGAAAAACCAATGTTCCGGATCTGACCGTTTTTCTTCTTTTCTTCAATCCATTCATTAATCCCCAGCTTTATCAGCCGGTTCCATACCGTTGTGTCAGGCAGCATATGAATTAAGTAATAGTCGATATAATCGGTCTGAAGCCGTTCTAATTCGGTTAAAAAGATACGGTCAAAATCCTCATATTTTTTAATGGTGTGAGGTGGCATTTTAGTAGCAATCTTCACCCGTTCCCTGTATCCCTTAGAAAGCACCCTTCCCAAAACCACTTCGCTGTTTGGATAGATATATGCAGTATCAAAATAATTAACGCCATGCTCGATGGCATAAATGATCTGCTTTTCCACTTCCTTTTCATCCCTGCCAAACCTCATACAGCCAAAACCCAGGGTAGAAAGTTCGTCCTGATTTTTGGGATTGATCCGATACTTCATGCCTCATCCTCCTGAATTGGAATTTTTATTCTTATTATAATCCTTTCTGCTATGATAGCAAGCAGATCCTTTCAGGAATATTTAATTATTTTACCACACCTTTTTTTAGTATGATATTGGCATACAGTTCACTTTCACCTGTCATAATGACAACAGAGGAATGATTCTTTGTCCGGTCATAAAATTCCCATTTGTCAATTTCTTCAAAACAGGCGGCTCCTCTCTCATCATGCTTTGCCACAATTTCCTTATATTTGTCCCAGATCGGAGTCTTAACATCATCACCGGGGACCACTCCCATCAGCGTAACCGGGTGATCCACATAGGTATCAAGGGGAAACAGCTGTAAAATAGCGTCCAGTATTTCCGGCACACCGTGGCCATCCAGACGGATCACCTTTTTGCCGTATGTATGACCCGGAAAGTTTCCGTCTCCAATGGTAAGCTCATCGGTATGACCCATTTCACATAAAATCTTTAATAACTCGGGGCTGATAATTGATGGAATTCCTTTTAACATAATATTTTTCTCCTTTTCTCAAAGAGCGCTCCCCTTTCAAGGAGAGCGCTGCATCATTAATCGTATAAGTTTTGTGAAATATCACTGCTGTCCATATTGTCTTTGTTGTACCACTGGCTTCCTGTATCAACATCTGCAACGGATTCTCCCTTTGCAGCTGCTACTGCCAGTTTTACGGTCTGATAACCGATTTCCACTGGGGCCTGGGTAACAGCGCCTGCCAGTTTTCCTGATTTGATTGCATCTTTAATCATGGTTCCTGAATCAAATGCAACTCCAATCACATCTTTTCCTAATCTTCCTAAATTCTCGTCGCCGGTAATCAGACCTTCACCAGTTTTTTGGTTGGAAGCAAAGATACAGATGGTATCTTCTTTGTTTAAAATGGTCTGTGCATCGGTCGTCATTAAGGAAGCTTCTACCTTGGAAGGAACGGCAACATCAAGTATAACATCTGCTGAGTTTCCTTTGTCTGTCTTAGAATCCGTTACAAACTTATCATTGCCGGTGATGCATACGGTTTTTCCGTCTGCCTTTATTAATTCTGTAATTTTGTCAATAAAACCAAGACCACGGCTGATAATAGACTCTGAGGTTGCATCCTGGTTCAGTACGCCGATTCGGACGCTTTTTGATGATTTGGCAATTAAGTCTTTAATGAGCGGATAGGTGTTTTCTGCTGCAACTTCACCTGCCTTGTAGTTATCTGTGGCTGCATTGGCGATAACAGCACCTTTTGGTGCATCCGGAACACCGGAGTCAAATCCGATAATCGGTATTTTAGCATCCTGGGAAGATTTAATGCTGTCGTTAAGGGCTGAAACATCAAGAGCTGCCAGACCGATTGCCGCTGGTTTCATCTGAACTGCATTGTTCATCATTTGAACCTGTTGTGCAATATCTGATTCTGAATCCGGTCCCTGAAACTCCAGGTGAACGCCCAGTTCCCCAGATGCCTTCTGTGCTCCCTTATAAACCGCCTGCCAGTACTGGGACTGAAAGCCCTTTGCCACCATGTAAACGGTCATGTCTTCCTTGCCTTTTGCTGGTTCAGCAGCTGCCTGGGTACCTGCCTCTTTTGTTTTGCCTTCTGCCGCTGCTGTGGTTTTCACATCATTGGTAGAAGAATTGCTTGCGCAGCCGGCTGTCAGTGATGCCATCATAGCTGCTGTGATTAAAACGCCCCATACATTTTTCTTCATTTTTTGCTTCCTCCTGCTTTTTTTATGTAAATTCTTGCGAATTACACTGCGCTCAGCTCTTTCTCCTGTTACGATACACATCAGCAAATACAGCAACGATGATGACCAGACCTGTGGCAACCTGCTGGTAGTGGGTCTGTAGTCCCACAAAGGGCAGCCCTGTCTTTAATACAGAAATAATAAATACACCGATCATGGTTCCGGCTATGGTTCCGATTCCGCCTGACATGGAGGTTCCGCCTATTACCACACCGGCTATGGCATCCATTTCAAATCCGGCTCCGCCTCCCGGCAGCAGCGTGGAATAAATGGTAGAGTAGGCAAGACCTGCAATACCTGCAAAGGTACCGCTGATGATATAGGCAATGATTAAATATTTATCCACATTTACGCCGGATAACCGGGTTGCTTCTTTGTTGCTTCCAAGAGATAAGATATAGCGTCCGGCTTTGGTTTTGTTCATTACAACTGCCATGACAATTGCAGCTGCAATCAGGAACAAAAAGCCGGTTGGAATTAAGAGTCCGCTCTCTGTTTTAATTTTAAATATGGCACGGTACCAGCCTTCCGGATCAGAACCTGATTTCCAGGTAACCGACTGGGCTCCTGTGATAATGGAGCCGATTCCTTTTGAAAGCATCATGGTTCCAAGGGTTGCTATAAAGGACGGAAGTCCCAGTTTTGCCACCAGCAGGCCATTTACGACACCAAAAGCAGTTCCGATTAAGATACAGATAATGATCACCAGCCATATGGGAAATCCCATATTTACGCTTAAGTATCCTGCCACCAGACCGGACATGGTAAGTACGGTTCCGATGGACAAATCGATTCCACCCGTTGCAATGACAAAACAGATGCCGATTGCCATAAATCCAATATAATAGGAGGCATCAAAGATATTCACCATAGTGCTATAGGTTGCAAATCTGGGATTCATAATTCCAAATACCAGGTAGATTACGATGAGCGCCAGCAATGCTACCAGCCGCTGGGTTCCGATCGCCTTTATAAGCGGGTTATTTTTCAGTTTTTCCATTGCTGACCTCCTGATTTCTCATGGTAGCAGAAGCCATGATCCGCTCCTGCGACACCTCCTCAATTGGGATTTCATCGGTAATGCGTCCTTCACACATTACAATGACCCTGTCACTCATACGCAAAATTTCAGCCATCTCCGACGAGATCATAATGATGGACTTCCCCTGTCTTACCAGTTCATTCATCAGTTGATAAATCTCGCTTTTCGCTCCGACGTCAATTCCTCTTGTGGGTTCGTCAAAAATAAGAATATCGCAGTTTTTAATCAGCCATTTGGCAATTACCACCTTCTGCTGGTTTCCTCCCGATAAATTCACCACCATCTGGTCTACGTTCGGAGTCCTGGTATTTAACAGATGAACATAATGCTCTGCCTGCTGACACTCTTTCTTTTTATCAATGAATGCGCCTTTCATGAATGACGAGAGGGAAGCCATGGTGGAGTTTTCCGCAACGGATTTAAACACCACAAGTCCAAAGCGCTTCCGGTCCTCTGACAGATATCCGATTCCCTGATTGACCGCATCCTCTGTTGTCTTTATCTCTGCTTTCCTGCCATTGATGAAGATCTCTCCCCCATCTTTTCTATCCGCACCGAAAATAGCTCTGGCTGTTTCTGTTCTGCCCGCCCCCATTAATCCGGAAAAGCCCAGGATTTCACCTTTTTTTAGCTCAAAGCTCACATCTTTCACCATTTTACCGGCACTTAGATGTTCCACCTTTAAAACCACCGGGGCATCCCCTTTTACGCTGGCAGTCTGTTTTGGCTCTTCGTAAATTACCCGGCCTACCATCATATTGATGATGTCATCTTTGGTACAGTCTTTTGTTGTCAATGTGCCCACATAGGTTCCATCACGCATGACAGTCACCCGGTCTGTAATCACTTTAATTTCGTCCATCCGGTGGGATATGTAGATGATTCCCATCCCCTTAGACCGCAGATCCCGGATAATTTTAAACAGCTCCTCTATCTCTGTTTCCGTCAGTGCTGCGGACGGCTCATCAAATACAATCAGCCTGGCATCTCTGGAAATTGCTTTCGCTATTTCACACATCTGCTGCCGCCCCACGGTTAAATTCCCCATTGTCTCGGAGGGGTCGATCTCAATATTGAGACGCCCAAACAACTTCTTTGCCTCTTTATTCATCATGGAATCGCTGATAAATCCACTTTTCATTATTTCCCGGCCAATAAACAGATTCTGGGCCACTGTTAAGTGATTCATCATATTCAGTTCCTGATGGACAATCGCAATCCCGGCTTCCTGGGCCTTGGCTGGAGTGGTAAAATTCACTTCCTGACCCTCAAATTCAATGGTACCGGAATCTTTGGAATAGATGCCTGTAAGGATTTTCATCAGAGTGGATTTCCCCGCTCCGTTCTCCCCCATCAGTGCATGAACCTCTCCTGCCTCTACCTCCAGATCTACGTGATCCAAAGCATGTACCCCTGGAAAGGACTTGTCAATTCCCTTCATTCTCAGCATAACCCTGCCCACATTCTCACTCTCCGCTTCTTTTTGTCTGGAACACTTTGTTTTGTTCTCATGAGTCCATTATATCTGAATAAAAAAATTCTAATATAGAGGATCTTACAAAAAAAGAAGAAGATTTTACTTTCTTAAAATGGGAAGAGCAGCTTTTGATTCTCATCGGTATAAATGTTGTCTGCAGTGATCACCTCTATGTCGCAGTATATATTTTTATCAGGCTTTTTCCCCCTAACGGATTCTACCGCTGTCTGGATCCCGATATATCCCATATTAAAGGGCTTTTGCACAATCAGGGTATCTATAATCCCTTCTTCTAAATACTGAATTCCTTCAATGTCATTATCGAAGCCTACCACATGCACCTTCCGGCTTAAATTCATCTCCCGGATGGCTCTGGCAACCCCTACCGTGGAATACAGGTTAAGCCCTGCTATCAGTGTGATGTCCGGGTTTGTCCTCATCAGTTCTCTTGTTTCTTCGTATGCCTGATTATAATCAGAATTGCTGTACAGGACCATTTTAATCTTGCTCTCGTCCTCCGAAAGCCCCTCCCGAAGCCCTTCCTCCCGTTCCATTGCGGTGGAAGAACCTTTTACATAAGAAACAACAGCGATTTTTGTATCCGATCCCACATATTCCCGCATTTTTTGACCCATTTGTACACCTGCGTTTCGATTGTCTGTACCAATGCAGCTTTCCTCCAGGTTCTGATCCAGTTTGGAGTCGATCAAAATAAGTTTAATTCCTGCGTCTGTCACCTGCTTCACGCAGTCCGTCATCTCCGAATACCGTATGGGAGAAAGGGCGATGGCATCCGGCTTCATCTTTACTGCCTCTTCAATATATTTTTTCTGAGTCTCATAATCATTTTCCTCATCGGGTGCCAGAATCACCAGATTAGCCTGATATTCCTTACCTGCACTTTTTGCGCCGGATATCATGGACATCCAGAAGTCGTTTGTCTTGTCCTGGACCTTGGGTATAAAAACGATTTTAACCGTTTTCTTTTCACCGAACTCATCCAGCAAAAAAACACCTGACAGGAACGAAACAGCCAGAGTTAAGAACAGAATTCCTAATAATGCAGTTTTATGTTTCTTCATTGACATCCTCCATCCGCCGGTAAGGGATGGTGATGGTCACAGTCGTTCCCTCCCCTTCCCTGCTGTCCACGCTTAAACCATATCCGGGTCCGTAATGCATGTTAAGGCGGTCCTGAATATTTTTCATTCCCACACCGTTATGCTTCTGATCTGTTTTCTTTTGAAAAATGCAGTTAAGAGCTTCCCTTGTCATGCCAACACCATCATCCATGACCTTTAATATCACGGTTTCATCCTGCCTGTATCCGAAGATGAGAATATTGCCCTGCTCTGCTTTGTACTTTAATCCATGGTACAGGGCGTTTTCCACCAATGGCTGTAAAACCAGCTTGACAATGGCGCACTCCATAACCTCTGTGTCAACCCGGATATCGAAAGCCACCTTATCTTTATACCTCATCTGCTGGATCAGCAAATAGTTTCTGGTATATTCAAGCTCCTGCCACACCGTCACATAGATGTTGGAATTGCCGATAGCCTGGCGGAAAAATCTGGCAAGAACAGAGGTCATATTGATAGCCTGTTCGGAATCCTCCGTTTCGATGAGCCAGATAATGGAATCTAATGTATTGTAGAGGAAATGGGGGTTGATCTGAGACTGCAGCGCTTTCAATTCGCTCTTTCTTTTTTCCGCCTGCTCCTTACTGTTTTTCTTCAACAGCTCATCGATTCGCTCCGTCATGCTGTTAAAGGAATGGGTCAGGCTGGAAATCTCATCCTCACCTGCCGTTTCAATACTCACCGGTTGGAATTTTCCTTCCTGCACCTCCTTCATGGCTGCCTGAAGCTGTTTGATGGGCCTTGTAATTTTAGCCGACAGAAAGACTGCAAACAGGCATGCCAGCAAAATCAGCAGAAATGCGGCTCCCGTGTACATGGTTTTCATGGCCACTTCGTTGCCTGCCAGCTCTGAGGTGTAATTCACTCCCACGATGGTCCAGCCTGTTTTTTTCGAATGAAACGGGGTATAAATTTTATTCTCTCCGTTTTCATCAATATGGGTAAGACTGGTTTTGCTGGCTGATACTTCTTTTAAAAGTTCTTTTTTTACCCCGCTTAAAATCAGCTGCTGCTGAGGGTGATAGACGATTTCTCCTTTCCTGTCAAGGATATACACATACCCCTTATTTCCCAGGCTGATGGATTCACATAAATCGTTAATAACGTCATAATTTAAATCAATGACCAACAGCCCTTCCACACGTCCTGTAGCCGGATTGGTAATGCCCCGGCTTAGGGTTACCACCCATTTATAATCGTTCTTTACCAGATTCTGTACGTGTGAAGAGGAAATAAGGATCTTACTTTCCGCCATTTTTGCATCCTGATACCATTCTTTGTCCTTAAGCCGTGCCCGTAAATTTAAGCTGTCACTTCCATTGTTGATAAAATATTTCCCATTGTCTCCAAGAACGGCAATGTTATAAATATCTGTCCTGGCATGGAGGATCGTCTGAAAGGCTTCTTTTAAGTCCTTTCCCGTTTCTGTCCCGTCATCGAACAAATATCCTGTTATATCCCGGTTGTTCATAATCACCTGAGAGATATTTTCCATGTAGTCAATGTAATTTTCAATGTTAAAATTGACCTGCTCAATCAGCTGCCTGCTGTTTTTTTCCGAATTGTCCATCAGATTGCTTTTGGTAAACCGTATGGAGAAGAACAGGAACACCGTTACGGTTAAAAGAACCAGAAGAGAGAAATAAATGATCATATTGGTCCGTATACTTTTAAACCTGACTTCAATTCTCATAACTGCCTTTCCGGTTCCTTCTTAAGCCCGCATATTCTTTCGGTGTCTTTTCCGTTGCCTTTTTAAAAATGGCGCTGAAATAATTGGCATCGTTGTATCCGCATTTTTCTGCAACCTCATAGGTTTTTAAGGATGTATTTTCCAAAAGTTCCTTCGCTTTTTCCATCCGCTTTTTTGTCAATGCTTCCACAAAGGTCATCCCAGTATAGTTTTTAAAGGCAGAACTAAAATAGCTGACGCTGATGGCCAGCTTTTCACATATCTCCTGGAGAGACAGGCTGCAGTCCGAATAATGGCTGTTGATGTATTCCAGTGCTGCTACTGCCTGATGATCCCCGTAATTGCCCCGGTTGCTGTTTACAATCTCCAGTGCCGTATGGAAAAAGTCCAGCACTTTTTCTTCCATCTGGGAAATGTAAGTACAGCCAAACAGTCCGGATATAATCTCCTGCTCTTTTAAGAAAAATTCGTCCTCTACAAGATTGAGCCGTTCCAGAAAATTCATGACTGCAAGAATCAGACTCTGGTAGATCACCACAACTTTATTTCTGGTAACCCAGTTGACCTGGCATTCCATTCTGATCTGTGCGATCTCCATCTTAACTTCTTCTGCCAGATTACTTCTGACTGCAAGTACAATCCTTTTTTCCCGTTCTCCTTCACTCAGTAAACCCTGGGCGCTGAGTCTGTACTTTTGAAACCTGTCCCATTCATAGATTCCTGGCTCCCGCTCCAGATAAAGATACTCTTTCATCTCCATGGCCTTTTCATAAGAAAAGCTGAGTCCGCTTAAATTAAATACACAGGTTCCCACCAGACAGTAAACCGTTTTTCCCATTTTCTTAAGAATTATGTCAGCAGACTCATTGCAGATCACTGGTATTTCCTTTTTCATCTGGGAGCTGTTTATCTTTTTCACGTAAAGAAGAAGCTGTCCGTCATCATCTTCGGTCACAAGCACATCTTCACTCCATTCCTTCCGGAGTAAATCTGCCATCTGGGAGATTTCCTTTTTTTCTGCCTGATCCCTGGGACAAAGGATGGCTGCGCAATAACATTCTCCGGTAAAATCAATGTGAAATTCTTTTAGTTTTTCCCCAATCTGATCCTCATGAATCCGTCCCTGCCCAAGCTGAAGCAGAAACTGGTTTTTTAAAAGGGGGTAACTCCCTTCATAATAGGTCCTGACCTGGAGATTCTCCGCTTCTCCATCCAGGATCCTTTTTGCCTCCTTCAGCTTTTCAATCAGTTCCCCTGCAGTAACCGGCTTCAGCACATAGGAAAGTACATGGTATTCCACCGCTCTTTTGGCATATTCAAATTCATCGTAACCGGTTATAATTACCGCTTTTGTACATTTCCTGTTTTCATATAAATACTTCGCCAGTTCAAGACCATCTACATAAGGCATGCAGATATCCGTAAGCACAAGATCCACCGGCTCTTTCTCCATAAAGCCGATAGCTTCTTTTCCGTTTTCGCAGGTTCCTGCCAGTTCAAACCCCAGTGATCCCCATGGTATTCTCTGTGAAATCCGTTCTCTTATCAAAATTTCATCATCAACCAACAATACCTTATACATAGAACTATCCCCTCATATCTCCAATAAGCACTACAGTCAGTATGCGCAGTTTCCAGAAAAGAAAATAGCAATAAGGCCGGAATTTCTGAAGTTGTTTGCCTGTTCTTCAAAAATTCCGGCTGTTTCATAAGTACCCGGTTATTTTACAATAAACCCATCCTCATCCCAGAGATCGTGCCAGTCATTGGCACCCTCCCAAAGAAATACCTGACCTTTTACCAGACGGTTATTCCTTTCCAGGGTTGCGATCCGGCTCATTTCCTCTTCTGTAAGCGGATCTTCTGTCATTGCCCTTAAATTGCTTACGTATTCCATTTCATGAATGGAGAAAGGAATGGGGATCTGCCCTCTCTGACGGGCCCATTTAAGAGCGACAACTGCAGGGTGTACGCCGTGAGCCGCTGCGATTTCCTTCATTTCCGGTGTCTGTAAATCTGCCACATCCTCGGGACACATATCTCGTTCCGGTCTCTGTGGTGAGCCTAATGGCATGAAGCCGATTGGCTGAATATTGTGGGCAACCAGATAATCAAACAATTTCTGCTGTTGGAAGCAGGGGTGAAGCTCCATCTCACAGGCAGCCGGCTTTATGTTCATATGAGGCAGGACTGCCTCCAGCTTTGGAATGGTCATATTGGAAATGCCGATGTTGCGGATCAGTCCTTTTTCCACCAGTTTTTCACACTGATGATAGGTTTTTAAAAATTCTTCCGGAGAAAATGGTCTGGAATCCGGATTGCGGGAATCTACATCGCAGTGAGGTGCGTGGTAATTTGGAAATGGCCAGTGAATGAAGAACAGATCCATATATTCACACTGTAAGTCAGCAATGCTTTTTCTGCAGGATTCCTCTACTTTGTCATGCATGTCATTCCATACCTTTGTCATGATGAAAAGATCTTTTCGCTCTACCACACCCTCTTCAAATGCATGATGGAATACTTCTCCGATCTGATCCTCATTTCCATAGCAGGCCGCACAGTCGAACATGCGGTATCCGCAGCGGATTGCACCACCTACAGCAGCCGATACTTCATCAGGAGTAAAGCGGTCGGAACCAAAGGTTCCCATGCCTACGCAGGGAATCTCCTCTCCTGTGTATAATTTCACTTTTGGCACTATTGCCGGATTTACAAATTCATTCATCGTCATATTCTCCTTCTCTTTTTATAAGATTGTGATTTGATAGCTCAGCCGTTTTTCTTCCCCTGGCTTTACAATTGCTGCATTTCGTTTCTCTTCAAATATATCGTTCTCATCGCTGCAGGTGGACAGCCCAGTCCAGGGCTCCAAAGCAAGAAATGGTCCGTCATTGGCTGCTGACCAGATAACCAGATAGGGAAATGATCCCATCTCCATTTCCACTCCATGTCCGGTCTCTTTATGGCAAAGTGTCACTTTTTTTGATTTCAGCTGGTCGAATATAATGCCATCCTGGTAAAATAGGGAGTGGGCAAGAGGTAAAACAGTACCTTCCAGTGAATTTTCTTTCCTGTGTCCCATATCCACCAGTCCTGTTTTCAGATCCGGTGTGGGCGCAGTTTTTTCTTCTTCTGCATCAAAGATAACCTGATAATCTTCAAAGTTCTCTGCTGGTAAAAGAGGACACCGAAACGCCGGATGACCTCCTATGAAGAAAGGCATATCCTCTGTGCCTGTATTTTTAATTCCATAGGTGACAAGAATGCTGTTCTCTTTCAGACTGTATTCCATGGTGAGGGTAAATGGATAAGGATATTTTCCCATCATCTCTTCATTTTCCGAAATGGAAAAACAGATGCTGTCCTCATTTTCTGACTCCAGCTTAAATTCTTCCTTTCGGACAATCCCATGCCTTGGCATCTGAATCTGCTTTCCGTCTTTTGTGACCGCCTTGTTGTCCCTTAAACTGCCGCAGATGGGGAACAGAACAGGTGCCTGCCCGCTCCAGTACTCAGGATCTCCCTGCCATAGATATTCCGTACCTGATTCGTTCTTTATGGATGTGAGAGCGCCTCCAAGAGAGGTGAAACCCACTTCCAGCCGGTCATTCTTTAATAAATATTTCATGTTCAACCCCCGATTCTTGTGATTTCTATCTGCGGCTGCAATCGTTGCATATCTTCCATCAGGAAAAAGCCTGTTTCCTCTCTTAATGCGGAAGATGCTGAGACAGCACTTGCATTTCGTAATATCTCTCCCATGGGAAGCTGTCTGGAAAGACCAAGAGCAAAACCAGCTATCATGGAGTCTCCGCATCCCACTGTGTTCACTGCATCGATTTTTGGTACTCTGGCTCTGAAAATACCGGAGCTGCATACCACGAAGGAACCTTCTGAACCAAGAGAAACGGCTACGATCTCCACACCACGTTTATGAATGTCCACTGCAGCCTCGATCATCTCTTCCAGGCTGTCGCAGCTTTTTCCTGTCAGCATACGGATCTCATCCAAATTGGGCTTAATCATAGAAGGTGTGGCTTCGATTCCCATCTTGAGGAGATTTCCGCTGGTGTCTAAAATCACCTTTTTTCCTGCTTCCTTTCCGATTTTCACCATTCTCTGGTAAGCAGTTCCGTCAAGTCCCCTTGGCACACTTCCTGATATGGCAATGACTTCTGCCTCATCTGCAAGCTTTTTATAATGTTCCAGAAAATTAACAAAGTCTTCTTCCCCTACTTCAAAGCCGGGTTCCAGAAATTCTGTCTGGATCTTATTTTTTTCATCCCAGATATTAATGCAGGAACGGCTCTCTCCTTTTAAATGGTAAAATGCACTGGTGATTCCAAAGGTACTCAAGGCTTCTTCAATGTAATTACCTGCATGGCCTCCCACGAAACCGGTTGCCACTACGCTGCCTCCTGCAATCACTGCAGGCTTTGAGACATTTAACCCTTTTCCACCCGGCGTATAGGAACATGATTTCACACGGTTAACCTCTCCCTGTGAAAAACCATCAACTACATACCGTTTGTCAATGGCAGCATTTAATGTTACAGTCAGTATCATAGGTTCCTCCTATTCGTTTACCAAAAGGATCTTTCCTTTTACCAGCCCCGGTGTCTTAAACAGCTGGAACGCCTCCTGCGCCTGGCTCATTGGCATTTTCTTATAGACGAATCCGGGATCAAATTTCAGCTGTCCTGTTGCAAAATAATGGGCAGTCAGTTTCCACTCTTTTCCTGGAAATGGGGAACTGTAAGACATCCATGATCCGGTTAATTTAAATTCTTTCCGGTTCATATTTTCCCACATGGATGGGGTAAAGGATAAATCAACATGGGGAGTTCCGATGAAGCAGACGCTGGCTTTATTGGCTGCCAGTTCAAATGCCATCTGCATGGTCGGCACCTGTCCGGCCGTCTCAAATACATAGGAAAAGCCTTTTCCTTCTGTCAGAGCCATTGCTTTTTCCTTAAAGCCTTCCTCTGTGGTATTAATTGCTTCATCTGCTCCCAGACGTTTTGCCAGCTCCAGACGTTCTTCACTGATATCAAATACAACCACTTTTTTTGCTCCGAAAATCTTCGCCCACTGCATGGTAAACATGCCGATGGTTCCGCCTCCTAAAACTGCTGTATACTCACCGCCACGGTAGTCATTCTGATACAGGCCGTGAAGGGCAACGGTAGAAGGTTCAAACATAGCGCCCTGCTCGTAGGAAATACTTTTATCAAATACAACCGCATTCTGTTCCGGAATTACCACATAATCCGCATTGCTTCCCTGCTGTCTGGAACCAATAAAGCTATAGTGTCTGCAAAGAGAGAAGTTTCCGTTCTGGCAGTCATCGCATTTCATACAGGGAATTAAAGGTGCTCCGGAAACCCGGTCTCCCGGTTTTACTGATGTAACTCCTTCTCCCACTTCCACTACATCTCCGGAAAATTCATGTCCCAGTACAATGGGATAAAAATGTACTCCGTTATGCAGTACTCTTGGAATATCAGATCCGCATATACCAGATGCCTTAACTTTGATCTTTACCAGTCCGGGGCCTGCTTTGGGCTCCTCATAATCCATATACCTTACGTCCTCATTTGCACATACAACTGCTGCTTTCATGACTCATTTTCTCCTTCCTGAACCATCATATCTTTTAAATGCTCATATAAGCTTAAATATTTCCGGTAATTCCGGTCATAGATGTTACGGTCTGCCTGATTGGGAACATGATACCGCTTATTTTCCACAGTCAGTTTTACTGCCTCTTCGAAATCTTCATAAATGCCTACTCCCACTCCTGCAAGAATTGCCGCGCCTAAGGTTGTGGCTGTATCGGAAGATGGAACGATCACGGGCTTGCCTGTCACATCGGATTTAATCTGAGTCCATAAGAGAGAGTTTGCAGATCCACCCATGGCCCTTAACACATCAACGGATGCGCCTGCCTCTGCAGCCACTTCCAGATTATGCCTTAAAGACATGGCAACCCCCTCCATAACTGCACGTATGAAATGGCCTTTGGTCTTTCCAAAATCCATTCCGTAATATACGCCTTTGGCATAGGGATTCCATAAGGGGGAACGCTCCCCTGCCATGTAGGGAAGGAAGATCAGTCCGTCACTGCCTGGAGCAACGTTCCCAGCCTCTTCATTGAACAGATCAAGGGAGCTTTTCCCGGTTCTTCTTCCTTCTTCTCTTTCAAATGCGCCAAACTCCTTCTCAAGCCACCTCATGGCTCCGCCGCCTCCGGTAGTTCCGCCCTGTAAAAGCCATTTGCCAGGTACTACATGACAGCTTAAAATTAGCCTTGGATCAGCTTTGTAGCTGTCGATGCAGATACTCATTCCGCCAGCCTGGCCTCCCTGCTCCTGGGTTTCCCCGGCATGGATTACTCCGGCGCCAAGTGTCCCGCAGGCTGCATCAAGACCACCGGCTACTACAGGGGTTCCTTCCGCCAGTCCGGACTGGGCAGCTGCCGCTTTCGTCACTGCGCCAATCACCTCATGACAGGGGTGGATATCCGGTAGAATGTGGGCTGGAATTCCAAGCGCTTCGCACATCGCCTGATCCCAGGTTCCGGTATGCATGTCAAAGCAGTGAAAACCATATCCCTGGGAAAGATCCTGGGTCATCTGACCGGTAAGTCTGTAAGCAATGTAGCTATTGGATTGCAGTACCTTATAAATATTCTCATATACCTGAGGCATATTTCTCTGGTACCAGATGATCTTAGCCGTGCTGTAGGAAGGCTGCAGGGAATTGCCTGCCACTTCAAATATCCTCTGTTCTCCCACTTTCTCACTGAGTTCTCTGCAAATGTCATCAGCCCTGGTATCCATCCAGATGGGCGTATTGGTTAACACGCTGCCCTCTTTGTCTACCGCTATGGCTGACCAGCTCTGTGCGTCAATTCCGATTCCTGCGATTTCTTCCGGCTTTATCTGGGATTTGGAAAATATGTATTTCATGGTGCTGCAGATCACCCGCCACCACTCGTCCGGATCCTGCTCTGCCCAGCCTGTCTGGGGATAATAAACCTCATATTCCCCGGTTGCAGTCGCTAACACGGTTCCATTTCTATCAAAAACGGCGATCTTACAGGCGCTGGTTCCTACGTCAATCCCTAATAAATAAGGTTTCATGTTTTCCTCCTGATAAAATCAGTCCGCTTTATGGTCACATCCGCAGACCAGAATCCGGTTCTTAACGAACTGCTTCACTGCTTCCATACCCACCGTGCCCAATTTCTTTGGATCAAAGGTGTCCGGATGCTCTTTTAAAAGTTTCTTTCCTGCATCAGTATAAGCTACTCGAAGCTCTGTCGCAAAGTTAACCTTACACATTCCTCTGCTTACACATTCTCTCACATCTTCGTCGCTTAAACCAGAAGCTCCGTGAAGAACAAGGGGCGCTGACACCAGTTTTTTGACTTCACTAATCCGCTCTTTGTCTAAAACAGGAATGGTTGCATAAAAGCCGTGGGCAGTTCCGATTCCGATTGCCAGGGAATGAACTCCTGTCTGTTCTACGAATTCCTTTGCCTGCATGGGGTCGGTGTTGTTGTCCGCTTCTGCTTCCAGATCATCTTCTTTGCCGCCAACCTTACCGAGCTCGCCTTCTACTGTGATATTGCAGGCTCTTGCCGCATCTGCAGCCCGTTTGGTTAATGCAATGTTACTCTCAAAGTCTAAGTGGGAGCCATCAATCATAACAGATGTATATCCGGCGCGGATTGCCTGGAGAACAAGCTCGTAGCTGCTGCCGTGATCTAAGTGGAGACATACTGGTACGGTTGCTTTCTCAGCCTCGGCTGCTGCCATGGCGTAATATGTTTCCAGTGTTCCGTATTTCACCGTTGACGGTGTGGTCTGAAGCATAACCGGAGCCCGAAGCTCCTCAGCTGCAGCCACCACGGCTTTCAGCATTTCCATATTTTCAACATTAAAAGCTCCTACTGCGTATCCGCCTTTCTGAGCATCCAAAAGCATTTGTTCCGATGTAACCAGTGACATAATATTTTCCTCCTAACAGTTTTACGATCATTTGGTTCTTTACACTTACCATTATACCGTTTCTGTTTCGGAAAATTAGAGGAGAACCAGACAGAAGCCAGGGCTGTATGTCGTGTTATCGAACATTCCTTGACTTGCATCAATCATGCTGATAAAGTAAAATATAGGATAGAGATGGGAGGGGATACCATGAGGACGGGATATAAGGATTTAAATATAAAAATAGGGATCGATGATACCACGTTTCTGGTCTTAAACATCGTTTTTGAGCGGTTTCTCCGTTCCATGCCAAGACACAGCCATGGGAATAACAGTTATGAAATCCACTATATTCCCTACGGTCATGGCAAAGTAAATATTGATGACCAGATTTATAATATTACGCCCAATACCCTGTACATGACAGGCCCTCATGTGGAGCATGAACAGATACCTTTAAAGAATGATCCTATGGCGGAATATTGTATTTATTTTAAGCTGCAAAAAAATAATACTCACCTCCAGCCTGAGGTGGATACGGTGGCTTATAAGTTCGAGAAAACCCATTTCTGGTTCGGACAGGATACCCAGGAGCTGTATCCGCTGATGCAGCAGATCTTTTTTGAACTGGAGCATCGGTATACGGGATATATGATTTTGGTAGAAGCCCTTCTCCAGCAATGTGTGGTTAAAATTGTACGGAATTACGAATATAAGGCCCAGTCCAAGGTTCATTTTTCTCACTCCAATCTGGTGGATAGTAAATATATTATTGTGGAAGAATGCTTTCTTTATGAATATGAAACCATAACACTGGAAAATCTGGCGGAGAGACTTGGTTTAAGTGTACGACAGACTGAGAGGTTTTTAAAGGATTATTACGGCAGAACCTTTCTTCAGAAAAAAACAGAAGCCAAGATGTCTATGGCAAAGATTTATTTAAATGATGAAACGATTAATATATCGGAGATTTCTGACAGGCTGAACTACTCATCCATTCAGCACTTTTCCTATGCATTTAAGCAGTATTACGGGATCTCACCAAGCAATTACAGGAAGAAGAATATGATATCAGAAGGCGGTTAACCATTCTATTCCTTATAAAAGTAAGGAATTGCGAAAAAAGTGCCTCATAAAATGTTAGCTACAGCTTAGCATAAATAATGAAAACTGAATAGACACCATCTTTTGAAGCACTTACAATAGATAATATTCTTTATAAAAAAACTAATTAATATAACTTACTTTTTTATTCTGATATTTTTTTAGAAGATATAAAATTAATGGAATTATGAAAACCAACGGTTGTGAATAATTTAATACTATTTTATATAACAAATTTATATTAGCCGTATAAAAGGAGTTGTCTATCCAGTTTAGTATTTTATCAAAATAAACTATGCCTATAAATTGTACACCAATAAAAGTTCCACCCTGAGCAAGATATTTTTGATAGGTTATCTTCTCTCTAAATAAACAAATTCCCATTACGCAATTAGCACCAAAAATCATAATATAATAAAGTATATCAATATAAGTATTAATTGACATTAATTGGTCCATAATAATTTCAGCTATTTTAGCCTTCTCAGAATAATTCATATCTTCTCGAAATATAATTCGTGATATTAAACTTTCTCTATTGCTCTGCAAACCTTCTACCACATATCTATAGATAAAAAGATTTATACTTCGTAAAATCGGTAATGATAATAAGAGCAATAAGATTATTATATTGATTCTAGTTAGACCGCTCACAGCCTTTCCATTCTTATTTTTCATTATTATTAATTTAAAAATTCCATAGGCAGCACTAATTATAAGCATAATACAAAAAAGCCAATTTAAGCCTAAAATTGTTTTATTTATTAAATTGGACATTTTAATAACATTTAATGATAACAGCTTACCCGATAATACTGATATAACAAAAAACGGTAGAAAAAAAAGCCATTCCATGCCTTTTATACTGTTTTTTTCATAATCCATAAAACACCTCATTGAAAACAATGGTATCTGAAAATTTATTATTTTAGATACCATTGTCATTAATTTGTTAATCAATTACGCCAGAAGCATCGCCCCGTACAGTGGCTGTTATTCCACCCACTTCCTAATACCCAAATCCAAAATAGAATATAACCAAGAGAAATTTCACTTTCAAACATTGAAGTATTTAACTTTTCTAATAACCAGGGATAAACCTTATCTGAGTTAATTACAATTGCTCTTGTCATATCTAATGGTAGTAAAACCCGAATCACTGAGAATAAAAAAAGCAGGAATAAGCACCAAGTACTATGTTTCATAAAAAAGGTTAAATTATGCCTTAATATTAATATAATAATCAGACCAAAATTAAAAAATAATATAGCATTAACTATAGAGTAATAGCTGATACTTATTCTCTCCATTTCTTAATTAGACTCTCCTTTGTACTTCTCCAATAGACTTTCTAATTCCGTAATTGTTTCAGCAGATATCTTTGTACTATCAAGTAGTGTTGAAAAAATTTTTTTAACACTAGTTCTTTCTGCAATTGCAGCCAAATATCCCGCATAATAATCTTCACCAGATCCTGTTGGTATGAAAGTGCGTCCATAACCTTTACCTGTTTTAACAAAACCATGTTCTTTAATAGCTTTTTTTCAGTAAACTGTTAAGTAAAATATGAATAGAACTATTTTCCTATCAATGTATAATCAAATCCATCAGTTATGTTTCCCAATCCATAGTAAGATATCCGCAATAATCTCATCTCTGCACGGCTCATTTAAGATCTCATGAAACAGGTTTGCATAGATATGAAGGCTCTTATCCTTAGAACTTATTTCTTCAAATAAATCCAGGGAATCTTTTGCTGCAACCAGGCCATCATCAGCTCCATGAAGAATTAAAACCGGATCGGAGAAACTTTTTATATTGGCCTTCAGCCACTGGACGCCTGCATATATCTGGTTAATCAGTCCGGTGCTGATCTCCTTTTCCACCAGCGGATCCGAAACATACGCCTCAATCACCTTTTTATCACTGCACACTCCATCTCCAAGCTGATTGGGCAGATAGGTATCATCTGGTGCCTCAATTGGGAACTGATCTCCCATAACGGGATGATTGTAATGGGTCAGCGCACCAGAAGTAATAATTCCATCTGCCATTCCCGGATTCTTTGCGCCAAACAATGTTACTGTCTCCCCGCCCATGCTGTGCCCGAACAGGAAAACTTTTTTCCCCTCGCTCTCCTGTCTGGCAAGAGCAAGGATCTCCCCCAGATCGTCAGACATCTCGTTAAAATCTTTAAAATAAACCTTTTTCCCCTCTGATTTACCATGTCCCCTCTGATCATACCGGTAAACGCTGAAGCCATTCTCGTTAAGCTTTTCCGTGAAATAATCGTACCGGTTTAAATGCTCACATAAGCCATGAGCAATGACGATCAGTGCTTTGGGATTCTCCACTGCATCTTTTTTAAATCTCAGTTTCGTGCCATCGAAGGAAATAATCATTCTTTCCTCCTGCATTCTGTTTTCCCCATTCATAATATCTTCTCCTTTCAAATTTCCTTGGATTTTGACGGTTGTATATCAGTTATTTCATCATACTACAAGGACTGCTTCATGGCAAGATCATATGATTTCACCCTTCCATCCGGCGAATTTTATAGCTCCGAAACAGGTCCGTCCATAGCTCAGAGAGCCAAATCCAAACATTTCAGATTCTACAGATATTTAACAGCCGTCCCCTATCGGATTTAATCCGGCAAGAGGCGGCTGTGCTTACTTTTAACATTGACTATCTTCTCTGACCCACACACGCATTTCATTTTCGCCTCTGTTGGCCCAGCTGTAATAAGGAATCCATTTGATTTTCGTCTTCGTTTTCTTTTCTGCTGCATTACTCTTTCTATATAGCCCTTCTGGCACACATTCTGCTTCTGTCTTCCAGCCGGAGGCAGTGAGTACTCCCACGCCTCCAAGCATGGCTGCATCAAATTCGTACTTAAACTCCTCTTGTTTTTCCACGGACAACAGGTGCAGATTCGTTCCATTATCCGCTTGTTCCATACAATACACAAGGGGGCCTCTGGAGACTGCAAATTTCCCCAGATCGTTTTCCACCAGGGGATTAGCATACCAGCGCTTTGCCTGCATATCCAGTTTCAATCGAATCGTATCTTCTTTAAATACCTGATTCACATAGATAAATCCGTCCTCTGCCTCAAAAACTTCACGTTCCTGATTGATCTCCACATCAAAAGTATCGGACCATGATGGGATCCGGATTCCCAGACAGACGCTGGCGGTTCCACTGTAATTTAATTTTATTTCCACACAGCCATCCCATGGATATCCGGTCTTCAATTCTATTTCCAAAACGCTATCTTCAATCTCAAATCTTCCCTTACATTCCACAAAGAGATTAACTAAAAGCTTATTTTTCTTTTGTACAAACACATACTGCTCCACAGAAGCTAACAGCCTTGCAAGATTGGGAGGGCAGCACGCACAGCCAAGCCACTGGGGGCGAACGCATTTAACATGACTCTTTCCAGGATCCTTTGATGATTTACCAGGAACCACCTCTAAAGGATTCACGTAAAAGAAATGTTTGCCATCAAGGGCCACTCCACCCAGCACTGTATTATAAAGTGCTCGCTCCATCACATCCCCGTATTCTCCCTTTTCTTCTGATATCAGCATCCGGTATGCAAAGAACACCAGACCTACCGATGCACAGGTTTCACAGTACATGGTATCATTGGGCAAATCGTAGTCCAGAGTAAATGCTTCCCCGGAAACAGTGGAACCGATTCCTCCGGTAATATACATGCGCCGGGTCACAATGCTCTTCCATAACCGCCTGCACGCCAAAAGAAGCTTCTCATCTCCTGTCTCCCCTGCAGCATCCGCCATTGCAGTGCAAAGATAGACCAGTCTTACTGCGTGTCCCTCAGCAGTATCCTGCTTCAGCACAGGAAGATGAGCCTGATAATAGGCCAGAGGAAGATGTTTGGAATTCATCCCTTCACATTCTGTTCCCCTCACCAGTAAAAAGTACTGAGCCAGTTTTAGATATCTTTCATTTTGTGTCAGCCTGTATAACCTCATCAGACCAATCTCAACCTCTTCATGACCGTCATAGCCATGAATCTTTCCTTCTTCATCTCCAAATACAGAATCAATGTGGTCAGCCAGTTTACATGCAGTTTCCAAAACTTTTTTATTTCCCACTATTTCATAATAAGCCACAGCTGCCTCCATAAAATGTCCGGCACAATATAACTCGTGGCTCTCCCACAGGCGTTTGTATTTCTGATCAGGTTCCTCAATGGTGAAATATGTATCCAGATATCCATTCTCTTCCTGGGCGTCACTGATCAAGTCCACAACATCATCAGCCAGACACTTCAATTCTTTATCCATCTTCTCCTGTAAGGTATAGGCAGCCGCCTCCAGCCATTTGTAAAGATCGCTGTCCTGAAATACCCAGCCATAATGATTTCCTTTTTTTCTACCAGCCGCAATCCGGAAATTTTCAATCACATGGCTCTTTTCATTGGGAATGGAATCGTCGTTGCGCTCCCGCTCAATGTTGATTTCAATTTCATCATTTAAAACACTCCATTGATACGGAATCATCTCTGTCCGGATTAACTCTTTGTATCTGCTGAAAAATCTGTCCCGTATTTCTACCTGATTCATACTGCACCTCCTGATTTACCCTGTAAAGTGACGTCGGCATTGTCAGCCGGCGCCACTTCTTTAAAATTGTATGTATTTCTATTTTTTAATAATACCATCAATCACAGCCTGGGCTTTTGCTGCAGCTTCCTCTGGCGTGCTTGTATCTGTCATTACCTCATTAAATGCCAGCGATATGGCATCCGAGATGTCAGGCCATTCCGGTAACGGACCTCTTGCATTTGCATACTGCATTTCCTCAACAAATGCGTCATATACCGGATCTCCCTTAAACTGCTTTTTAGCAATAACGGAATCAGAAGAGATATATCCCATTGCATTCATCATATAAAGGCAGGTCTCTTCGCTGGTGGCATATTTGAGGAACTTAACAGCGCCTTCCTCGTTGCCGCCTTTAATTACTGCATAGTTTTCTCCGCCCAGACCGGAAGCCTGTTTTTTATCCATTGGAATCGGAGCAACGTTCCATTTTAAATCAGGAGCTTCCTGCCGCATGGTAGGAACCTGCCAGGTTCCGTTAATCATCATAGCTAAGTTTCCGGAGATAAACTGGTTCATGGTATCTCCCTGTGTCCAGTTGATTGCTTCCTTTGTCATGGCACCGGAATCAACCAGTTTTTTCACCATGGTCAGTGCTTTGATTCCGCCTTCTGAGTTTATTTCGTAGGATGTTGCACCGGTTGACCATACCCAGGGAAGGAAGTTAAAGGTTCCCTCCTCGTTTTGCAGGCTGCAGTGTGCAAATCCGGAAACCTGGCCGGTTGTGCAGGCTTTTGCCGTAGTTAGAAGTTCATCCCATGTGGTGGGAACCTTGCAGCCTGCTGCTTTTAACATATCCTCATTATAGAAAAGGAGCAGACAGTTGCTTCCGAAGGGAACTCCATACAATTTGCCGTCTAACGTACAGGAATTAACAGGACCAGGATAATAGGTGCTTACATCAAATCTTCCGGTTAAATCCGCAAAGATTCCCATGGCTGCATAAGAAGCGTGATCCGGATTATCAAGAATTACCAGATCCGGAAGTTCATCAGCCGATGCGCCGATGGAAAGCTGCTTTTTAAAATCGGCAAATGGTACGTACTTTGCCTGTACCTTGACTTCTTTTTGTGATCCGTTAAATTCTTCAATGATATGATTCAGTGCTTTCTGATGGCCTTCTGTCTCCCAGTAGTACCAGATCGTTACATCACCTGCGGCTTCGCTCTTTTCTGTCTCCGAAGCTTTTTCACCTGCGGTTGCTGCCGCTTTCTCACTGCTTTTTGCTGTTTCCGTTTTACTTTCCGTCGCTGACACCGCTCCGCTGCCAGAACTGCATCCAGTCACTGCTCCCCCAAGCATCGCCGCAAAAAGTAAGGCTGTCATTAACTTTTTCATGTTTTTCCTCCTTTTATTTTTTTGTTTCAACGACTTCATTATAACGGCAATGAAACCGGGAAAAAACTCAACAAATCTTAGAAAGGGAAAATTTTCTTATGTAGGAATTCGTAAAACAACTTCAGTTCCTGTTCCTTCGGTGCTGTTAATCTCAATTTTCACCTCATCCCCGTAATACATCTGAAGTCTGGTAATAGCATTTTCCATACCAATGTGAGACGCAGCATCTGACTCCCCAAAGATCCCCCTTCTGATCAGTTCCAGTTTATGACGTTCCATACCTTTTCCATTGTCACGAATCAGAATCCGTAATTCTTTCCCCTCCCTGCACATACTTACTTCCAGAATGTGATTGTTCTTTGTTCCTTCAAAACCATGAAGAATGGAGTTTTCAACAAAAGGCTGAAGCAGCAGTTTGTGAATACGCAGATCCATCACATCAGGATCTACATTGATGCTGCAGGTAAAATTATTTTTAAGCCGAAACTGCTGTAAATAAATGTACTTTTTCAGCCAGTCAATCTCATCTCGCACAAAAACCTCCCCGCTGCTGTCCGCAATGGCATAGCGGAGTATGGTCGCGAGGGAGTTAATGGCATTGCTGATATCGAATTCATCTTTATCGATTGCCATCCAGTTGATGGTGTCCAGTGTATTATAAAGAAAATGGGGATTAATCTGGGCTTCCATTGCCTTAAGTTCCGCCTGGCGCTGCATCTGCCCTGCCTTCTTTTCTTTTTTTAGTGCAGTTTCCAGCTTCTCCAGCATGTCATTAAACTGAACCGCTATGGTTTCGATTTCCACAGGCATTTTTTTATCTGTTTCCACCCGGACCTTCAAATCCCCCTCCCGTGCCTTCTGCATGGAGGCCACCACCATCTTTACTGAGTCAACGAGACGGTCCAGTACGCCCAGTGTCAGCAACACAGTGACCATAAGAAGGAGGAGACTTAAGGCTATAATCAGATAAATCTGATTGTTTAAATTCTTCATTAAGCTGCCCTGATCCATTACATTCACCAGATCCCAGCCCAGGGAATCATCGTGGTAAAGCCAGACCGAAGTATAGCGTTCCTCGTACAGGTTCTCTTCCTGGATAAACTTTTTACAGGCTTCCACTTTTGTCTCTAAGGATGTCCCTTTCCCATAAAGAACTTTTCCTATCTTTTCTGGCTGGCGGTAAGCAATAATACGCCCCGCCTCGTCAATGATAAAATTAAAACTTTTCTCCTGATCCTGGGCCTGAACTTTGCATACGCTTTGAAGAAATTCCTTATCAAGACTGACAATCACAATTCCATTTTCTCTGTTTAGATTTCTGTAATCGATAATCCGGTGAGCCAGATGCAGGAGATAGTAATCCTCATTTGCAAATCTGGTTCCGTATTCCGTGGGAAAAATATGGGTCTGATTATCCGAAGAGACCTTACCATACAGTTCCTCCTGGGAAAGGCTAAAGCTGTTCATCCACGAATTCTCATAGGTAGACGCAGACAGCTGGTTGTACGTAATGCTAAGTCCCTTAGGGGTAATGATTGTTATGGACTTTATGTACTCTTTTGTATTGAGAAGTCCCCTTAAATATCGTCGAAGCTGGTTTTTTGCAACCGATGCATTCTGTTTCTGATCCAGCCGGTCCACCCATGCCACCACATCATCATTGGTATAAATCTGGAACAACAGATCCTCATAGGATTTCAGCCTGATGGTCAGATTATTATCCATCTGCATCAGGCTTACACTGGTCAGCTCCTGGGTATTCTTCTTTAAAGTAACTGAAATGTTGTAAAAATAGTAAAAGCTTAATACAAGAATGGGGATTGTAGAGGTCGCCCAGAATAGACGGATTAATTTTTTCTTCAGACTCACTTTTTTCATAAGGCTCCCTCTCAATAAAAACAGATTATCCCTTCACTGCACCGCTTGTCATTCCCGATATTATGTACTTTTGCATAAACAAAAAAATCAGCGCCACGGGTATAATCGTTACTATGGCAAAGGCTGTTAAATAGCTCCACTTTGTGCCGTACTGCCCCATAAAATTAAAGATTCCCGCTGTGATGGGCCGTTTCTTCTGGTCCAGAATAAATGTCATCCCATAGGCTAAATCCCCCCAGCCGTACAGGAACGAAAAGATGGCACAGACTACCACTCCAGGCTTGGCGACCGGAAGCAGAATTCTTAAAAACGCCAGAAAGCGGGTACATCCGTCTATGTATGCGGCTTCCTCCAGATCTCTTGGAACGGAAGCAAAATAATTTTTCAAAATAAGAACGGAAAATGGGATTCCAAGGGTCGCATCGGATAAAATAGCAGACAGTCTGGTATTGTATATATGCATTCCCTTAAACATAATAAACATCGGTGTTAAGAGGACGGAAACCGGAAGCATCTGGGTTACCAGAAAGCACAAAAGCATACCATTTCTCCCTTTAAAACGATATCTGGCTACAGCATAGGAAGCGGGAACCGCCAGAATTACCGCGATTAACATGGCACCCGCAGAGATAATAAGGCTGTTTGCAAAGGAACGGAACATATTAAAATCCCCGTTTCCAACCTGGGCAGCATAGGATTTTGTATTTAAAACATGGGGATAAAAGGTAGGTGGAATCTGAAAGATCTCCTTTTCCGTTTTCAATGAGGTGATGAAAATCCAGAAAAGAGGAAACAGAAGCAGACACAGGATCACCACCGATACCAGGCATAACAGGAATTCCTTTTTTCCCTTTTTATTTCCTTTCTCCATCACTCCGTCTCCCCTTTCATCGTAATTTTCAAATAGACTACGCCTACCAGAAGTAAAATTACAAGCAGTACATTGGCAGCGGAAGATCCAAGGCTGTACTGGAACATCTCAAAGGATAACTTATAGGAATAGGTGGACAGTAAATGAGTGGAATTTACCGGTCCTCCCCCAGTCATTACATAAACCATATCATACACCTTAAAGGTATAGATAAATCCAAGAACAAGAAGTGATTCAATGGTAGTTCTCATCAGAGGAAGCGTAATTTTAAAAAATTTCTGACTTCCGTTTGCGCCGTCGATGGCTGCGCTTTCATAAAGTTCCAGGGGAATGGTGGTAAGTCCTGTTGATATCAGAATTGTATTAAATGGAATTCCAATCCAGATATTGGCTGTAATCACTGCAGTCATTGCTGTTGACGGACTGGTAAGCCACTGAATGTTCTCTGTAATCAGCCCCGCGCTTTTCAGGAAATAATTAATAATTCCTACATCAGTGGAAAACATAAACTTAAAAATCAAAGCAGTCACAGTCATAGGAATCATCCACGGTATCATAAGAAGCCCTCTCACCGGTCTGGCGAAGGAAAAATCTTTTTGAAACAGAAGTGCCAGTGCAAAGCCAATGACAAATTGAACAACCAGGCAGCTGACCGTAAACAGCAGCGTGTTGAACATAGCCCTCAAAAATACGGGATCGTGCATCAGTTTTATGTAATTATCAAAACCAATAAAGTCTCTGGATCCACGGACCAGATTCCTGACCGTAACATTCTGAAGACTTAAAATAAGATTGCTGACAATGGGGTATCCCACAAAAAACAGCATATAAAGAAACGCCGGAAGCGCATACAGCAGCCCGATATTATCATATCGGAAAAAGCTTTTGATTTGTTTCACTGAAAATAGTCCTCCTTTTCATTTATTTCCACTGAAATCATCTTACACTGTATCACAGCTTCTCAAAATACGGGAAATCTTGAAAAGGAGGAAAAACCTAAACGCTTTCCCTATTTTAAAGCCTTCCTGTAATCCGCAGGAAGCTGGCCTGTCATCTCTTTAAATACCTTGCTGAAGTATTTTGGATCAGAATAGCCTACTTTTGCTGCTATTTCATACAGCTTCATATGGGTCCCGCAAAGCAGTTCTTTGGCCTTATTAATTCTGAAATTTTTCATATATGTACTAAAGGTCAGTCCCATCTCCTTATGAAACTGGGTTCCCAGATACTCAGGAGTGACATTGAGCTTGGACGCAATCTCATCCAGTGTAATACCGCTTTGATAAAATTCCTGTATCATGCTTCTGACCCGCCGTACAGTCAGATGTGTAACCTCTTTTTCTTGTTCCCGTGGTTTTATATAGTCAAACAGGAAATCCGCCGCTCCCTCCAGCTCTTCTCTCCTCTTTGCCTCCATAATCATCTCCAGGAGCTTTTGCTGCTTCAATGACTCGAAATCAATACAGCCCAGTTCCTTGGCAATCCCCATGACCGCCCATAAAAAGCGGACATAACATTCCTTAATCTCCTTGGGGGCATAAATCTTACCGTCAAGAAAACTGTTATGAAATAAAGCCATAAGAGCTTTTGCCTTATCCCAGTCATCGGAACAGATCGCAACCTTTATTCTTGTTTCCAATTCAATTGGATAGATGCAGGGCACCGTCTGAACATGGGTGATCTTCGGGTAGGAAATAAGTATCTCCTCATCAAAGGACAGATTCCAGTCCATATAGGGGTTCAGACTGTCGAGCCCTTTTTTTAATTGTGCCACTCCCCCAACCTCTGTCCAGCCAAAGGTCATATACCTGGGTCTTTGTTTTAAAATCTGCTGCTGCAGCCACCGCTCCAGGTCATGGGCATCCTTGTAATGATAAAGAACCACCACCAGGGATTTTCTGTACATCAGGTCCAAAATGCAAAATGACAGATTCGGATACATGGAGAAAACATGCCGTAACTGTTTCACCGCACTTTCCCGCTCTTCCTCATGGCGACTCCCCAGATACACATAAATTAAAATCAGCTTCTGAGTTTCTTCCATCTGATAACTGCGCTGCAGATAAGTGTTGATATCTGCGTCCATCTCCATGCGGCCGTTCACGAAATCATAGAGTATCTGCTCCAGCGTTCCGATCTTTGCCGGCTTTTCCTGCCTGTCCTTTTCCACCTGCAGTTCCACATGCTCCAGTGCCTGTGAGAAATCATTGAGGGATATGGGTTTTAGCAAATATTCTGTCACTCCAAGCTTCATTGCCTGACGGGCATATTCAAACTCGGAGTAGGCGCTTAAAACAATGGCTTTAGAAGTGATTCCTTCTTTCACCGCATTGTTCATCATTTCCAAACCATCCATCTTCGGCATTCTGATGTCTGTTATTACAATATCAGGCTTTAACTCTTTTAACAGCCGAAGTCCTTCTTCCCCATTCTCCGCTTCACCCACGATATCATAATCCTGTCTCATTTTTCCTATAAGCTTCTGGATCCCTTCTCTGATTCGTATCTCGTCCTCAACAATCAGTAACCTCATGCTTTATTCCCCTTTTTAAAACTGCTTCCAGTTTTTCCCATTCACCTGCTGTTTTCATATTACTTTAATCCAATAAAACTGTCAATCCTCCCCCTTTTCCGTGATGCTTTTTAATGCAGAAGAGGCCATGGTTTTCAACATTTTATGAATTAAAAACCTGGAATCCTCATCAAGATTTCTTACCCGGCCCATCATCAGCGGAATGTTTCTCTGCCATTCTGATCCGATCTGCTTGATATTTTGTGTATCTCCCGTATCCAGAACGGAATACAGCGCATTGGCAAAATGTTCCCTCTCTTCATCGGAGACTGCTTCCAGCCAGTTATGCAGTGATTTGTCCATGTATTTGGCATTTTTAGTCAGTCGTTCTACATAAACGAAATGATCCCCTTCGATAATCCAGGAGAAGGGATCATGCTGCAAAAGGCCGGTCCTGTTACTTTTTACAATTGAAAATTGTTCCTGGCTCTCTAACAGCATGCCAATCACAGAGGACTGGGGTACGGTCTTTTCCACAATTTTTTGACTGCTTTCCAGTTCAAGGGCGTCTATGGCATTTTCCTTAAAACCCGGACCGTCATGGGAATAAACCTTTACAATCCGATCCTTTAACTGCCTGTTTAATTTTGCATAAACATAAACAGCCAGATTTCCACCCTTGGAATGCCCACCTAAAAAAAGCTTTCCTTTAAAATTTGCAGCCACTTCTTCTACATAGCGGACTGCCTCCTCCTGAGACGGAACCGGGTATTTAAACGCCATGTTAAAATCTTCTTTCCACCCGACCAGAGTCGCATCTGTTCCCCGAAATGCAATATAAGCCGTATCTTCATTCAGAAAAATGGTAACAGCGCTAAACTGTTTTTCCAGAATACAGTCCTGTTCTTCCCTGTAAAAGCCAAGTGTCAGATTCCGGTAGCGGGGACTGGCAGCCATGGCAAATAATAGCCTTAAACTGTTTTCCTCATCCCAGACACGGCAAAACATCTCTTTAAAATGCTCTGCTTTCAGAAGGGAGCCGATGGTGGGAAGATTTTTATCCGGCACAAATCCCGGCACAAACGAAGAAAGACCAATATAGGAAAATTTGGAGAAAATAAGACTGTCTACAGAGTGAAATGGTTTCCTGCTAAATTCTGATAATTCGCTTTCTGCATAGTTAATGATATTTGCCATTTAAAGAATCTCCTTGTTCTGTCATAGGCCGATTATTTCATTAGTATTTGCCTCTGTTTCCATTTTATGCTTATAACTCTACGAAGCGTTTATTGAAAAGATGATGACCAGGAGCTACAATGATGTGGAAAAAGGCATCTGGCAGCCTGACACAAAAAGGAGGTGAGTAAAATGGAAAGTTCAGCGAAAAAAGCGTTAAAAGACCAGTACAAAAACAGAATTATGACTGGAGGGATCTACCGCATACAATGCAGCAAAGACGGGTCATACTGGTTACGAACCAGTTTTGATATGCAGGGTTCAAAAAACCGGTTTGCATTTTCCAAGGCAACCGACTCCTGTCCCGAACTATGTATGCTGAAAACCTGGAAGCAATATGGGGCAGATTCCTTTTCCTTTGAAATTGTGGAGGAAATTGAGAAAAAAGAGACGCAGACACAACGACAGTTTTCAGATGATTTAAACACACTACTGGAGCTGTGGAATGAAAAGAGAATGGAAGGAGAACAATGAACATGAAAGAAAAAACAGATATCAGCAACTTTCTTGATGATTCCGGGAAAATAATCATGCTGTCCCAGAAGAATCGCTTAAGAACGGAAATCCTTCGATATCTGGCTGGGAAATTCCTTAACGACCGCAGTTATACAGAAAAAGAAGTAAACTCCATCTGTGAGGAATGGCACACATTTGGAGATTACTTCCTGCTGCGAAGAGAATTGATTGACAATGGCTTTCTATGCCGGGAACCCGATGGTTCAAGGTATTGGAAACCTGAATCAGAATAAAACAAAGGAGATTATAAATGTCAGACATAAACACTGCCTTTACTCCCATCGAATTCGATAGCTGGGACAGAAAACAATATTTTTATTATTTTACAAAAATGCTTCCTACCGGATTTTCCATTACCATTGAGTCAGACATCACCAATACCTACAACATGGTAAAAGAGCAAAATAAAAAGTTTTTCCCTGCTTATTTGTATCTGGCTTCTAAGCTGATAACAGAACAAAAGGAGTTTCGGATTGCGTCCATAGACGGAACGCTTGGTTGTTACGAGGTCTTACACCCCTCTTATGCATGCTTCCATCCGGATGACAAGACCATGTCTAATATGTGGACGGAGTATGATTCCGATTTTCATGCCTTTTATAAAAATTACATTATGGACCAGAACCGTTATTCCCATAACCACGGGATCTTAGCAAAGCCGGATATGCCTCCTCAGAACAGTTTTATGATAGGAATGCTTCCGTGGATCGAGTTTACAAGCTATACACCGGTTCCTTATGCTAACAGCAATTCCTTTTTCCCAGTTCTGGAAGCAGGGAAATTTATAGAAAGAGACGGCAGAAAAAGAATGCCGCTATCCATTACTGTTCACCATGCTGTAGCAGATGGATATCATGTGGGCTTATTTCTGGATAAATTTCAATCAGGTATGGCTGCCCCTGAAAAGTGGATGGATTAACTGGAAGCTGCTTTCTCAGATATGTTGATTAAGTATTGCTCCAGTTCCTTGTTCCACTCACTGTAGTTCTTATCATTTCGGTGATCTGTGAGTGGATAGTGGGCAGCCAGATAAGTGCCTAGATACTGGCTTAACTTTTCGGCTCCGCTTGTATTTAAGTGATCACCCCCATCTCTGCTGTCCTTATTCCAGTCTATCTTTATGTCCTTCGTAAAGAGGTTTAAATCAAGAAACGGAACGTTATTTTTTACGGCATAATCATTGACTGTATTATGGCGGCTATAGTCCCAGTTTTTGGGGGAAGTAACCCCTACTAACAGCAGACTGATATTTTTTTCTCTGCACAGATTTACGATTCTGTCTGTCCAAAATGTCACGGTCTGGTCTACTGACTCCCGCCCCTCTGATTGATTCATGTATTCTCCGCCCTGATAAGGCGCTACCTTTTTACTATGAAAATACCCTTTCATAACATCTTTTTGGTTAAAGTCCTGCTTCGGACTGAAGTCACGGGCTGTGAGTGATTTCCACCTGTCATGATACTTAAAAACTGGCAGATAATACTGTGACATATATTCCAGTGCATGATTTATTTCCGTTGGAACGTTCCGGTTGTGATAAAATAAATCTGTTTCCAAAATTACAAGCTTCGGATTTTGCCGTTTCAACGCCTTCTTAAGCATATAATAGGCTTCCGCAGAACGCTGCCCGGACTGGCTGCAGACAAAGGATGTAATTCCACGCTCTTTCCACATTACCATGGGCGAGATTCCGGAATATCCCTCACTATCGCCCACAACAATCACATCCAGCGAATTGGCAGGTTCTGCAAGGACACCATATGCATGACTATCCCTGTTTGCAATTCCATCTTTCACTGTATTCCGTTTCGGTACGAACAAAATTGAACACTGAATTAACAATAGGAGAAGAATCCCCCAGAATACGACAATTTTTCCAAAGTTTCTCATTTTAGCTCCACTTTTCTTAAATAACTAAAATAGATGAACAATCATCCCAAACTTCATTATACTAACTTTGCAAAAAAAATCACCTAAATAAATCTTAACATTTCTGAAGATTATTATATCAACCGCACTGATCTGCAAACTGACTGTTATATAATTGTTGGTAGAATCCTTTTTTTAACAGCAGTTCTTCATGAGTTCCCTGTTCGATAATTGTACCCTGATTCATCACCAGTATACAGTCTGCATCGCGAATTGTGGAAAGCCGATGAGCAATAATAAAACTGGTTCTTCCTTTCATCAGATGATCCATGGCTTTTTGTATCTCCAGCTCTGTCAGGGTATCAACACTGGAAGTGGCTTCATCCAGAATAAGAAGAGGGGGATTGGCCAGAATTACTCTGGCTATGGTTAAAAGCTGCCTCTGCCCCTGAGATAAATTACTTCCTTCTTCTTCCAGAATCGTATCATATCCCTCCGGCATAGTCCGGATAAAATGATCCACTCTGGCCGCTTTGGCAGCTGCAATTATTTCTTCTTTTTTCGCATCAAGAACACTGTAAGCAATGTTATCTCTGATCGTACCGCCAAACAGCCAGGTATCCTGAAGCACCATACCAAACTGTTCTCTTAATTCTGAACGGCTTAAGTCCTTAATATTAATCCCATCCAGTGTGATCGAACCGCCATTGGTCTCATAGAAACGCATCAGAAGATTGACCAGCGTTGTCTTACCCGCACCAGTCGGGCCTACAATCGCCACCTTATCTCCCGCTTTTAAGTGAAGATTTACATCCTGCATCAGAATTGAATCTTCCTCGTAGCCGAATCTCACATGGTTAAAATCAATGTCACCCTTAATGTTCTCTGTTTTTTTCTGCCCTGATTTATCAGGAATTTCTTCTTCCATGTCCATGATCTCAAAAAAGCGTTCTGAGGAGGCAATGGCGGACTGCATCACATTCATGATATGGGCACATTCGATAATCGGCTCAGAGGAACGATCAAAGTACTGGACAAATGCCTGGACAGTACCAATAGAAAGCTTTCCCTGAATAATATACAGGCCGCTCATTACAGCAATGAAAATATATCCGAAGCTGCTGATAAAACGTACCACAGGTGCTACAATATAGGTGGATACCTGAGCCTTATGACTGTCCTCACACAGTTCGCTGTTTATGATATCAAAATCCCCAATTGCAGTTTTCTCATACCCAAACGCTTTAATGACCAGCTGTCCTGTAAAAGACTCTTCTATGTTGGCGTTCATATGCCCCAGTGATGCCTGATATTTTGAAAAATTGTTTCTGGATCTGGTAGTGATCCAGGATGTCAGAATTGCTGCAGCCCCTGCAACGGCAAGAGAGACAACGGTAAGCAGCGGACTGATCAGAAGCATCATGATCACTGCACCTGAAACGGTCAGAAGCGCGGTGATTAACTGCCCTGCTCCCTCCCTGAGTACTTCCACCACCTTTTCAATATCATTGGTTGTCCGGCTTAGCACCTCACCCTTTTCGGTGGCATCATAAAATCCCAGCGGAACACGGCCAAGCTTTCTGCTTAAATCATTTCTCATCTGAAGTCCTGCGGTCTCAGATACCGAGGACATAATGTACTGCTCTACATATTTCATAATAAAATTTATCAGATAAAGGACCATTAAACTACCAACATAAATGCCCACTGTCTGAACATTGACGTAAAACCGCGTTCCATGTGCAGCCGCTTCCTGGATTCCCATAAAAATATGATCAATTGCTTTTGCCAGTACAAATGGTGCAGCCAGGGCGGCCAGCGTACTGAGAACGATGGAAGCCATTACAGCACTTATTCTTCCTTTCTGCCCCCCAAATAAATACAATATCAACCGCTTTCCAGTATTCTTTTTCATAATTATACCACTTCCTTTTTAAGCTGCGACTCACTTAACTGGGAGGCCGCAATCTGTTTATAAGCGAGGCAATTCTTCATCAGCTCCTGATGGGTACCAATTCCTGCAATTTCTCCCTGATCAAGAACAATAATTCTGTCTGCATCAAGAATGGTGCTGATCCGCTGTGCAACAATGATAAGTGAAGCCTCTTTATTTTTAATTTCCTGCCGGAGAGCTTTCCTGAGTAATGCATCAGTTTTATAGTCAAGCGCAGAAAAACTGTCATCAAATACATAAATTTCCGGCTTTCGTACCAGCGCTCTGGCAATTGCAATACGCTGCTTCTGGCCTCCTGAGAGGTTGGTTCCTCCCTGGGCTACGAAAGAATCATATCCCTTTTCCATGGAAGATATGAAGGTATGAGCCTGGGCTGTTTTTCCAGCCTGAATTATTTCCGTATCAGAGGCATCTTCTTTTCCGTAACGGATATTACTTGCAATTGTTCCACGGAAAAGAAAGGTTTTCTGAGGAATAAAACCAATCCTGGATCTTAACTCCTTTTGAGACAGGTTCCTGATATCAACACCGTCAATTAAAATCTCACCCTCATCAACATCAAAGAACCGGGGAATTAAATTTGCAATGGTGGATTTTCCTGATCCTGTGCCTCCGATTATGGCAGTGGTTTCTCCTGCCTTTGAAGTAAAGGAAATCTTATTTAATACAGCCTCTTCTGCATTGGTGTAGTGAAAGGATACATTACAAAATTCAAGCTGTGCCCGAATCGGGGTCAAGGCGCCGCCCTGGGGCAAAGCGTTCTCCTTATCCTGTATCTCCGGCTCTAAATCCAATACTTCTTGAAGTCTTTCCCAGCAGGACTGTGCCCGTGGTATTTCCATGAATACCAGTATTGCCATCGTAACTGTAAATAAAATGATGGTAAGATATTCAATCAGCGCGAAAATACTGCCGATTTGCATCACCCCCTCAGAGACCTTCACTCCGCCAAATAACAGAATACAGATAATCCCAAGGTTTGTTAACAATGTCAGAGTGGGTAAAAGAACCGCAAATATTTTGTTGGTCTCAATTGCAATATCACAATAATCCTTACAGGAACTGCCAAAACGCTCTTCTTCATATCTCTCCCTGTGGAATGCCCGGATTACCCGGACACCAGAAATTATTTCCCGAAGAATCCTTGTCAGATTATCCATTTTAACCTGGAGCTGGCGAAACAGAGGGATGGCCTTACTTCCTATGGAAAAAGCAATTGCGCCTGTAATTCCAATGATTGCTGCCATTACCAATCCCATAGTTGCATTGGTGCGAAACGCAAGCACCAGACCTACCACTGCCATAATGGGAGCGGGAAGAAGCATCTGCAATATCATCATGAAAGACCGCTGAATTATGGTAATATCGTTGGTACAGCGGGTGATCAGGGAAGCTGATCCAAATTTCTGATAATCGCTCATGGAATACTCCTGCGCCTTTACAAAAACTGACCGGCGTAAGTCTCTGGCAAAACTTGAGGTAACTTTTGATGCAAATACCGCTGATGCAATATAAGTAACACCACTTAAGACGGCGACCAGCAGCATCAGTCCTCCCATTTTATAAACATAGGGCATATCACCCTTTAAAGCTCCCTTATTTATGATCTTTGCAAATACTCCCGGCAGATACAATACACAGATATTGTTCATTAAGGTAAAAAGTACAGCACACACCGCTATCCACTTATAAGGCTTCATCAAATGTAATAATTTTTTCATATAAACTCCTGCTTTCCCTTAAACTTTCATCATCTAACGCTCACGTCATTGACAAATTCCTTATCGTGTGACATTATAACGTATAGTGTAACCCGATAGTCAAGAGGAGAAATAAAAATGATTCATGAACAATATCTGACAACCAGTGAATTTGCCAAAGCCTGCGGAGTAACGAAACATACGCTGTTTCACTATGATGAAATCGGCATCCTGAAACCGGAATATGTGAATGAGAAAGGCTACCGCTTCTATTCTTTAAAACAATTTGCAACATTTGACATTATTGAAGTGCTGCAAAAAGCAGGGACTCCCCTGAGCGAAATCAAAGAATATTTAGAACATAAAAGTCCGGCACGGTTTCTTTCGGTTGTGGAAGAAAAAAGAAAACAACTGATATTAGAACAAAAGAAGTTGAAAAGAATGGAGAAGCTGCTTCAAACCACCTATGATATGACGAAAAATGCGTTAAGTGTTATCTGCAATGTTCCTTATACGGAAAACCAGGAAGAGGATTATTATATTGTAGCACCTTTGTCCAGCAACGGTGCCGAAAATGAAGATGTGAAAAAAATGGGGGAGCATTATGAATATTGTGTCGCTCATCAGATTGAGCTCACTTATCCGTTTGGTACAATCACCTTAAAATCTGATTTAGAAAAACAGATATATGACAGGCCTGCATATTTTTATAACAAATTAGGGAAAAAATGTACCGGAGAAAAAGTACACATAAAACCCAGGGGTAAATATGCTGTTATTAATCATAAGGGCCCATATGACACACTGCCTAAATCCTATAAAACTCTGGCAGACTATATTAACAATTCTAATTTGAAGATTGCAGGAAATGCCTACGAACAGGAAATACTCAGCTATCTAGCTGCGGAAGATCCTTCCGAATATATCATACAGATTGCCATTGAAGTTGTATCACATGACTGAAAGGAAAGGTGCCGCTCAATTGTTAATATTGCGGCACCACCTACTTTAATTGATATTCATTATTGTATTTATCATATCCTCCTTCGATACCCCATAAGTAAAGTCAAGAGTATTACCCAATACTTTCGATCATATGAATCATATCCGTTTTATCAATACCGGCTTCTCCAGGAGTCACCGTAATAGAAAATATAAAATCCCCGTTGGTCCAGAGTGCATTGCTTACCTTGCCGCCATTTCCCTTAATTACAACTTCCAGGTCTCCAATCATGATTGTGTTTTTTTCGTCATATTCGTTGTAATCGCCGCTGATGTCCTCGTTTCCTTTACCTTTCTTCGCCTGACGGAAGGTTATTTCATTCTCACCGTTCTTATATATAATCTGAACCAGATCTCCCTTAATGGCCTGAATCGCGCTCTCTGTATAGCCTTCTGGAATTTTATCCGGTTCTTTGACTTTAAAACCGGCAATTTTTTCTGCATCTTTTAATGTCTTGCAATCCAAAAAGGGATTGGGGATCTGGGTGTTATCAGATTTTCTTGAACACGCTGTAATAGATAAAACCATAATTGCACATAAGATCATAGTAAATAACTTTTTCATAATAAATTCTTCCTTTCTTGTCCGGGACACTCGTCCTCACAGTAACCTTTTTTCGGTTCTGTACAGTATACAAATGAGAACGTAAAAATGTTGCAAAAATAAAAAAATTTATTTTCTGCCTTGTTGAGGAAAATAAATTTCAGCAAAATATTCGTGTTCCATATCTTTATGAAGCAAGGCAAATTTATACCTGATATGAAGAACAGTATCACTCAGATGAAAATGGCTGCAGAGCAAGTAAAGATACTTTTTTAGCTCTTCTTCCTTTCCGTGAAAGCTGATACGCCTGTAGTATCCTGAAATCTTTATGATATTCGCTTTACCCGCCGCTGTCATCCGCTCAAGATAATCAAGTATTTCATCAGCACCAGCAATATGTTCCTGTATGGATAAACCAACCGTCTGGCTGTTTTCTGTTATCAATCCGTCTTGACCTACGGTGTAAGAAAACCATTGTTCAAACGCTTCTATGCCATGAATCCTGGAACTTTCTTCATGACTCAGTAAACTTTTCAATTCAGCGTAATAAACTGTTATATTCAAATTTTCCTCTGTCATAATATTTTTAAAACTCATATCATTTTCAAATCCTTGCAGGGACTTAAACAGGTTTATCATCTCTTGTGTATAAAGGCTTAATTTTCTTAATTCAATGTATTTTTCTTCAATAAACCGGCTTTGTTCTTCCATGACCTCCAAATATCCGTCTATGCTTTCCAAATCTATCTTTTCTTTCATCTGATCCAATGGAATCTCTAAATATCTGCCTATCAAAAGCATTTCCAATACGTCTAGATGTCCCAGTGTATAATACCGGTAACCGCTGCCCTTATCCACCAACGGCTTTAAAAGACCCTTTCTGTCATAATAACGCAGTGTATCCAGAGATATTCCATATAAATTACATACCTGACCTATTCTTAATAAATTTTCCATTTTATCTCCTTTAACCGGTATTGACTCTTGATCCACTCAAGGGTTTAAGATCAGTATATCCCCATTAAAATACTTTGTAAAGGAGCGTTTATTATGATTCAAATTGAAATGTATCAGGATCAATATTTTGAGGAAATCATTACTTTATTAGTCAGTTCGTTTGAAAGTAAATTCTGTCATAGACAGAACCTGTCCGTAGATGATATAAAAAACCTTTTGTCCATTCTATGGAATCTCAGTGCAAACGATGAAGGTCTATTACATTTCGTAGCGAAAGAGGAGGATAAAATAGTTGGCGACATATTAATCCAATGTGACAAGCCACATAAAAAGGAAAGTCAGCAAAGGATTCCTCTATTCTATCTTTTTCGTAAATATGGTTTTTTTAATATGTTGCTGTTAATTTATAAGCTGGGAATTTTAGAAATCTTCAAACATGACGACTGCTATATCGAACATATAGCAGTGGATAGGACCATGCGCGGCAGAGGAATTGGTGACATGCTACTGTCCCATGCAGAAGCTGCTTTAAAGAAGAGGGGCTGCTCATCTCTTTCTCTGGCAGTGGCAAAAGAAAACCCAGCCAGGCATCTTTATATACGAAAAGATTTTATAGAAGTACAGTATCGAAACAGTTGCTTTAAGGGATACTTTCTAGGAATCAATGAATGGATTCTAATGAAAAAAAGCTTAATTTAAAACATGAAAGGAATAAATCAAAATGAGACCGGTCTTAGTGAGAACAACCGTTGGTATATTTACAGTAATCGGAATATGCCTCTTGGTTATCTTATATCAGAATAATTACCATATGACAGTGACTGCTGTTGATATTCCAACATCAAAAGGGACCTTAAAAGGTAACCTTGTATTACCAAAGAATTTAAAAGGCAAAGCCGGCTTAGTGGTGTTTATCCACGGCGACGGCCCTGCGGATGCATCATATCACGAACATTATAAGCCCCTATGGGAAGAACTGGCCAATCAGGGTTATGCCTCTCTTTCCTGGAATAAGCCCGGAATCACCGGTTCCTCCGGCAACTGGCTGGATCAGACAATGGACGACCGGGCCGTTGAGGCTTTTGAGGTAATCCGCTGGGCCAGAACCCTACCTGAAATTAATAGTGACAAAATAGGACTATGGGGTGCCAGTCAGGCCGGATGGGTCATCCCTAAAATCGTTCAGCTGGACGACCATATCGCATTTAATATTCTTGTTGCACCGGCTGTAAACTGGATTGATCAGGGACTTTACAATACCCTTGCCCAGATGAAAAAAGACGGCAAATCTCCAGATCAACAGGAACAGGCAAAGAAAAGTTATGAAAAAGCTTTGTCCCTGCTGGAGCAGAATGCTTCCTATGAGGAATATCTGCGCAGTGAAGGTGCGGATCACAAAATGACAAAAGACCGCTGGAGTTTTATCCTGAAAAACTATAAATCCGATTCTACCGAAGACATCCGGCACTTTTACAGCCCAGTGAAACTCTTTCTGGGTGGAATGGATATTAACGTAGACAGTCAGAATACGAAAGCAGTTTATGAAAAGGAAATAAAAACCAGTCTTTTAAGCGTTACTCTGATTCCCACTGCCGATCATTCCATGCTGAGAGCTCCACTTGTTAATTCAGAGTCTCTGACTGTCTTAACTGCACTCTTCGCTCCAAGAAAACTTGCGGATAAAGAATATTATGAAGGAATACGTCAATTTCTTAAAACAATCAATTAATCAATGAGAGAATAGATCTGGATACTTGACACTTTCTTATTCTTTATATGAAAGTTCATTACATTTGCGTAATCTTCTTCCTCAAAGCGGAAATCGTCTTCCTCATTGCTTAATTCTCCGCCGATTAAATTACCTTCCGGATAAGCTTCTTTCAATGTTTCAAAGCTGTCTCCCACCTTAACGTTTCTCACAGTCGTATATTGGGTACCGGTTATTTCAATCTGATAAATATATGACTTGTTATTTTCTCCTGCATCAATGGTTTTAATCACAAGGCCTGGATAAAGGTACTGCTTCTCTGTCTTACCTGTGAGCTGATCCATGTTTAATCCATCTGAAGTGGAATACGTGTGGGTTTTGGTATCTTCTGCTTTTCCAAGCATTGTCTCCATCTTTTGGTCATCGGTAAAGTCCAGAAGGGTAATTGTTTTTCCATTGTAAATAAAACCCAGCTCCTTTAACGATTCTTTTGTTGCATTTTCAGAATCACTGATAACAGTGGATTGGGCTGCTGTGGAGGGAGCTTTTGTGGTTTCGGTTTTGATTTCGGTTTCGTTACTGGATGATACTTTTGCAGGAGCAGTTGTCTCATCTGGTGATTTTACTCTGTTCTTTCCGCAGCCGCTCAATGCACTCACACATAACACCACTAAACCGGTAACAATGGTAAATTTTATTAATGCTTTCATCGCTACTCCTTTCAATCAGTTCCGTTCTATTTCCACTTATTGTACCCGTTATTCCTACTAATTAACAAAGTATTTATAACTAGCTTTAAATAACAAAAACTGCTGCAGTTAAATACCCGCAGCAGTTTTTATTATTTAATTAATTATTTAAATCACTCTAATGAGAAGGATAATAAACTTGCATTTCCATTTCCCCTGTAAGTCAGATAAATTGCCTGTTTCCCTTCTTCCAGTTCCAAATCAGCAGAGTACTCTTCCCACACATTGGTGTATTTTATCTGTATTGTGGCAAGAATTTTTCCATCCCATGCATGTTTTACTTCAAAATACCCAGCTGCATAACCTCTCGTTGTAATGGTGATACGCTTACAATCCACACATTCAAAATATTTAAATCCAGCAGTAACTCCATCCGTTATATTGGCAATGTATCCCGGCTCTTCGTCTCCATCTCTGCCATCCTGCATGATCTTTGGAATGAGGACCTCCGATTTTTCCTCCGTCTGAAATAAATTGCACGCCAGATAGGCACCATATTTTCCCTTACCCGGCAGAACACCTCCCATACCGCTGGTTGTGATCTCCACCTGTGGGATTGTTCCGTCTTCCAGAATTGTAACAGGTTCTGCGCAGCCCTGGCGGCTGTACCAGGTTCCATTGGTGTGCCTGTGATAAAAAATATACCATTTCCCCAGAATTTCTACCATGCTTCCGTGATTGTTGGCTGCAAAAGCCGTGTGCATCCTGGCTGGTTTATATGTATCAATTCCCTCATCACAATTGCTGACAATTACGCCTCCATAAGTAAATCCTCCTAACGGACTGTCACTGACTGCGTAGCAAAGTTCATGCATGGCTACGGAGGAATAGATAAAATAATAGGTATTGCCTTTTTTCCTGATGGAAGGTGCTTCAAAGAATTCATGACCCTCAAAACCGGTACCTGCACTATAAGGCTTACTTGGTGCAATCACAACAGGTTCTTCCAAAACGGTTACCATGTCATCCGCAAGTACCGTTACCATAGCTCCATATCTGGTGTCATCCTGAGGGCCACAGAAACCACAATAGAGATAAATTTTATTATCTTCTCTTAATACTCCCGGATCGAACTGGGGCTGGTCTCCCGGTCGCTCTCCCAGACGCCCTCCACTGGAATCCTTCACATATCCGTAAAACTCATATCTGCCTGCCGGAGTATCACAAACTGCAACCGATACCACCGGAACCTTGTCAAGGACGTAGTAAAGATAATATCTGCCGTCAGATCCCACGACCACATCCGGCGCATACAGACACATCTTTCCCTCTTTGTTCATGGGATCACTTGTTTTTGGATAAATCACGCCTTCATACCGCCAGTTTCCAAGATCATCCACTGGTGCAGACCAGCAGACGTAATCTCCCAGGCAGAAAACGTAACCATTAAAGAAATCATGGGAACCATAAACATACACTCTGTCCCCAAACACATATGGTTCCCCATCGGGAATATATTCCCATGAGGGTAAATAGGGGTTCACTGGATATTTTTTCATCTTATCTCCATTTCTGCAATCACCTGTTGCTATACGAATTTTTCCTTCAGCCTGTCTAATAAAAATTTCATCAGTTCCTGCTCATTCTGATGATTCATAGCGATTTTCTGTGTGGAAAACAAAATCCCATCTTGGTTTTCATTTGTAAACGGCTGCCACACTGGCATCGGCGTTCCATCTGCATCGGCTCCGTTTGGATCGCCAGTCTTAACAAAATTCGTCCAGTAATTTGCCATACATCTCGCCAGATCGTAATGCTTTCCTTTAAAAGGCCTCCAGCATTTTGCAAGTGTTTCAAAAAAGAACCATAAATCCACGGAATGAAAGTTCCCCGGATGATCCCAGCCTGGAATATCCGCATCAAAGGTATAATAATAACAATTAACCGGATTGCCACTTTGGGCATTTTTATGAAATAATCCCTTTACGGCAAACTCAATACTGCTTACAGAACCGGTATTTCCTTGTTCATCCTTCTTTTCATTTCCCAGCAGACGAAGAAATTCCTCTTCCCATCCGGGAAACAGCGTCTTTATCTTTTCCATTAACTCCTCATCGGAATCTGAATGAATGGAATCAAAAAATTCATCCGAGGTATTACCCGCCATGACAGGAACCATGGCTCTCTTGTTTTCCATAAAACGCTGAAAGGAATTACCAAAACAAAACACGTCATCAATAACCGTTCCCATAAAGCCGCCAAACTGCTCATACTTTTCATGTAGCAGCTTTCCGTCCATGGCTCTTGCCTGTGCCAGATCTTTTAAACCGATAAATTCAAAGAATTTCTCACCTGTTTTTTCTGCATCGGTAAGTGTATGGCTGAAGGGATCGGAATTTTGATCGTATGGGCGGCAGAAAACTCCGCTTAACACAATTGCTTTTTGAAACAGACCTTCACTTTTTGGCGTAGTCAGATGGGTCATTACACTGCCGCCCCCCGCTGACTGCCCGGCTATGGTTATATTTTGGGAATCGCCTCCAAATGCCTCAATATTTCTGACAACCCATTTTAATCCTGCCAGCTGATCAAGATGGCCAAAATTAGCCGGAGCCTCAGGCTGTGTGGCAGTCAGTTCCGGATGGGACAGAAATCCAAACAAATTCACCCGGTAATTAACGGAAACCACAATGACCCCCCTCCTGGCCAGCCGCTCTCCGTCAAATTCCATCTCGGCGGTATATCCACATTGCAGCCCGCCTCCAAAATACCATACCAGAACAGGTAGTTTCTCATCCGCTTTCTTTGCTCCGGTCCAGATATTCAGATAAAGGCAGTCTTCACTCATTGCTATCTCTGGGTCCACGTGCCATTCCCTGTCATAGATATTATCACTAAGTCCCGGCACTCCCTGCATGGATATGGGCCCAAACCGGAAACAGTCCCGGACTCCCTCCCAGTTCTCACATGGCTTAGGCTCCCTCCATCTGTTTTCTCCTACCGGCGGTGCTGCAAATGGAATTCCTTTAAATGCAGTGATTCTGGGATCTGCTGCCTCAATTCCTCTTACCAGACCATTTTCCGTTTCTGCTATGCGAATCATAATAGCCCCCCTTCCTGGCTTTACAGTTTTCTTGGATCAATGTGATAGATCTTATCAGGTACCAGATCTCCAAACGGACCGGGATTGCATTGATCCCCCTCCAGCGGCATTCCAAAGAAATCATTGGAAACCTGCGGATCTTTTTTCACGGTTTTAATATCCTCTATTTTCATTACGTATTGATGCCGCCCTCTTCCCCTCATAGTATCCCATGGATACTTCTTAGCAGAATGGAACTGAAGTGTATACTGCTCCGTATCCATATCGATCTGAAAGATTCCCTCCTGCCCCTCTTTATCAAACCCATAAAAATCCTGCCATGCAGGAAGGTCAAGACAACAGGGGGGAGCCGGATATAGAATTCTTAAGTACCCCCCATTCATGGAAACATAGAGATTTCCCTCCGCTTGATTCTTCTCCGTGGGCATTTTAATTGCGGCTTCTCCACATTCATAAAACATGTTATTTATGAAATGAGCGTCTCTTGACGTTCCTCCCCTGAGATTGCCATGCATGCGAAAGGCAACTGCCTTGGCAAAATATCCGGCACTCCGGCATTTCCCGATTAAATTATTGGCGATATATAAATGATCCGTTCCCTCGGCGTAAATTGCGTATCCATTCACAATTCCGTCTTCTTCCATTTTATACCATCCCGAAGAACCAGCCTCCTCCTGGACTTTACCCGCTTCAAACCTGCCTTCTACATTCCAGAATATATTATTATCAATGAAATTAACTCCGTCTCTGGTGCACTCTATAAAAACAGCTTCCCGCTGTTCGATTCCGTCTAAGAATAAATTTTGTGTAATCCGGTTGTTTTCATTGTTACAGTCCAGCCACAAATGATCTGCCCGATATGTCCTTGTGAAAATGTTCCTTCTGATCAGGCTGTCCCTGCAATTATGTATTTTCATGCCTCCGGCTTCCCAGGACAGCTCCATCTTCTGCCACCCGGTTCCTTCAATCACATTGTCTTCAATCAGAAGATTCTGGGCAAATAATCCGGCAATGCCGCATACTCCTGCATCTTTGATCCTGCAACGGCGTATGATGGTGTTTCCAATGATCTGATCTTCCGGCACACAGTGATGCCAGCATTCATTTCCCATATCAATTCCCACACCATTAGCCCAGTCCACTTCGCAGTCTTCAATGATCCAGTGATGCCCTCTGAAGCAGGAAATAGAACCTCTCTGGGGAACCGGCGCACCGCCAGCCGCATGTGCACAGGTAATTCCCTTCACCTTTATATAGGATAAAAATGGAATCTCAGGTGCAAAGCACTGCTCCCGGCATGTAATCTCTATCAGATGTTTTCCCGGATCCTGGTCACCCCTTAACCGAAAATGAACAGTCTGGCCATTGGCCTCCACCCAATACCCATTTTCCTGTGTTCCAAGCTGGCCATAAAGCTGTACCTGTAACAGAGGCTTTCCGTCACAAAATACCATTCCCCGCCTGTTTAAATACGTGGTCATATCGGTTTTATCATATTCCAGAAACAGTCTGTCATGAAGAATATTTACTGCACAAAAGGGATTGTACCCCTTAAAATCCTCTGGATTCAGTTTTAACTCCCAGATGGCAATCCCTTCCTCTAATGCATCTGTGGAAAAATGGTTCAGCCTCCAGCCCTGGCTCCGGGTAAAATCCCTTACCTCCACAGAAGCTTTAATCCATACCGGTTCCTTCTGCCACGCCTCGTAGCAGATCATTTGATCGGGGCCAGTTCCGCCCATGGCAGGGTGTACACATTCCCTGTACACACCGCCATGAATCCATACCCTGGTTCCCGGAACTGCAACAGTTGCCGCTTCATTTATCGTCAGAAAAGGTCTCTGGATACTTCCGTCACGTTCCCCTGACTCCCCAGCCTGATTGCAGTCGACATGCAGCTCCTGCTCATATCTTTGTTCCTGCTCCCAGAACGCGAAGCTTTTGCCCTCCGGAAGTATTGACGTAATATCCATGATTTTTCCTCTTTCATGAGTGTTTATTTTTTATCGACTGCCAATTTGGCATCTAACTCAATCTGGTACTTCTCTTTGTCAAACTTAGACAGTTCCTGGAATCCCATTCCATCCATCTGGGTACACATCTCAGTCCACAGAGAATCAAACTCTCCATCATCCTTTGCATAAATCATTCTCCAGGAATAATCACTGAACAAATCACTGCACTGTTTGCGGATAATGGATATATCAGCCGGATCACTTGGCAGGGATACGCTGACATTGGGGCTGATTAAGAGAATATTATTCTTTTTCATATAATCAACGGGTTCTGCTGCACCAAATTTAGCTGCCCAGTCTTTTTTCATCTGCGTCATTGTGGCTGCTTTATAGGTACTCCAATAATCTTTGTTATAGGGTTCTCCTGTAGCTGGATTTGTACTGATGGCATCCACCATCCACTGATTAATTGCATTATTTCCGTCGTTGAATCCGCCGCCGCCGAATTCGTCTGGTACGGTGACATTATCCATTAACGCATTGTCATTGATGTATGTATATTTTCCGTCACTGCCTACCGTATAGTTAAATCCTTTCAAGCCAATGTGCTGATAGTTTAACCCCTCCGGGCTTGCATACCAATTGAGGAAATCCATAATTCTCTGATACTTGGCATCATCCACCTGGGAACCGACGGCAAAAACACGTCCGCTGCCGTAATAGGTATCTGCATCTGCATAATAGATCTGATCCTTAATCGGTGTATAAATAAATGCTGTGCCATCCTTTAACCGATCCTGTGTATTCCAGAATCCAACCTGCCAGTTATACCACATGAGATAGACTCTTCCGGTCTTCATCTTATCACAGGCCGTATTCCAGTCCTGGGTACCAGAATCAGGATCTACGATTCCTCTCCTGTTAGCGTCATTTAAGAAATGAAGCATCTTATAATAGGCACCGTCTTTGCTGTTTACAGGGATAAATGTATGATCCGGTTTTAAAATATTGGAACCTTTTATTATTTCACCATACCAGGTTGTCAGCTGTGTAACATTGGCAATACCTAACATCCCGTCTCCGCCATCCCAGTCTTTCCACAAAGACAGGGGATAGGCCGGATCTCCGGCATTGTTGGTGGGGTGTGCCTTCATCATCTTTTCCAGGATATTTAAGAGATCATCCGTATCCTTTATATCCGGGCGCCCCAGTTCTGAGTAAAGATCCCATCTTAAAAGAGGGCTTGATTTAATTACATCCTGAGAATAGGATGTGGGTGATGTATTAGTCATCTGGCATGGAATTCCATAGATTTTACCATCTTTATTTTCCGGCAGAGCCTTATTTAATACAGTAATCTGATCGTTATATGTCATTAACTCAGGATAATTTTTGATATCTGCCGAAATGTCTTTAATTAATCCTGCTTTTACACAGTCAGTAAAATCTGTGCGTTCCAGCACAACAATATCACCTAAATTACCCGTACTGCAGCGGGTCTGGTAAATTCCGTTACCAGCCACCTGAGGCGATATCATATTCAGTTCGATGTTAAACTTATCCTTTACTACCTTTGCAAACCATCCAGCCTGGGTTCCCTGATAATTTGCAGCAACATCATAAAAATCAAATGTCATTGGTTCATCATAATTCCCTGTTCCGGCTGCCGCTGCTGTTTTTGTTGCCTCCGTCGCTGTCTGCCCCGCACATCCTGCCACCATCACTGCCGCCATAGCTGCTGACAGCACCTGTAACGCCCTCTTTTTTACTCTCATACACTGCTCCCTTCTTTTATTTGCATTGTTATTATCCTTTTACAGCTCCGATCATAATTCCTTTTACAAAAAATTTCTGGAAAACCGGATAAATTAATATAATCGGTGCCACTACTACAATCGTAACGGTCATACGGATGGAGGTTGAAGTCTGGGAGTGGGCCAGGCTTGCCGCCATCTGTGCCGAAGAAGCATTACTATTGGCAAGTGACTTCAAAGAACTTGCCTGATTAATGTACTGATAAAGGGTAAACTGAAGCGTATACAGGCGTTTATCCGTTACCAGTAGCAGTGTATCCTGAAATGCATTCCATTGGTTAACTGCGGTAAAGATTGCCACGGTTGCAAGGATGGGTTTTATTAATGGGGTAATGATCTGAAAGAATATTTTAAGCGTACCGGCCCCATCAATCTCCGCCGCATCCTGCAATTCCTGGGGAATGGATTCCACAAAGGTTTTGCATAAGACAATGTAAAAAGGTGATACTGCAAGCGGCAGAATATAACCCCAGAAATTATTGGTTAAATGAAGATTCCGCATTGTAATATACCAGGGAATAATACCTGCATTAAAATACATGGTTGCTACCACAAAGCGATACCAGAATTTCCTTTTCCACATGGATTCCTTTGTAAACATATATCCCAGAAAAGCAGCAATAAATACCGTGACAATTGTCCCGATCACCGTCCTGGCAACAGAAATCTTAAGAGCCGAAAACAATCCAGGAATCTTAAGAACAGAAATATAATTGTTAAAATGGATCCCAATGGGCCAGAAAAGAACCTTCCCTCTTTCGCTTAAATTATTGGCACTGATGGTATTAATAAATATGTAGTAAAAGGGATAAACGCATATAAATGTAAAAAATAAATAGACAATACAGGTAATGGTATCAATCACATAATCTTCTAAACTTTGTTTTCTTTTATGCTTTTTAACGATTTCTCTCATTTCTTCCCCTTTCTGCTTCATTAAACAAACCCTTCCCCTCTTACCATCTTGGAAATCTGGTTTGTCGCACACAGCAGCAATACGCTTACAATACTTTTAAACATACTGATGGCAGTTGACAGGGAATATCCCCCGCTTCCCATCGCAATATTGTAAACATACAGATCTAATACCTGAATGTAATCTTTATTAAAGGCATTTTGAAAAACGTAGTATTGTTCCAATCCGTTTGTCAGAAAATTAGCGAGATTGAGCATAACAAGCACAAAAAATGTGGGAATTAAACCAGGAATTGTGATATGCCAGATCACCTGCATTCTGCTGGCTCCATCTACTCTGGCGGCTTCCTTCAGCTGTTCATCGATTCCGGATATGGCTGCAATATACATGATCGCTGCCCACCCTGCGTTTTTCCAGGTTAGCCACAGCCACATTTTAAACCAGATATGATTTGCAGACTGGAGAAACAGCTGGGGTGTCTTTAATATTCCCAGATTCAACAGCAGACTGTTTAAAACACCGGTACTGTTAAATACGCAGTATGCAATGGAATACACCAGTACCCAGCTGATGAAATTCGGCAAAGTCGTCGCAGTCTGGACAAATACCTTAAATGGTTTCCATTTTATTTCATTGAGAAAAACTGCAAAAACCATGGGGAACCAGGAAAACAAAAGGCTGAGTCCGCTAATAGCAAAGGTGTTTCTTAAAACAGCCAGCAGCTGTTTTAGCTTTACATCATTGGTTAAAAGGGATGTAAACCATTTGAAGCCCACAAACTGATTCATACTAAGAGGAAACGGCGGCTTATAATCAAAAAATGCATAGACCCAGCCATATAACGGATAATACGAAAACACAGCAACTAAAATAAGAAACGGTAACACGTACATAAATTCTCTGAATGCCCTTGCTTTCTTCCTGTCATTAAACATTCTCATGAAATCATCCTTTCCTGTTCTTACAGTTTCTTAACATGTTAAGGATTTGTATCCCCCTTTGTAAAACGTTTTACCTATTGAATAAAATTATATTCCAACCCATGTATATAGTCAACTAATATCGGTTTTATTTTGTGTGATTTGTATGTTTTAAACAGTTATTAGTTTATATAATTATACTTAATTACTATGTTTTTTCTTTTTTATTTATGTATAAAACGTTTTACATTAAATCAAAAAAGCAGATGCCGTCTGAATGTCCTGGCATCTGCTTTTTATCTGTGCTGATATCTATCCATTATATTAATTTTTTTACTGATTTTCTGAGAACCATAGTACATGGCAGCGCTATCTGACTCATCTGCTGATCTCTTTCTCCCTCTTCTTTGTCTAATGTCCGGATTAATAACTCCGCCGCCTTTTTCCCAATCTCTTTCAGGGGAAGGGCCGCCGTGGTCAGTGAAGGGCGGAAATATTCGGCTATCACCTGATCATCAAATCCAACTACGGATACATCCTCCGGTGCTTCCAATCCACTCTCTTCCAGATAATCATAGACTCCGCCTGCAATCACATCCGAAAAGCAGAATATGGCTGTAACGTTCTTGTTGATCAGTGTGTCAGCCCCTTCATAACCACTCTCCCGGTCCCAGTTACCATAGCACACAAGATCCGGGTTGTAAAAGATTTTTCTGTCATATAAGGCTCTCTGGTATCCCAAAAGCCGTTTATCCATATGGATGTTATCTTTTCTTCCACCAATCACTCCGATTTTTTTGTGCCCCATTTTCAGAAGATAATCTGTCATGTCATATCCCCCCTTCTCATCGTCAATTACGACGGAAGGGAAGCGGGGCGTATGGGGATACCCGTAGGTCATGACTGCCGGAATACTAAAATCATCATCAAAACATCGCATATTTCTAGCGTGTCCCGGTACATAAATAATCCCATCCACTTTAATTGACAGTAGCTCCTGAATCGCCGGATTTAAGACAGAATAATATTCCTCTTCATCCTGATACCATTGCTCATTCCATCTGGCATACAGACGGAGATTTACCATAATCGTTCTGTAATTTTTCGCCTCACAATAAGACATAATGCTTTCAATGATAATCGGAGCAGAAAAAAGCGAGATATCTTCGGCAATAATCCCAATTAACTTGGTCTTTTTCTTTCGCAGACCCTGAGCAATATAGTTGGGTTGATAACCGGTTTCCTTTATTACCTGTAATACTCTCTGCCTTGTATCCTCACTTACTTTTGGTATCCCATTTAAAATGTTGGATACCGTGGATACGGATACGTCACATCTTTTTGCTATTTCCTTTAATGTCACCATGGCATTTTACCTTCTATTATTACTTCCTGGAGCGTTCTGCAAGACCCTTTAAGAAAACTCTGATATAACGGTCCCCGCAAACCTTATAATTGCGTTGGCCTTCTCTCCTTAACAGAGCGCTTAATTCCCCGTTTGACAGTTCTGCTCCCCCGGCTTTAAAAATTGAAAGCATATCATCACCGGTAAAAGCCAGTGCTATTTTGACCTTCTTCAGAAAAATGTTGTTTACATTTCTATAATCATTGATCATGAAATTCTTATCATCCCCGGATTCCCCTGGTTTTTCATCCTTCGCTCCCCGTTTAAAGATAATAAAGCCATTTAAAAATGATTCCAGCATACGATAATTACATATCTGATTATTCTCATCATTGCCTTCATTGGCTTTCAGCATATCCTGTACATTGGTTTTTGTAAGAACTACTCCGCCCAGTTTAAAAATTTCCACCATATCACTGTCCTTGATATCCAGTGCATATCTTAATCTCTTCAATATATCAATATTTTCCATAGGAACCCCTTTTGTGTTTCATTTTATATTTTAGTTTTACTATAACACGCCGTTAATATTTATCCAATGCTTTTGTTACCTTTAATTGTTTCCCGTTGATCGGGGTGTGGCTCATGGTTTCCAGCACCATGGGGCCTTTTCCGTTTAATATCTCCACATAGGTAAGGGTATCCTGAATTGTTATGATTCCGATATCTTCCGCCGACATGTTTTCTAAATTGGACAGCACTCCTACGAAGTTGGTTGCCCTTAATTTCTTCTTTTTACCACCATTAAACCTTAGTTTCATAATGCCTTTGTTTAACTGATCGCTTTTTAACTGTTTTATCTCAGGAACTGCTTTTATTTTTTTATCAAAATTAAGCCTTGCCTGGGATATCTCTGATTTCTCATATCCTGCCCGCTCCCCAATGGGGAATCCGATGAATTCTTCAATCTGCCGTACGAAACGCGCCTGTGAAGAAGTTACCAGCGAAACCGCACTCCCTTTCCGCCCGGCCCGGCCAGTCCTCCCAGTCCGGTGGACATAGGTTTCCGCTTCCAAAGGAATATCATAATTAATTACGAGGGAGATGTCATCTACATCAATCCCTCTGGCTGCAACATCCGTAGCCACCAGATACCGGTACTGCCCTCTTTTAAACCGCCTTATTGCAGAGATCCGGTCTGTCTGTTCCATGCCGCCGTGAAGCTTCTGGGGGTGGTAATCCATCTGTTTCAGCCGCTTCCAGACAAGATCTACCCGGTCTTTTGTGCTGCAAAAGATGATACAGCTGTCGGGATTTTCCATAATTGTAATATCCGTAAGCAATTCAAATTTGTCTTCCTCAGACGTTAGAAAAAGAGAATGATCGATATCTGCTGCCGCGTTACTGTCCTCATGAATATCGATCTGAACCGGCACCTTGTGCTCACTTAGTGATATCTCTCTTATCTCCTGAGGCATTGTGGCAGAAAACAGCATGGTAACTCTGTCTTCTGGCAGTTCTTTTATAATTTCTTCCACCTGATCGATAAATCCCATATCTAACATCCGGTCAGCCTCATCGATCACCAGACAGCTGATTCGGCTTAATGGCAGAGTCCCTTTTCTGATGTGATCCATCACCCGGCCCGGCGTTCCCACTGCCACGTGGGTCTTTTGCTTTAATTCTGTTTTTTCAATGGCAAATGGATGACCGCCATAGATTGCTGCTGCCTTTATTCGTTTGAATCTGCCAATGTTGGTGAAATCCTCCTTCACCTGAACCGCCAGTTCCCTGGTAGGTGTGAGAATCAGTGCCTGGGGTTTATTTTCCAGCCAGTCAATCATCTCGCAGATGGGAATTGCATAGGCAGCGGTTTTCCCGCTGCCTGTCTTTGCTTTCACAATAAGGTCTTTTTTTTCTAACGCCTGTGGAATCACACGTTCCTGAACTTCCGTCGGTATTTTATAATCCAAAACGCAAAGTGCCTTTTGAATATCGTCGCTCAAAGAAAAACTGCTGAAATTGTTATGAATCATAATTGTTCCTCTCATTCCGTTAATACGGTGCAGTCACATAGGTTCAGGACTGCATGTAACATTCTATCATCTTACAGGGAAACTAACAACTGCAACTTGATTCCATAACTGTTTTTCTAGTTTTCGTTCTACTCAAAAGAGAAAGCCTTAATAAAAAATCTGTATTTACAGCCTTTTATATGGTACAATTCCTATAGAGTAAAAATGAAAGCAGGAATCTAAATTTGAATTCAAAGAAAAAGATGTTTATTATTGTCCCTTTATTGGTTTTATGTCTTATTTGCGCCAGTTACGTCATAACAACAAAATTTATAACTTCCAATAAAATTTCTGTACCTGCAGAAGAATCTGCCAGCACAACGGCTGAACAGAAAGATATTCCTTCTGCTCCAGAATCTGCTGCGTCAGGTTCTGCCGTGCCGGAATCCACTACCCGGACACCTGTGGAATCTACCGAAAAAGCGACTGGCGATGCGTCAACGATTCAAGATATCATTAGTGACCAGACTACAAGCGTATTTGACGGAGCGGTTGGCGAACAGAATATTGGGATGGCGATCTATAGAAACGGCAGCGAATTAACAGCTTCTCTCTTTACAGCGAATGAAGAAGATCCTGAAACCAAATTACTTGGTACACTAAATAGGAATACTTCCTCTTTTCTGTTAACCAGCGAAGACGGCAGTATCATGTTTGAGGGGTCTTTAAGCACAGATACCTCAAAAGGCGACCGATTGACAGGCTTGTTTAAAAACACTAAGGATCAATCAGAAACTGAATTCCACTTAACCCTGTCTCATTCAGTTGGCAGCCCCCTGGAGGGACGTTATCCCCTGGTTGATGCAGATGCAGCAGACGTTGAAAATTTCGCAAAACAAATAAAGTTGAACATAATGGAAGATAAAAGACAGGAGCTTGCAGATCTCATTAATTATCCAATCAACGTAACCATAAATAATAAGAAGATAAGCATCAATTCTTCTGAGGAATTGATTCAACGCTATAACGATATTATTACATCCGATTTTAAAAACAAGTTATCAAACAGCTATACGAAATATCTTTTTAGCAATAGTATGGGAGTAATGCTTGGGGATGGTGAAATATGGTTTGATAAGTTTAATGATCAGGGATTTAGAATTTATGCCATCAATAATTAAATAGGAACGCCATAAATAATAAGCACCTTGCCATCATCTGGAACAGGGTGCTTATTAAATTTGTCTCTTATGGAGCTGCAATCTGCCACTGCTGATTATACCCGTTGTTGCTGCTCCACTGAATTACATTTCCGCCATCATCTGCAGATCCCTTCTCCACATCCAGAAGCTTTCCGCTGTTACTATTTACAAGATTGTAATAGCCGTTCCCCAGATCGATTAAATTCCATCTCTGGTTATTCTGTCCGTTGTCCGTCCACTGGATCACGTCTGCTCCGTCTGCAGTGGAACTCTTATAAACATCCAGAACTTTACCACTCTTTGAATTACTCAGTTTATATCCGTTTCCTGTATTGGTTATAATCCATTTCTGATTATTCTGACCGCTATAGCCCCACTGGATCACATCTGCTCCATCTGTGGTTGATCCGTTGGTCACATCCAGGGCTTTTCCGCTGCCCCTGTTAATCAGTTTATAAGTCTCACCAGAAACAATTCCCGTATTGGTTCCGGTACCAGGAGTAATATAGATCCGATAACCGGAGCTATTGTTACATCCAGATACAGTAACGGAAATCTGCCCGTTTACTACCGGATAATTGGTTGTAGACAGAACCACCGGTCCTCTGGATACAGTATCTTTGCTCACCCAATCGATCTTCTCAACTTTCACAGATGCATTGGAACCGATAAAGGAAGGAATATTTTTAAAGGTGGTATTAACAGTTCCGTCACCAGGACCTCCAAAAATAAGACTCACGTATTTTGCATTGGAATCAACGCAGGCTGCGCCATCCACCAGATCGCTGTCATCGTTTGGAGGCGTAACATAAACCATGTTTCCAGTCATATCCCCATACCATTTATAAAAATACCAGCCTGCACCTTTTTCCGTATTGGTTGCAAGAAGACTGCCAAGCCTTCCGGGAGTGGGTACAAACCACCAGGTAATACAGGCACTTTCAACCTTATGACGTTCGAATTTTGCGATAAAACGGGCAGAAGAACCTGGCTGACCTTCCAGATTATGATCTGGATCACAGTATTCATTGATGCTGATTGGCAGCGGCGCGATACCAAGGGAAGACTCTAATGCCCGGTATATTCTGATATTGGGTGCAATTGTCTTCGGTCCACCAGACAGTTCATGCCAGCTCATGATGTCTGGAATGCAATTATTTGCTTTACAATAGGTCAGGAATTCTTTCATTCGGGAATTGTTGTAATAGCTTTCACAGGGACCTATAATTTTGGCTCCTGGATCATTGGCACGGATTACATCATAGGTCTGCTTCCACATGTCATTAAAACTGCCGTTGGACGTATTCCAGGTTCCTCCCGGCTCATTCCAGATTTCATAACCATAATAATTATTGCGGCCAGATGCTTTCTTATCCTTTATAAATGATTTCACCTGATTGAGCCAGCTGGTCATTCCCGGCCACCGGTAAGGCCAGCCTGGAAGCATATCTGCCAGATCAATGGATACTCTGGCGCTGGGCACAGAGGAAAGCTTCTGGGAAACCAGAATTGCATCTCCGAAGGGATGCTGGTTCCCGTTTCCGCCCCTGGCGGGATTTCGTAATACATAGGGATTTAATGGTGCTACAAGACCATTTACATCTGCTGGAATACTCTCTGTCATCCCATACAGAGAGCCATTGGCACAATGAGTTACTTCTCTGAGTACATTGGCACAGTCTACTGTCATTGAGTTTGCTGCCAGTGCCGGTATTTCCGGCATCATGGATAATACCAGCATAACACTGAGTACAAAGGCCAACACTCTTTTCATTTTCAACATAAACACTCCTCCTTCATTTTCTGCTTGAATGCATTCGCTCAATAGAAATTGAAATAAGTTGAAAATGTAAACTGAAATAATTTTATTTTACATACCATCTCCATAAATAACTGTTTTGTTCTTGCCGGTAGACTTGGCCTGATACATCGCCTGGTCAGCGATATGAAATAAATCTCTGGGTTTGCATTCACTCTGAGAAGTCTCTGCAATTCCGCAACTGAATGTAATGCTTCCATTTTCAAAAAACTCAAACTGATGGGTTTCAAAGATACGCTGTATATCCTCCACTAAGAGTTTGGCCTCTTTCGATGATTTGTTCGGAAAAATAATTGAAAATTCCTCTCCGCCATAGCGGCATACCTGTCCCATAGCCGAGCAGTGAGCCCGAAGAAGCTGGGATAAATAAATCAGAACTATATTTCCATTGTCATGTCCCCACGTGTCATTGACCCGTTTGAAATTATCAATATCAATCACTGCCACTGCCAGCGGAAATTGTTCTTTTTCGATTGCCATTGATAACAGATTGAAAAAAGTACTCATGTTATATAAATTTGTCAACGGATCATATTTTAACTGTTCCTCAAGCTGGGACTGTTTGATGAAGCTTTCTTTTATCAGCATGTTTTTTTCATATTCCAGCCGAAAGAGATATCTTGCTATAAAATAAGAGCTGATAAGCAGATCCAGAGTGATAAATAAATCAACATAGAGCAGTTTATCATCTGCTCTGCCGTCGATGGAGCCGAAGTAAGTACTGATGCATATGAGGAAAAAAGAGATGACCGTAATATTTCCTGTCATTTTTTTATCTGAAAACATGATGGTTATGTAAACAGGGAAACAAAGACTGCAGGAAAGAACTGCGTAAACATTATGCGCACTGGACATAACAAAGCAAATTCCAGTAAGCGTCAAAACAGAAATATAGTTTTTAGACTGTTCCGAAATATGATCGGATTCTACTTTTAATTTACCAAATATACATATGGCAAAGTTCAGGGAAGAGGGCAATACAATATACAGCAGCAGGTATGGTACAGAATCCAGTTTTATCATTCCTGGATACTTTACCATAAGCAGATACGACATAACGATTTCTATTACCAAATTTACAGAAGAAATAAAAAACGCTATCTGAATAAATGACTTTCTCCATTTTTCATACAATGTGCCAAATTTGTCCATAAGTGTTCCCCTCAGGTGTTTTGGTTATTATTGTATGTCGGCAATGGAAATGTTTCAACAAGAATTTATAAAATATGACTAATTTCGCAAAATATCTCCTGTCTTTTATTTGTACAACTTTATTGTATTAGTATCATTTAAATGGCAAAGCAGGGAAAAAAATATGGGAAAGCTGATCATTCCTACGATACCAAAAAGCTGCGCTCCTACAAACATACTCACCAGGTCAACAATAGGGTGCAAACCTATTTGACTGCCCACAATTTTAGGTTCCAAAATGTTACGGATCACTGTAATAAACAGATACACCAGGAGCAGCCCCATGGCTAACGGACCATTTCCCTGAATCGCCTCGATCACCATCCAGGGAAGCATAATCCCGCCGGTTCCAAGCACTGGAAGAATATCAAAAACAGAGATTGCGAAAGCAATTAAGATTGCATTTGACACCCCGATGATGGTAAGCCCAACGGTCAACTCCACAAATGTAATAGCCATAATAAGGGCATAGGATCGGACGTATACAAACAGGATATCTACCACGTATTCCTTTATTTGCAGCAACAATCTCACTGCCTTATCAGACAACTGGCGGGCTATAAAATCAATCATAAGATCGTAATCTGCTGCAATAAAGAAGGTTGAAATAATCATCAGCAGGATTTTGACAAATATTCCAGGCAGCAGGGAGGCGTATCCGGTAAGTGTCTCCACAATCCGCACGGATAAGCTGGTAATGAGTTCGCCCACAGACTGAACAAACTGAGCAAACAAGCCATTAAGAGTTTTTACAAGATCAACATCCATACGGGAAACCGTATGCTCAATCCCTTTAAAAAGGTAACCAAGAGCAGGTTCCATCTGGTTCGTATAGATGGAGGGCAATGCCATAACCATATCAACGGTAACCGTCACCAGCTTAATTCCAACCAGGGCAATCAGGATACCTGCCGTACTGTAGAACAGCAGAACTAAAACCATGGCAATCAGCTTATAAGGAAGTTTTGTTTTCCCAGCGATCCATTTTGCCGGTATTTTTAAGATATAAGCAATAAAAAATGCTGCTAAAAATGGAGAAACCAGCCCCAATGCATATCGGATGGTAATGGTCACTAACAAAATAATCAATCCACAGTAAATCAGGTTCACTATAAATCGTTTTTGTTTTTCATAGTCCATATGTTTCCTTTTCCCATTGCATCAATTAATTATAGTTACGATTCAATTTTAAAACAACCTTATCAAGAAACCCAGATATTGTATCCCGATCAGCCTGGGAACCAAAAAGATTGACACTCAGCACAGGATTGTTATCAAAAGTAGATACCGCAAGCTGAAAATAGGGGCTGTACTTTACGGAGCCGGTCATATAAGCTTTTGTGATCTGCAGCTCATCAAAGTAAAACTGTGCTTTGTCAATGATTCCAATATTGGTAAAGGCAATCAACCCATTATCAAAGCTTTTATTTACAATAATTTCTGCCAGCTTATAAGGCAATACATCATATACTTTTTCCATCACCAACATACTTTTTATACAGGCGATACTGGATTTTTCCTTCTTCATACAATCCCTGACTTTTAAAAGAGTATCTTCAAAAGATGTTCCTATATCGGATCCGATGTCGCAGGTAAGATTGGTACAGAGATTACAGATCCCTTCTGCTTTATGATCAGGTAAATATTTTCTTAAGTCAACCGTACTGGGGATTGCAAATACATAACCAAATGTTTCATATAGAGTTCGGATATATGCTGTAAGGATTATATCATTTATGGTAGCATCATGATTCCTGGCATATTCTTTCAGATTCAGAAAAACTTCTTTCGGGATGCTTCTGATCTCAATAAATGGATTGCTTAAATCTCCCTCCAGTTTTAACTTGGCAGGATCATGAGTAGACATGTCATTCTTACTTAATAAAATTTTTATTCTGTCTTTCCATGAAAACCTCCCGGTGATCTGAGATAATCTTCTGCTTCCCAATGCAGATGGATGATAATCTGCATCTTCCCTGATCTTGTTGTAAATGCTGCTTAGCAGATACAGATAGTCTTTAAATCCTGCCCCGTCACACAGCATATGGTTCATTACTACGATAAGGGTATCCGCTTTTGTATCCCGGATCACCATCAGCTTTATCTGAGGTCCTGTTGGTGTAATAATCTCTGAAACAAGGAACTGATTCACGGCCGTCTCAACGTCTTGCGTTTCAATCAAAGTCAGCATTTCTTTGGTGGTATTGCTGCAATACTCCCAATATGGACGTCTTTTGGCCTCAATAAAACGGCATTTGAGCAAAGGGAACACTTCTGCTGTCAGATCAACCGATTTCTGCAGCCGGATCATATCTAATTTACCATCAAATGATGCAAGGAAATGTAAGGTATGATCATTTATCTTCTTGATTTGAAACAGATGCTGTAAACTGTCCCACGCTTCAACTTTATACCGGACATGCGAATCTCTCATAGCCGTCACCTCTTAATTTCACTTCCATCGGACTTCCTATATTTGTATATGCTCTTTTTCCTGATTATACCACGTAATTTGAGTTCTGCTCCTTTCTTCTTACATTTCTTCGGGGCATGCCATGCCAAGCAGACTACAGGCATCCAATATGACCTGTTGAGTCAGATCTGCCAGAACAATCCTCGCCTGCTTTGTGTTCTCTTCCGCCTGTAAAATTGGACATTCGTGATAAAATTTATTAAATGCCACAGCTACAGTTACTAAAAACCTCGCAATAACAGAGGGTTCATAACGCTCAGCCGCCTTTTTTACGGCTTCCTCATAACCGGAAAGTGCTTTGATCAGTGCATACCCCCTGTCTTCTGTCAATGCATGAAAATCAATGTTCTCATAATTGGCTTCCTTACTATTTTTTCTCATTATGCTTTTGGCTCGAGCATAGGTATACTGAACGTAAGGGCCGGTAGTTCCATCAAAGCTTAAAACGGCTTCCCAGGAAAAATCAACGTTTTTAATTCTCTGATTAAACAAATCATGAAAAATAACTGCGCCAATTCCTATTTTTTCAGCCGCCTGCTCTTTCTCTTTTAAATTCGGATTTTTATCCTGAATTGCTTGAAATGCACGTTCAATAGATTCATTTAGGATATCTTCTGCATAAATTATATTGCCGCTGCGGGTAGATAATTTTGCTCCTTCCAGGCTTACTAAGCCATAAGGAATATGAATCAGAGTATCCGCCCAGTTGTATCCCATTACTTCAATTGCTTTAAATACCTGTTTAAAATGTAAACTCTGTTCCAATCCTGTTACATAGATACAACGGTCAAAGTGATACATTTCTTTCCGATATAAAACTGCAGCTATATCCCTGGAATGATAGATGGAACTGCCATCGCTCTTGGTTATAAGACATGGCGGCATATTAAATTCTGACAAATCAACAATATCTGCTCCCTGGCTCTTCTTTAATAACCCTTTGCCTTTCAGTTCTTCCACTAAAGCAGGTACTTTATCCCGGTAAAAGCTTTCGCCCACATAAGAATCAAAGGTGATTCCCAACAGATCATACACACGGGAATATTCCTTTAAACTGATCTCCTTAAACCAGTTCCATATTCCAATTGCTTCCTCATCGTTGTGTTCCATCTTTACAAACCAGTTTCTTGCCTGAGAAAGCAATTCCGGATCTTCTTCTGCCTCTGCATTAAACTTCACATAAATTCGCAGTAATTCCTCTATCCCCTTTTCTTTTACAGCTTCTTCATCACTCCACTTTTTATATGCCACAATCAGCTTTCCAAACTGGGTCCCCCAATCGCCCAAATGATTGATGCGCACAACATGAAATCCCAGTTTTTCATAAATGCGGTACAGGGAATTGCCAATGACTGTAGTACGTAAATGTCCCACATGAAAATTTTTTGCAATATTGGGGGAAGAATAATCCATACAGATGGTTTTACCTGTACCAGTCCTTTTAAGCCCAAAATCATGACTCTTGATTTTATTAATCCAGTACTCCACGTATTTATCACGTTTCATAAAGATATTTAAGTACCCATTCACCGCCTCAGATTTTTCAATCCCCAGTTCTTCCTGTACTTCCTCCAGGGAATCATTTAGTTCTTTTGCAATTCCAGCTGGATTTTTATGCAATACTTTTGCAAAAGAAAAGCATGGAAGTGCGAAATCTCCCATATTTTCCTCCGGAGGAATTTCCATAACCGTTATCACCTCCTGTTCACTTACAATCACCAGATTTTTTGCAATCCATTTGCAGATTTTTTCCTTCATATCTGACCTCCATTTTTTCCTTTTCTGAAACAGAATAAAAAAAGAACCGCAACAGATCAGCGTATGCTGAACAATTACGGTTCTGCTATAAACTATGAACCGCACAGAAACAAGACGTATCAATCCTGCAACCGTGCGAATGTACTTTGCATCAGTTACAAGAGTTTACGTCTATCTCTGCGTCTTAAGCTGTTCATGTAAAATGTATTCATAGTTTAATCCCTCTCAAAAATGTTGTTTTCATTCTACTGTAAAAAAACTGTTTTTGCAAGTACTAATATAACAATTATATAATCCCGTCTTTCCTCGCCTTTTCTACAGCCATCATTCGGGAGGAAACTCCAAGTTTTCCAAAGATACTGAGTACATGGGTCTTCACCGTGGCCTGGGATATACAGAGATTCTCTGCAATTTCCCGGTTAGTAATGCCAAGAGACAGCTGGCTTAATACTTCCTGTTCACGGGCTGACAGCATCTCCGCACTGCTTTCCTTAACTGTCTGCCCTCCGCAGATCATTATAATGTCACTTAAAAATAAGACCTCCTCTGGATTCATTAATTGTTTGCCAGATGATTTCTGATAAAATTCCTTCAGGAAAGGTAGCAGAGTGACACGGTCAAGATAAAACGGCATAAGTATCCGGTCTTTGTATGAATAATGAATTGCTTCAACCAGCAGATTGCTGATTTCCCGCTGGCTCCCCCCTCCCGGCATATGGGAAAGCATAACTATTTTCAGAATGTCAGCTTCTGTCAGACGAAGCATATTATGATGCAGACGGGAAGCAGACAGTATGTCCTCAGATATTTTCAAGGACTCTTCTGACTTACCGTTCTGAAACAGGATTCGGGCCCTTAGGAGTTTCATAAACGGCTGTTGCCTGTATTTTGTTGCAGTATCCAGTTCTTTTAAAAAGCGCTCTGACAGACTCTCTGACAGCCTGTTAATACAGGCAAGCTCATAAAGCAAACGTCCCAACGAGAGTACACTATAATTAGGATATTCCGATAAAATCCCCTCTACATAAGAAACCGCAGTATCATTCTCACCGCACAGAAACTTCATTTCGGCCAGGTGATAAGCTAATGTCATATCAGTAATATCCGCATGAATATGTCGTTCAGTAAGCATCTGCCTTGTTTGTTCCAGTACGTCCTTTGCCTGATTCAGTTCCATTCTGCGCATATAAACTCCTGCCAGCCCAAAATAATAGTTGGTATCAATTCCCATCAATCCATTGACTGTTTTCAGTATCTCTTTGGATTTGGCGTAGCAGGAAAAGCAGTCATTTAGCCGTCCCATTTCTTCATAAACCTGGCTCAGCTGATTATAAGCGAAGAAGCCGATAAACGAATTTAATCCGGAAGCAATTTTAATTCCTTTTAAAATACAGGCCTCCGCTTCCTCATATTTCATACGATCTAATAATGCTCCGGCATTTTCAATAAGAAGTACAGCTTTCATAACGGGTCCAAACGGAATTTGTTCCATTTGCTCATCCGTCAATGCAGGGCATTGGGGCAAAATACCGTCTTTGCTGGTAAAATAGATTTGAGCAAAATCAACAAAACGAAATAAATCAGTGTCCTGATACAATTCTTTAAATTTCTCGTAAATAACATGGCATCGTTCTGTGTTTATATTGCCCAGATTATAAAGAAAACACTGTGCAGCAAGATCTGCATCCTGAAATAACAGCTGGATCGGAACCTGATCTAGATAATTCCATGCTTCTATTCTGCCTTCCATTAATTTGGTGATACGCAGAACCTCATTATAATTACCTGCCTCGCAATGTTCCTGTAACGCTTCCTCATAATCCCCCTTTTTCTCAAATGCTTCTGCTGTTATTTTGTAACATTCTGATTTTTTCTCATCTGGAAGGCATAGAAACTGCTGTTTTAAATATTCGGATAAAATATTGTGGTAACGATAGATTCCGTTCTGCTCGTCAAGACAGATAATGAACAGATTTTTTTCCATGAATCGTTCCATCATCTGGTTAAAATCCTGTTTTGTTAAGCTATGAAACAGCTTTTGGCAAATCTCCGCATCAAAATAAGAAAGATATCCGGTTTTAATCAAAAAATCCTGCTCTGCCTCTGTCAGCGCATCGATAATCTCACGGGTGAGATACTGGGACGCAATTCCCCCTCCTGCGCGCAGCAGCTGACCGGAATATTTACCCGCTGCTTTTGCTGCCGCCGCAAGCTGCAGACCTCCGATCCACCCTTCAGCATAATAATTTAACTGTTTGAGTTCCTCCTCACTGCCCACCAGCTTCATTGTATTTTTCAGAAAAGCGATTCCTTCTTCCTGGGTCAGCTGCATTTGTCTTCCATCAATAAACATCAAACGGCCGGATACTGCTATCGGACCTAAGTATACTGGCGGATCTTCCCGTGACAGCATGAAAAAATGAAAATTAGAAGGCATTGCTTCAATAAAAAACTCAAAGGTTCTGACAAGGGTCTCATCACGAATGCATTGAACATCATCCAGTACCATGTAATATTCCTCATCTCCCCACAGCTGGTTGATCAGGGTGATCAGCAGATTCTCCATATATTTGGTATCCGGGTTTGTTCTTAACAGATTAAAAAGACTTCCCTCATTCTTCAAAAAGGGACTGACTGCTGCTGTAAAATAAAGCCAGAAGGAATACACATTGGTGTTGGAAGAATCCAGAGACAGCCAGCATACGTTTTTCAGTTCCTTCTTCTGGATAAATGATGAGAGCAGAGTTGTTTTGCCGGTACCGGCTCCGCCGCTTAAAAAAATAATACTCATATCCCCACACTTGGAAAGCTGTTCAAATAAACCCTGACGCACAATATAGTTTTTTCTGGGTGCCGGTATTTTTAATTTTGTTGTAAGAAGTAATACGTCTGAGGAATTCTCCATAGTTTATTCACCTGTCATGTATTTGTTCCTATTATTGTAATCCAGGCCGTCCGCTTTGACAAGAAATGTCTCACGTCTAAACCCTTTTTATATATTTCATTCGTAAGCAGACACAGGAAATTACAAACAGAACCATAGAAAAAGCAATCACATATACGATGCTGAAGCTGTGATGCCATGCCTCCCCCCGTTCTAAATATTCCACATAATCCATCAGCTGCTTCTGAGGAAGTATTTTAATTACTGTATCCAACACAATATTTTCTTTACTAAATTGGTAAAAAGTTCCCGCTAGCATGGAAGATAAAACAATAATGGACCTGCCAAGCATGGAAGCATTATCCGGTTTACTGATTAATGTATTTAATAGCAGGGCGAAAGAAATGCCAAAAAAGCCCATTACAAAAATCAGACCAGCATACTGTAAAAGTGTAAAGCCAATGTTAAATCCGAAGAATTTCAATAATATAAGCAACATGTATTCGGGTAGAAACATGGACAGGCAGAAAATGCATTGAGCTGCCAGATAGGCGCTAAATGAAACCGGCGCCGCTGTAATACGCCGCAATTGTCCCTGCTCTTTATCATCTGCAAAAGCAAACAGATTGGCAAAAACCTCCATCAAAAGAAACATCATCATAAATCCAATCATATTTGAGCCAATCCCACGGGCATTTTTACGATCTTTAAGGGCGGCATCTGGATTACGAAGCATTGTATCAACCATATTTTTATAATCATCACTGCGAAGTGTTTCGATCTGATCATCACCATCTTTGCCAATGGTCACATAAGCATCATATTTCTTCTCTACCAAAGCAGAAACCGGCGGCTTTACTGCTGAAACGACGATATCAAGTTCTTTAGAATTATAAGGTAATGTCCCCGCAGATTTGTCCGTTACCAGAACAATATGACCTCTCACTTGTTGTACATCTGTTAAATGAACAGCCAAAACCATGGAGGCAAGTGTGAATGCTGTTAATAAAATAAACATAGACAGGCGGGGAATTGTGCGCTCATAAATATTTTTAACAATGGTTAAAAAGGTACTCATATATAATCCTCCGTTCTGAAATAAAACCCACACCCCAATGTCAGCAGGGCAGAAAGCACCAACGCAGTCGTAAATACCGGCCAGAAATATCTCAGACTGTCATCACAGGATAAGGTAAAGAACGCTTCATTAAGCCATCTCACAGGTGATATTTTTGTAATCAGGGACATCAGGCTTCCCATTCCATCAAGAGAGAAAAACGTACCTCCCAAAAAACAAAGCAGGTTAATTACTGTACTCAGCAATGTACTGGTCGTTTCTTCACAATGGAACACGCAGCAAAAAAAGATACCAAAAGCAGATGCCGCTAATTCTACCGGAGCCATTAAGAGAATAAAAAACACTGGATTACTTCCAAGGCTTACATGGAGAAGCGGACACAAAATAAGAAGCAGCATTGTATGCAGGATATAATTAAAAAGAAAGGAGGCTGCCATTTTAGAAAAATAAACAAAGAAGCTTCCAACAGGGGAATAAATAATACGAAGATTGGCCCTTTTGATATCCCGTTCCATAAAGCAGTTAGAGGCGGTCATTGCCCCATTTAACATTCCATAAACAATAAGTGAAACTGTATAATACTGATATGCGGTGTTACTGTCAGCATAATCCCCTCCGCATAAATATCCCAAAATCAATATTAATAAGCCTGCAAATGCTGTATTATACCCTACCAAAACCGGATTTTTAAATAAATTAACCAGATCCATTTTTAAGATCACTATAAAACGACGCATAGAAACTCCCCTTTCTCAATCACGCAATTTGCGTCCTGTCAGCTTTAAGAACACTGTCTCAAGACTTGCTGCTTCGCTTGTAATATTGCGTATTTTTTCGCCATGATCACTTATCAGTGCGATAATCCGGTCAAGATTTTCCACCCCTTTCAGAGACGTAATTTCAAAGGTATTACCATCTATTTTTACAGATTTAACACCTTCCACAGCAAAAAACTCATCATGCCCCATTGTGCCATTCTCCTCGACTTCTATGGTGTACCTCTTTTCATTCTCAATATCCTCTTTCAGACTTTCTTTGGTCCCTTCCGCAAGAATCGTTCCATGATCCATAATAATAATACGGGACGAGATTACTTCCACTTCTTCCATGTAATGAGTCGTATAAATAACTGTCATTCCCTGATTCTGAAGCTTTTTGATGGACGAAAGAATATGATTTCGGCTTTGGGGATCGATTCCAACTGTAGGCTCATCCATAATCACCAGTTCCGGGTGGTGGGCAATGGCACATGCAATATTAAGCCGACGCTTCATTCCACCTGAAAAGGTCTTTATTTTATCCTTTCTGCGGTCTTGTAAACCAGCAAAGATAAGTGCCTCCTCTACCGAATCATCCAGTCTGCTGCCGTAAAGTCCGTAAAGAGAAGCAAAAAACCTTAAATTGCTTTCTGCACTTAACTCTTCGTAAAGGGCTATATCCTGAGGAACAATTCCGATTGACTGTTTATAGCCGCGCAGTTTTTTACTGATTTTATCACCTTTGAAACAGATTTCCCCTTCATCACTTCCAAGTGCAGCGGTGAGAATATTAATGGTAGTACTTTTGCCTGCTCCGTTAGGTCCTAAAAAACACAGTACCTCTCCCCTGCGGATCTCAAAGCTGATTCCTTTCAGAACAATATTTTCTTTAAAGCTCTTTTTTAAATTACTGACTGTCATTAGATTATCCATGGCAATTGTCTCCTTTTCGTTTACTACGGATATCTTACGGTATTACAGAAATAAAAAAATCAACCGTTTGGCTGATTCTGACGGTTGATTTTTTATTGCTCACTGATTCACATCATAGAAATCCGCAGGATTTTCTGTCATCATGCGAATTATTTCCTGCCTGCCCATTCCATTGGCAGAACAATAAGGAATAAATTCGTCAAAGATGGTTGTACAGGGATGATCATCAATTGATTCTTTCCCCTCTGAATAGAAGTCATAATCCTGGGAAAGCAGTACCTTATGACCGTAATTAAGTGAAATAATATAGTTAAGCAGTTCAAACTCCCAGGCACTTTTCCCCTTCCTTATAGTATCAATACCAATCCACATACCCTTTTTCGCTGCCAGTTCCACCGTTTCCCTGTTTGCCTCATGGTCTGCGTGCGCCCAAAGAAATTTGTTATAGTCTGCATTCACCCCATCCAGTACCTGTATCACTTCATGAACCATTTCTGCCTCTATGATATGGCAATGCACAGGGATCCCTGTTTCTTTGCTGGCTCTCACCGCCGCAATCAGCATAGCCTTATCTACACCTGACAGTCTGCCCTTGTCAAGCAGCAGTTTGATATGTCCCGGTCGAATAACAATGCCATCGATTGTGTCCAGACCTTCTTTAAAATCCTTTATCCAGCGGTTTGCCAGCTGTTCTTCAAAATGATCGGGAAATACGTCGTATAGCTGTTTTGTCATGTTCCAGCCGGTGCAAGCAATAATATGCAGATCCGTCTGTTCTGATAAAGCTTTTAACATTCTGACGTTTTGCCCACCGATTGGAGGCGACGTTTCTACGATACTCTTTCCGCCTCTTTCCTTGATATCAAGCATGACCGGTATAATATAGTTCATGTCTGATTCCATGTTTTCCAACTGATACTTTTTGTCAAAATACATGCTGTTTGCTTTAAATTCATCGGTCTCCCACTTAATATGCTCATGGCCTAAAGTAATTCCAAGTTCTTCTTTAGGAATAGGTCCTCTTACTGTATAAATCATATGGATTCCTCCCGCTTGCCTGTATCGGCATTTTTTAATAACATCAGCATAACAAATAAACTCTGACATAAGAATGTCAGAGTTTAGAATTTAATTTATTTTTTTGTCTGCCTTATTTTTTTAAATCCGTTGAAATAAATTCTTTTGCCAGTTCAGCTATTTTATCCGCATTCGTCCAGTGCAGATAATGCCCCCCCTCAAGCGTTTCAATTTTCTGGATTGAAGGGTTGGTTATTAATTGTTGATGAAGGGGTAACCAGTATTGATCGGGATCTACTGATTCCTTCGCTAAAATCGCAAGAACAGGGAGATTATCGGGATATTTCACATCATATAATTCTTCTGTATTTTTATTTACCGTGTTAAATTCATTGATTACAGATGTATTCATACTGTTCCATGCTGTCGCCATTTTTTTAATCTTAATCTGCTCTTGTGTATATTCTTTATTTTTATTACTACCATCTTCAGCCTCCGGCAAAAGATATGTGATATCCCTTATGATCCCAAATGTGTTAAGAAAAGTTAAACCGTGAGACATATCGGGATCTTTACTGATTTTTGTCTGATTGGGCACTGATTCATCAATTCCGATGATTGCTTCTACTTCGTCAGGGTATTTCATTGCATAATACATGGAATATACCCCGGATATTGAATGAGGCATTAAAATATATGGTCCCTTTATTTCTAATTGGTTCAGTGCGGTTCGTATTTCATTTACTATATTTTCATTGGAGCGCTCTGCTTTTGTTGTATCGCTGAAACCATAACCAAAGTATTCAAGAATAACAACTTTATAATCTGCACTTAATCGATCTGCCAGGGGCATAAAATCCGTAATTGGTGATGCTGTTCCTAAGCCGCTCAATAAAACGATTGTCTTGTCTCCCTGTCCGGTCACATATGCCTGCATATGCTTTCCATCAATATCTACGGTTTTTCCAATTTTATATTTGTTTTTTTCCATTAACGTAAGAATATTGTGTGTTAATGCTGAGATTATTAAAAGAACAACGATTATCACAAAGAACCAAAGTATTATTTTCCCAATTATTCTAATTGCTTTCTTCATCTGATAAGCTCCTTGGTGTTATATTTTGATATTTTCCGGATAGTGTATTACTTAACTGTTTAATTTCTTCCATAAATTCTAACGGCTTTAAAGCGGTTACCTTCTCCGGATGGCATAATACTAGTTTACATATTTCTTCCTTATAAGGAGTCCTGACAGTGAGATGTATTTTATTATCCATGGATTGGGTCACGGCATTTTGGAGATATACATCATCCTTGATAATCCTGTATAGAGCCGGATCTAACATCAGTTCATAAGTACTCCACCGAAACTTATCGTGAACTGATACAGGTAATTCCCTGTTAATAAAACTATTTTTTTTATCCACACATGTAATTGACTCAATTCGGTCAAGCCGGAACGTTCGCTTTTCTTCCCTCAAATGACAGTAGCCATTGATATACCAGCCTCCATCCCCAAACTGCAGCTCTATGGGTGAAAAGCGTCTGGTTTCTGTGGTATTCCGCTCTGGGTGGTAATAACTAAGTTGCAGATCGCAGGATTTCCACAGTGCCTCTAATATTGGTTTTAAAACATTCTCCGCATAACTCATGGGTATTATCCGCAATATGTCAAAATTTATGTGTGATATGACCTGGGAAGCCTTTTGCCTTTCTTCATCCGGTAAAATATTCAGCAGCTTGCCGCTTAGCAGGTTATAATCGGCTGCCATGTTGGGGATACGAAACTCTTCTCCTGCCTTTAACACCATCAAAAGCATTAATATTTCCTGCTCACTAAGTTTAATACTTGGCATAAAATAGGAGGAATCTATTTCGTATCCGCCGCCCAGTCCCTCATAGGAAATAATTGGAACACGAAGCTGACTGAGCGCATCAATATCTCTGTAAATTGTCCGCTCACTCACATCAAAATAATCAGCCAGTTCTTTGGCCGTCATTTTTTCCCGCATTCGTAACAAATGAATGATTCCATTCTGTCTTTCCGTTTTTTTCATTTCATTTACTCTCTATTCATTTTCATTTGAGATACATTCAATATCATACCATTCCAATGAAATAATTGAAATAATTATTAAAAGATGGTATGCTACCAGAGGTAATCTCCAAAACTGGTATTAGTGGAAACAACATTAACAATACAGTGATGGGATGCCGCATATTACATGGAGGACTTACATGATAAAATTTGATAACCTGTCTTACTCATTTCCGCAAAAGGATTTATATCATAACATTTCGTTCACTTTAGAAGACGGCCAGCACTGCGCCTTTATCGGAACCAGCGGAAGCGGAAAAAGTACGCTGATTCATATCCTTATGGATCCTGATAAATATATGTTTGATGGAAAACTGGAGATATCCCCCAATTGCAGAATTGGATATGTAAGCCAGTTCTATGAACGAGATGATGCAGTGGATATAACGGTTGCCCAATATATTGGTGCGGAATTTACAAAACTGCAAAACGAAATAACATCCATCTGTACTGAGATGGAAACTTCATCAGACATTGATAAACTTCTGGAAAAATACCAGCAGGCTCTGGATGCCTTCCAGGCAATTGACGGAGATAATTTTGAAACCAACATGAATAAGCAGTTAGGTCTGGCAGACTTGGGAAAGCTGGAAAACCTGCCTGTCTCTCAGCTTAGCGGGGGCGAGTTCAAGCTGGTTCAGGTAATAAAAGAGATGCTGACTCAGCCCAATTTAATTATTATGGATGAACCCGATGTTTTTCTGGATTTTGAAAATTTAAATTCTCTTAAAAACCTGATCAATTCCCATAAGGGCACTATGCTGGTTATTACCCACAACCGGTATTTACTAAATCATTGTTTTAACAAAATTATTCACCTGGAAAATAAACTGCTTCAGGAGTTTGACGGACGGTATATTGATTATAACTTCACTTTGCTGCAAAAGAAAATAGAATTGCAGGAACTGGCTGCGGCTGACACAGAAGAGATCCAGAGAAATCAGATTATCATTAACAATTTAAGAACACTGGCTACCACACACACAGAGGCTGCCAGAGGAAAATCCTTAAAAGCGAGGAAGAAAATCCAGGAACGGTTAATCGCACGAAGAATTCAGGCACCATTTGTGGAGATCAAACAGCCGGATATTCACTTCACCGTTGCCAATGAGCCTACAGATGCAATCGTTTTAACTGTGAATGATTACAGTGTGTCATTTGATGAAATGCTTTTAAACGATGTTAACTTTGAAATCAAATCCACAGATAAAGTTGCCCTGATCGGGCCCAATGGAACCGGAAAAACTACATTACTCCGCGATATCTATAAAAGCAGCAAGGATTCCATAAAGATCAATGAAACCGTTCAGACAGCCTTTTTGTCCCAGCTTCAGGGTGAAATGCTTAATGAGTCTGAAACAGTATTGGATGATTTTTTCAGCCTTGGGTTTCAGACATACGATGAAATCAGCTCCTATCTTTCCAACTATACATTTGATGAGTCAGTCCTTCATCAAAAAATTGGTGCCCTGTCCGGAGGCGAAAAAAATATACTTCAATTAGCTAAAATTTCTGCTGGTAAAGCAGACCTGTTGCTTCTTGATGAACCTACCAGCCATCTGGACACCTACTCACAGATAGCATTGGAACAAGCCATTGCGGACTACAAGGGTGCAGTTTTAATGATCTCTCACGATTTTTATACCATTGTAAATTGTGCGGACTATGTCTTAATCATTGATGATAAGACAATCCGGAAAATGAGCATGCGTAAATTCAGACAAATGATTTATGCCCGACATTTTGATAAAGACTATTTAGAATTAGAGCAAAAGAAAAAGGCAGTTGAAACAAAAATAGAACTGGCCTTAAAAAGCACCGATTTTGAACTGGCAAAGGGCTTATCCGAAGAATTGGAAGCTATCATTGAGCTCCTTTAAATTAATGCCACGCTTTTATTTCATATGCGCCTGCCCCCATTGATACATCAGCTCCAGTATTGGGATCAGTGTGCGTCCTTCTTCTGTCAGAGAATATTCCACACGGGGCGGTACTTCGTTGTACTGCTCCCTGTGGATTAGACTGCTGTCTTAATGCTGTAATTTCTTTTAAAATCCGACATTCGTTCCCTCCCTGCTAACAAAAAAGTTAGTATCTAACAACAATGTGCATACTTCTCTTGCTGAGTATAAGGATATATAATTTATCTGTAAAAATCAAGTAGGAGGATATCAATATGAAAGTGATTGCAATCAATGGAAGTCCCCGGAAGAATCACAACACGGCTGTTCTGCTTAAAAAAGCACTGGATGGCGCGCAGGCAAATGGAGCTGAAACAGAACTTATCAATTTATATGATTTAAATTATAAGGGTTGTACCAGCTGTTTCGCCTGTAAGAGAAAGGATGGTCCAAGTTATGGATCATGTGCCTGGAAGGATGATCTAAGCCCTGTTCTTTTGAAAATCAAAGAGGCTGACGCCATTATCCTGGGATCACCCATCTATCTTTATGATGTAACCGGACAAATGCATGCCTTTTTGGAACGCCTTATTTTCCCTTATATCACTTATACAGAGGGATACAAAAGCCTCTTTGAACGAAAAATAAAGACCGGGGTTATATATACCATGAATGTGACTGCCGAACAGATGGAGGAACGGGGCTTTCGTTCAACTTTAGACGGAATCGATAGTTTCCTTAAAAGGGCCTTTGGGTATAGTGAATCACTTTTCTCCTATGACACTTATCAGTTCGACAATTATGAGAAATACGTTGTGACAGTTTTTGATGAGCATCATAAAGCTGTGGTCAGGGAAAAACAGTTTCCAAAAGACTGTCTCATGGCTTATGATATGGGAAAGCGTTTTACCATGCAGTAAATTTCCGGTAACTCCATAGATACTTAGACAATATATTGACTTTTTCTCGTAACAGGAGTATTGTATTATTAGACATTATATTGTCTATTTATCATAAGGAGGATTCATCATGAAAGTAGAAGTAGAGAATCAGGAAGCATTGGCAGATGAAAAAGTCAGGATGAGAATTTTCGATTTACTCCCATACAGTCAGTTAAGGATAAGTTTAAAAATGGAACTCCCCTGGTGCAGTGGGGAAGAATTCTCTTCGTATGCTGTTTTTATTGCTGGCGAATCTGGAGAAATTGACCTGGATACTGCAATTCCTATAGAAGGAACCTACAAGGCGGCTGACAGTATGGGACTTATCTATTCATTAGAACTAAATAAATCCGTAGGAAAGAATATTGGTGAACATATCTCGGTAGAGAATCCCATTCTTATGAACCTGCTATTTGAAGCTTCTGCTGAAAAGAAAGAGATACAGTTAAAAAGGCGTTTTAAAACAGATGATATTCAGATTAAACCGATTCACGGCGATTTTACGGGTCAGCTCTTTTATAAACAGAATTCGGGAAATAAAACTATTTTAATGCTTGGCGGATCTGACGGACATATGGAAAGCCTGTATCTTATGGCGGCCCCCCTTGCCTCAAGAGGATTTAATGTACTGACTGTATCCTATTTTAATTCTGAGGGATTGCCGGAAAAACTGGAGGAAGTTCCGCTGGAATATTTCGAGAAGATTTTTAACTGGTTAGCAACCAGTAAAATTACTGATACAAAAGATATTTATATTCACGGTACTTCCAAGGGGGGAGAACTGGCTCTTCTATTGGCTTCCAGATATAAACAGATTAAAAAAGTCGTTGCAGTGGAGCCGCATACCTATTGTTTTCAGGCTCTTGATGGACTAACCAACGGAAAAAATGTATCTTCCTGGTCCTATCACGGAAAATCAATTCCATTTATTCAGGTAGATAATGATATCTTCTTTGAGGACCGAAAAAAAGACATGGAAAAAGGAATTCCGTTCGGTTTTACCAACACTTACAGAAAAAGTATTGAAAAAGCGAAAAACCGTCGGGAAGCACGTATAAAAGTAGAAAATTCACAGGCAGATATTCTTTTAATTTGCGGAGAAAAAGATAACATCTGGAACAGCCATGATGCATGCAGGGAGATCATCAATCATTTAGAAAACTGTGATTATTCTCATCATTACGAAATAATGTCCTTTGAAAATATGGGGCATCCCCTGCCCATCCCTTATATCATTCCATTAAACTTCACTTTAAATATGCCAATGGATGGCGGTGTTTTTACTTCTGGGGGATCTCTCGAAGGAAATGCCGAAGGCCAATATGAGTCCTTTCAAAGAACAATTGAGTTCTTTCACCAGAATTCTTGACCGCTGTCTCCCATGGCTATATAATAATAGACAACCTATTGATTATATACCATTAAAAATGTTAGTGAGGTTATGATAACTGCCATGGATTACGAGAAAGAATTCAATTTGTTATATCTGATGGAACAGGTTTATTCCTGTTTGATTTCTGTTTCAAACAAGCTGCAGGCAACCGGTGATAAATATAGCGAGCCGTTAACATCCAGACAATATATGACTGCGCTTGCTATCCTTCATTTGCCGGAGGACGAAACAACAATCAATAATATTGCCGGTAAATTAGGGGCGACCAAACAAAATATGACCCAGCTGGTAAACAGCCTTTGTAAAAAGGGCTTTGCCGAGATTATCCCCAGTCCCAAAGACAAAAGAGCCGTGAACGTGCATTTAACTGAATCGGGCCTCAAAACCTTAACAGACTGTGGCGTCAGTGTATCCATTGATTTTATGGCAGACACTTTTAAAGCTTTTGATGAAGAAGAACTTAAGACCCTATGGAAGCTGCTGAAAAAATTATACCGTTTTGACGGCGTGGAACTTGATGGGCTGGAAGAGAATGTAAATGTGCCAAATGCGTTTAGCGAAGAGGAGATAAAATCCGCAATAGACAGATTCTCCAACAGAAGAAATACTCTCTAATACACGGTGATTTCCTCCTCCAACACCATTTTGTCCCTGTATCATATACTATATTGAGGCTTGTTTATTTATGATCATAACGGCATTGTTTGCGACTGTAACGCCAGGAGGAAAACAAATGCAGAATGCGTATCACAACCTCAATGATTTTTCAGGCAGGCCCATTCGAACCTTCAACATAAACGCTCACTTCATCGCATCGAATCCGCCTACCTCCTTTAACCCCAGAAGCATCTACCCCCGCATACACAAAACTGCTTATGTAGGACCATTCTCATCAATTATCGGAGATGTCTCAATCGGGGAAAATGTTTTCATAGCACCTAATGTGAGCATACGAGCTGATGAGGGGACTCCGTTTCATATCGGTTCCAATACCAACATTCAGGATGGCGTAATTCTGCATGGTTTGGAACACGGAAGAGTCCTGCACGACGGAAAAGAATACTCTATTTATATTGCAAATGAAGTCAGCTGCACACACGGCTGCATCATCCACGGACCATGCAAATTGGAGAACCGGGTTTTCGTAGGCTTTCACGCAATTGTACTAAACGCAATTGTGGGAGAAGGAAGTTATATTTCTATCAACGCCCTTGTAACCGGAGGAATCCGGATAGCTCCAAATCGTTTTGTTCCACCAGGGGCCATCATTGAAACTCAGGAACAGGCTGACGCACTGGGACCTGTACCTGCAGATCAGGAAGAATTTGCCGAAGAAGTTCAGCACATCAATCAGCAATTCCCACCTGCCTATTCCCTTCACTTTGGTTCCACCAGATGCAGCTGCGGACTTGCTTGTGACTGCCATAGTGTAAAAGCCATATTAGATTAAGAAAAGCTCTCCTGATTGGTGATCTGTTTCAGATCTGTATCAGGAAGAGCTTTTTCGCTACTAATATTTTAATCCATAACCCACTGGATACAGAACCTGATCTGTTCTGATATCCTCAACCCTTGAATAGTAAGGCATTGGCAGAGTCCCCTTAAAGGTTTTCTTCCCTGTCAGCACATTGGCGATACCATCACCTTCACTTCCCGGAAGATAACACATAACTATTCCGTCCCACTGTTCCATATAGTCGCTGATGATAACATTTCTGCCGGACACAATTAATGCTATTGTGGGGTTCCCCAGACTTTTTGCCTGGTCAATTGCCTTTTTATTATCGGTTAGACCCAGACTGCCGGTTATATTGATATCCGCACTGTCGCCTTTCCATTCTGTGTATGTCTTTTCTCCCAGACACAATAAGGTCAGATCAGCATCAGCTGCTTTTGCCGGATCAGTAATAATGGTCAGATCATATTCATCTGCAAGTTCATTAAGTCCATCCAGAATTGTTTTTCCTTCCGGGATCCATTTGCGTCCATGATTGTCTGCGTCTGTACTTCCCAGCCAGGTAAACGTCCAGCCACCGCACTGTGCCCCTACATCATTTGCGGCAGGCCCCGTAACATATATCTTGGTTCCCTTTTTAATTGGCAGTATGTTATTGTCATTTTTTAATAATACAAGACTCTCTTCTACCAATGTTCTGGCTAAATCTCTGTATTCTTGTGATCCCAAACTGCTCTCTTTCGTGGTTACCTTCTCCATCATAGGATCATCTATAATTCCCATTTCCTTTTTAACCGTAAGAATCCGGCTGACTGCATCGTTTACACGGTCCATTGAAATTTTGCCTTCATTGACTGCATCAACAATATAGTTCCGGCAATTTTCAAAATTGGAGTCTTCCATCAGCATATCGATCCCTGCGTTGACTGCTGTAATTGTCTGATCTTTTAAGTTGTCTCCCGGTATGTTATGTATGGAATTCCAATCGCTTACTATGAAACCCTGAAAGCCCATATCTTTTTTGAGTATGGATATGTATTTTTCATTGGCATGCATTTTTATACCATTTACGCTGCTGTGACTGATCATAATAGTCTTAACACCAGCATCGATTTGTGCCTGATAAACTTTTAATAAATCTTGAATCTCCGCCTCTGAAAGCCTGGCATCCCCACGGTCAATCAACCGCTTTTCTCCCTCTGAATTTTCACCTGTTCCGTATAAAACATTACCGTCTGCAAAAAAATGTTTTGCACAAGGGAGAAGCCCTCCATCAATCAATCCCTTGGAATAAGATGCTCCCAGTTCTGCAACCATACCATTTTCAGAGGAAAAACTCTCATAGGTACGTCCCCATCGGGGATCCTGTGCTGCAGATAAACAGGGAGAAAAACTCCAGAGCATCCCTGTGAATTTTGCTTCGTCTGCCACTGCCAATCCCATCTGATAAGTCAGCTCTTTATCATTGGCGGCTCCGATCCCTATATTATGGGGAAATATGACGGCACCTCTACAGCCAGCAAGGCCATGAACCTGATCATTTCCATAGATATAGGGCACGCCTGCCTCAGAACTTATGGCTTCCTTTTGATATTTCAGAATCATATTCTTCCACTGTGATGCGCTCAAGAAATTTTCACCAAATGTGGATAGAATGCTTCCGTAGCATTTCTCCTTCATCAGATTATCCGGCATATTATATACCGCTCCCTGTACCATCTGAGCCGCCTTTTGATCAAGTGTCAATCTGTTCAGGATGTTTTCCACCGATTTGCTGTCAGTCTTGTTTTCTGTTTCAGCAGAAGTACTTACTTCCGTTGGACTTACGTTACTCGTTTGAGTACCCGCGCAGCCTGATAATGCCATCATGAAAACCAGACATGCCCCTGTCACGCTACTTCTCATCACTAAATCCCCCTTATAATAAATTTGCATACCGTTATCAACAAGTTTACTCTTGTTAAATACGATATGCAATATTTATCTATCCCTGGGGCAAAGAACTTACTTTTTCAAATCAGCCCTTTCGCTGGCGTAAGTAATCAGCTTACGAAAGGATTCTTCAAAATGTTTGTCATCTTCTTTTGTTCTTTTAGAAGGTCCACTTAGATGATTTTTTGCCTTTGCTCTTCTTGCTTCTTTTGCGATATGACGTTCCATCAGGAGTTGATCTATATTATCATTGGTATACCACTTTCCTGACTGATGAATTCCATATGCACCTTTTGAAAGTGCCATAGCCGCTACTCCATAATCCTGTGTCACCACAATATCACCGGCTTTGCACAGGTTTATTAACGCAAAATCCACAGCATCCGCTCCTGCGCCAATGATCCTGATCTCACTGTAATCAGACTGTAATACATGATTGGTGTCACAGAGGAGGCAAACAGCTGTTTTATTATCTTTGGCTGTTTTTTCCACAATCCGAACCACCGGGCAGGCATCTGCATCTACATAAATTGTCATGGGTTTTTACCTCGTTTTTTGATAGGTATTTAGTAACTCATCATTAATTATATATGCCTTACCATCTGCAGTCAATTTGGAATCTTCGTCTAATACCCGTGCCCGATAGGTCCAGCCCGCAGGAAGATCCAGTTTTTCACCTAACGTTTCCAGATCATCGATCGTTAAGCCTGGATCTACTTGTTGGGAATAGGACTGCATTCGATACACATCACCAGCGGGGGAGGTTAATTCATATACCATATTTCCTTTCAGGTAATAGTATGTTGTTTCTCTGTTTACCACATTTTCGGTATACTTTTTACTTCCCAGGGAACCTTGAAATATTGTTGTATGAAGCTTTGCTCTCTGGGTCATTTCAATTCCACCAAAGTTTGCTATTTTCCCATCCTTTGACATTGATCCTGCCTCAATTTTATTTACTACCCAATGTCTCGGTCCATTTGCCAGTACTGCCATTGCACCATACTCTTTTGCCAGGGCATCTGTATCAAGCTTCTCCCAAAGATCCTCGGGAAGTTCATTGGAATTGACGGTATTGTAGACTTCCATAGAAAGCTTAGCCCCTTTTCGGTAAACAGCTATAATTTCCCCGTAGCGGTGATTTCTCCAATCGTCGCCAGGATCCATGAACTGTGTTTTCTCAACAGAAGGTATTCTGTCTTCAAATTCTTTCATATTGCCGCAAAACAAATAAATCAATGCAATGGCAATTATAAGTAATGCCAATATTATTATTTTCCATGTCTTTGATTGTGTCATGGTTTTTCCTCCTTTTAATATACATTGTTTTTATAAAAACATTTTAATATACATTTGTATTGTAATTAATTATATGATATAATCGAATAGAAGTAAATAAAGTGAAAAGATAAGAGACAGGAGGCCTTATTTTGTATCATATAAAAGAAGACAAACGTTCCAAACAATCATCAACCCTGATTTTCAGTGCCTATCAATCTCTGCTCTATGAAAAAAACTACTTCGATATCAAAATAACAGAGGTTATAGAGCGGGCTCAAGTCAGCCGGGCGACCTTTTACAGAAATTACGATACACTGGAAGATATCTTAAGATACGAATGTGATCAGAAATTTATTGCATTAAAAGAATATATTTCAGGATATTATCTTAATCACAAGACAGATAGAAATACTCATCCACTGGACTTGCTAAAACCTTTTTTAAGATTCTGGTATCTGGATTCAGGTATTATTGAATTGTTAATTAGAATCAATAACAAAGAAATATTATATAGCAATATATCAGACCTGGTTAAGAAATTAATAGACAGAGTAAAATCCAGCCCTGACAAAGACCCCTTTTATGAATACAGTTTAACCATACGTTCCAATGTTATTATGGGAATTTTAGAAGTCTGGATATTAAACGATAAAAATATGGCACCCGATACCTTGAGTATTCAGGTAATGAAGCATCTTTCAGAGTCTCTGAAATATAAAGTTGATATCAGCAACAATGAAGCTTAGCATTTATGAGTTATAAAAAAATGAGGCGGTTGTTTCTCTTAAAAAAATAAGAGAAATCAACCGCCCCGTTTTGGTTTAACCTCTACAACCATTTTTGGTATAAAGATAATTATATAAAATCCCATGTCTGAGTTCATCTGTTATGATTTCAATCATCATATTAATATGCTCACGAAATTCCATGGCATAGAGAATGTTACGATATCTTACCACAGCATTCTGCTCTCCCAAAAGTGCACGTGATAACCCAGCACAATAACTTTCCGGCGTAATGAACTGCTCTCCCTGAGCCTGTTGAGGCATTACTCCCGTAATCTCGCTGTATAACTGTTTAAACAAAGTATAATGACCGATTTCATTATCACGAATTCCGGATATAATTTGTTTATCTTCATCCGATGGCGCATTTTCTATTAACCATGAATAAAATAGTCTGTCTTCCGTTTCACCAGCAAGAGCCTGCTCAATCAAAACCAGTGCGTTTGGCAGATTTTGAGGAAATGTAAATATATCAGCAGTTTGTTGTCCTCTCTGCATGTCTGATGCATTCATGCCAGACATATACGGATTTGTATAACCATAATTATAGGGAACGTAACCACTGTAATCATAATTACTCATCAATTCTCTCCTGAGAATATACTCTGAATAGTATATGAAGTATTACGAAACTGGTGTTTGTACCATGTCTGTTTTTTAATTATAAAGGTAATACCGTCTTTTTAAATTCCTGGTTTAAAACCTGTCCCACTGAATTATAGATAGCAGATAAGCCGCAGAAAATTCCCACATATCCGGCAATTGTATGTATGGACTCCGCTCCTGTAAAATTAGCCAGTGACAGCAGGAAAAATAAAACGGTAAGTGAGCCAAAAACAACCTGGCTGGCGCGGTTATGTTTTAACGTTCCGATAAACATAAAAAGTGTGAACACACACCATAAGCCTAAATAAAACCCCATGCTTTTGGGATCAGCAGCTTCGATTCCTTTAAACGGGTTAATCCAGATTAAAATCAAAGACCACCAAAAGAAACCATAGGCTGTAAATGCGGTTGCACCAAACGTGTTATTTTTCTTGAATTCCATGATACCAGCTATGATCTGAGCGGCACCACCTAATCCAAATCCCATTGCTACAATCACAATGGATAAAGGAATCAATCCTGCATTATGGATATTTAGCAGGCAGGTAGTCATTCCAAATCCTAACAGTCCAAGAGGAGCTGGATTGGCAATGGAAGGAGTGGATGGGGCTGTTGGTGTTGATTGAGTTACTGAAGCTGTTTTGGTTGACATTAGTTGAAAATCCTTTCGTTATTGTATATGCGAAAACGCACCTGGCATATAATATCATCTATTTTAGAAAAACACAACAAAAATCTTATCTACCGTTTACAAAATGCAGAAATGTCGCTTTTTTATATTCAGAGGTACACATAAGGTGGCCGCGGTATCTTATAAACAACAATTAGCAGCGGCTACCGGACAAAAAGTTACAATGAATCCATTGGCGGCGCAACCAATTCTTATCATGTGAAAGGACAGGCTGCTGATATTGTAGTAAGCGGTAAAACCACTTTAAATGTAGCCAGAAACCTAATTAAAGCGCCCTGCTTCATGTTGCTGAACAGGGCGCAATATAACGTAAAGTACTGTCAGATTACATCAGCCTTGAATTCGATGGTTGATATAATTGAATTTAATATGCTTTCATAATCATTGCTTAAATCGCATTTATAGGTACAGTTGAATTGAAAAGAAACAGGTCCAACTATTGTTTCATACTGTGTCATAGTATATTCCACATCATCTGCCTTATATTGAAATACAAGCTTAATTACTTTATTGGAATAACTGTTTATTTGAGGTAATGACTGCGTTTTATTTTGGCAGGCGTAAATCTCTTTAGCACAATTCACAATTTTTATTTCTATTTTATTCCTGACTATACACATGCTCCACAAACTTAAAAATCCGTAACGTTTCTGCCGCTGCTTCCTGATTTGCCTGCTGCTGCCAAAACGCGATAAATAAAAGTTCAATACACTGTATCATAAGAGGCAACGCTTTCTTCTCATCATTTTCTAGAACAATCATAGATTCATAACCACTTAGAAACTGACTGATAAACCTGATCCACTTATGTTTAATTGCCATAAGATCTTTGCAACCCAGTAATTGCCCTGCCAGAAAATAAGCGATGTCAAATAAGCGGGCATCCTGTTTGCCTAAGTCAAAATCCAGTACACCGGTTAATGTTGTTCCTTCAAACAGTAAATTACCGTAATGCAGATCCCGGTGAATCTGCTGCCTGGGTAACTGCGGGTAAATTTTGCATAATGCTTCCATTGGTCCGGACCATTCTTCCTTTGTCAACAGGCTGCTGCTGGAAAGTTCCCTGCTGATCCAGCCCGTAAGTTCCTGATGAAACGGATTAACTCCAGTCTTATTATCTGACACTGTCATAAAGGCACAGTGAATTTTCCCAATGACAATGCCGGTCTCATAAGCAATGGATGCATAGTCCTGTTCAAACACCTTTTTTATATGACTGCCAGCAAGTTTTTCCATCAGCAGATAACAACCCTCTTCTGCCAATATATAATCCCTGCCATCTGCAGCTTTTATACTATGAGGCACTGGAACCCCATGGGAACGAAGTGCTGCAGCCAGCCTTATATTATTAAGTGCAGCATTTTCTGTACCGACCGATTTTAAAATATACTTCCCCGCTACTTCCCAGGTTGTGGGCGTAGCGGAAACTGGCTCCTCATTCAGCCCCCAAAATTTCATTATACCAGCTGTCATATATACACCTCTGTCATTCTTTAACCTGTAACATCAATGGAAGACGAAGTTCCACCATTTGCTCTGGCCGCGCTGTTCCATGCCTGATTGTATATTCCCCACAGCTGTGATTCTCTGGCATCTTCCGCTTTCGTTCCATAGGAAATCCATCTCCCATTGGAAAAAGATGCCACCATCTCTCCATTGCTGTCGTAAAATTCAGCGTAAGATACATCATCTGCTTCCTTGCTATACTTCACGGAACCAAACATATAATCCAACAGATTAAAGGTTTTCGGTTCCTGTCTGGTATTTTTATAAATCGCTCTTAAGCCCTGTGATATAATACTTTTCCTGTCAGGAGAGACCGCAGAAACGTAACTTTTTACCAGGCTTCTAAATCCGGCTGAATCGGATTGGAATTTACCGGCTGCCTGATCTTTTTTTGCCTGCTCGATGATAGCTGTCTTATACTTGTCATCACTCATTGCAGGTGCTGTCTTTGTGTTAAAATGAAAATCGGTATAATCCGGGGAAGGTACACTCCCCCGTTTTTCTGTACCGGAATACTGGTGGCTTTGCACCAGTGATTTATCATTTCCTACGCGCATTTTTTGCTCCTTATCTTTTTCAGGAAAGATTTTCATATGGGCTGGTCATATGAAAATCATTCCCGTAATTTATACTTAGATAACTGGTTAGAAATTAAAAGGAGTCATCCCAATAAATCGTAATATAAGGATTGGAATATGATTTAGATCCAATGTCTAATATCATACCATGGGAAATCGCGCCGCTGATACAGGTAGCGTTAAAGGAAATTGTATACGTCCCATTGGCTTTGGAAGCCAAAAATCCGTTAGTTCTCAACGTTGTATTTTCCTTACCGTTCCAAGTCACTTTTTCTGCTGAACTTCTGTTACTGCTGGCCACTGTCAGGTAATTGGTAAGTACCGCTCCTGAATATTTCAGAGAACCCGGATTTACCTCAAGCTTTGTAATAACAGCATTGGCCGGAAGACCGGAAACACGGAATGTAACTTCACTGGAATTGCCGGTCTGCCCCTTATTTAATGCAAGACTCATGGTGCCGGAAGAAGTCACTTTTTTGGTTCCTGTTGCAGCATATGCTGAGGTAGTTGCTGTAAATGCCATTGTTATAACTAATAAAGCGCTGAAAAGTAATTTTAAAAACTTATTTCTACTCATAAAAATGCCCCCTGTTCTAAATTAGTAAGAGAATCCCAGCAACCAGCCTGCTTCATCCCTTATTATATTTATCGGTTTCTTTGAGACAATTCTAAGATTTTATTTATGATTTGATATTCCATTTTAGCATAACTGTCAAAATAGCCTTATTCCCTTAAATTGAGAAATGCATCTTTTAGTACTTTACCATCACAAGGCCCGAAGTCAACGCCAAGAATGGAAGCTATGGTTGGGGCAATATCTACCATATGAATTTCTCCTAACTGGTATCCTTTTTTAATTCCTTTTCCTGACGCGACAAAGCAACAGCCATATTCTGGCTTCTCCGGAGAATATCCATGGGTCGCATACGTTTTATTCTCTTTTTTTAAATCCGTTACAAGGGGACCCGTAATTCTGTCATCAAAGCTATATCCCAGTTTTGCTTCCAGCATACAGCCAGAAACCGGGAAGGCATGGAACCGTTCCAGTTCTTCCCCGGTATAGATTTTCTCTATACCTAAGGTTTCCTCTCCTGCCGCTTTTTGAAGAATCTGCAGCGCGCGCTGCTTCGCCTCGTCATCATTTTCCTTTACGTGCAAATAAGCTGACCCGCCTGTGGACTGCAGATATGCCCTCCAATGCATGCTCCCATGTTCTTCATAAATAAGACCGTCTTCTTTGAGTAATTGATTCAGCCTCACCTTATATCTGACATTTTTCTGACCATGATCGCCCAGTACCATAAAGACTGTTTCTTCTGAAATACCCGCTTCAGCAACAGCTTCCATCATCTTTCCGATTCGTTCATCCATGCGAAGAAGAACCTGATCAACCTCAGTACTGTCTGTCCCATAATGATGTTTTGCATCGTCCAGATCAATGAAATGAATCATTAAAAGCTCCGGTTTCTTTGATAATATGGTGTCTGTGCCGCACATAACCGTAAAATCATCCAGGTAGGGCTGCTCAATTCCTTTTCTTATTTTTCCGTATTTTATCTCAAGCCCCACACAATAAAGGGGATTTCCGTTTTTTAGTATTTTAAGAGCCTGATTTTCCCGTCCGATTGCTTTTATCTCAGGCATATTATAACCAATGGAGGCCTTTCCTGTGACAGGCCATAAAATTGCGGCCGATTTCATCCTGTGCTTTTTTAATGCTTCATACACGGTGGGTACCCTGATATCTTTCCTGAACCAGAACCATGCCTGCTCTTCTTCTCCAACAAAAGGCTGGAGTGGGTTATTATGATAAATTCCATGTTTATCCGGATAAACTCCGGTCATCATAGTGGTATGGACAACATAGGTAAGAGTGGGATACACACTTTTTAATTTCGTACTGTAAACCCCGTTTTCTATTAAACGGGAAAGATTTGGAAGCCGGCTTGCTTTCTCCCAGTTATCTTCAGAAAACGCATCATAAGAGATTACGATCAGATGCTTTGCTTTTTCACTGCTCATTTTATCACCCCATCCTTCATCCTATTTTTCTTCCACAGGAAGCCTGATAAATATAATAAATCCCACTAAAAAGAGGGGTATAATTCCAATAATACTCCATCTTGCATTGCCTGTAACTGCTGTTGTAAGGGACATCAGCGTGGGCCCCATTATCGCTGAGAATTTACCAAAAATATTATAAAACCCAAAGAATTCGTTGGATTTTTCCTTTGGAATAATCTTAGCAAAATAGGATCGGCTCAGTGCCTGAATCCCACCTTGTGCAGAACCAATCATGGCACCAAGGATGAAGATGTGCCATACGGAAGATATAAAAAATGCAGCAATGCAGGAAATGATATAAGTGAAGATTCCTATGATAATCATGGTTCTGGCAGAGAAACGCTTTGCCATATTTCCATAAAAAATCGCACATGGAAAAGCAATGATCTGAATAATCAGCAGGATTGCCAGAAGGGAGAAGGTATCCAGTGCATCGTTTCCCATCACTGCTGTGGCATAAGGGATTACCATCTTAATAATGGTATCCACACCATCAATATAAAAAAAATAGGCACCAAGAAAGATAAATACAGCCCGATACTGTTTCATTTGTTTAAATGTATCTGCCAGCCTTTTAAAACTTTTTTTTATGGTATCCTTCCCAGGTTCCACATAATGAATCTGTTTTACATCTCTTATCATGGGAATGGTAAAAAGTCCCCACCACAAAGCTGTAATAATAAATCCAATCTGATATCCGATGGATTTTTCCATTCCCAGAAGAAAGATCAGTATCAGACTAATACCAAAAGGGATGACACTGGATATGTAGCCGAACGCAAAACCAAGGGAGGATATCTTATCCATTCTTTCATTACTGGTGACATCAACAATAAATGCATCGTAAAAAATATTAGATCCTGCAAAACCAATTGCTGAAAGAATAAAAAACAGAATTAAAAGCTGCCATTGCCCGCTGGAAGGAGGAATAAACGCCAGTGTTGCAGTTGACAGGACTCCCATACAGGTGAAGAATACAAAAAAACGCTTCTTTTTGTCCTTATAATCGGCTGCAGCTCCCAAAATGGGACTTAAAGCCGCTACCAGGATACTGGCAATGGAGTTGAAATATCCCAGATCCATGCTGCGTTTCACATTATCAAACATTCCGAACATAATCGGAAGTAGCGCGGTTGTGACAGCCATGGAATAAGCTGAATTACCGCAGTCAACCAGTATCCATGATTTCTCTTCCCTGCTTAAATTCATGATTGAATCCTCCTGTTACTGGTCCACGCCTCCCTGCACTCTCCCAACAATTCCGCCTTCCAGCATCACTTTAATCCCTCTTGGATGGTTGGGAGAATTTGTTAGTATTCTCTGAACTACACCTTCTGTCAGTTTGCCTGTTCTCTGATCCTGTTTTTGCACCACCATAACGTGGTCGCCTATTTTAATGTTTTTTCTTACTGTTCCGTCCATTTTGTCTCCTTATACCACCAATTCCACTTTTTATATTTTAACGTAATTGAGAGTCATTTCCTGCTGTGCAGTCAATTGTAAAACCAGCTGTTTCCTTTCCTCACTGAACGTAAACTTAAGTTTTGTGTTCAGTGGTGTTTCATAATGCCAGATGCAGGCAGCAAACTCCTCATGATTCCACTCCCCATAGCAAACCGCTCTGTAAAAGGATTCGGCTTCCCAGAACGGCTTTGTGGTCCAGACCCATTCTTTCTCTGCAAAACGAATCACAGATAAAGGTTGAGAGTTTTCCCCCTTATACAGTGCAAGCAGACATTCACCATTTTCAAAATCAAAGCTGATCTTTTTTATATTGAAATCTTTCTCCTCTGGGGTGTCAGAAGAAAGCCGGTAGGACGCACGAAATAAGGGATAGGCTTCTGCCTTTTCGTTCACCTTCAGATGTGTCTGGCCTGACCCAAACTCAATTAGTTTACTGTAATCATCACTTTGAGGCAGAGCCCCTTCCCCTCTAAGTTCCGGGAGCAGGTCACTCCAGACCAGTTTCATAAATTTACCCATGTCTAAATTGCTTGTTACTGCAACAACGCAGTTATATTCAGGCATAACGATACAGTATTGTCCATACATTCCATCTGCGCGGTACACTCCTTCGGGCACACATCTCCAGAACTGGTATCCATACCCCTGAGCCCAGTCATTATCAACTTCATCTCCGTTGCTAATCTGTTTGGAGGTTGCTTCCTCGATCCATGCTGAAGGTACCAGCTGCCTTCCATTATATTCACCTTTTTGCAGAAGCATCTGTCCAAAAACGGCGATATCCTCTGTTTTAATATTCAGTCCAAAGCCTCCAAAGCTGATGCCCCGGTTGTCTTCTTCCCAAACTGGATCAATTCCCAGTGGTTCAAACAGCCTTGGCATAAGATAGTCCACAAGCTTCTGCCCGGTTAATCTTGTAATAATCGCAGAACACATATAGGTACCCATGGTATTGTAATAGAACGCGCTTCCCGGCTCATTCTTTACATGGGAGCTTAAGAACCCCAGAATGTTATTATAATTTTCATCATCCCAGTTCCAGTTCTCATATGTCATTCCGGTTCCCATTGTCAGGAGGTTTTTCACGGTCATTTTCTTAATTTTACCGTCAACCTTTTCCCCCAGTTCTTTCATTTCAGCTGTAAAAATATCAGCAATTAGCGTATCTGTTGTCAGAAGTCCTTCCTCTATTGCCAGCCCGATTGCGATGGATGTAAAGCTTTTGCTTAACGAAAATAATTGGTGTCTGTACTGGGGTCCATAGGGCTTCCACCAGCAATCAGCAATATTTTTACCGTTCTTAAGCAGCATAAATGAATGAAGTTCTAATTCCTGTTGGTTTACTTTGTTTAAAAATGCCAGGATCGCCTGGGAATGAACTCCCTGTGATTCCGGTGTGGCTTTTTCAAGTCTCATACACTACCTCCCAAATTTAATCATATCATTTTGCATTTAACATCATTGTATGACAAATTGCCAAATAATACAATTAAATCCTTGCTAAACTGGAACCCAAATGCTTTAATTCCCTGCATAAGTCTTCTCTGTCATGGATTGATCCGTTTCGCAAATCAGTGACAACAGGAACCTCTTTTACATTAAATTCCAGGGCTCGAAACATTTGATTTGTATAGTCGATATATGGCTTAAATAAATCTGCATTGGGATTGCCTTGGTTAAAAGAAAGAACCATTTGTTTCTTAACAGCATTTTCTTTAAAGTAAGGGGAGAACCTTGGTGAAAACCGTGCAAACAGCCTGTCGGTGAATATCTTACCCTGCCCACTCATCTGACCCATGTAGATTGGCAGGCCTAAGATGATAACTTCTGCATCCTCTATGGCATCATATATTTTCTGCATATCATCATTAATAACACAGCCCTGATCTCCCTTATGGCAGACCCAGCATCCCCTGCAAGGTTTTATATTAAGATTGTTAAAACTAAAAGTCTGAGTTTGGGCACCCTGTTCTCTTGCACCCTCCAGCATTTTATTTACAATAAAGTCAGTATTGCCCTCTTTTCGCTCACTGGCGATAATTCCTATCATATTCATTTGAATCCTCCTTTTGAGTTGAATAATCATTCGTTTCTTTTTGTGTCCTTAGACTCATAATCACATGGTAATACTTTTTTGTTTCCATGTCAACAATAATGGCATAATAAAAAGCAGCCCCCTTTTTCTTCCATAGGGCTGCCTCTGTATCAGTTATAATTTATCACACCAGCCAGACGTAATATCCACCCCCAGCTTTTTTATCTCTGCATCTAAATGTTGATTAAATTTTTCCGTAAAACCAAGCATATTGTCATACTGTTCTTCTGTTATTTTATCAAATACCGCTTTATCCCGCTCTTTATATTCCCTATGCAATTCCTCATGTACATTGAATATCTTATCGCCTTGTTTTGTAAGCCTGAAATATACTTCTTTCCTGTTATCTGGTTTCTGATAACTTTCAATCAGGCCTTTTTCAATAAGCTTCCTGGTCAGCTTGCTGATTGCACTTCTTGTCATATAAAACGTCTCAGCAAGTTTTGTCACATTGGAATCTTCATTTTCACCAATGTATTCGATACAATGTACTTCAGAAGGATTATACCCTTTCAGTCTGGTTTTCATTTTAAAGCTGTCAAGCCACATCTTCTTATTAAATAAATCCCAAAGTTCTGACATAACCTGTTCTTCTTTGTCCACAGCCTGTTCCTCCGTCCCTTCCATTTAGTCAAGGGGAATTATCACCTTTTCATATTGATACTGCCCCCCATCCACAGTCATCCGGCTTATTGTAAGTTCCATATTAAAACGCCGCTTACCGCAGCTGCCAGGATTGAGATACAATACACCATCTACCACTTCAGAGAAGTATTTATGTGAATGCCCATAGATCACTACGTCCACCTCTGACAAATGTCTGGGGACATCTTTTCTATTATGAACGATGAAGAATCTGACACCTTCAATGGAGACAGAAATGCTGGCCGGCAGCTCTTTCGCCCAATCCATGTCGTTATTGCCGCGCACCATATAGGTCTCTCCCAACATTCGGACAGCATCAGCAAGGGACGGGGTATCAATATCTCCGGCGTGGATTATGCAATTGGCTGCATCCAGTTCAGCCCTGACAGGCTCTCTCAGAATGCCATGAGTATCCGATATGATTGCAATGTGTTTCATTGGTTTCACTTACCTCATCATACCAGCAAATCGTGTTATGTTATCTTTTGCAACCTTCGACTGACTCTGTTTCGAACCGGTTATCTTCTTCATAATAAACTTCTCCAGAAAATTCATTTTTTCATAATTGCATTCTCCTCCAAAGAACCCTTTTGCAGCACACACTGCCAACAGGTCCTCAGGGAACGAGGAGTCAAGCTGCTTTTGTGCATCTTCTTCCTTTGCCATTCCGCATATAAAAAGCCCCAATTTTTTTCCTTTCAGAGTATTAAGATTGTCGGAGCAAAAACGCATTACCGGCTTTCTGATCTTTCCTGCATAGATGGAACCGCCTATGATGACTTTATCATATTTACTCAGGTCAGGAAGATCACTGTTTAAATCATAAATATCCACGTTTTCACCCAGCTTTTTTGCAAGAATATCAGCACACGTTTTTGTAAATCCATATTTGGTTGCATATACGATTACTGTTCTCATTTTTAATACCTCTCCTATTAAACTGTATTGTTACACGCCAGTCGCCAAGCCTTTCATCGTAAAATCCGTAAGGTAATCTAAAATCTCCGGAAAATACTGTAATCCAATTTCTTCCTTATGAATCTCAATTGTAATGATAGATGTGAATATGGCCATAATCATTGTGCTGTCAATATCGTTCCTTATTTTCCCCTCTTCCTGCCATTTTTTTATGATCTCAAAAAAATCCTGATACATAAAGTCAAGCCGGTTAAGCCCCTTCTGTTCACGGAAATAATTCTCAATTTTAACAGATACCTCCTTGTTGTACCATTCTTTCAGAATCGGATTTGATTTCATACCATTTAAATTTAATAGCATCAAGTCCTTAACTACACTCCCGGGATCCTGGTCCATATTAACTGATTTCATGATTTTTTTCTTAAGCTTCTCGTTTTCTTCCAGATATAGTTCCATGAAAAGCTCTTCTTTTGAGGAGTAATAATTATAGAATGTGCCTGTTCCTATTCCTGATGTTTTCGTTATATCCGAAACATTCGTATCCTTAAACCCATTCCGGCTGAACAGTTCCTTTCCACAATTAAATAAAATCGTTTTTGTATCTTTCAATATAAAGTCCTCCGAAAATCCTATATTAAATAGCGACTGGTTTCTAATTCATCCCCGCCATTCGATGTCCTATGTAATCAAAAATCCGACCCATCAGCTTTTTAATGGGATTTAAGGATACCTCGTAATAATAATCCGATTCAAACCAGCCATTTTTGCTATAATACCGATAGTCATAATATTCATCGTTCAGCATTTCTTTCATGCTTGATCTGGAAATTCTGAACATCATCAGCTTGAAAAAAGATGGGGCTGGCGCCGTTTGTCGCATCAGCACCTTGTTGAACCTTGTAGCGGCCTTTTTTATTTCAAGTGAGTTTTTTTTCTGTACATCGTTTGTGATCGGCTCCAGAGTTTTTAATACACAGCCTTTTGAAGTACTATATCCCAGATTCTCGCCCATATTTTTGAGGTACTTTATAATAGAATTTCCCCCGTAAATTCCCTGAGTAACAATGGATGTAGATACTTTTCCAAAAAAGTAAGGACGATGCAGGAAGAAAGCTGTCCGATCCAACAGATTCTTCATGGATGCCGAAACATGAAACGCATAATTGGGGGTAGCAAATATTACCCCGTCAGAATGGATCAACTTTTCAATAATTAAATCTCTGTCGTCATGTAAAGGGCAAAATTTTTCTCCCTTATTGAAACACAGCTTGCAGCCTCTGCAAAACTCAATTTGATAATCCGATAAAAAAACATACTCCAGTTCAATCTCCGTATGGGATTTTAAATTTCTCTCAAATTCACGGACTGCTTCATAAGTAGCTTTTTTCTGGGCACTTCCTATCAATGCAGTGATTTTTTTCATATAGAGCCTTTCCGTAACGGATAAGATGTGAATGAAAATAATAATATTCATTCACATCTTAGCATTATTAATCCCTTACGTCAAGTTTAAATTCTGGCATTATGTGCATAGCTCAGACTGTTATGGTTATTTCATCACAACCATTCATAACTCCATTTTGCAATCTCAGCGATTAGATCCAGCGGAAGTGTTTTATCATAAGGAATCTGTATCGCACCCTTACTTGTTTTATACTCCGTCAGCCGTCCTGCAAAATGGACCATCGCATTCTCACCGGGATACACTCCCATATGTTTCTTAAATGCCGCAAAATGAATGATATTATGTCCTCTCCAATATGTGGGCATCTTCCATGAAATACGTTCCTCTGCATCGGGCAATGCGGTTCGGATTGTATTCCGAACCAGATGTAAAAGAGGCTGAACCTCTTTTGCCTGAGCTTCAATATAGGCGTCTATGGTATTTGGCGCCTCACTGCAAAAATGATTTTGATCCTGATTTTTAAATTCCCGTCTACATTTTGGGCATTGCCACATATTAGATTTACCTTGTCCTTTCCCTGATTACCCGGACCTTATCTTATCCTTCCATACCTAGTATCACAATACCAACAGCTGCTATGGCAATGACAAGATACTGTTTCCATGACAACTTTTCCTTCAATATAATTCTTGCCCAGACAAGTGAAAAGATACAGTAAGATGAAATTAACGGAGCTGCAACAATTGCATTATCTCCCAACGCGAAAATATATGCAAATTGTCCTGCCGTTTCAAATACACCTGCAAGTACCTTTGGTTTTTCTTCGGAAAGTCTGATTTTCTGTTTTTTAATAATCACCACATAAATAAAGGCAAAAACAGCCATCAGCAAAAATGTGAATTCGTATGCAATGTTGGCTGAACCTTCTCCGATATACCGGTCAAGAACCAATGCATCTGCAAACGTACCAAGTCCGTCAATGATGCAGTAAAAAATAGGAAAGAAAACAGCAATGAAGCTGTGTGTATATTTCCGATCCGGAACTATACCTGCCTGCATACGCTCTTCATCCTCCTGTCTTTTCTCAAAAACAGAAAGAGAGAAAATACCGATACATACCAATCCGACCGCAAAAAACTGTAACCCGCTCATTTTCTCTTTCAAAATAAAGTAACACAAAAGAGCCGCAACTGCACCTGACGAATTACAAATTGGTGTGGAGACAGATAGGACTACATACCGCAAACCCACATAACCAAGTATCATCGCTAGAATATATAGAAATGATACAGGCAAATATGTAATAATATCTGATATTTGAAACTCTGCACCTCTATTGAGTTCAAACACAGCATGTATTCCCATAATCGTACCAACTGCCATAATCATTTTCCAATGGCTGTATCTATCATCTGGCCTGGAACCTATTTTTGAAAAGAGGTCAGAACCACTCCAGAATAATATTGCTATCAGTGAAAGTATAAACCACATTGTTTTTCTCCTGTCTTAGCCATTTCATAACTTTTTATTTTATCATTAATCCCATAACTACAGAATCATAATAAACTCCATCAATATACGTTTCATTTTTCAGGACACCTTCTGTTTCAAAACCAAATTTTTCATATAATGCAATGGCTCTGGAATTATCTTTTCTAACGGTCAGACTTATTTTAGCTGTTTCTCCGTTATCTTTACACCATTTAATTAAATAATCCATCATAATAGTTCCAAGACCTGCATTACAATATTCTGCACTTATAACAATCCCCAGCACTCCAACGTGCTTGATTTTTAACCGCTTATTATTCGATGAAATGGTTCCAATGCCTGCTATTTTAGAATTTATCATTGCAAGTATCATCATATTATTCCCTGATGCATTGATCTCTTTAATCATCGCTGACTGCTGTTCTTCTGATACCTGGTATTCTCCCTCACTGAATCCCAGATATGTTGTTTCTTTTCCAACCTGCTTATAAAACTCAATGATTTCTTTAGCGTCTGCCTCTTTCGGAAGTTTTAGCTTTACTCCGATTCCATTCTTTGTCTTATCAATTATCATTTTTTTCCTTTCATTATCCTGAATGAGATATCTGCTATTATACCAGATGCTTTAAGAAGTGGATATGATTTCTATCAGTATTCTGCGAAAATAAAACTCAGGGTGCCTGGCCCACATACCGCCTCGCATCCTGAGTTTTTAATTGTTTATTTACTTACGCTGGCCGCTATATCAACAACAGATCCGTCCTCTCCATACTGATAAAGGGAAGCAGTATCCTTGTCAGCAGTGGTAATGACTGCAAAGGTTCTGGTTGCTTCTGGGTAGTCCGTATTATGATCAATCCAGGTTCCATCATTTAAGAAATATTTCCCATCACTCATATCGTGATATTCCGGTACATGAGTATGACCAAATACTACTACATCCACGTTCTCGTCAGGGTTATCCAGATACTGTGCCTTTGCCTGCTTTACATAGTAACTCCAGTCATTTGCTCCGGCTAATGCTTCAATAAAGCTGACCGGTACCTTAACTGCGTTAATCTTCTGACGTTCTTCCCATGTCCGTTGTATGTTTTTGTAAAGTACTGGTGCGGAAATGGTTCCATCTGGCTGCTTAGCCGGATAAAAATCAAGATAAGTATATGCATCATGAAATCCGGAGATATGCAAATCAAATATTTTTTCATTCAGATCTTCATTTGGTGTCATTCGTTCAGATATGTTTTTAAGCAAAGCGTAATAAAGATATGCACCATACTGATCTGTATCAGACTTATCCGGTACATCTGTTATCACCGGCAGGTCTTTCTTTACGGAAGGACGGCCCTCCAATACCCAGGTGGCAGCATATCTGGCATAGATATATCCGGCGGGCAGGATGGTGTCCTGATTGCCGCACAATTCTTTATTTGTGACCGTATCCGGGGCAGAAAATACATCATAACGGTGACCATGTTCGATTACAATTTCATTTCTGTCACCAGTCTGATAACGGCCCAGCCCTTTTGCATCCCTTGCCTGGATAAGCTTTGGAATTGCTTCCTGCAAAACATCAGCTTCCAGAGTCATGTCGTGGTTACCCGGCACGTAAACCAGTTTTACTCCACTTTCAATTACTTTGTTTAATTCATTAAATACATCCTGATTGTTGTCAATGATACCTTTATAAAACTGTTTCTGGTCTGTATAGCTGGGATAATAGACCGGCAGAAACCACTCGTCCAGAAAATCACCGTCGATTACAAGTTCCCGTACATCCTTGGTATTTTGCACACGCTGTAAAAAATCAATGAGCAGCGGAAGATTTTTTAGAGTTTCCGTGTACTTGTCCTCAATCCCCAGATGTATGTCGCTTACAACGACAATCTTGTCTCGTTTCTCGCCTGCCTCCCACAGGGGTGCTCCTCCCTTAAGGGCATCAGCACCTGATGCTGTGGTGCTGGCTTGTGTAGTGTCAGCTTCTGTAGTATTGGCTGGGGCAGTATCTGGAGCAGCCGTTTTTGATGCAGCAGTCTTTGATGAGCAGCCACCGCTAAGTAAAGATACAGATAGTGCCATGCTGGTCACCAATAGTAACGATAGTCTTCTTTTTTTCATGTTTTCCTCCTTTGTAAAATCAACCTTCTGTTTCTATGTGAGCTTACGTTCTAAGAATATATAAAAAAGGTGCAAAAATGAGCCGTTACACTTAAAAGGTTCATTTTTGCACTTAAAAATTTTATTATTTATCGATTCATGAATTTTAAACCAGTAGACGCACCTGAAAAATTCCATTTTCTATTTTATAAATCAGCTCACCCTCATACTTTTTTGCAAATGCAATAACACTTTTACTGCCAATGCCATGCCCTTCTTCCTGAGCTGCAGGATAGCCATTTTCATCTATAAGTGGTTCTTCGCAACAGGGATTTACCATTTCCAGCAACAAACGTCCCACGTTTTTGCAATTAAAAGTCATATAAGGACACTGATTCTCCGGCAGCTTTTTACATGCCTGAATCGCATTTTCCATAAGATTTGAAATCACCATGGATAGCTCCAGGGAATCCACATTCACATCACTGGGAATATCCAGTGTAATCTGTGCTGTGATGCCCGCCTGCTCCGCCAAGCCGGCATAGTGGCAGACAGCTGCGTTGACAACGGGATTTTGGCAGTAGACTCTGTTTATTTTATACACAGTTTCATTCTGACTTTTTAATAATGAATACGCCTCCCCGGTCTGGCCGCCTTCCAAAAGTTCCAGAAGCACATGATTAAAATGGCGGCGGTCATGGGCTGACCGGCTGTTGTGCGCCGATATTTCCTCCATCAGCTCCAGACGCTGGGCCATGTTGCCTGCTGCCAGTTCCAGATATTCCCGCTCTGCCTGCATTTTTTGATTTTCCTCTTTTGCCTGATACTCACGCTGAAGATTTTTAAGAGATATGATAATGGAACCATAGGATGCAAGTCCGATGAAAATAACCAAAAGCAACGGGACCGCCTTCTCAGTCAGCATAACTACTATGTCATCCGCAGTCAGAACATAGTAATTAAATGTTATGTAAATTCCCAGCGCTACAGCAAAATATGCCGGCCAATGCTCAACTGCCTGCCGGTAAAGGGGACGCACATAGCGGGATAGTATTAACAGAAAAATACCAAATAAAATAATTCGAAGCACTGAGTTTGCATAAGGGGAAAAAGGTAGCCTTCTTGAGCCAAGAAAGCTTAAAACAATTACAATATCACTGATATTCTGAACGGTGATATAAGAAAATAACCATTGCATAAATGTATCTTTAAACAATGGCCGGACTGCGAAACAAAGTACTGCAAACAAAACGATATCAAGCTTGGATAGAAGGGTTATATTTCCGCTGAGATAGCAATAAACAGCAGTGCCAAGATCAGCTGCAAGAATTCCAAACATGGTAAGCATTGTAATTTTTTTCGAGTATTTTGGCTGCAAAAGTGTCATCATCAGCAGAACATTGGCAGTGGTGGAAATTGCCGCCCGGATAAACTCAGGGACATATTCCTTCATCTCATTCCCTCCCTTGCCATTAAGTAATCCATATAGGTATCACGGACAACCGGGTATTGCTTTGCAGCGATGGGCACAGTCTTACCGCTGTACAGCGTGAAGCTGTCCTTTGCAAACCGCTCTACGCGGCGCATATTGATCACATAGGAGATGTGGCATTGCAAAAAATGCCTGTCCTTTCGAATGGGGGAACAATATTCCGAAAATTTCTCCCGGATTGTACGACTGACCACTTCCTCACCATTCATAAGAGTGAAAATAACCGAATGATCCCGGTATTCACAGGATATGATATCCGACAGCTTAATCACCCGCAGGCTGTCAGCAGTTTTCACTGCAAAAGTCTTCTCTTCGGAAAGATCTGCCTTCAAAATGGCAAGAGTCAGCGTGTCAAACAGCTGCTGCTTCTCAATTGGTTTAATCAGATAATTGACAGGACTTGCAGCATAGGCCTGCAGGGCAAACTGGGGTTCCGTTGTGGCATAGATTATCTGAGCTTCCAGATCAAGACGCCGTATTTCTTTGCCTAATTCCAGACCGCTCACCATAGGCATGACGATGTCCAGTATATAAATGTGAAAGCTCTCTGTTTCTATAGTCGTCAGCAGTGCGTCCGGATGAGAGAACTTCACAATCTCAGCTTCAGTATTATGAGCATCAAAAAACTCTGCAGTGAGTGCCACAAGGTTTTGAAGTTCCTGCAAAATATCGTCGCAAATTGCTATGCGGAGCATGGCATTTCCTCCGTTTTTCTTTTGTATACGCTCTTAAAATCATTCAAATAAATAACTTGTCATGGATAAGGAACCAAGCACGCAGTTATTGTTATATACGGTTATCTTATCTTCTTCATCCGATGCTCCCAGTAAATATAAGATTGGATTAAAGTGATCCGGCGCAGGTACTGACAATTTAGCTGCCTCACCCTGACTCATGTAGTGAATGATATTTTCGTGATTTCTATTTTCAATATTTGCTTTTACATAATCATCAAACTTATATGCCCAGTCAAAACCATCGTCTTCCATTCCCCAATCAAGCATTCCCAGGTTATGGACGATGTTCCCGCTGCCAAACAAAAGAACCCCCTGATCTCTTAAAGTCTTTAACTCTTTGCCTATCTGATAATGAACCTGGGGCGGTGCAAAGGCATCAATACTGACCTGGAAAACAGGAATATCCCTTTCCGGGTACATATGTGTCAGAACTGACCACGTTCCATGATCAATACCCCAGGTATTATCATATATACTGGGTTTGCTGATTAAATCTTTTACAGTACCTGCAAGCTTTGGATTGCCCGGAGCATTATATACAACCTTATATAACTCTTCGGGAAATCCGTACATATCATAGACTGTCTTTGGATTTTCCTCATTCATAATCTTTGTACCCTGGGTATACCAATGTGCCGAAATTGATAGGATTGCTTCAGGTCTTGGGATGTTCTTCCCCATCTCCTTCCAGCCCCTTGTATACCAATTATCTTCGATTGCATTCATTGGTGAACCATGGCCTGCAAATATCATAGGCATTTTAGACATATTGTTAACTCCTTTCTTTTTGTTTTAATATATCCAGTCCTCTCCATATAGTCAAGCGTTTTTTCTCCCGTTCATTCCAACGAATCAGTATACTCTTTCTACAAAACAGCTATAACAGCCCGGTACGGCATTGTGTATATGGATATACTCTATTTCTTCGTTACTGAATAAGTCAATTATACAACTTTTTGTGTCAATCCCATTAATCAATCTACAGGCCAACATCATTCCCTTTTTATTGTAACCTCTTAATGAAAGCTTCCTGTTCCGTACCTGCTCTGGAATTGTATTGATTGAAATATTGGCAGTCTCTGCTTTTTCCCGTACAAAAATAGCTCCATTTCCTCTGTATGGTGAATTGACGTCATGGTGATTATAGTTAAGAAGATAAACGGTTTCTCCAACACGTGCATCCTCTAAACTGACACGGCAAGGGTATCCCGGGTTATTATCTGCAACCAGTTTCATAATTCCTCTCTCTTCCAATTCTTCATCAGACAAATTATTCAAATATTGAAACTCACTTTTTTCTAAACCCCGTATTCTAAAATCGCACATAGTAAAATATTTCCTCCGTAATCAGACTAATCTTCCAATTTAATATTATTTTCCTGGTACTCCTTGGGCGACATACCTGTCAACTTCCGAAACTGCGCATAAAATGTGGAATGACTCTCGAAACCGCTTTGCAGTAAAATTTCAAGAATACTATTCTGTGTATGAACAAGCAACTCTTTTGCATTGTCAATGCGCAGCTGGTTTAAATATTCCGACGGTGTTTTCTTATATTGCTCCTGAAACAGCTGTATCATACGGTTCCTGCTCAGTCCAAGTCCCGCCAGTTCTTCTTTTAAACGGCAGCGATCTGCAAAATACAGGTCACAGACTGCCTTGATTTTATCCGCCGATTCCTTAAGCGGCTGAAATTCCAACAGATCCGGACGGCAGCGTTTACATGGACGAAGACCGCTATCCTCTGCCTGTCTGGCTGTGTCAAAAAAGACAACGTTTTCCCGTTTCGGACTTTTCGACTTACAGGAGGGACGGCAGAAAATTCCGGTCGTCTTCACGCCATAAAAAAATCTTCCGTCATAATCGGGATTGCAGGAACAAGAAGCCTGCCATTTTTCTTCATCAGTTATTTTCATATCGGACATGCTATTACCTCCTGTATTTGCAACTGTCTGAACTGGTGTTGAGGAAATCGCCCATAAATAAATGGAAGCAACGGATCCATAAGGTGAATATCTGTTTTTGTATGATTCAAATTGTTTCTTTGTCAGATTGGGAGTGCCATAAAGCTGTTCCATTCCACGGCGGATTGCAATATCTCCCCAGCTGACGATGTCAGGGCGTTCCATATTAATAAGAAGCATTTCTGCAGTCCACTGTCCGATTCCCCTGAAAGAAGTCAGGCGGCGGATAACCTCTATGTCAGGCAGTTTTCCCAAACTGTACAGGGATAAATCACCACCAACGATTGCTTTCGCCAGATCACTGATACAGATGGCTTTTTTCATTGTCATTCCACATTGCTTCACATCATCAGGCGTGAACTCCGAAAAATGTTCCGCGGTTATTTCACCGATCTTCTCCTGCAAACGATTCCATACTGTTTTTGCAGAGTTGGTTGAGATCAATTGTCCAATAATAGCATGTACCAGCGCTGAAAACGGGTCGGGTATCACCTCTCGCTCTACCCGCCCAAGCCGGGCAATCGCATGACCCAGTACAGGATCTGCCAGGGCAAGATACTCAATTTCTTTCGTACCGTAATCAAAAAATTTATATTTGACATCAGACATAATTATTTTCCAGTTCCAGCAGTCTTTTTTTTCTTTCCAGACCTCCTGCATACCCCACTAATCTCCCATCTGTACCAAGAATGCGGTGACAGGGAGTCAAAATAAGGATGGGGTTTTTGCTGTTGGCCATACCTACGGCGCGAGAGGCTTCTGGTCTTCCTATCATCTCAGCGACTTGTTTATAGCTGCGGGTAGCTCCATATGGGATTCTATGCAAAGTGCTCCAGACCGTCTTTTGGAATTCCGTTCCTTCTGGGGCAATCTTTAAATCAAAGGTTTTTCGGATACCTGACAGATATTCTAAAAGCTGTTTTTCAGCTTCTTTTATCAAGGGTGTTATCTGGTTAGGAGCATTTCGCTGTGTATCCTCAGCAAAGAAAAGTTCCGTGATGAAACCATCTTGTTCCGATATGATAACCGGGCCAAGGATTGTCTGTATCATAGCTGTATTTTTCATAAGATTAACCTCCTTTGTTCTTATAGTTCCAGTTTACTATATTTTTTTCATTCTATCATCCGATTTTGCACCATGTAATTTTCATGACCTCATATGAAAAAACAGGTATGAAAAAAACACTGTTTTCTCCTACCTGTTTCATTCTATTTTAGCATAATTCAACTCTGCGAACGGTCCGTATTGTTTTACTTCTTTCAACTGAAACCGTTTTAATACTTCTTTCTGGGAAAACAAGGGTATTCCGTCTCCCAATAACACTGGTGCAATCTGTATGATCATATTGTCAATCATATCATTGTCTAACAAAGGAGCCATGATTGTGTTACCCCCAACAATCCAGATATTTTTACCCGTTTCAATCTGTTTAACAAATTGGGCCACATCACAGCTTACAGGAATAAATCCTGTGGCTGATAAGCTTTTAGCATGCGTGATCACGTAATTTTCAGTAGTCGGATAGATACTGTCTATGTTATCCAGTTTTTCTATTTCGTTAAATGTCCGTTTTCCCATAATCGTCACATCCATGCGATTGTAGAAACTTTCATAATCTGTTTCTTCTGCATCTCCAGTCTGATAAAGCCAGTCCAGATTGTGGTTTTTATCAGCCAGATAACCATCCAAGGTGATACAGCCATAAAAAAATACACTCATTTTAGCTCCTCCATAATTAATTAAATTGATACCTCAGTTAAAACCAGATTCATCGCATTGCCTCCGACCCTGACCTCATAAATTGCATCTTCTTTTACTGACAGGGATACCAATACTTCAGAGGGTCGTTTCATGGAATATCCCTGTTCAAATATCAGGTCCGTTTTCTGTCCGCCACCCGTTTTTTTGTAGTTATAAAGATAGCAGGCAAGTGCACCATTGGAGGTCCCTGTTGCCGCTTCTTCCGGGATATCATACAATGGAGCGAAATTTCTGCAGCTGGCATTTGCACCATATAAGGATTCCAGGGTAAACACATGATAACCCACTACATGATATTTCTGGCTGATTGCTTTAATTTTTTCCATGTCAGGTTTCATACCATTGAGTATTTCCATACTTTTTACAGGTATCATAATATCCCGGAGTCCTGTTGATACAATCTGAGCCGGCATATCTTCCGGCATTTGAGAAACTGAAATATTCAATGAATCCGCAAGCTCCTTTTTTTCTATTATGTCTGAAAATACCGGAATCGTCTGATTCATCATAACAGAGTTATTTTTCTCTATTTCAATACCAAGTATACCGGCATTTGTCTCTTGCGTATACCTGCCTGGATTTAACAATCCCAATTGTCCCATGGTATAAAAGGCTGCGATTGTTGCATGACCGCATAAATCAACTTCATCCTTTGGTGTAAAAAACCTTACTCTGAAATCTGCCACGCTGGAAGGTAGTATAAACGCAGTTTCACTAAATCCCAGTACTGCAGCTACCCTTCTCATCTCTTTTTCCGCTAATAAATCTGCATCAATTACAACTCCGGCTGGATTACCGCCATCATTTGTTTTAGCAAATGAATTTAATTGGTATACGTTTACTTTCATAATTGTTTCTCATCCCTTTCATACCACTGTGCCTGTGCCGCCCACATATCAGCGTATTTGCCCGGACGGGAGAGCAGCTCGTCATGTGTCCCCATGTCAACAATCTCTCCAGCCTCCAGCACTACGACGCGGTCAGCCAGCTTTGCAGAGCCGAGACGGTGAGTCACTATGACGGCACATTTGCCTTCTGCCAGCCTTTGAAATTGTTTATATATCCTGGTCTCCTCAATGGGATCTATGGCGGAGGTGGGTTCATCCAGTACAATAAAGTCATTCACCCGGTATAATCCCCTGGCAATGGCGATCTTCTGCCATTGGCCTCCTGATAGATCAATTCCGCCGAACTCTGGTGAAAGCATATCCTCCAGCCGGATACTGCCCTTTTCAAAACCGGCTTGGCGAAGGGCCGATTCCGCCTGATCCAAACCGGATTTGGTCAGACTGTCACTGATAGCCACATTCTCTTCAAGGGTCATTTTGTACCGCTGATATTTCTGAAATACGCCAGATATTCCCTTATATAAAGAGAAGGGAGCAATCTTTGCGGTATCAAGGCCACCAATTATAACTCTGCCTTCCAATGGGCGGTAAATACCGGTCAGCAAACGCACAAGGGTACTCTTCCCCGCACCGTTTTCCCCCACAATGGCAATGGTCTCCCCCTCTGCCAGGTTCAGTGATACGTTTTTCACCGCCGGTTTCTCCCTTCCTGGATAGGTATAACAGATCCCGTAAGCAGCTATGCCTTTGGTAAAATCCGGTATCCCTGAAGAACCGGTGCGTTCCGGCATGTCAAGCAAATGCAGAAAGTTGTTAACCTTGCCGATATCCCTGTTCATACTGCCCATGTGCTTTCTTACTATTTCATCCATAATATCAAAAATCTGCCCCAGAGCCGCAAATACAGCCGCAAACATACCAACCGTAATTTCCCCATCCATGGTTGCAGTAAAGAGCAGATAAGCCGATGTTCCCATACCTGCAAATGTAGTTATATTTAATACCAGCTGCAGCAGTGCAGTATTTCGCTCCGCCCTCCATATCTTACAGGTAAGAAGCTCCAATGTGCCAGTAAACAGCTGATTAAAAAATGAAAACGCTCCCAATATGCGGGTTTCTTTAAAATACTCTCTGTCACAGATTGCCTTCTGGTAATATTCATGCTCCCGGCGCAATGGCGCGCTCTGTTCTTCCAGCCTTGTGAACACCCGGATATGAATGGTCTGTGCCAGTATGGCAGGAAAAAAAGCTAACAAAAGTGTAATTAACAGCATGGGCTTTAACGTAAACAGATAGGTACCGATTGACAGGAAATACACTCCATAAAAAGAGACACATAAAAACAAAATCATGCAGAATAATGGAATTGACTGAATTCCCTCCCTGGCTTTGTTAAGGTCATCTAAAAAATCTGTGTTCTCAAATTGGGCGGGATCGATAGTTTTAAGCTTCTGGTGAAGTAAAACAGTCAGTTTTCCTGATGATTTTGGAAAAAGAATACCGGTTCCGTGAAAGTTATGAATCCCGTTTAGCAACTGCTGCCCAAACGTTGCTCCAGTTAATAAAAACAGGGAAACCAGACAATCCGAAAGACCCGCTTCGGTGGCAGACGCTTTGGAAATAGTATCAAAAAGATGCTGGGTTGCCACAACTGTCAGGGAAAATGACAGCCCGTGCATAATAGCCAGCAAATTTTCAATGATACAATTTAATGGTGCTGCCTGAAACTGCATTGGTATAATACGGGTAACGACTTGAAAGAACGTATAATTCTTCTTTTCTGCATTCATAGATACCACCCCCTCTGAGCGTCAAACATCCCCGCATACGACCCGTTTGCTGCCATCAGCTCATCATGGGTTCCACGCTCTATAATCCCTCCTCTGTCAATGACCAGTATTTCGTCAGCCAACTTCGTAGATCCAAGACGGTGACTGACAAATACCGTAGTCTTCCCCTGCATCAGCTTCTCAAAATCTCTGTATAACAGACTCTCGCTGATGGGATCAAGAGCAGAGGTGGGTTCATCAAGGATTTTAACGGGAGCACGGCTGTTCAGTGAACGGGCAATGGCCACTCTCTGCCACTGACCGCCGGAAAGATCCTGTCCGTCAGCCATGATTTTTCCCAGCGGCGTATCCAGTCCATGATTCAGACTGTTCACCGTCTCATCTAACCCAGCCAGATGTGCTGCCTGCATCTCATTCCCTTTTCTATGTAAATCACCAAGAGCTATATTATCCTTTAATCGTATATAATACCTGGCAAAATCCTGATATACCACAGAGAACAGTGCCTTGATTGCACTGTCAGGATACTCCCTCAGTTCCTTCCCATTTATTAGTATCTCACCCTGGTATTGTGAGAACAAACCTGTTAACAATTTGGTGATTGTTGTTTTGCCTGCACCATTTCTACCAACAAAGGCATAATGACGCCCTGCCTCCATCTTAAACGACATCCCATCCAATACCAGTCGCTCATTTCCCGGGTACCGAAAGCAGACATTGCGAAATTCCAGTGATTCAAATTCCATGGGTTCGGCATCCGGCTCAGTCAATGCGTCTTTCGTCTGACTCATTGCCGCAAATGCTGTTAAATCCTTCATATACTCCCCGACACGTGATATATTTTCCAGGGAATGGGACATCTGAAAGCCAAGTTTCTGAATCATACCAAATACTGCACTTACGATACCCATAAACCAACCAGCTGTCATCTGACCGTTTAACACGGGTCGGATCAGTGTCAATGCCACCAACAGAGAAATCAGAACCAGAAGCAGACTGGATCCCTTAATAAAAAGGAACATTCTTGCCGTTACCTTAAGCTGTAATTTCCGCCCGGCTTCATACTGATTCTGCCATTTACCATTGATCTCATCGCTATAGCCAAACAGGGTACGCTCGTCCACATTATCGCGCCCCGTCAGCACTTGTCCCAGATACTCCGTACGCCGGTTGAATTTCTCAGCTTCACGCCCGGCCTGGTAGACCTTTCTCCCCCCACGCACCGACATCCAGAACATGGGGGCCGAGAAGATTAAGATAATAATTGCCGCCCACCAGACCCGGGTTACAATCAATATCAGAACGGAAACCAGGGATATAATAATCTTCAAAAACTGAATATACGCCTCCACACCTTCCATAATGGAATTAACCGGGTCCCTGGATACCCGTGAGATCAATTCCCAGCTGGTATTATTTTCTATGTGCCGGTAGTCCAATGCTGCATAAATCTTCACCACAGACGGGATCAGTCTGCGTTTAAGATTTAACCGCATACGAGAACTGGCCAGCTGGATCAGCGCACCAATGATGGTAGTCACCCCCAGCGTCACTAACAGCAGTACCAATGGCAGATAAATATCATTACGTGGACGCGCGCCCTTTAATATAGCAGATGCAGTATCCACAAAATCAGCTGTGATCAGAGCCAGCGCCCCCGTCTGCATGATGGATTGGGTAACAGACAAGAATATATCCGAAACCATACAGACAGGAGACGCTTTTAAAGCCAGCATCAGTGCGTCAATTGAACGATATTTTTTATTGTTTTCAATCATTCCCAATTCCCCCAGTTTTTGACCAAATCCTTACTTTGTTACTACTACACCGCTCATCATGTTCTTCCATAAAAGAATGAGTACCCGTCGGATTTTCCAAGTTTTTTTATCGGCGTTTTATCCACCATGATTGTTGCTTTTAATAGAGATTTCACCTGTTCCCTCATTAAATTTACACTAAACTTGTCTATCTCCCGGTTCTCGCTGTCAGCCATCAGATAATCCGGCATCTGGATCAGCCCAATGACCGGAATCCCTGCTTCAAACAGAGGTTGGCTTTCCCCAAACTCAAACTTGTTATGGCCTCTGAGTGTCACAGTGCGAGTCAGATTTCTGTCTTCCACTGCCTTTTCCCAGATCTTTCCCAACAGGGAGTTTCCCACGTATGTGTACTCTGTCTGGATGTTTCCAGTTGCCTTATATTGTCCGTCCTCATTCTCTTTCCACTCCATACTGCCAAGATGTTCTACCGTAATTCCTGCAACGGCTTTTTTATTACCTTTTTTCCCATCCCATAGTTCCCGGTGACCCATCAACCAGGTTGAGGTGGCCTGTGAAGTTCCTTTAAATACCGGTAAACGGAAATGTCCGGTAACAAATGAAAATACCATGGTACGATTCAGCTGTTTGTTTTTAAGATACCGGATCATGGAAAGCATGCCAATCGCACCATTCTCCTCCACCACATTAATTCCGTCCGTATGTGTATTAATGAGAATAGTCTCATCTTTATTTTTTCCTTCCAGAATTACATGAAAACTTTCGGTTGGAGCGTTGACCTGCTTGTCTGCTTCTAATATCACAGTTCCCTGTTCCTGTCTTTTCGCAGCCGCAATTACCTTTTTTCCTTCCGTCTCATTCACCCAAACGGCCGGAATTCCCATATATTCATCGGTAAATGGCAGATACTGATCTTTTACCTTTTCATCTGCCACTCCCTTCCAGATTAATATAACCGCTTTAACTCCCTTCTCCTTTGCCTTCTTTAAACCAGGATTTCTTAACACAGAGGTAAGTACCAGATCACCATCACCTGTGGCAATCCTGGTGCCGTCCGGAAATGCCCTTCGTTTGTTCATAATCAGACCAAGGGGAAGCTTTTTAATCATTTTAATTTCTACAACTGCAATTTTACCTGTTGCCTTGGTATAATCACCGTGTTTTACATGAATCAGTTCTCCTGTTATTCCATTTTCATCTGTTTCTCCGGAATATGGATATACTGAGGATACAGGAATATCTTCCTGGTTTACTGTTAAAGCACTTCTCTTTTCTTCCCATCGCTCAAATGTATAGGGGTCGCTATAAATTGAAAGCCCCATATCAATCAGCTGCTGCTTTAACCATGCAATAAACTCCTGATGGCCTTTTGAGCCGGTTGCCCTGCTGCCAAACCCATTCATTATTTCTATTTCTTTCCTCATAGTCTCTTCTGAATCTAATCTGCTCTTTTGTATCATGGTTTGCTCCTTATATAATAGCTTTTATCTCAACATCATTTTCTGAAATTTTCTTACTATTTCCTTTTCGTAATCCGGATCACTGTTTCCCCTGCCAATGCGGTCACAAAGCCCCAACAGCGCAACTTCATTGACATTCGTCTCCTGTTTCATTTTACTGACATCTCCAAATGGAAGTTTCTCCGTAACATACAAAATGTGCATATGATACTTAACCAGTTTTGCCACGGACTTAATCCAGGAAACATCACCGGTAAAACAGGATAAAAAATCTTCTGTCAGCTGTTCTCCCTCAAAATCATGATTATAGGAGGTGATTTTCTCTCTCTTTATTTTTGTGGTCCCCGGTTTGCCAATATCATGAAGCAGCGCCGCCCACATCAGGGTTCGTTCCGATTGACTCTCCCGTTTCCGCTTTGCTGCTTCATTTATCACCATCATGGTATGAGCCCACACACTGCCTTCCGGATGGTAGCGTTTTGACTGGGGTGTATCCTTTAGTTTTAACAGCATGGAAAACGGATACTCAGAAAACCACGATTCCCTGCTGATTTGTTCCAGATATTCGGATGGACAGTTATCATGGAGCAGGTGATCGTCTATCTTAAGAAACTGCTCTTTCCTATATTCTTTATCTGACATGAATTTTGCCTTTCTTCCTGTTAACTGCCTTTTTAATCATACCATAATATGATGCTTTTCTCCATCATCTTCCAGTACAATTCTGTTTCCCTGAATCGGCTTATCGTCTAGAATAATTGATTCCGTTGTCAGTTTCCCCTTGCTTCTGCTCTCAACCCTGATTTCGTAATAAGAGCTTCCATATTTATATTCAATGGTAAAATCCCCAAAATCTGCAGGCGTTGCCGGATCAATCACCAGTTCATCCCCTTCTTTTCGTATCCCCAGAAACCAGTTTAACAGCCCCTGATACATCCAGCCTGCGGAACCGGTATACCAGCTCCAGCCGCCCCTTCCAGTATAAGGCGGGCTTAATGATATATCAGCGGTCATCACGTAAGGTTCTTTTTCGTAACGAAGAACTTCTTTCTTTTTCTGTGTAATATAGATGGGATTTAAAATGGTGAACAGAGTCTGTGCCATATCATAATCGTGCTCCATTGCTGTTGCAATTGCAAGCCACACCGCTGCGTGAGTATACTGACCTCCATTTTCCCGGATGCCAGGAATATAATTTTTGATATAACCCGGATTTTTATTTGTTTTATGAAAAGGAGGTGCAAGAAGTAAGGAAAGGGCATCCTCCTCCCGTACCAGATAACGCCATGCCGACTGCATCGCTGTCCTGGCACGCTCTGCACGGGCTCCTTTTGAGATTACACTCCAGGACTGGCTGATGGAATCAATTCTGCATTCATCATTTTCCTTTGATCCAAGCTTTGAACCATCGTCATAAAAGGCCCGCAGATACCATTCCCCATCCCAGGCATGTTCTTCGATGCTTTGCAGCAGTGTTTCCCGTTTCTGTTCCAGTTCCTGTCCATAGGCCTCTTCCCCTTCCTGTTTGCATAAAGGAATGAAATCCCCTAATACGGTATACAAAAACCAGGCGAGCCATACACTTTCGCCCTTTCCCTGTATTCCCACCTCATTCATACCGTCATTCCAGTCGCCTCCACCCATAAGCGGAAGTCCATGATCTCCGAAAAATGTCCGGTCAATGGTTTTTTTGCAATGTTCAAAGACGCTTCCGGATTGTTTCGATACTTCAGGAGTAAACATTACATCATGTTGTCCCTCCTTTAGTACCGGACCTTTAATATAAGGCACTGTTTCCTTTAAAATTGAATAATCTCCAGTGTTTAGAATATAAGCAGCAGTACAATAAGGCAGCCAGAGCAAGTCATCGGAGATTCGTGTCCTCACCCCGATTCCCATGGGAGGATGCCACCAATGCTGGACATCCCCTTCTTCAAACTGTCTGCTGCAGGCAGTGAGTATCTGACTGCGCAAAATCCCCGGATCGGTAAAAAGCAGAGAAAGGGTATCCTGAAGCTGATCCCGGTATCCATAAGCTCCACCGCATTGATAAAATCCGGCTCTTGCCTGAATCCGGCAGGATAATGTCTGATAAAGCAGCCAGCCATTAACCAGGATATCAACTGCCCTGTCATTTGTCTTAACCTGAATGGTTCCTAGTAATTTGTCCCAGTGGGCTCTGACTTCTTCCAGTTCTTTCTCTGACGCAGTCACATCTCTATATCTGTTTCTGATTTGATTGATCTCATTTAAGCTGCTGCTCTGTCCCAGTCCAAATACCACCGTTTTACTTTCCTGAGGCTGAATTGCTACGGATACCTGTATTGCGCCGCAGGAGTCATAGCACACTCCTGTATTGCAGGTGAGCTTGACTTCTGCTCCTCTGGGCTCTCTGATACTGCCCTTTTGTCCCAGAAACTCCTGTCTGTCTCCGGTGTAACCCACAATTGTCTCATTGGAAAACAGGTAGGCATAGTTGTTTTGAAAGTTCATGGTGTAAATATTTTTCGCGTACAGATATTCATGTTCATTGTCATAGGAGGTGAGAATATAGGGATCTGTCTGTTCTCTTTGGGTACCCAGCACCCATTCTACATAATAGGTAAGGCTTAAATACTTCACTTTATCCGACTGATTCTTAAGGGTTAAGTTCCATAGTTTTAATGATTCATGAAGAGGGCAAAATACAGTGAGCTCCTGCTCAACCATTGATTCCTCATGAAGGAACCGGCTGTATCCAAACCCATGTCTTACCCGGTATATGCTTCTGTCGGATCTGCCCAGAGACATAGGTGTCATTACCTCTCCGGTTATTTCATCCATAATATAGATTGCCTCCCCCGCCCTGTCACTGACCGGGTCGTTGGACCAGGGTGTAAGCTTATTCTCCCGGCTGTTGACACTCCAGGTAAAGCCTGCCCCTGACTCTGATATCTGGAAACCAAAGTCTTTGTTTGAGATCACATTAATCCAGGGTGCCGGCGGCCTGTTATTTCCGTCCAGCAGAATTTCATATTCTCTGCCATCACAGACAAATCCTCCAAAGCCATTAAAAAACTCATAATTCTCCATAAGTCCTAATATTCCTCCAGCAGCTCCAATTGATTTTCTTTCCGTTTTGTAAAATAAATACCTGTTTTCTCTGAAAATACCACCCGGGCAACCGTATACAGCAAATCAATCTCCGCCGGCAGAAGCTCATACGTATGCAGGGTAAAGAAGCTGGTCTTACCGCTTCCGGAATCATAGATACGCAGTGAACTGGTCAGATCATTGATTAACTGATCCACCTCCTGAAGATAACCATATTTGGAATCCACCAGAATAACCAGATCTACCATCACAAGATTTACTCTTAAATATTCGTACGCCTTTAATACATCTTTGATGATTCGCTCCTCTTCAATGGACCGGGCCACAAAAAGCAGAATAGGGTTATCTCCGGAAATGCCAAATTTCCATAAGAAACTCTGATTCTTAAAATTTCTCCGGATATTTTCATGAGGTCCCCGGAAAATACCGCAAGGATAAAAGATAGGACTGATCATATCCTGAAAGGAGTTAAGCTGTGTTTTGGTAATCTCCAGATACTTTAACTCCAGATTGCTTTGAAGCCGGAATTTCTCCAGAAGATCATCAATCCGGTAACTTACATTTAATTCCTCTGCAATTTTTACTGCTTCTTCTCTCCTGCCGCATACACCGGTAATGAAAGTTAAACTGGCTGATTCTCCTGCTCCGATACATAGTTGTACCCGAATGCTCATAATGGGATCGTTGCAAAAACCAGGATCATTAAAAAAAGCAATGCTGTTTACGACACAATCCGGATTTTCCAACGTATTGTTTCTGCCAATAAATCGTTTTCTGTCATTTTCAAATTCAACCTTTTTGCATCGTTTTTCATCGGTTTTAACCATATGCATGACGTAAGGATTGTCGTTTTCATTCTTTTGACGTCTTTTCGCCAGGAAAATATTCTGTTCTTTCACATACTCACTTTCAAGAAAGAGTTTATTAAACGCCGGATGGCTGATTTCTGCCATATGAGTATCGTCTACTACTTCCATATAACTGGTCACCTCCAGCTGCTTTTCCTCATTTCCATGATTGGTCAGTGTGACCTTACGAATCTCAAAATTACGATCTGCATTCAGGCTGACAATCATATGAGTGGAAATATCCCCATCCTTTCGTTTAAATTCCGCCTGGTGGGGGCTGAAAATCACCTGATACTCTTCGGGCTCGATCCGTGTTGGGTGGTAGGAAGCACTCCAGTATTTCCCCTGCTTCTTGTCCTTGATATAGATATAGTTCCCTGTATTTGCATAGACATCGGATCTCCAGCGGTAAAGCATGCGGTCCTCATATTGACTGAACCCATCCCCGTCTGAGGTAATCATCAGAGAATACTTCCCGTTTGATAAATAATTTACAATGGGTGTGGTTAAACCGGTACGATTGATATACCGGTTATTGTAACGGTCTTCTGTAAAAAGAGGTTTTCCGATTTTTATGGTATACCCCTGTTTTGCAATGGAAATCAAATAAGACTGGCGTTTTTCTTCCAGTAAAACTTCCGTTGCCTTTATCATCATTTCCGCGTGAAACCGTTCTTTTAAAATTCCTTCATTCAGGTAATTATTAATCGCAGCCAGATTCATCCCCTGATGATGGGCCATATAGGATTTTACAATGCAGTACGGTTTTAAATCCACGGAACTGGGCACATCAAAATCAACGGATTCATAGAAACCATATTTACCGTAAGCACCCAATTCTTTCAGCCTCTTTAAATTGCTGATACATTCCTTTTCTGCTGTATTAAGTGCCAGTATTGTTGCATAAGGTGCCACTACCAGGGAATCCTTACGGACCGGCTGAAGCCTTATTTGGGGAACGCCGAATGCCTTATACTGGTAATTGGCATTTAGATCAAACCGGTAATATTGGGATTCTGATATTCCCCAGGGGATTTCTGCTTCTTTGGCATACTTCATCTGCTGGAGCACTGCTGCTTTAGAGGTCTGTTCATAGACAGAGCCTTCATATTCCTTCAGTACAAGATTCGGCATCAGATACTCAAACATGGTGCCACTCCAGGATACGAAACATGGAATGCCCTTTACTACCGTTAACGGCCTTCCCAGTTTATACCAGTGTTTTAATGGTACTTCTCCCATTGCCACGGCGAGCAGACTTGTAAGTGATGACTCTGATGCCATAAGATCATAGCAGCCATCGTCTAAGGTATGGGAGGATACATGATATCCGATATGAAACAGCATTCTCTTTTCATCAAATAAAAATCGGAAATCCACATTCGCCAACATGCTGTCTATTTTACTGCATAAGGTTCTGATTCGGGCTGTCAGCATCTCATCCGGTCTTACCGGCTTATCAAGCTGCTCTAACAGACCATTTTTCAGTGCGATCATATGCCCCCAGAAATTACCGCTGTCTACCGTTGATATATAGGCAGGATTCAGCACCTCCAATGTTTCAATGTGGTACCAGTTATAGAGGTGTCCCTTCCATTTCTCCATTTTCTGCACTGTCTCCATCAGGTTTTCGATTGCCTCTACTGTGGAGCTTAACGTCTCAAATCCAAGATCCATGGCGGAAAGAATTGACAGAAACTGAAGTCCGATATTGGTGGGAGATGTTTTATCACTGATTTTTTCAGCTTTTGAGGCCTTATAATTATCCGGACAGAGCCAGTTCGTCTCCTTTTTGGAAAAATCCTTAAAAAACTGCCAGGTTCTGCGGGCGGTATCCATAAGAAGTTCCTGATCTTCCCCATGATCTTTTTGATGGTGTATGATTTTTTGCTGGCTGATCCGGTAAGCAGCTTCAAAAGCCAGAAACCAGTCCGCCATAATAAGCGCTGCCAGACACATTCCTGGCAGAGACAGTTTGCCAGATAGTAAAAGTAACAAAAGGCAGAATGCCGGTAGAAGAGAACTCCACATCGTTAAGAAATAACCTTTTCTGGTATTGATCACGGAGGCATCCACAGATTCAGCCGTATTCCAGCGAAGCAGATTTTTCTTACTGATCATTAACCGGTAAAGCGTTCTGACAATTGCATCCAGTGCCACATAAGCGCGGTAAGGCATAATTGTAAATTCCAGAAATGCTCTGACAAACATCACAAACAGTTCTTTTAAAAATCCTTTATATACAAACGCAAGCTTGGGCCGGATGAGCTTTTGAGTGATCACTGCCAATAATAATATAATCAGATTAAACAGGTCATTGAAGAAAACAAGAGGCAGCCAAAGATAATATGCATCTGGCAACCACAAAAAGTTCAGAAGTATAAACAAAGTTTTGCTAAACGGAACCAGACTTCTTCTTAAGTTGTCAAAAATTTTCCATCTGGACAGTGGGCTTAGGCTTCTGCCATCCGCAGTTTTCCTTATAAACAGCCAAGGCACCAGCTGCCAGTCTCCCCGCAGCCAGCGGTGTTCTCTTTTTGTAAATGATAAAACGCTGTTTGGGAAATTATCCATAATCCTGGCTGTACTGGAAAAAGCCGTTCTTGCATAACAGCTTTCAAAAAGATCATGGCTGAGAATCCTGTTTTCCGGTATCTTGTTATGAAGTACCGTACGGAAGGCTTTCCTGTCATAGATCCCTTTCCCGATATAGATTCCCTGGTTGAATATATCCTGATAGATATCTGATATTACAGTTCCGTAATGAGCAAGTCCGGTTTCTCCTCCGAATATTTTTGTAAACCAGCTGGCATTCTTATCCGCAATATGATTTCTGACGGAGGGCTGAATGATGACATAGCCTTCCTCTACCTTCCGGCCTGACGGGTCAAGAACCGGTCTGTTTAAGGGGTGATCAATCAATCCCACCAGTTTTGCCGCATTGTCACGTATGAGATTGGTATCTGCATCCAGTGTAATCACATACTGAAAGGTGGTGAGTAGATTCTCATCACAATAAACGTCTGTAAATGTAGTACTGTCTTTTCCTGCCCCGTCTAAAAGGTTATTAAATTCTTCCAGCTTTCCTCGTTTTCTCTCCCAACCCATATAGCAGCTCTCAGCCTGATTCCATTTACGGCAGCGAAAGAACAGGGAAAAACGCTGTTCCTTTGACGGGTAAAGCTCATTTAACTCTTTCATGCGCTCCACAAGGGCACTTCGGATTACGTCATCCTTTGGCATGGACTGTTCCTTAGAATCTTCAAAATCAAGGAGTAACGCAAAAAAAAGATTTGGCTGCCGGTTTGCAAGATAATGCTTCTGCAGACGTTCCATATATTGAAGCCCCTGCTCCTTTGAAGATACAATAACTGGCATGACTACAAAGGTTCTTGCTTCTTTCGGAATTTCTTCCAGATAGTTAAGAGCAGGTATCTTTCTCACCGTGATTCTTCTGGTGAAAATAAAATTAATTATTTCCATGGAAATGCCAATTAACATCGGCATAGCCGTTAAAACGATAATTACAGATCTTCCGGCAGACCGGATCCCGCCCATATTCCTGAACAGATACACCAAACAGGCTTCCAGTCCCAGAAACAGGAGTATCAGGCATAAGAAATAAAGAAATCCTGCTACATTCCATTTTTTCCGGATCTTTTGCGGAATTGGTTTACCTAATGCCTTTGCTTTTAAAAGGGGATACCCCTTCCCAAGGAGATAGGCCCCCACGTGATGAGAACAATGGAGAGACTCCTGCCCCCGAACCGCCAGATCCACACAGTCTTTTGCAATCGTTTCTTCCAGCAGCCGGTAACGGAGAGATAATTTAACGATTATCCCGCGGTACATTCCTCTGGACTCCAGATCCATTTTTGAATAAACACCTGCCGGATCCTGGGATAAAATCTGTTCCAGCGCAGAATAGGTTTCAAAAAACTTTTCCTCATCGACTTCATTGATATCTCTTAAGCTGACGATTAATGTTCTGATATTTGTTTCAAGAAAGGATTGTATTCTTCCTTCTTCCTGGTATACAGAAGAAGTCTTCATCTGTTTGTCCTTTGAAGCAAAATGATATTTTAAATATTTTTGAATGGAAGCCTCATCAAAGGTCCTATTCTTCATCAGATAGATCACGTGAGCATGAAACGAATAGTTATGCTTTAGGTTATCCTCTGTTTTGCAAAGCAGCGCTGATAAATCCCCAGATCCCCGTTTCCCTTCCAGCTTATCCGTGAGAAATTTTTCTGCCTTAGATTTTACATCAATCATATGAAGAATTTCATCCGCAACTGCGATGATTTCTTCCAGTATGCAAAAGCCCAGCATTTCCGGTAAAACCCAGATCTCTTTGTCCGTAAGCGAAATCTTTTGCTGGTAGGCAGTTATCATGACAGAGATGTTTTCTTCATTTAAATGTCCGCCGGAAAGAGCCACCATCTTTTTTGCCACAATATAGATCCGGGGGAAATTATGGTATTCTTTCCCCTTCAGAATTGGCAGCACGGCATAGCTGGTTCCGGAAGTACGTACTTTTTTCATCTCCCGGTACATTAACTGAAAATTATCATAGAGCCAGCGTGCAGCTGGAATCAGGGAAATAATCCCCGGAGACAGAGCAGAAATTCTGTCTCTGATCTGATTCAGTTTTTTATAGGCAGCCTGATTATAATCGTTTAAAACAAAACTGTTTCCCGTAAGCCGCACTTGGCTGTGACCGTCAGCCAGGTCAAGCATCTGCGTCTCCCATTCACCCGGTCCGGGCTTATCTCCTGTTACCTGAAAGCAGGAGGGGAAACATACTTTTTTATCAAAATGATAGAACCGGTAATAGAGCATAAATAAAATAAAGCAGATTAACAAACTCAGTAGTACTAAAGCCACCGGAAGAAACGGTGAATTTATATTAAAATTAATTTTTCCCATTAAGATCTGCAATAGAAGCGCTCCTCCTTATTTAAGAATCCTTCCCATATGATGGCATCTCTTTTTACATAGTTTGCCTGTTTTTACAAAAAAAATGCCACAATACAATATTGTGACATTTTTTACGATTTTTATAATCGTTCAATGCAATTATTTCTCATAATTTCCAAGTGTTATAACAGTGTCAGTAAAATTCTCAACCGATGCACTTTTTTTATGAAACCGGACCGCATTTTTTAAGATTCCCTCAAAGGAATAATAACCATCTTCCGGCATGATCGGAAGCTTTACCCTTTCTTTTAAACTGCCGGCTTTGTAGATGGCTGTAATCAGCTCCACCGTCTTTCTCCCGTCTTCCCCAGTGATCAAAGGTCTGGTTCCAGTCTCAACTGCACGAAGGATATCATCTATCTCTCCAGTATGCCCTTCATATAAAAGATCCGGAATTTCCTCATAGAAGGCTTGGATTTTGCCAAGCAGCTCCCGATTTCCCCCTTTCTCCGGGAAGCCATTGGCCTTTGAGATTTCTGCTTTTAAATCCCACGGTACCGAAAGCTTTGCATCGGCGCACTGCAGCTCTATCCCCTGTTGTTCTCCGTGATGTATGACTGAACTTGTTACCTGACCCAGACTTCCGTCCTGGTATTCTAATATGGCAAGAGACAAGTCTTCAACCTCTGAATTGTCATGCATCACGTTTGCCAGCATAGCCATGACTGCATCCGGCAGTTTTCCTTCCAACCAGTTAAGCATGTCAATATGGTGTACCGCATGATTTAAGGTAGGACCGCCGCCTTCCTTTTCCCAAAGTCCTCTCCACCACAAATCATAGTAGCTATGTCCTCTCCACCAGCTAGAGTTTACACTGGCACAGCAGATCTTTCCGGCGATTTTACTGTCAGCTACTTTTTTTAATTTGTAGATCTGGTTACGAAAACGGTTTTGTGCAATACACGCCATAGTCACATGATTTCTCTTTTCCGCCTCCAGCATGGCGTCACACTCCTTAAGGCAGGCAGCCATAGGTTTTTCCACCACCACATGACAGCCGGCATCCATGGAATGAATGGCGATTTCCCCATGTACATAAGGGGGCGTGCATATGTGCACTACATCAATATTAAGACCGGAATCAAGCATTTTCTGATGATCATCAAAAACCTTGCAGTCAAGATGATACTTCTCCTTTAAAGCTTCCGCCTTCTTTGGATAAATATCACACAAAGCAACGATTCGGCATCTGTCTGGAAACGTAAGAAGACCTTCGATATGGGCGGGGGCGATATTTCCCGTTCCAACAACCGCGATATCTAACATGGTTTCTGCTTCCCCGCTTCCTCTTGTATACGAATTGCCTGGTTTTGCGCCCTGACACACAGCTCTGCCGCCTTAAAAGCATGTTCCTGAGTCATGGCATTTTCCGACCGGTTCATGCAGTCTAAAATCAGCTGTCCAAAGAATGGGTACCCAACCTTTCCGGTCACTTCAAAATGCTGCTCCCCTTCCTCATTGACCAGGAAGACATGGTTCGAGCTTCCGTCGCAGGCTCCGATATTGACGTATTTGCGCAATTCGATATAGCCCTTTGTACCAAGAATGAAGGTTCTTCCGTCACCCCAGGTGGAAAGTCCTTTTGGAGTGAACCAGTCTACCCGAAAATGCTGGGTTGCCCCATTGTCTCCTAAAAGCACCGCATCCCCAAAGTCTTCCAGTTCAGGATAATCCGGATGCCCGAAATTCCCCACCTGGGAATACTGTACTTTTGCATCCTTTACCTTACAGTAATACAGAAACTGTTCTATCTGGTGGCTTCCAATGTCACACAGAATACCGCCATATTCTTCCTTTATGAAAAACCAGTCTGGTCTGCCCTTCGGATCTCCCACTCTGTGTGGACCAAAGCCGTCAATATGTATGGGTGTTCCAATTGCTCCCTGCTCAATCAGCTGTCCGGCGAAAACCGCTGCCTCCACATGGATCCGCTCACTGTAATATACCATATATTTCTTCCCGGTTCTTTTCACCATTTCCTTTGCGGCTGCCAGCTGCTCCAAAGTGGTAAGTGGTGCTTTATCTGTAAAATAATCTTTTCCCGCTTCCATTACCCGAAGACCCAGTGCACAGCGCAGGCTAGTTACTGCCGCGGAACAGACCAGATGCACCATGGGATCTTTCAGGATCTGCTCCTCAGATTCCGCCACCTTAACCTCAGGAAAGACTTTGACAAAGTCAGCTACTTTTAACGGATCGGGATCGTATACCCATTTCAGTACTGCCCCTGCCTCAGTTAAACCATTGCACATCCCATAAATATGTCCATGGTCCAAAGCAATCGCCGCTATGAAAAAACCCCCTTTTTCAACCACAGGCTCTGGTTTTCCTTTTGGCGCATAATTCATGCCATCATTTTTACTGTACATCTTCGTGTCTCCTTTCACTTTCTGTCTGTTTCCTGCAAAACTTACTTCCCGGCAAATACACTGTCATAATAATCTGTTCGTTCTTTGATAATCTGGTCGTATCCTGCTTTCTTTAGTTTATCTTTAAACTCCTGCAATGTGGCATCAAATTTATCCGGCTGACAGGTAACTAATTTTACAAAATATTCTTCCCTGATTACACTGATCTCCGTATTTTTTTCTGTAGCGGTGGGTGCTGTAAACGTTGGATCATGTCTTATTATTCCAACAGAAGCATTTTTAAAATTGTCGAGCACATAGTTTTCATATCCGGGACATTCCTTAGAAGTGGCTAGTGCGAATTCATCGGCAGTTTTATAATAACCCTGGTTTCCAATTATAAACAGATCATGTCTGGTCCAGTCTTTGTCCTTTGTATTATAACTCGCATCGAGAACACAGGGAACCCCTGTATTATCATACTTGAAATGCTCTCCTTCAAATCCGTGGAAAATTGTAAATCCCCCCTCCTTGGTAGCAAGCCAATCCAGATAGATTACGGCTGCTTCCACATTCTTTGCTGATTTCGGAACAAAGAGATAGGCACCGTTAATGGGATAATTCTTATTATAGATCTCCCCGTCATTATCATTTTTTATGGGAGGAATGCTAATGACATCCGCTTTGGGGTCCGTTGACTGAAGCACCTTTAATAAGCTTCCACGGAGACTGTCTACATTATAGTTTACATTGGATTCAAAACAGCCGACTTTTCCGTTTACAAAGTCCTCTTTTAAGGCGTTTTCCGTAGTGTCCACATAATATTCGGGATCTATCAGCCCTTCGTTATACAATTGGTTCATCCATTTGAAATACTCTCCAAAGCCCGGATCCATATAAATTAAGCTGGTTGCAGAGTCTGCTTCGATTGCATAAGTTTTTTCATCCTTTATGTTCTTTAAAAATGAGGTAGCCATCACACCCGCAATATCACTGGCTTTGGTACATACCCAAAAGCTTGCCGCAAAGGAATCGGGTTTATATTTTTTAAATTCTTCCAGAACGTGGTACATCTCCTCTTTCGTTGTAGGAACCTGCAACCCCAGCTCATCCAACCAGTCCTTACGGATAAAGAGATTTGTAGAGGCCGTAGTGGAGCGTCTTGCCGGAATGGCCCACAGCTCTCCCTGCTGATTCCGTCCCAGATCCATACAGTCCTTACCAATGTATTCTTTTAAGTTTTTTGCCTGATCGTCTCCATCCACATAAGGTGACAGGTCATAGGTACCTCCATCCTTATAAAATCCTTCTACAATCGAGGACGTATAGCAGATCATAATATCCGGACCAGTGCCGGAAGCCATCATAAGCTGGGCTTTATTCACTTCATCGGATCTTGGAACCGCCACAAATTTAACAGTAATTCCTACTTTGTTCATTTCCTGATTGATGTATTTTGTCCATTTGTTGTCAATTACTGTACTTCCCTCCGGGGCATTACTTCTGTCAAACACTTCAACCGTTATCGTCACATCATCAAATTTTTCAGATCCGTAGGTGGTCTTAAATTCCTCTTTTTCTCCTGCTGATTCCGATACCGCAGTACCCTTTGTGTCTGCATTTTTAGAAACCTCTCCCGTACTTTTGCAGCCAATCAGACTGACTGCCATTGCGAAAACCAATCCCCCTGCCAGAAAACGCCTTACCTTTTTCATATACCTTCCTCCAATCATATATTTTAGTGTATTAAAATCCCGGACTTGTCAGCCTTTCACAGAGCCCAGCATAACACCCTTTACAAAATATTTCTGAAGCCATGGATAGACAGCCAAAATTGGAACTGTTCCAACTACAATGCATGCCATCTTTAACGATTCTGCCATCACCTGCTGTGCCAATCCCTCGTTGCCTGCCGCCCCCAGCTCTCCAGCAAAAAGAAGACTTCTCAGACGAAGCTGAAGGGTATACTTTTCAGGGGACTGAATATAAATAAGAGCATTAAAATAATCATTCCAGTAATAAACAGCATAGAAAAGTCCGATGGTAGCGATAATCGGCATGGACAGGGGAAGAACGATTTTAAAGAGAATCTGTACGTCCGTTGCTCCGTCCAGATACGCAGCCTCTTCCAGACTTTTGGGGATCTCCCGGAAAAAGGTTCTCATCACAATAAAATTAAAAACATTTACAGCAGAGGGGATATAAAGTGACGTAAGCTGGTCAAACATTCCCAGATTTTTTATAACCAGGAAGGTTGGAATGATGCCTCCGTTAAAATACATGGTAAACAGGATCATTCCGGATATCCATCTCCGTCCCTTCAATTTATCCTTTGAAAGTGCATAGGCTGCAAATACAGTAAGTATCAGGCCAAGAGCAGTCCCTAACATTGTAACCACCATGGTTACTCTCATTGCTGTCCAGATCTGTCCTCTATGTACAATCTCCTTATATGCATCCAGCTGCATTTCAATTGGGAAAAAAGTAACGGTTCCGGATAAAACTGCCCGGTTGCTGCTAAAAGAATAAGCAACTACATTTAAAAATGGATAAAAGCATATAACTACCAAGATCGTCAGCAACAAATAGTTTATCACAGTTCCCCAGTTAATTGCTTTCTTTTTACTGACACGTATATTGTTCATAATGATGACCCCCTCTCTATAAGATTCCCTCTTCTCCAATCAGTTTGGCAATACGATCTGCAAGAATCAGTATGAAAATATTAACGGCTGACTGAAACAGACCAATTACTGTAGATAAACTGTACTCTGCCTTTACAATACCCAGACGATAAATATAGGTACTGATTACTTCTGAAACATTGATAACCTTGGTATTTCCAAGAAGCAAAGGAGCGTCCAGACCGATACTCATCATTTTACTGATAGACAGAATCAGCATGACAATAATCACTGACCGGATCATAGGTAGGGTGATATAGAGGATACGCTGAACTTTGCCTGCACCGTCTATGTAGGCGGCTTCATACAGGGATTCATCAATACCGGTTATCGCAGCCAGATAAATAATTGTTCCCCATCCAATTTCCTTCCACACATTGCATATAACATAAGTGAATACCCACCATCCGCTGCTGTTTAAGAAAGGAATCGCATTGAATCCCAGATGTTTGATCATCTGATTTACGCTTCCATCTGTCTGCGCAAAAAGATTGGTTGCAATGCCTGCCACTACCACCCATGACATAAAGTGAGGCAGATAGAGAAATGACTGGGATACACGCCGGAATAAGGGATACTTAACTTCATTCAGCATTAACGCAACCAGTATGGTTAATGGAAAATTTACAGCCAGTGTAGACAGATTAAGTATTAAGGTGTTTTTAATGGACAGCCAGAACAGATCTGTCTGGAATACCTGTTTAAAGTTAAGTAAACCAACCCATTTGCTCCCGGTAATTCCCTTAAAAACATTATAATCTTTAAAGGCAATGATGAGGCCGTACATAGGCACATATTTAAATATAATATAATAGGTGATGACAGGTACCAGCATCAGATACAGCCATTTATCTCTCCAGATATAGAACCAGATATTTTTACTGCCTGAATGCCCGGATGCGTATCCGGCCTGACGTTGTTTTGCCCACTTCATTTTCATGTTCTCCCTTCGGTCTCTTTTATTTACTTAAATCTACCCAACCCCCTCCTCATATACAACGGTAGATTTCTATTTGGGAGTATGAATAATTATCATGGAGGATCAATATCTATCATTTCCGTGTAGAAATATGGATTCACTTGATAATAATCTTTATCCTGTGCTATAGTAAAAGTTAGCCTAAGAGCAAGGAACCGGCGTATTGAGAATATTTCTGTGTAGGAGGCTTTTATGAATCTGTTTTCGTATGAGAACTGGAAAAGAAGAAAGAAAAGAGGATTCCGCAGATATTTGTACCGGATCCTTCTATCTAATATTCTTCTGATTTTAATTCCCATTAGTGTCCTGGGCTTCTTCTGGTACCACATGATGTCACAGCAGGCAAAACAAAAATTCTATCAGCAGAAATCCATTGATCTAAATGAAATCGCTTCCGGGATCAATCAGCGAATTAAAAGCATAAAGATGGAAACAGCTACAGAAATCGGCGAAAAGAGATATAGTACCTACACCTATTCAAACGATTACAATACTGATTTATCCATGATTTCAAAAAGGCTGTCCGCCATGACGCAGAAATATTACTTAATTGATTCCGTGTATTTTTACGACAAGACAACCGGTAAAATCTATAATTCAAAAACCGGAAGGTATCTTTTCTCTGAATTTTATGATACCAAATGGTTAAATGACATAAACGACAACATCTACAGCATACAGCAGCTGCCTCCCCGTCTTATCTTTGATGATGAATCTCTGTTTGACAAGTACAGCTTTTTATACAATAAGCGGAATAATCTTGTCCTTTCTCTCGTTTTAAAGGGCAGACCGGATTTCTATCTGGTAACTAATATCAGTATAAAGAGCTTATACAATGAAATTGTTGATTCCTACCATCTGACCGATAATCATATGGAGTTTTTTATTTTGGACAGAGATGGCAAGCTTATAGAGGGAGATAACCAGAATGCAGAATGGAAAGAACTAATCCGCCAGCCTGTCAGAGAGCTGGACAATGGAGTGACTTATATAGTCTATAATAATCGTATATATTTTATGAAATCCGTTAACTTTAATGCATTTTCAGTTACCTCTTACCCCATCAGCGATTCTTACCAGGAAGCTGTTTATCTGGGAAAGTACATACTTTTGATTTGTATCGGACTAATCCTTTTTTCACTGATCATCTCATTTTATATGGCAAAACGATTATACAGGCCGATTAATATTTTATATTCAGATGTTGCAAAAGGTACCAGAAATTCTCCACAGGAACACGTAACAGATGAAATCGATATGCTGAAACAAGTATTTTCAGAGATGAACACCTTTAATTCCAATGCCAGATTAAAATTAAAACGATTTGATGAATTAAGTAAGGCATTTAACTTCAGAAGTTTTCTGGAAAACTGGAAGTATACAACTGAATTTACCAATGACCATCCCTATCTGTTTGATAAAAGCGGAAACTGCAACTGTGAAATGCTGTTGGTGAAATTCGATATCACCCATATGAAATTGTCACCTGATGATGAGTTGTTATTCCGTCTGAACCTGCAGGAAGTACTGCGAAGCTATCTCCAGTCTTCTATGAAAGGAGTTTTAGCCAAAACCGAGGAAGAGACTTTGGTCCTGCTCTACCAGGGTAATGAAGGGGAGAGTCTTGAGCAGACAAGAACAGTTCTGGCTGATACGGTAATTAAGTTGACAAACCAGAACGCATATTTCGGGATCAGTCAGCCCATACATCATGCAGAAGAAATTTTAGAAGAGTACCCCAAATGTCTTGAAGCAGTCAAAAACTCATATTTTTTTAATTGGAAAAATCAACTTACCACATTCAAGAAAATTGAGAAAAGTCTGGATTCTGATGAAGTATATACGATGTTATTAAATATTAATACATCGTTTATCCGTAGCATTGTCTCTCAAAACCAACAGGAAACAGAACGGCTGTTACTGGAGTTGGAGGATAAACTAGGGGATATCAAGAATGCCTCCAAGGTCAAGGATGTATTTAACCGGATACTGGTGGAACTGGATCACGAATTTCATTTCACCAGACTGATGGATACCAATCTTTTAGATGCATTATATGAGTATAAAACATTGGCGGATATGATTCATTCCAGCAGACAGCTTCTCATGAATATCAGCGTTCATTATAAAAGCAACGATGTAAAAGAAACCAATTACTGTGAGATGGCCAAGCAATATTTAAATGAGCACTATATGAATGACATGAATATTACTGATGTGGCTGACTCTCTGGATATCAGCTACTCTTATCTCAGTAAAATTTTTCGGGCACGGACCGGTACGACCTTAACCGATTACTTAAATAGTATACGAATAGACAAAAGTAAAGAATACCTTACGGACACGTTTCTTACCTTAACTGAAATATCAGAAAAGGTAGGATATAATAACGTCCAAAGCTACCAGCGTTTTTTCAAAAAGTATGTAACAATGACTCCGGGAGAATACAGAAAGCTTCAGGCTCCCAAAATGCTTTAGCTGGTTACCTCTGCTGGGCGCAAATGTAAGTGCACAACCAAAAATCGGAAGCGCAATGAAAAGCGCTTCCGACATAATATAAATAAATACGATAGATTAATATTAATTTTTATTTAATGCATCAATCAACTGCTGTAACATCTCCCGCTTCATCCCAGGGATAAAGCTTAACATCTGGCGAAGAGGCATTGACTCCAGGGTTGCCTGCATCATCTCATTATTGATTGCACCACTGCTGTCTTGTGCCGTTTCCTCCATCTCTTTTGCCTGAGTGCCTGCAAACATCTGTGCCTGTCCAGCTTCAAGAATCGCTTTTCCTCTTGGATTTTTCATGATATCTCCTAAAGTAGAGTTAAAATCATATCTGACAGGTATTACAGTTGTTGATTCCAGGGTTACTGAACTTGATAATACAAGTTCTCTCACTGATTTTCCAATATGAATTGTGTATTCCCCGCTTAATACATGCCAGTCATGTATTGCGGTGTTCCAATACGCAAAAGATCTCTTATCCAGAGTAAAAGTCACTGTTTTTGTCTCGTTTGGCTCTAATTGAATCTTTTCAAAGCCACGAAGTTCAATAACAGGGCGTAATATATTTCCCATAGCCGGCGACACATAAAGCTGCACTACTTCTTTTCCTGTAACAGTTCCCGTATTCGTTACATCCACAGAGACTTTAATTGTTTCCGTATCGTTTATGCTATTTTTATATACCTTCATATTACTGTATGCAAACTGGGTATAAGATAACCCGTATCCAAAAGGAAACTGTACTTCTGCCTTTTTAGATTCGTAATAGCGGTACCCTACAAAAACACCTTCCCGGTATTCTACAACATCACCCTCCCCCTGAAAGAACAAATAAGACGGATTATCTTCTAACCTGACAGGGAATGTCTCTGGAAGTCTTCCACTTGGATTTACCTTACCATAAAGTACATTTACAACTGCCTCCCCAATTGCCTGCCCTCCAAGATAAGCCTCCACCAATCCTTTCACCTTATGAATCCATGGCATTTCTACTGGTGATCCATTATGCAATACCACTATGGTATTTGGCTGTATATCACATATTTCCTCAATTAACTCATTCTGACAATCTGGCAGACGCATATGTTTTCTATCATAACCTTCTGATTCAAAATTATCCGGAAGTCCTGCAAAAATAACAGCTACCTCAGCATTCTTAGCAGCACGAACTGCCTTCTGCTTTAATTCTTCTATTGTTTCATCCTTCTGTGTCTGATAACCCTGTTCGTAAGTAACGTACTCTAAACCTAGCTTTGACACAGATTCCATTGCAGAAGTCACCTTAAAGCTGTTAATATGCGAACTTCCTCCGCCTTGATAACGCGGTTTTTTTGCAAATTCTCCAATAAAAGCGATCTTTTTCCCTTTAGAAACTGGTAATATGTTTTCTTCATTTTTCAATAATACGATGGACTCTTCTGCTGCCTTTCTTGCCAATGCATGATCTTTCTCCAGATCAAATACCGCACTCTTATCTTTATTCTCTAAATAACGATAAGTCACATCCAGGATACGTTCACAAGTTTCGTTTAGTACTTTTTCCTCTAATTCCCCATTCTTTACCGCTTCTACAATAAGAGCATCATTGATTCCGCCATTTCCCGGCATCTCTAAATCCATTCCTGCACTTAGTCCCAGAACTCTGTTATTTACTGCACCCCAGTCGCTGACGACACAGCCGTCAAATCCCCATTCCTTACGAAGTATGTCTGTTAAATAGACTGGATTCTCTGAGGCATAAGTACCATTTATTTTATTATAAGAACACATAACCGTCCAGGGCTTACCCGATTTTACTGCACCTTCAAATGCTGCAAGATAAATTTCCCTAAGGGTTCTCTCATCCACTTCAGATGAGCTGGTCATTCTTCTATGTTCCTGATTGTTGGCAAGAAAATGCTTGATACTTGTACCAACCTTTTTACTTTGTACTCCCTTAATAAACGCATTCGCTGTCTCTGAGGCTACATACGGATCCTCTGAGTAATATTCAAAATTTCGTCCGCATAAGGGGGAACGTTTGATATTTACAGCAGGCCCCAGCAGAACGCCTACCCCTTCTGCCTGACACTCTTCTCCTATTGCTTCACCGATTGCTGTTAACAATTCTCTGTCAAAGCTTGCAGCAGTCAGACAGCCTGCTGGAAAACAAACAGCCTTAATGCTCTCATTTACGCCTAAATGATCTGCTTGTGCATCTTGTTTTCTTAATCCATGAGGTCCATCTGAAAGCATTATCTTTTGAATATTAAGTCTTTCTACCTCTTTTGTATTCCAAAAATTTTCGCCGGAGCATAATCCTGCTTTTTCTTCTAATGTCATATCTCTGACCAATTTTTTGATTTCTTCTATTCGCATCTTCTTCTCCTTTATTAATGAATAATATCAGACTTAGGATTGATTCAGTGTATCAATAACTGCTTTCAATACCGGCTCTAACGGCTTTGCCTGTGTAAGTAATTCTGTTAAGCTAAGTCCATAAGCGTACTGTATCATTGGTGCATCAAAAAATCCGGGTGTCGCCTGCTCTATAATCTGCCTTGCAACGGGCTCTCCTGCAATTTCCCCTAATGTAGTTTCCATAGTAAAACGATCTATTTCCAACTTCGTATCTGTATCATATTCATAAGAATAGCTCCCTGACCCTAATTCAATCACTCCCTCTTTTTCCGGAAGATAAAGAGAAGCTGTTGTATTTGGGGGAATAGTCACCTTTACTGTAATTCTATTGTTCTTACATTCCCATTCGCTCTGAATACATCCATAAATCGATTCAAAAGATGCTTTTACCCAGGTTATCCCTTTGATAAACATTGGCTTGATATAGAACTTTTTGTACCCTGCTGTTACCAGATTGATACCTGCCAGTTTCTTATACATCCATTCTCCTATAGAACCATAAGCATAATGATTTAAGGAATTCATTCCTGACTCATCAAAATCACCGTTTGGCTTGATGGAATCCCAACGCTCCCAAATAGTAGTTGCACCTTTCTTTACCGCATACAGCCAGGACGGAAAATCTTCCTTTAAAAATAAAGCGCCGGCAAGCTCATGCATATTATAATCAGATAATGCATGACAAATATATGGTGTTCCAACAAATCCTGTGCTCAAATGATTTTTATGAGCTCCAATATTACTTTCAAGCATCTTTGCAATCCGCTGTTTATTTTTTTCCTCCGCCAAATTAAAGTGCAGTGCTAAAGTAAGCGCCGTCTGTGTTTCTCCTACCATTCTTCCTGTGGAGGTAAAATACTCATTTCGAAATACCTTTAAAATATTGTCATATAAATCACCATACTTTATGGCATCTTCTTTCTTTCCAAGTACCATAGCCGATTTTTTCACAATATCCATTGAATGGAGATAATAGGAATTGGCGATCAGATATCGATCTGTTGCTCCTGTTCGATCTACAAATTCCTCTTTATCCAAAGCAAGCCAGTCTCCATACTGATAATCGCTCATCCATAATCCGTTATTTTCGGTATGATTCGTAATATAATCAACCCAGCCCTTCATGGATTCATACTGTTCTTCTAAAATACGCTCATCTCCATACGTCTCATAAATCGCCCAGGGGATTATTGTCGCTGCATCGCTCCATGCTGCTGCACTATAACTTCCCAGCACGTCAGGAACAACATGGGGCACTCCACCATCTTCAGATTGTTCGGATGCCAGATCATGAAGCCATTTTGAAAAAAATCTTGCTGTATTTCGCAGATATACAGCCGTTCCTGAAAACACCTGAGCATCTCCCGTCCAGCCCAGTCTTTCATCTCTTTGGGGACAATCGGTTGGTATATCCACAAAGTTATCACTTTGCCCCCAATAAATATTACTTTGAAGCTGATTTACCATGACATTGGAGCATAGAAAGCTCCCCGTTTCTTCCATATCTGTATGGATAGCACAAGCCGTAAAATCCTCTAGACATACTTCTTCTAACCCTTCTACGCAGATATACTGGAACCCATGAAACGTAAAGCTGGGTATCAATATCTGCTCACTTCCATCACAAATAAAAATATCTTCTGATATAGCCCCACGAAGGGTATCCGGATAAAAATTCCCATGTTTATCCAAGGTCTCAGCATGGCGTATCTTAATTTGCTGCCCCTTCTTTCCCCTAAACTTAAACTCCACAAATCCTGCAATGTTCTGTCCAAAGTTAATCACTTTTTCTTTTTTAGGAGTTATAATATATTCCTTTGCGGGAAAGCGTTTTTTAATGCGTACCGGCTCTGATTCCTGTGAAACCAGGCGAGTCTTATCAAATACACCCTCTTCTTTGCGGATTGCTATGGATTTACCCTGTAATTTCTTTTCTTCCAGGCTGTCATAAGTTTCGCCCATATAAAGCTCTGCACGCTTAACTGCTCCCGTATAGACGTCCCATGTCTCATCTGTCAGGATTACTTCCTTACTTCCATCTTCATAAGTAATGTGTACTTCCGCCAATGCAGCAGTTCTGTCTCCATATTGGTTTGGGGTACAGGTGAATGATAAATAACCTTTATACCAACCATTTGCTACTGTAATCTCAATCTCGTTTTCTTTATTCAGGTAGTGATCCGCTTCATAAGTCTGATATTGAATTCTTTTTTTGTAATTTGTCCAGCCAGGAGCCAGGTAGGTATCCCCTACCTTCTTTCCATTTATTTTTATTTCATAAATACCAAGAGCCGTCGCATAGACACGAACTTTTTTTACGTTTTTTTCTATGTGGAACTTTTTGTTAAAAACAGCACAGGCTGTATCATCCTGTGAAAGTTCATGAGTAATCCATTTTGCTTTAAGATTAGTTCCCTTTAATATTCCAGTTTCAAAAGTACCTTCACCAACTGCCTGATTTCCCTGATTGTCATGTACCTTCACCGTTATATAATACAACTTCTCTGGCTCCAGATCTTTCCCTTCATATGGAACTAAAACAGAGTCTTCCTTTTCTATTCTTTGTGTGTTCCATATCTCGCCCTCACTGTCTGATACGATTATCTGATATGCACTTTGCATCACACCTTTCTCATCTGATTCTATCTTCCACGAAAATCTGGGTTTTAAAAGATCCATTCCTATTGGATCTCTTTGATACTCTGTTGTTAAGTCATATATGTTCACTGATAATCCTCCATTCTTAAATCAATCTGCTTTCTAATATAATCTGTATATGCAAATATGTATTGCATAATTGTTTTTATTGTTATAATATTGTTATACAATGATGCATTAATCAATTAAAATAGAAACATATCACAGGAGAGACTTACATGCAAAACATTGAAGCTTTTTGCCAATATTTCTACAGGGATTCACTGATTCCTGTTTATGTCTATAAAAATCACAAATTGACTGCTTCTTTTCCAGAACAAACCTTAATAACGCAGCCGCCTGCTTCTTACCTGGATATCTTATGGCAGCAAACCGCTTCCATTTCCTATATTACAACCAGCTTTTATTCATTTTTTGGTTGCATTCAACTCAAAGAAGATGCCAGTATTCAGTTAGTAATCGGTCCTGTCAGCAGCGTTCCTTATTCTCAGGAAATCTTACGTTTGATGTACCGTGAATACTTTATTGTAAAAGAAGATCGGAAAAGCTTTGATACTTATTTTTCAAATATTTCAACAATGACCCTTTCCTCTTTTTGCAATAAGATGCTGTTCATTAATTATGCTTTAAACCAGATTCCTTTGGCGTTATCCGATATCATGGATATGAACCAGGGACAGGGACAAGTGCCAGATAACATAGCGGCAAGACAAGCTGAAAATATATATATCAATAAAGAAAATGGTTCTTTTAACAATTCCTACGAAATAGAACAAAAATTGATTCGTATCGTTGAAAGTGGTAATATAGAAGCATTAAAAAATTTCAATGCTGATTCTACAACCATCCACGAAGGTATTGTCGCATCAACCCCCATTCGTCAGGCCAAAAATACTGCTATTGTTATGATTACTTTAGCGACTCGTGCGGCAATTCGTGGAGGAATCCCTATGGATAACGCTTTTCATTTGTCAGATTTATATATCCAAAACCTGGAACAGTTTACCACTATTGAATCCATTTATAATTTAAATCAAAAAGCATTATTGGACTTTACCTGCCGTGTCTCTGAATCTAAAATTCCTGTTACCAGTGATGATGCGATTCAAAAGGCGATTCATTATGTTATAAAAAATACCAATATACGATTGACTGTTTCAGATGTAGCTTCTCATCTGGGCTTTAGCCGTTCGTATTTTACCCACCGGTTCAAGCAGACTTTAGGCTTTGATCTGAGCACATTTATCGTACGCTGTAAATTGGAAGAATCCAGATTTCTGCTTGCATATACCAATAAAAGTATTAGCGATATCAGTAATTATTTATGTTTTTCCAGTCAAAGCCACTTTCAGACTGCCTTTAAAAAGCAATATGGCATCACCCCTTTGGGGTATCGTAAAGATCCTCATAACTAAACAGTTCCATGCTTTTCTCTTCTTTCTTTCAGATCTTTTACAATTTGTGGATAGATATTTTCCAAATTATATTTTGAAAATAGGAAGAACATAATAATAAATAAAATCAGCGGAAGATAAATAGAGAATCCGAATATTGCATAAACAGCACTATCCGGCTGCACCATTAACTTTGCATCATAAGAACCTAATGCTAAAAGCCAGCCAATTAAAGACCCCCCAATTCCTGAACCAATTTTACTTCCAAAGGAACTGGCACTGTTGGTCATTCCTACAAGCTTCTTTCCTGACAGCCATTCATTATATTCAACGCAATTATTTACAAGTGCTCCAGTTAAACACATAATCGGAATATTGGTAAATGTCATTAATCCTCCTGCAGTTAAACAGGAAATCAAGCTATACGGCGTAAATACTCTGATAATACCGCCCAATACACCGATGCCACAACAAATCTGACTGGTTTTAGCCATTCCAAATTTTTTAACCATAGGTCCAACTGCTGCAAACCCTAAAAAAGTAGGAATTAATCCAACTGCGCCCAGTAATGCAACTAAATTTTCATTTCCTAATATCCATTTTGAAAAATAGGCTCCACCAGACATACTCAGGCCAGATGATATATTCAAAAATAAATTCACACCAAGCATAATCACCCAATATTTATTTTTAAATAACAAACGGATGGATTGGAAAAATGGACTCTTTTCCTCTTTTTCACTTACCTCTTCAATATTCTCTTCACGGGAAGTTTTATAAAGAAACAATAAGCTAAGTCCTGAAACAACTGCAAAGATCACTCCTAATTTAATCCAGGCCGTCTGATTTCCTCCAAGCATATTAGTAAGAGGTATCAATAATACGCTGACAACCATGCCCACCACATAACCGGAGGCTGCTCTGGCAATTCCTATTTTGCCACGCTCTTCCACACTTTTCGTACGAGTGGCCATAATTGCACCATAAGGTATGGCTATGGCTGTATAAACAATACATGTAAGAAACAAATTGGTAACAAGTACATAAATATTTTGCATACCTGGAGATATGTTTTTAGGTACTGTGAAGATCAGAATTATAGCTGCTACCGAGGGAAGTGCCATTCTAAGAAACCATGGGCGGCATTTTCCTTTATCTGATTTTGTGGAATCGACCACTTCTCCCATAAACAGATCTGCAAACGCACCAATAACTTTTACAATCAAAAGCAGCGTAGCCATAACTCCTGCAGCAAGCCCTACTTTATCCGTATAAAAATAAATTAACTGTCCTACCAGTCCCCCTAATAAATTAAGGGATACCTGTCCGGAGCTATCACCCAAATAGTCTAATTTTGTCATGGTCTTTTGTATGCCCATGCTGTCTACGCCTAGTTCTTTCTTTCTTCCAGCCATAATACGTCTCCTCTTCCTTATCCTTTTCAACATTTGTATCCCCCCTGTAATTACAAATCCTGAATGTATGCTTATTATAAATGATACTTTGGGTTCTTTATTTTATCTTCGTTCTTTATTTTTCATTTATGTTCTGTCCCATTTTCTATTTTTTCTCTTTTTTGTTACTTATCGTTAGTACATATAAAAGCAGAAGAAAGGCAGTTCTTTCTTTTGCCTTCCCTCTGCTTTTCACTTTTGGCTCTACTGATTTTCTCAACGTGCCTATCCTTTTACTGCACCACCTGTAGATTCTCTGACATCCAGCTCACTTACAATCTTTAAGTATTCTTTCGAAGGCTCCTCTTTACTATGAAGCGGATACCAGACCTGTGCAAAAAAAGGATTCCTCTTAGCTATTTCATGATAATTCCAGCTCTTTCTTTCACATTCCGGGCACCAGTGCCCTCCTTCTAAAATTAGCCTTGGACTTCCTTTAAAGGTATGGTTAAAGGAACATTTCCAGTCTAAAGGAGTATTCCAGTCTCCCACTACCATATCCTCGGAAAGACATTCACCCCCGCGGAATGCTGCCGCTCCTTTTATATCCTTAATTGTCAATTCCGATTCAGGCTTTGTTTCATCATACCCATGATCAATATGAACCACTTTATCCCAATCGTGAAAATGTTTCATATGATTCAATTCAGGTAATTTTTCCCAGACCTCCCTGGATATAAAATATGGATCTATATGATCAGTTCTATTATTTTTAATCCAGTTCATGGTTCCTCTGTCTTCCATTAAATTTTTAGCAAATGTCTTTTTAATAATGGCCCCCATAAACTTTTCTCCACCAGGTAATTTATTTACAAATTTGGCGATTGGCGCTATAATTCCCATATTCTTTAAATAAATATCATAAAAATAAGAAAGGCCATCATTCCTGAAGTGGAGATAATTATTTAATTTATCACTATCTAGGTAATAGGTTCCATGAAAATTTCGAATTGCAAACCAGTTGGCTTCAATTACATTATCCAAGTTTTTAAAACCGAGTGCTCCAAACATTTCATGAAACATGTTATAACAGCTTACACGGCAGCTTTCACCGCCTCCAACATTGTATATATGTCCCCAAAAGCTTTCTGGCAGATCATTTTCGCAGCAGTTTACCATCATAATCGCAGAATCTCTATCTGACACATATTCCAGCACGTTGTCCAAACAATTATGAAACATAATCGGATCATTATGCTTTGCCATTTTTTCCGATAGAATTCCGGTTTGCCTTAAAGAAACCCAGTATTTTAATCCAGACTCGATTACTTCTCTTTCTGCTGCGATCTTGGAAACTGCATAATAATCATATACACTTGGCTTAAGCGGATCCCCTATTCTTCCCCAGTGTATCGGTGGCATTCTGTCTCCGGTTTCTGCTATTGTTCCAATATTAACGAATCGTATATTCCCCCAGTTCGGCTGCTCTTTTATTGCTTTTATCAGGTTTACTGTAGATCCATAATTAATTTTCATCGCTAATTTCGGGTCGTCGTCTGCTGCAGGAGATACCAGGGCTCCTATATGAAGTACAAGATCTACACCCTTCATACATGCTAAAACATCTTTGTATACAGTTAAATCACCATAATAAATTGTCAAATCTTTTTCTTTCTCAAAGGGAGTCATAATTTTCTTATCTGCATCTGAATCCAGTACTAATGCTATGACTTCATATTTTCTGGATTTCAACAATTCTTTTAACGTTGCTTGTCCCATGGAACCTGATGCACCTGTTAAAAACACCTTTTTCTTCATTAAGCTTTCGCTCCTTTATTGTCTTATTTGAAGGGCCTTTTTCCCAACTGCACTTCCGTCTCCATATTCAAACAAGGACATACTTCCCCAGTCCTTAAAATCCGGTGCCCAATAACGTATCCCAACTACTCCATGGGATTTTCCCCACGCAATTGTATCCTGATAAATGGCTGCCTGCCCTTCCTGTGTAAATTCATATCCTTTTACCACCTTATCCCAGCCTGAATAAGCACCGGTAACTTCACCAGACGGATAAGAAAATTCTGCTATAAACACGGGTAAGTCACATTCTTTATTTATAGCTGTCACTATTTTTTTATATAGCATTGTGCTGTTCAAATAGGCAGAAGGCGCACTGGGATAATAGCTTATTCCTGCAACGCTGATGGGAAATCCATTCTCTTTAAGAGTATTAAAATAAGCTGTTGCATTCTTTGGGGAAGAAACGACTGATGCAATGTGGGTTGAGAATTTTATATTAGAAGAATCGATTCCCATCTCTTCATATGCTTCTGTAATTCCCTTTGCCACTGCACTCATCTGTACCGCATTATAGTTCCACAAATTTTTCTTCAACCATGAATTTCCTAAATAAGGAAGAATATTTTTTTGCCATGAGTTTATTTTTTCTAATTCAGGGTTTACAGCGGTTTTCAACCCAATTCCCACTCCTGCAAATCCAAAATTCGCTTCATTCCCGATATTCCAATTTTCCACAGTACACCCTGTCTTTAAAATCTCAGCTGCCACAAATTTACCATACGCCTCTAAAACAACGCACATTTCGTCTATAGACAACTCATCCCAGGTCTTTCCATGTTGCAGCGAATAGATATCTGGATATTCTTTAAAGTCTGGTGCTTGTTGTTTATCCATATCCATATACGTATAAGCACACATAATTTCAGGATTAATCGGTATATCAAGTTTCGCCGCCATCCTACATAATTCAAGACCCTGCTGTAAAGTATGGAAGTTTGCATTATAATCCTCTTCTCCATACACAATATTATCTTCCGTAGGATATCTCTTAGTTGCAATTCTGGTATACATTTCATTTGCCCCATTGGCAATATATAATTTTTCCAGTTCTTCCCGGTTTGTTGCTGTTATTTCTCCGGCCTGATATTTATAGTTATCCAAAAAAGCCCCTCCGGAAAATGGACTTACCGATATTGCCTTGCGGAAATCTCCATTATATTCCGCCAAATCAGCCTGTGACGGCTCTAAATATACCAGTTGTTTTTCTGCAAATACCGCGCCTGCAATAACGAAAATAAGCATTATTGCAAGTAGTATTCTATATTTTTTGCTTAATTTCAAATTATAACCTCATCTCTTCATCATTATTATCCTAATTGGCCTCATTGACATTCGTTTAATTATCACTTATTATATTATCAACACAGTGTCCAATTTGCAATGCGCAGATGATAAACTATTAATATAAATTGTACATATTTTTTAATTATGTCGTTTTAAAAACATAAATATATAGAATGATGGAGAAAGAGTATGGCATCTAAAAATAACCGCAGAACACAAATGACTAAATTATTGTTGAAGACCAGTTTAATTGATTTAATGCACAACAAATCCATTAATCAAATTACAATAAAAGAGTTGTGTGAAAATGCTGATTTAAACCGCTCAACTTTTTACCTGCATTATGCAGATCAGTATGCTTTATTAAAAGAAATTGAAGAAGAAATTATTTTTAAAACACAAGAGCATTTAGCTAATATTAATTCTGAAACTAATGTAAATACCATTTTATATGTCACTTCATTCCTGGACTATATAAAAGCAAACAAAGATATATTTTATACACTCTTATGCAGGCAGGATAATATCCCTTTTCGAACTATGTTTCTTAATATCGCTATGGACCGGATTAAGGGTATCATTTCCATTAATTGTCCAACCGAGTATTACAATTATGTATTTGATTATGTTATGCATGGAAGTATTTGCATCCTTATAGAGTGGATAAAATCAGACTTTGATCTTTCAAGCCAAAAACTAGCTCAGCTTATGTTCCGCCTGTCCGATCATTCTCTTTCCAGTTTCGATTCTTAAGAACATACCAGTTTTTGGTCTGCGGACTCCTTTGTATCCAGAATAGAATAGGGGGAAATACTTTTAATTAAAAAATCCCAGGCGATTGCCTGGGACTGTATCTACATCCTATTTAAAAATTACAAAAGACAGCTTCATTTTTTTAAGTGGGAATCACATTCATGCGAAAGCTCCAGTTACCAATTGCCGATTCTGACATCTGAATGGTTGTATAATCAAATTCAGTAAATCCATTTTTCATATAAAACTTTTTATTAGTTTCGGTATTTGTGAAGGTAATAAACGTCTCCGGTTCATCTCCAATACTCTGTTCCTTTATATAAGGGATCAAACATTCATTTATCATCTTACTGCCCAATTGCTGACCTCTGCAAGACCGATCCACTGCCAGTGATTCTAACTGCCAGGAATGTTCTTTTATCCCGCTTCCAGGTTTGTGTCCTGTTTCAAGAACATTTAAAAATTTCAGGATACCGGGAAGACTTGCTTTTTTAAACAGTTTAAATGCACCGCCCCGGAAATAATCAAGCAGAGTGACGTCTTCGCTGTAAGGGCGTACCAGAATGGCAAAACTTTTTATTCTTCCATTGTCCTCGCCTACAAAGAATTCGCTTTTTTTGTAATATGCTTTTATATAAACATAATAAACTTCACACATAAAATCAAGAAACCGGCCAGGTTCTTTAAATTCTTTCTTGATATCGTTGCATATTGGATAGTCAATAAATGTCAAAGCACACATTCTGGCTATCTCCTTTAATTCTTCCTTTTTTGGTCTTCTATAATTGATCATTTTCTTCTCCTTTTTTTATTTAGTTAATATAACAGCAGTACATTTATCTGTACAAATGTATTATATATAAACTGTAGTTGCTTTTCTACAATCAATTACAGGCGCGAATGTCTGCTAAGCGATAAAATGTGGTCGAAATGTCGCATTACCAAAATTTAGCTGATTTAAAAAGAGATTGTATCCTTGTCTGGGGGCATAGGCAAAGAAATATTGGCTGCTTTGTCTCAAATGGCATAGAAGGGATCTCAAAAATGGAGAGATAGGACATTGTTTTAACTATATATGTGTATTATAATTGTACTGGAGTCGTTTTTAAACAAATATAAAATACGGAAGGACGTAAAAAAATGGGTGGTAATAATCAGGATGACAGGCGTGTAAGAAAAACAAAGAGAGCGTTGCGGGATGGACTTGCTGAATTAATGGTAACCAAGGATATTCGTAATATAACGGTACGGGAATTAACGGATAAAGTTGATATCCACAGAGCCACTTTTTATGCTCACTATCAAGATATTTATGATCTCTATGAACAGATGGAGAATGCGGTAGCCACAGAACTCAATGACTTGATTATTCAAAACTATGAACAGCCGGCCAACCATTTTTATAAATTAATAGTGGAATATATTTTAGAAAACAAACAATTATGCCGTATGCTGTTCAGCACCAATGGAGAAGGCAGCTTTGTTGTACGTCTCAATGATTTGTTTGAGGAAAAATGCATTGAAACATGGTGTAAGGATTGGAAGCATTCCAAAATCAGCGAAGAGCTGACCTATCATGTCCGTTACCATGTTCAGGGCTGCCTTGCAATTATCAGCAAATGGGTTAATTCCGGCTTTGCATATCCAGCGGATAAGCTGGTTGATGTTATATCAGATATTGATAGAAATATGGAATATGCAGTCATGAAAAAGCAAAAAAATAAATTAGAGGCATAGGCCTCTAATTTATTTCCTTTAATTCACCTGTAATCATATAGATGGTTCTTTCACAGATATTGGTGGAATGGTCCGCGATTCTCTCAAGATATCGTCCTAAGAACAAAAGTTTCGTACCCTGTTTTGTAAGTTCCCTTTTTTCTGTAATAATATTTAAGATATCATTGATCACTGATTCATAGAGGCTGTCAACTTCTTCGTCTCTCTCCGCTGCTTTTTGCGCCAGGGAAATGTCCTCATTTACAAACGCATCAAGACTCATCTTCAGCATTTTTCTGCCGATCTCCGCCATCTTTGGAATGTCGATAATGGATTGAATGATTGGTTCTTTTCCTATTTCAAGAGTGACTTTGGCAATATTTACCGCATTGTCTCCCATTCTTTCCAGATCCGTTATAATCTTTAAAACCGATGCAATTGTTCTTAAATCCTTGGCAAGGGGCTGCTGAAGGGCAAGAAGCATAATACATTCCTTTTCAATTTCCATTTCTAACTGATCGATTTCATCATCCTGTTCATTCACTTTCCTTGCAAGTTCAAGATCCTGTGTCTGTATGGAAGTCACTGCTGAATCAATAATATTATCAACGAGAGCTCCCATTGCTAATACTTTTTGCTTCACTTCAGTCATCTTCTGTGTAAAATGTTCTCTAACCAAAATTCTCGTCTCCTTTTAGCCGAATCTACCGGTGAGGTAGTCGTTAGTCCTCTTATCCTTAGGGAATGAAAAAACTTCCTGGGTGTAACCTTGTTCGATTAAATCTCCCATCAGCATGAACGCTACCCGGTCGGCAATACGTCCGGCCTGCTGCACTGTGTGGGGAGCAATGACGATGGTGTACTGCTCTTTCAGCTGTACCAAAGATTCTTCGATCTTGGCTGTTGATATGGGGTCAAGAGCCGAACATGGCCGGTCAAGTAAAATCACTTCTGGCTCAAGAGCCAGCACTCTTGCAATACAAAGACGCTGCTGCTGACCGCCGGATAATCTGGCTGCAGGCGTATCCAGTCTGTCTTTGACATCATCCCACAGAGCTGACATCCGAAGTGATGTTTCCACTTTTTCTTCCAGATCAGTCTTTGACTTCATTCCACCCATACGGGGTCCCAAAGCCACATTGTCAAAAATGGACATAGGAAGAGGTGTTGGAACATCAAAGACCATACCTACCCTGCGGCGCAGTTCTGTTACATTAACATCTGTATCAAAGATATTCTTCCCGTCTAACAGAATCTCACCCTCCCGACGGGCTTCTGCAGTTAAATCACTGAGACGGTTCAATGTGCGAAGCAGAGTCGTAATACCACTGCCTGCCGGACCAAAAACACCCAGAATCCGGTTTTCGGGTATTTCTAAGTTTAATTCTTTAATGACCTGTTTTTGTTCAAAAAAGAAATTCAATCCCTTTATATCTATTTTTGCTTTCTGCGTCATTTTTCACCTCTTAACGGCCCTTCGCTATAAATCGATTGACCAGTATATTAAATCCTACATTAAGCAGAAGAATCAGAATAATGAGTAGCGCTGCTGTTCCGTAAGCGTTATCCATGGATATTCCCTCCCTCGCCAGTATATAAAAATGTACTGCCATCGTCCGGGTGGGGGAGAACAGTGATTCAGGCATACGAAGTGCGGAACCAGCCGTTAAAATGACAGCTGCTGTTTCAGCCACACATCTGCCGATACTTAATATCACTCCATTTACAATGCCAGGAAGGGCTGATGGAAGTACCGTCCGGGTTATTGTCTGTAATTTCGTCAATCCCAGAGAGAAGCCTACCTCCCTGTATAGCTGGGGAACCGTACGGATGGACTCTTCCGATGTACGTATAATCGTTGGAAGAATCATAATCGCCATAGTTAATCCACCTGACAATATTGACCAGCCCATATTTAAGTATATCACAAAAAAGATAAATCCGAAAAGTCCATAAACGATAGAAGGAATCCCTGCCAGAGATTCGGCGCTGAAACGGATAATACGGGTAATTCTTCCCTCTCTTGTGTACTCCGTAAGATAAATTGCTGTTCCAATTCCAAATGGTGTTGCCACAATCACTGCCACCGCAGTTACAACCAGTGTCCCTACGATGGAGGAGGAAATACCGCCGGAACGACCCATGTCCCTGGGAATATCCGTCAAAAACTCCCAGCTGAGCATCGGGATGCCCTTTACCAGAATATATGCAATGATGGAAAAAAGAATGGCAATAACAAAAAGAGCTGCCGCCCAAATCGTAAACTTGGCTATCTTTTGAGAAGTGTTTGCATTGATTTTCATAGTGACCTCACCTCTTTCGTGTAATGTACTGGGCAGTGGCATTTAAAATCATGATAATAACAAATAATACAATACCCGTGGCAAATAGCGCCTGCTGATGTTCACCGGAAGCATAACCCATTTCAATACCGATATTGGTGGTCAGTGTTCTGACCGGATCAAGAACGGAATGGGGAAGTGCAACCGCATTGCCCAGAACCATAATTACCGCCATCGTTTCACCAATTGCTCTTCCTAAACCTAATATAACAGCAGCTACTATACCAGACTTTGCAGCCGGCAGCAACAGGGATCGGATTGTCTGCCATTGGGTCAGTCCCAGTGCAAGCGCGCCGTCTTTATAATGGCGCGGCAGTGCAAGCAGGGATACTTCAGTAATGCTTATTATGGTGGGCAGAATCATAATGCCCAGAATGATAGAACCTGCCAGTATGCTAAGGCCAGGTCCTCCCAGATATTTACGGATCGCAGGCACAACGAATAAAACTCCCCAGAATCCATATACAACGGAAGGAATGGCAGCCAGTAACTGAATGGCAGGCCGGAATATGTTCCGGAGCTTTGCTGGAGCAAACTCAGCCAAGAATATACTGCAGCATATGGCGATGGGTACTCCTACGATGGCTGCTCCAATGGTAACTGATACTGATCCGACGATCATGGGGAAAATACCGTAGTAGCCCTGGCTGGGTGCCCATTTCATCCCAAAAACAAAGTTGATAATACCTACCTTGGCAATGATAGGCATACCTTTTATAAATATAAAAACAGTGATGAGCGCCAATACCGATAAAGTCGAAAGAGCGATTAAGAGAAACACACGCTCCGTTAATTTTTCCTTAAAACTTTTCATTTTGATGCCCCCTCTGCTGACGGGATAAGTCCCTCTTTGCTCAATAATTTCTGCCCTTCTAAAGAAAGGGTGAAATCAATAAAACTCTTTTGTATTCCTGTTGGCTCACCATCGGTGACAAACAAAAACTGTCTGGACAGTTTATAGCTGTTATTCATGATATTTTCCCGTGTGGCTTCCACTCCGTCTAAGTTGAGCGCTTTTACTTCATTGGAAACCAGCCCTAACGATATAAATCCTATGGCATTGGGGTCATCTGCAACCAATTGGCGTACTGCTCCATTGGAGTCCTGAACAATGGATTTGGGAGTTATCTCTTTCTTTCCCATAAGCAGTTCCGTAAAAGCACTTCGTGTACCGGACCCTTCTTCTCTTGCAATAATATTGATCTTGGCTTTTGTGCCTCCCACCTGACTCCAGTCGGTAATATCCGCCGCATAAATATCGCGGATCTGATCTGAGGTAAGGTTTTTTACAGGATTTTCGGGATTCACAATAATTGCCAGACCATCCCTCGCAATTTCCACGCTCCAAAGGTCTTTCTCACCCTCTTCCAGGGAACGAGAAGACATACCAATATCAGCACTATGAGTCTGGGTTGCCGTTATACCAGCGGAGGAGCCTCCTCCCTGAATATCAATCACAGCCTCCGGATCTTTTGCCATAAATGCTTCCGCCAGAATCTCAGCATATGGCTGTACGGAGGTTGATCCTGCAACGATGGTGTCAGATTCCGTCTCCTGGGTGCAACCAGACAGCAGGCCCATAGAAAGGGTCAGTATCACTGCACAGGCAGATATTTTTACTCTTCTTAATAATTTGCATGTATTAATCCTTTTTTTCATATCTTCACAAAAATCAAACATTCAATTCCAATGCCTGATTTCCTCCATTTCTCTGAATATAGAAATAACCAGTTTTCATCCAAACCTGCCTGTAATATAATCTTCGGTGCGTTTATCCTTGGGATTGGCGAAGATCTGTTCTGTAGGAGCGTATTCCACCAGAGTTCCTGCTCTGTCCTCATCCATCATCATAAACGCAGTCATATGAGATACTCTCGCTGCCTGTTCCATGCTATGAGTTACTATAAGAATTGTATATTTTTTAGCAAGCTCTTCCATTAATCCCTCAACCTGCATGGTAGATTCCGGATCCAGTGCACTGCAGGACTCATCCATTAACAGTACTTCAGGCTCTACCGCCAGTGCACGGGCAATACAAAGCCGCTGCTGCTGTCCTGGAGAGAGGTCAAAAGCGGGTCCCTTCAGTTTGTCCTTCAGTTCATCCCATAAAGCGACCTGACTTAAGTAGCTCTCCACAATCTCATCGAGACGGGCTTTTTGCTTTATCCCATGATGTCTGGGGCCAAAAACCATATTATCATAGACTGACATGGGAAATGGATTCGGCTTCTGGAAAACCATACCCACTCTTTTTTTCAGCGCAACAACATCCATACTTTTATCATAGATCGAAGTATCATCAAGCAAAATTTTACCTTCCACCCTGACTCCCGGTATCGGGTCATTCATACGGTTAAACAGACGCAGAAGTGAAGATTTACCGCAGCCTGAAGGACCAATGATTGCTGTAATAGCGCATTCCTGTATATCCATTGTTACATTTTTAAGAGCCTGGAAGCTGCCATAAAAAAGGTTTACTGCATCTGTCTTTATCTTGGCTCTCTGCCCAGACTTTAATATAAGATCATCCATACGTTTGTCCTTTACTATACTTTGAATTTACATCTTCTTTACACCGATTATTAATTATACATGAATTAAGAAAAGTTAAAGCATTATCTATGTGAATTATACGTAAAATTCTTGTAAAATTTTTTCTGTATCAAAATGCCATAAATTTGTCAATAGAAAGCTTACTAATATATATACTACCCAATTTCCTGATATTTTTTATGTTTTTAAATTCATTTTTAGAGATTGGGATTCATTTTCTTAATTTTTTTTCGTATTTTGTAAAGTATGGAAAGAGCATAACGTAAAAAAAAGAGAAGCACACTGCTCCTCTCTGTTCATAATTTACCCGATGGATTCATTCCCCTATATTCCTGCAGGTAATCTTGATTTCTAAAATTTGTATAATAATATTCTTTCATTAAATGCAAATCCTTTTTGTACTTCTCAACCTCCATGGCACAAACTCTCATCCAAAGAAGCCTGTCTATGGACACAATTAAAACATTTCCTTCATCAATCGCATCCTTCAGAAAAAAATCATAGTCAATCAGTGCAATGCTTCGCCAGATCTCAAAATCATTTATGATAAAGCCTAAATCACCATACAGCTCTTTTTTGTTATCCGGATACTTTTCAGAAAGTACATGATAATCATCTATTGAAATAATTAAATCCATGTCTCTGCCTGACTTACGCATTCCATAATATTCCATAGCCATGCCGCCTATTATGATTGGTTTATATATAAAAGACAAAGGAATTTCATTCAGTTTTTCATTTACATCTATAATCACTTGATTCATCAATATTTTTCACCTCATATCCTGCAATTGAACTGATTGGTGATTACTCTTTCCTTACTCCGGTTACATTACCATCTTCGTCTGTAACATATCTGCCCTTTGTCATGTCCAGTATCACATATTTGTTATCCCATTTATCGAGGATCACTGCACATCGTCCGATCGGAACATCAAACGGACCATATTCTACTGTTCCGCCTGCTTCTTTTATTTTTTCTATGGATTCATCCACAGACTCCACCTTGATATCGACAAGAACCTGTTTTCTCTGGGATTGTAAAACGATCTCAGTAATATCATGTTCCATTCCCAGCCCAACCATATTCTCATTCCGCCAGAGAAGTTTTAAACCCATGCTGTCACAATAATATTGTATCCCTTCATCTATATCAGAAACATAAAGCTCTATACAGTCAATATTTTTAAATATCTCTGCCATGGAAACACTCTCCTTTCCATTTTTCAAATCACATGATTGGAATCAATAACCGGAATCTGTTTACATCGGGATTTTGAAAGATTCCATCATATACCTCAATAATATCGTTGTCTTTTAAAGCATACCCCAGACTTCTCGCATAACCAATTGCGCCAGCATAAGCATCCGGCGTGCTGATACAACCAGGAACACTTGCCTGAAAATAGTTTTGGGGTGATATGAATTTTTTAGTCATACCAGGCGGTACATCAGTTTCAGCATCGATACCAATGGCAGCCATATAGGTAAAATTTTCATTATTGCAGGTTTCCTGTTCACAAATACCATACATGGTCACCTTATCTTGTATCAGTTGGATTTTTTCCAGACGTGCCAAGAATTCACTCCATAATATGCCCACAGCTCCGTCACTATCCCACTGCACAGCCCTGCATTCCAGTCCGGCAACGACTAAACCTTCCGTTTGCAGCAGGCTAAACTTCATTTGATGTTCATCCATCGCAGATTGATCGCTTATGGCTGTCAATCTTTTTAAAGGCACTGAAGTAATACTTTTACGGTACTTGCTTGGAGACATTCCATACACTCTACTAAATGCCCTGGTAAATACATCGTGGGATTCGAAACCATATTCAAATGCTATACTTACAATGGATTTATTACGATCTACCAAATCATTTGCAGCCATGGATATTCTTCGCCTTAATATGTAAGCACCAATGGTGTCCCCTGTTAATCTTTTAAACAGCCGGTAAAAATGGGGTACTGAAATACCGGCTTCCCGTGCTATATCATAGTAGCTGATATCTTTAGTTAAATTTTGTTCAATATAATCCATAGCTTTTTGAAGAGACTGTTCCTTTGCCATACTGACACCTCCTCATATAATAATAGCATTTATTTGAATTTTTTCTCGACTATTCTTATCAAATTTTGTCCACATATCCAGAACTGTAGGTCCATATATAAAAAGGCAAAAACCATCTTACGTAGGTTTTTGCCTTTTATTATTTCAATTACTGTTTTTTTAGTATTCGTGCTAAGCTGGCCTCATCTAATAAATTTACGGTCTGAAATTTACCTTTATAGAACACACCCCAGTTATTGAAAACGCAGGGCAGTTCTTTCGCTTTTTGCAGTGTATCCACAGGAATGACAGATACCGGAATTTCATTTATATCGCAATACTTCTTTACCATCTCAAGATTTTGATAGATATAGGGGCATTGCATATCATAATAAATGGTGAGCTCATCCTTTTCAATTCCCTTGTTTTTTACATTTTGAGCAAAGCTGGGAGACGTTCCGTCAAATGAAAGAGCAAGTAATTCATATCCCTGCTCCGTAGTATCAACAACTTCAAAACCGAACTTTTTCGCAAAGGTCTGGTCAGAAAGCCAGGCTTTCTGCTTATTTGATCCAAGCATACAAATACCGGATTTTCCGTTTCCCCTGGCATCTGCAACGCAATACTCCATCAGCGCTCTCCCATACCCTTTTCCTTTACAACTGCCTGATACCCATAAGCAATATACATAATAATAGTTGTCACCAGTTATGGGGACCCAGGCTGTTTCCAGAGGAGCATATTCAATAAATACAGTTGCCTTTTCATTTAACTTTCTAAAAACGTGTCCTTCCTTTAGCCGTTCTGAAAGCCATTGCCTCTTTGCTTCGATTCCGGGATGAGTTTTTTTACTTCTTATAATGCAGCATAAATGCTCTTTTTCAAGGTTTTCTGCCGTTAGATTTACAAAATCATTGCTCATGTTTACCCTCCTTTAAAACCGCCTTTATTCGTCTCACGCCTGCCGAAGAAGCCTCTTCTTTAACAATTTTAAATGAGCCTAACTCTCTGGTATTGCCAGCGTGAGGACCACCACAGATTTCCACTGAATAACCGGGTATGGAGTACACTTTAACAGTTTCTTCGTATTTATTTGTAAATACTCCCACCGCACCTAATGCATAGGCTTCATTCAGTTTCATTTCCTTCATGGATATTTCTATTTGTTTATCAATTGCTTCATTAACAATCTTTTCTACTTCTCTCAGTTCTTCTGGTGTCACTTTTCTATGAAAAGAAAAATCAAACCGAAGTCGTTCAGGGGTTATATTACTGCCACGCTGGAAAATCTCGTCTCCAAGCACTTTTCTTAACGCAGCGTTTAACAAATGGGTTGCTGTATGAAGTCGGGCAGTTTCGATACTATGGTCCGCCAGCCCTCCTTTGAATTTTTCTGCCGCCCCTTCTCTGGACTTGTTTTGATGGGCTGTAAACTTTTCCTGAAATGATTCCATATCAACAGAACGCCCTCTTTCCCCGGCTAATTCACAGGTAAACTCGATTGGGAAGCCGTATGTGTCATATAACTTAAATGCTAACTCTCCGCTTAAAGCAGTGTTTTCATCTGTTTTCGCCAGATATTGATCCGCTTTTCTTAATCCCACATCCAGGGTTTTTAAAAACAAATCAGATTCATTTGTTAATTGCTCCTTAATAAATGTTTCGTTATCGGCTAATTCAGGATATGCATCCTTATATTGACGGATAATCACTTCTGCCAGATCACATAAATAATTCTGATTAATTCCCGCTTTTTTAAACAGCCGGATCATTCTTCGGATCAGACGTCTTAGTATATAGCCTTGTTCTGTATTGGATGGGCATATCTTTTGAGGATCACCCAATATGAAACAGACCGCTCTGATATGCTCACAGATAATCCGTTTATCTCTTATGGACATTTTGGCATCTAACTCTTCAATAATGTTGTTTAATTGCGTCATAACCGGAATAAACAACTCTGTATCGTAAACATTGGTTTTTCCGTTAAATATTGTCAGGACCCGTTCCAGCCCCATTCCTGTATCCACATTTTTCTGCTTAAGTTCTGTGAAACTTCCATCTGCCTCTTTATTAAATTTCATAAATACATTGTTCCATATCTCAACGTATTTTCCGCATTTGCATGCAGGTCCGCAATGATCACTGCATTTTGGTTTGCCCATATCATAAAATATTTCCGTATCGGGACCGCATGGTCCTGTCTGGCCAGGGGGCCCCCACCAGTTCTCTTCCCGGCCATAAGCGTATATCTGACTCTGCTTTAATCCTTTGTTCTTCCAAATGTCTTCCGCTTCGTTATCCCGAGGCACCGTCATGTCTCCTTCGAATACGGTTACTGCAATTCTCTCAATGGGTATATTTAAACTATTTGTTAAAAAATCAAAGCTCATGGAGATTGCTTCCTCTTTAAAATAATCGCCCAGGGACCAATTTCCCATCATTTCAAAGAATGTTAAATGGGTATCATCACCTACCTCATCAATATCCCCTGTCCTCAAACATTTTTGAATGGCAGTAAGACGTCTTCCCTGTGGGTGGCTTTCCCCTAATAAATAAGGTACCAGGGGATGCATTCCTGCTGTGGTAAATAAAACTGTCGGATCATTTTCTGGCAAAAGTGAAGCAGACGCAATTAATTTGTGCTCCTTTTCTTTAAAAAAATCCACGTACATCTTCCTTAACTCACTTGCTGTCATAAATATAACTCCTTTCATTTATTTACCCAAAACAAAAAGCCCTAAGCCGACTTGTTGTCAACTTAGGGCGAACGATTATGTCCGTGTTACCACCTAATTTCAGATTTCTCTGCGCTCTGCCAATACGGGTTATTTCCGATATTGCTTCCCAAATAACGGTGGAATTCCGTTGAAGCCTACTTAGATCTTTCTGTTCGGTCCACAGCTCCGTGACTGCTTCCATATTAGATCAATGAAGATTCGCACCAACCATCTTCTCTCTGTAAGATCCCTAATACTTACTATTTCACATCATAGCCTTTTTGTTTTAAGTTTTATTAATGCTAACATACGGGGTCTTCAATGTCAACTAAAACAGGCACTATTTATTAATTAATAAAAATCCCATAAGGTATAGAACAACTCCCATTAACTTCTTTATTGTGATTCCCTCTTTCAATACCAATACACCAATAATCAGAAGAATGATTGCTATACACATGTTTGATATCAATGAACCTTTGCTGATTTCCCAACCGCTGCGGTACATAAGAATATAACCACCTTCAATACCAACTACAACCAGTCCTAATAGAATATTGGATATACTTACTTTTGTAACTTCCTCAATAAAATCGTTTTTTGAAGTAATAAAAAATGCAAGAGCACTTATTAAGCAGGCAACTCCATATGTTATAATCAGGCCCATATATGTATTTGTAGTACTTGAAATATTCTTACTAATCAGGTGATAGCAAACATTACATATGATCACAATAAGAAGTGGCGTGAAATAATTTATGTTCATTTGTCCATATCCTCCAAATTCTTTTTCATCCAGATATGCGGACACTCTTCATCCAAATAGGCTTTTCCCTGCTTTTTGTACCCTTGCTTTTCATAGAATTCTGCAACTCGTACTTGTGCTGATAACATTGCACTTTTTCCACCATCTGTCTTTATACTATCTTCTGCAATATTTATTATTTTCGTCCCAATATTTTTTCCCCTCCATTCCTTTACGACAGCGATTCTTCCTATGACAAATGATTGTTTTTCAATATTGAAGTAAATTCTGCATGTTGAAATTGGATGTTCTTTTTCATACAAAACGATATGCTTGGCTATGCCGTCAATTTCATCAAACTCTTCAACGAATCCCTGCTCTTTTACAAATACCTCATTTCTTATTTTTATAGCTTCTTCTGGTAAGTAGTTATACTCTTTGATAATCATTTTGACCTCCTTAAAAATAAAAGGCACCCAAAAGCTAACCTTATAGTGTGATAACACACCGTACCTACGGTTGGCTTTTGGATGCCTTATAATGCAATCATCCGGTGATGAAAGCATAAGCTCTTATTTATTTTTGTTAAATTATATCGAATAAAATATTAGAAGTCAACAACAAATGTCATATTGTAGAATTCATAATAAAAAAGTGATTCTTCTTCTATACTATGACATGAGGTTGTCATGTTTTATTTGATACAATTACTTCGTGAAAGAAAAATACACTTAATAGGACGGTTAAAAATGAAACAAAATGATATTTTGAATTACTGCTTAAGTAATCTTGACGGAACAGTACTTGTAGAGAGCTGGGGTGAAAAAGGTATTTTCTATAATCCAGGACATACCTTAAAACGCGGCGTGTACACTCTCACAATTAAGGAAAAGGATGGTGAGAACGATAAAGGTTCAAATTTAAATCGAAAAGATGTTTATCGGGTGAATTTGGGCATAAGAAAAGATACTTTTAAAAATATGTTTTCTTATATCCCCAAACGTCCGCCAGCCGGAGGGGTTATCCAGATGGATTACGATTTTACCGCACTTGATGTCATCATGCCACACCCTGTTTATGGATGGATGGGATGGATTAGCGTGTTAAGTCCCACAGAGGAAACATTTGAAAAACTAAAGCCTCTGATCGAAGAAGCCTATGATTTTGCAATTGAAAAGTTTTCTAAACGAAAATAATTTTATATTTGCTCACCAGACATTACTATATCCTCTTCCCTAACACCGGAATATATGGCATCACAATGATTTAAGCAAGCCCAATAACAATCCCCATATGACCAGTGCCACCATTCGGTTGGGTAATTGATAAATCTTGCTTTCTCCATACACTCAATCAGGATATTACGATTTGCTTTCGCAGCCTCGCTAATAAATTGAGAATATAAATAGGTTAAGTTTTCCGGTTCATAAGGAATATCATTAAACTCTGTTCCCATATCCACTTCTATCCCATTTTTTAATAATGTTATATCGATTGCCCCTCCCGTAGGATGCCCTGCCACTTCAATTGGGGCAACATATTGGCAGGTTAAACTATAGATTTCATCCTGGTTCTTTAATGGATATTCAGATTTATAGCTTTCAAACGCTTCTTCAAAAGACTTTTTTTGACGGGAAAGAGGCCTGTATGCCTCTTTCACCAAAAACTGATAACTGGCTGGTAAACTGTCAGCTGCCATTTTCAATCTGTTTATTACTTCTTCCCGTGCATAGCAAAATAAGTCGGACTTGCTTGATATCTGACTTCTTGATTCATCAATCAATATATCTTTATGTATATTTCTCAGGGTTACCATTTCTTCTTTGTTATCAACGCAGGTAACATTCATAACTCTCTCATCATTTAAAAGTATCATGATCTTTATCTTTACTCCATCTCATTATGATTTGTATTTCTATTATTCTACCTTATCATCTGTAACGGTTCCTTCTACTCGACACAGATAAGTATCACTAGCTACGGTTAATTTAAACCTTAAACGCTTTAAATGCTCCTGTTGACTTATGAATAAAATAAGGTGTTTCTTCAGAAATTCTATCTTTCAAATATTTCATCCATTCATTTTCTCGTCCTTTTAATATTTCCTTTACATTTCCTGGCCAAGAATCTATGTAGTCATATACTGCCTGTGGATTTGGTACTAATAAATCATTCTCTTGTACCACGGTGATCACATTTGGAAATACTTGTTTCAATTGATCCTTACCATTTTCCAATTCAAAATTCTCGGTCATCCAGTTCGGTACTTCTATTTTATCATTAAATCCCCTAACAAGAGAAAATAACTCCAGCAAATGAGTCCTTCCCACAGTTGATGCATAAAACATGCCGTCTTGAGATAGTATCCTGTTACAAGTTTTTAACAATTTATTTCTATTTTCATTTGATACATGATATAACATATGATTCGCTATAATTCGGTCAAATTCATTTTCTACAAAATAGAAATCTTCAGCATCTCTCTGTAAAAATACAAATTCAATATTATTCTCTTTATATAGTCCGGCGTATTCTTCAATTTTATACTTAGCGGATTGTAGCATATTCTCAGAACTATCTGTCATATAGATCTTTATATTTGGGGGTAACTGATGACGAATTATACATTTCTATAATATAGAATAATTCATGCCCTTAGGGCAAGGTCAAGGGTTCTATGTACGAATGGTAAATTAACACTACTTATTTTACCATCCTTTAAAGGAAATAAATAGAGGTACTCCCAATGAGAGTACCTCAAAAATAATTATCCCTTTACCCCTCCTAATACGATGCCCTTAACAAAGTATTTCTGCAGAAACGGATATACCATTACAATGGGAAGGGAGCCTAAAAATATCTGTGCAGATCGAAGCGTCCGGTCTGATATTGCTGCCATCTGCTGAATTTCCTCTCTCGTCATCATGCTGAAGGAACGCTGAACGGCAATGGTTTGTATATATGTCTGCAACGGATAATTGTCTGGATTATTCATGAGAATCAAACCATCAAACCAATTGTTCCAATTTGCTACCAGGGAGAAAAGAAGCAGTGTAGCAAGAGCTGGTTTTGACAAAGGTACATAGATTGTTAATAGAGTACGCCAATGCCCTGCCCCGTCAATAAATGCCGCCTCTGCAAGTTCCTTGGGCACCTCACGAAAAAAGTTAAGTAAGAGTATTACACTGAAAACAGGTACCGCACCCGGAAGGATCAACGCCCAAATACTGTCCAGCAGGCCAAATTGCCGGATTACCATATACCAGGGAATCATTCCTGCATTAAAAATCATTGTAATAAAGAAGAGCCATGCATAAACAGTCCGAAACCGAAAGCTTTCCTTTGGCTGTGACAATGGATACGCTGCCGTAATCGTAAGCAGGATGCTTAAACCACCGCCAAGGATAATCCGTATGATTGAGACTTTCATCGAGCGCCAGAATGCAGGACGCTTCGCGACAAAGGCATAAGAATTTGTTGTAAATTCCTTAGGCCATAAGGATACACTTCCTGCAGAGGCCGCCGCACTGGAGCTAAAGGAAACAGCAGCTACATGAATAAGCGGTATTATGCAGATCAATGCCAGCGTGAGAAGAATGGCAGTGTTGATTACCGGAAACCACTTTATTTTCTTATTCCTTTTCATATACAATTCCTTTCTTAAAACAGCTGATAATCTGCGAACTTATATGCAAACCAGTAGGAGACTGAAATCAAGGTCAGGGAGATCACTGATTTAAACAAACCTACTGCAGTGGCAACTCCAAACTGTGCTTCTAACATACCAATCCGGTAAACGAACGTATCAATAATATCTCCGCTTGCATACACAGGCGGGCTATATAAGTTAAATACCTGGTCGAAACCGGCATTTAATACATTACCAAGACTTAATACCATTAACAGAACAATTACCATTCTCATCCCCGGTAAGGTAATATGCCATATTTGATTCCATCGGTTTGCTCCGTCAACCTGCGCTGCCTCATATAAGCTTAAATCAATACCTGTGATTGCCGCCAAATACACAATCGTGCCGTATCCAAAGGATTTCCAGCTTTCCGTAACGATTAACGTTAATGGAAACCATTTATTATCACCTAAAAAGAAGATGGGCTGACCCCCAAATGCTTTTATAATCTGATTAATCAATCCGTCGCCTGGAGCAAGTATATCGATAAAGATACCACCTAATACTACCCAGGACAAGAAATGTGGCAGATAGATTGCTGTCTGAATGCTTCTCTTTAACCCACTGTTTCTCACTTCATTAATAAGGATCGCAACTACAATTGGGATTAAAAGTCCTAATATAATTTTCATAATTGCAATGAAAAGAGTATTCCAAAGAACACTTACGAAATTCGGCAGCTGAAACAGATAAATAAAATTATCAAAGCCAATCCATTTCTGTTTTCCAAATAATCCTTTTGCCGGTATAAACTTCTGAAACGCAATGATAATTCCTCCCATTGGTAAATAGCTAAAGCACAGCAGCAAGATCATGCTGGGCAAAATCATCAGATGCAATGGCAGTTCCCGCTTACGTCTATGTTTCATAAACAAACCCCTTTCTTCTATGAATAAAAATGAGAGGATTAGTTTCTGTCAAACCTCTCCTCTCATCAATCATTTTCTATTTTTTAACAGACTGATACCATTCGTTTACTTCCTTTGTCATCTGGGCTCCGCCTAACGCATTCCAGTTATCAACGAACTTATCAAACTCATCTACGGGCACATCACCCATAATAATCCGCACGAACATCTCAAGCTCCATGGTGCGAAGAGAGGACTGTTTATCTACCATAGTAGGCGTAGGCGCACCTACAAATTCTTCTCTCATTACCTGACCATTTTCAATATATCCGTTTAAAGCATTGAAAACCCCGTCAGGTCCGTATATCTTTTCCCATCCCCACTGAGTTGTGTCACCGGCATAAAACGCTTCCAGATTCTTTTGAATAATAGCTGGTTCTCCTTTTAAAATGCTCATATCTCCCAGTTTGCGGGCTTTTTGAATTTCATTAAAGGCCTCAAGGTTTTTATTGGTAGGAGCCGGAGTAACCGGTGAGAATTTCCACACACCTTTGCCTTCATTTTCAGTGGGCATATAATAATGATCAAATTCGTTATTTTCGCCCCAGTTTTTCTCCAGGTGAAGATTAATTAATTTAACCACGGCTTCGGGATTGGCATAATCTTTACGAACGGCATAATACCACTGAGTACGGAATTTCTGAGGAACTTTGGGTAATTTATCATCGGCAGATACAATGGGATAACCTACCCAGTCAGCCGTCGGATCATTTTGGTAATTACTGATCAGGGGATACATGGGATTCCACTGTTCACCAAAGTCGATACCCAGTTTTCCTGCTGCAATCAGTTCTGCCATCTTGGCACCGTCTTTAATTCCGAATTCCGGATCAATTTCCCCTGCTTTATACATTTCTGACAGTGCGCGCAAGGCATCTTTTGTTTCTGGGAGTACGCTGCCCCATGCAAGAGTACCATCGTCCTTTTTCACCCACATATTGGGATAAGAATGATATCCTGCGAAGAATCCTTCTACACCCATTGCTCCGTTATATAAATTTTTTGTAATTGCCATTGCATAAGTATCATTTTTGCCGTTTCCATCTGGATCAAGGGTAGTGAATGCACTTGCTATTTTCCTTAAATCCTGCATTGTCTTAGGTGGTTCTAGTTTCAGTTTATCCAGCCAATCCTTACGAAGCCACAGATACTGGGTGCTTTCAACAGATGCATCTGCATAAGGCACTGCCATTAAACGCCCGTCAAATGTAGCTGACTGAAGAATACCAGGGCCCTCAGAATTATAAACTTCTTTTGTAAGCTTACTGGCATACTGATCAAAATAATCTGTCATATCTACTATCAAATCTGATTCTGCCAACTGCTTTAACTGGGTACGATTTACAATCAGTACGTCTGGCAAATCTCCAGAAGCAATTGTAACGTTTAACTTCTGTGTATAAGCATCGTCATTGAGACCGCCCCTTACTGTCCAGGCATAGCTGATATCAATTCCTAAATCCTTTGAATACAAATCCAGCCACCGGTTTTTGTCAATTGTTTCACCCGGTGTTTTCGGAAGTATGTTGTCGTTTAAATCATTATCTACCGTTCGGGCAAACGTCATCTTAACAGATGGTTCGTATTTGCCGAATGGATCAGCATTTTCTGCCCCCGCAGAATTGCTGGTTTCAACAGCAGTTCCAGTTTCACCTGTACTGCTTACCGTTGATGATGAACCTCCAGTCTGACTGCTGCATGCAGTGAGCAGCAGGCCCCCAATCAGTATGGCAGATAAACCAGTGGGAATAATACGTTTTTCCATAAGATCCTCCTTTTTATACTTAATAACCAACTCCTTCTCATATTATACCGGTATTTTTCGTCGTTTTCCATAAACATCTTTTGATTTTCTTGGCATTTATTTACCATTATCAAATTCTGTCTTATCCTTTATTTACATTGATAGATTATGTATGACTGATCCGCCTTTTTTCTGCTATTGATAAATCACGATATTCCTGGGGCGATATTCCCTCTGCTTTTTTAAAGAAGCGGGTAAATGAGGCTGCTGTATCGTATCCTACTTTCTTTGCGATTTCATAAATCTTTTCATTGGGATTTTCAAGTGATTCCTTTGCTTTTTTGATTCTTGAACTCTCAATAAAACTGGAGAGCTTGTGTCCGGTGGTCTGATGATATAGCCTGGAAAGGTAGGAGGGGTTCAAATAAGTTTTCTCTGACAGACTGGTCAATGATAAATCCTCAGACAAATGAGTTTCAATATACCGCTGAACAAAACCGATGGTATCATTTGTCCTCTTACTCTCTTCTTCTTTTTTAAGTTCAATCAGCATCTGTGACAATTGGAAGAGATGCCTGGCCGCCTCTTTCCAGGTATTGTAATTTCCACTATGGTACAGATCGTTGATGTCATTGGCTAGTGTAAACCTCCCCCTCAGCTGAAACCGATTGATACAGGAAAGAAAAAAAGTAAGGATCGTCTGATAGGCTTCCAAAGCAATTACATTGTTTTTGTCCTGTATCTCCCCAAGTGGATCAAGCCAGTCTTTCAGGGAATCATAAAAATCCTGCTCCTCTCCAGTCTCAATGGAATGCTGCAGATTGTTTAAATCCTTCCGGTACAGAAGTCCCTGCAATAACGTAGTGGCATTGTCTGAACTAATGGCAGAAGACTGAATAAATGTCTGTCTTTGTTTTCGAAAATCTCTTTCATCAATAATTGTTTCCATGTCATTGCTGACATGATAATTTAACAAATCGATGAGGGATACATACTTATCTGCAATTTCTCCCCATCCACACGGTTTTTCTGCCAAAGCGAAACTGACTGGGGCCTGTAGTCTGTCCCGGCAGGCGGACTGAACGATTTCCAAAGTTCCTTTTAAAAATACATTCATACTTCCATATGGATTTTCGGAATAAGTTTGTGTCTTTTGGGGCTGTACAAACACTGCAAGTCTTTCATCCTTAAGGGGAACCACCAGACTATTGATATGAATTGAAAAATACCTGACGATCAGCTGCTTTATAGAATACATGATCTGATTTTTCTCCCAAAAATCCACTGACTTAGGCAAAATTAATATTTCACCTAAGATAAGCATCACCGGTTCATCTGCGTTTAAATGGATAAAGAGCCGTTCAAATTCTTCCGCATTTATTTTTAACGAGTGGTCGTTATTAAGCAGTGCATAGAAATACTTCTGGCAAAACAAATCCTGGGCAATATTAATCTGATTCTTTGCATTTTGTATTAATTCATTTGTCTGATTTTCATCCACTAACTCCTGTATCACGTTTTCAACCGATTTAATAATCTTACCATATCCTTCTGTCTTCAATATGTATCTGACATTGCTGAACTGAATTGCTTTATATGCATAGTTAAATTCACTATGTCCTGTGAGGAAAATTACACGGCACCATAGCCAGCGTTTTTTAATTTCCTCCAGCAGATACAGACCATCTATTTCCGGCATATTAATATCAGTCAATACAATATCCATTCTTGTGCGCCCCAGCCACTGGATTGCCTCTTCTCCTGAATACGCTTTATATACATCCAGATCCAGATTCTCCATACTGGAAAAAATATCATATAACCCATTTACAATGATCTCCTCATCATCAACAATTAAAAGCCGATACATATTACTCCCTTCTGGGGCCTAAAATTAGTTCAACCCCAAGTCCCCCCAACGGACTTCTATATAGTACTACTCCACTGATCTCATCATATTGGAGCTTCAAACGTCTGTTAATATTAATCAATGCCGTAACTTCTGCATCATCGGGCTGTAATACCAATGTTTTCTGCAGTTTAATAAGTTCTTCCTCTGACAGGCTGGTTCCATTATCTTCAACCGTTATATGTAGTCTCTCCTTGCGTATTTCAAAAGAAATGGATATGATCCGGTCCTTCATTCTTTTTTCCGCTGCATGTTCAAACGCATTCTCTATTAAAGGCTGTAGTATGAGCCGGGGAACGGGATATTGTTCAAATTCCTTTGGACAGGAACCAAATTCCACCGTCAGATTCTTTGTGAAACGCATGGACAAAATACTGGTATAAGTACGTGCGTGTTCAATTTCCTCTTGAAGAGGAATAATATCTGCAGCATTTCTGGTTAAATAGCGGTAGTATTCACCCAAATGATTGGTAAACTCAATTAAATTATCATCTCCTGTCTGTGCCATGGTATTAATGATAAAAAAGCTGTTATAAAGGAAATGGGGTTTAATTTGTGCCTGTAGTTGTTTAAGTTCTGCTCGCTGAGTCAGGATTTTCTGTTTATAAGCCTGATCGATCAGCATATTCAGACTGTCCACCATTTTGTTGAATCTGGCGTACAGATAGGCAAATTCTTTTGATTCAACGTCATCGGTATTTAAACTAATCTGCAGATTTCCATGTTCCACCTGTCGGAAAACTTCTACCAGTTTTTTTATTGGTTTGTTTATAAAGCGGTTCATGGTTAATGTGAAAATTGCAATTACCAGAATTGATACCATGACAAATACCCAGATCCAATTGGTAAAATTACGCATGGGCGTAAAGACCAGATTTTCCGGCAGATATCGGAGCAAAAGCATATTTAAATAGTCGGACCGGGCGTACACGGAGTAATAACGGAACGAATCTATTTTTCTCAAGCTGGTCCCGCTTTGTTGGGTCGTGCCGAAATCCTCCAATATTGAATCGGACTGCAGGATTTTCCCTGTATTGGCCATTGCGATTTCTTTCCGGTTGGTTAAATCAATCAAGTAAGATCCGCTGTCGGGATAAATATTAAATTGTTCCAGATCCTCCTTAAATGCATCCTGATTTAACTCAATTTCTATGACATAACTGCTGTTTGAGCCTGTTTTATCCGAAGGATAAACGGTTGTCAGATATAGCCGATCTTCGTATCTGATAATCTGAGCACCTGTCAGGCCGGCTGCATCCCTTGTTCGCTCATAAGCCTTAAGATCCAATGGATCAACCCCTCTGGTAGAGGAAACTGTTTTATGAATGGAAAATATATGGGCGCTGACATTTTTGACATAGCTGCTGCTATAAGCAATTGTTATAAGGCGAGACTGCAGCTGTTTTAAATTACTCACTATTTCGTAATCACTCATGATACTATACTGGACTGCGAGACGGTTTAGAGATTCATCATTTAAGCATGTGTACTGCAATATTTTAAGACGTTCAATTTCCTTTTCCAGCTGGTTTAAGTAGAATTCAATCTGAGCAGTTGATGATTTCGACAGCTCTTCCCGTACTGTACTGGCTCCCCAGTTACGAATATAGATTCCAAGTATAAAAATGGGCGCTATGACGATTAAAAAAACACTGATTATTTTCTTGAAAAGACTGATGTTCAGTTTATGAATTAATGAATGCATACTTCCCCCCTGATTTGGTATTACCTGTAATGAGTACATGAGAAATGTAAAGAAACGGCGAAATACAAAACAATTTGATGGAATAAATATCTGTCAGTTATTAATTATGTGTGGGAATTGGAGGTTAGTTTCTCTAATTATTTATACTATTTTTTTTAACACTTATCAAGTAAAACTGATTTGCAATGCCTAAAAAATAGAGGCGTTCCTTATGGGAGCGCCTGAAAAATGTTATATTCCATATATTCTATTTTTTCTTCTTTACCGGAATCCAAATTTCACTTTTATATTTGGGGTTCTCCGTATCCTTACTTTCATTCCATAGAATCTCCGGTCCCTCTACTGCCTCATAACCCGAAGCCGGAAACCATTCTGAGTAAATCCTTCCCCACACATTTTGAAGTGTTTCAGGGAATGGTCCAACTGAGTCAAAAACGGCCCAGGTGCCAGCGTCAACATTTAACTTATCAAAACCGGTAGTTTCACTGCTTGTGGTTGCAACGCCAATATAATGATCAAGTTCTCCACTTTCTTCCATTCTTTCTTCGGAAAAGTTTGTTGATGCACTGATGATACCTGCCGGTTCAATATTTGACAGGGCCTTTAACTGTTCTATCACTTCAGGTGTCATAAGTTGATACATTTTTGCGATTTCAGGATTTACACCATTAAAAATAATCGGAACTCTTTTCTTAAATCCCACTAATTTAAACGGTGCTTTCTCCACTATTCTATAATTCATCTCGCATCCTCCATTAATAGATAATTGAAAGGTCATTCTGGGATAAGCCTTTCGTTTTGTCTTTTCATCTCTTGCCTCGGAAGGTAGAATACCATGCATGGTCTGAAAAGCGCGGGAGAAAGAATCAGCTGCGTTATAACCGTATTTCACCGCAACATCAATGATTCTGGTGTTTTTATCCTTCAGATCAAGGGCAGCTAATGTCAATCTCCTTCTCCTGACATATTCTGATAAACTGATACCTGCCAGAAGTGAAAACATTCGTTTAAAATGATATTCGGAACAATGAGCAATTTTAGCTACCTCACCATAATCCATATCTTCCGTTAAGTGATCTTCCATGTATGATAATGCTTCATTCATACTACTGATTGAATCCATAAAACCACCTCCTTTCATCAAACATAATAACATAGGATATATTTAAAGATCCGATAATTCGTGCATTTTTTAGTCGTATCATAAATAATACGTACAAAAACGAAAACCCCCAGTGCACTGAGGGTTTTTGTATTGGCAGAATTCAGTATATACCTGAAAATGTGATTAGACATTTGCGTCTGTTGCAAATGCCTCGGAACCCATTGGTGAAATGGTTACAAAAAGGCGTAAGACATCGCTGCCAATATTGATCACCTGTAAGCTTTCCTGCCCGTCAACCTGCATTAACTCCCCCACCTGAAGCAGAGTCTCATTACCATCTGTAACAACTTTTGCATCTCCTTCCATGACCTGCAGGAAAAGGGTTGATTCCATATGTGTATGCCCTGGCAGTATTTCCCCTTTTGCAATATTCAGAACAAAAGCAATTACATTATCACTTTTATAAAGCATACGCTTTGCGATCTTTCCCTGAGGCACATGAAAATAATCATTGAATATAAACTTGTTCACAGATAAATTCTCCTTTCGTTTATGCTTAAACTCTAATATACCCCAATTGAGTTACCTTACTACTTTAACCGATGCAGAAATTATATCTGACTCTTGACAGTCGTTTAGGCGTCTGATATTATATGTATATACATATAATAAATCAGTAAAGACAAAAAATTCGAGGTATCGATATGATGAGTAAAAAAAGGGATTCAGACAATTCCATCGCTAAGCTGATCCAACAAAAAGCACTTGATCTGGGTTATGAAAAATGCGGCATTATTCCCATTGAAATGATGACTGGCTATGAGGAGAAATTTAATGAGCGGACACAAAAAGTACCGGAATCTCAGCCCTTTTATCAAAATCAGCAACGTCTTATTCGTTTTCAGGAAGATTTTGACTGGGCAAAATCCATTGTGGTTTTAGTCAAGCGATATTCGAAATACCATATTCCGGAATCATTAAAGGGACACATCGCAAAGCATTATTTAACGGATTCCCGTATAAATGAAAATACGAAAGAATTTCAAAACAGTACCGCTCTGGAACAATATATGCAAGAGCTGGGTTTACGCACTGCGACCAATCGTAAGTTCGGAATAGTGGGAGTCCGTTGGGCTGCATTGCAGGCAGGTCTTGGTATCATAAGGCGGAACAACTTTTTTTATACAGAATCCGGTTCCTGGATCAGCCTGGAAGCCTTTTTAACTGATTGTGAGATGGAATTGATTGAAAAACCAGATCTTCCCCCCTGTCCGCCTAATTGCGACCGCTGCATAAAAGCCTGTTCCACTGCTTCTCTGTCCCATGCTTATACCATGAACCCCCTTCGCTGCATTTCCCATTTAACAACCTTTGGAGGTCGAAACTTACCCAATGAACCTCTGGCTTCTGATTTCGGTGACTGGATTTATGGCTGTGATATGTGCCAGGATGCCTGTCCAATGAACCATAACAAATGGACTGGACAGAACGAATTTCCTGGACTTTCGGAACTTGAGCCTTACCTGACTATGGAGAATATTTTAGAAATGGATGAAGACTTTTATCGTCAGAACATTCAGCCTAAATTTTTCTACCTGTCACCAGATGAATTATGGAAATGGCAGGTAAATGTATTAAACTTTATGGATAACCGGTATGAAGATCATTTTGCCCCTGCCATTATTAAGGCTCAGAAAAGCAAATATGAACAGGTTCGCGAGATGGCAGGAATAATCTCCACAAAACATGGTCTGGAGTCCATATACTCACATTAAATCCTTCTACACTTGACAAAGTTTCTTTTTTTAACTATCTTATATGCATATACATCTGCATGGGAGAAATAAAAATGGAACAACAAAACGATCAAAACTTAAATCTGTCGGAATGTGCATGCCGGAGCCTCCGAATGACCACCCGGGTAATTACACAGTATTACGATAAAGCCTTACGTGTATCCGGACTCAAATCCCCCCAATTTGCTCTGTTAAATGACATCTGTTCAAGAGAAAATGGAATCTCAGTTAATGAACTGGCAAATCAGGCAATGATGGATCAGACGACGGTGACAAGAAATGTGGAAATTCTGCGCAAAAAAGGATACGTTGATGTGAAGACGGAGGATGCTGATTCCAGAAAAAAATGTATTACAGTCAGTGAAACAGGGAAGGAAAAGCTTGCACTTGCCATGCCCCATTGGCAGGAGGCACAATCTAAGTTAGAGCAGATTGTGGGGAAAGAGCAGTATGTTGAACTCATGAAAACACTTTCGGTCTTAAGGAGTATTGATTAATTTAAAATACCAGGTTAGTGATAAATAGTAGCCGACTATCGGTGATATTCCATATCCCATCAGAGGGACCGGAAAATTACCGAATAAAGTGGATAACAATATGATTAGATAGTAACATCCAATATATCTTGAAACTGACACTGCATTTCTTGGTGGAAGCAATAGGAATGGGGCTGGTAATATTGCTAAAGAAATAATGCCTGAAACGAACCAAATAAATCCCATATCTGCCACCATCATGAGGATTCTCTCGACATAATCAACTGGTGGCAAATGATCCAAACGAATCCAGGATAAAACAATGAACAAAACAGATACCCCTGTAATTAAGAAACGTGTCTTTTTACTACGCGTATTCAGGCTTAGCATAATCATCATGGGAATGGCAAATCCGGTTAATTGGGAGGCATCCGGCTGAAAAAACAGCACCAGTAATATGATGAATGCGCTGGCACCTGCATACGCTAAACCTCTGATTTTTAATACTTTATATAGTTCTAAAAGAATCATGGGCAGTACAATCATGGCAACATTTAATTTTACTGCCCCTATGGATATCCATCGGTGAACCCCCTCCATACCCTGGTTAGCAAACGTAAGAATCAAAGCACATATGGCGGCGGGTAATAATAATTGATTGTATCTATTTCCTGTCATATTAAATTTGTGCGTAATCAAAAGTAAGGAAATAACGCTCATTAAAATAAGACAACCAATATTCTGGCCCCAGATAGCAACTGGAACATGGTTTTGGTACATTGCAAGCACACCTATTGCAATGGATGGTATCGTAAGTGCAAAGATTATAAGTTTTCGAAGCGGCATTTATTTTCCTTTCTGATCATACTGCCATTGCCTCTGGCTATTCAATCGGAACATCAAATTTATTTTTTTTATAGTAATAACTTCTGTCTTCTTCTGTAATTTCTCTCACTATTTTACAGGGATTGCCCATTGCAATTACATGATCAGGTATATCCTTTGTCACAACACTGCCTGCACCAATCACAACATTATCCCCTATATTTACACCAGGAAGAATTACCACATTACCCCCAATCCAGACATTATCTCCTATCGTAATCGGAATCCCATACTCATAGCCAGTATTTCTGGTATCCGGATGGATGGGATGGCCAGCTGTATAGATTGATACATTGGGAGCAATCTGAACATTTTTTCCGATCGTAACTGTTGCCACATCCAGAATGGTAAGATTATAATTAGCAAAGAAATTCTCTCCTACTTCTATATTCCAGCCGTAGTCACAATGAAAAGGGGCTTCAATCCAAATGCTCTCACCTGTTTTACCCAGAATCTTTTTTAACAGGGAAGGGGCTGATTCATTGAAACTCGGTGAAAGATGATTAAAGTCATAGATTTTCTGCTTACACGCAAATCTTTCTTCTCCTAATCCATCTAACCATGCTTTGTATGGTAATCCAGCTAACATTCGTTCTCTCTGGTTCATAATTTATTCTCCTTTTACAATTGATGGTAAATTAATTCATTTTTATCATAATAACGCCTTCTTCCAGAATGTCAAGTAGAAGTGAGTTGGTCATTTTAAAATTACACGTTTACATTTCGTACAAGACTTTCTTTCTGATCAATAGAAGCAATTCATAGATGGCGCGCGACATTTAGAGCTGCTCCAATAAATCTATAAAAGAAAGCAGGTAAAAATTATGGCATCTCTTCCAAATTGGCCGGTAATCGTAACCGGTAACTCTGGCGCGAATGTTAGCGCTCTGCAATGTTTATTAAACTATAGGAACAATAAAACCCTCACAGTTGACGGCAGCTTCGGCACTAATACATATAATGCATTGGTCACCTATCAGAAAGCAAATAGTCTCTCAGCAGATGGAAAAGCGGGTTCCGGCACTCTGTCTAAATTAATTGCAGGTCTGAATATACAGAATCCAACCACCAGCATGGCTGCCAGAGCCGCACAGTATCTGCTCAATAAGTTCGGTGCAGGACTAACAATTGACGGCGCCTTTGGCTCAGGCTCACAGACTGCAGCAAAGAATTTTCAGTCAAAGATGGGAATCAGCTCCACAGGAGTCATTAACGCCAACACCTGGCAGTACCTCTTTGGTTATAACTCATATCCAGATGGAGGCGGAACTGTGAGCGGATGGCTGAAACTGCATTCCAGTGCCAGTTCATCCGGTGGCCGGACTGTCAATATGCCATCTGAAATTGTTGCAAGTAAATGGGCTATGACTGAAGGAGATCCTTATAAGGGGAAAATTAACCCCTATGCAGGGAAAGCTACAGTAATTAAGGGAAGTTCCGGGGAATTAGTAGATGGAGATGGCAGATACTGGGTTGCCGTCGGTCCCAACGTTATGAATCCAAATCATTCAAAATCAAAGGCAATTACGGCTGAAGAAATGAAATATCAGTCAAAGATTGATATTGTACTGAAAAATGCAAGCGGAACAATTTATTATGTGTATGCTGCCGTTGGCGATTGCAAAGCTCATACTTATCCCACCGGAATTATCCAGACGGGTAATGCATTTCCAAATGGTACAGATCCTCACCCGGGCAATGCTGATGGTTCTGTTGTGGAATTCATGGGAACACAGTCCATTTCCGGTCTGCGTAATTATGATATTGTCAAAATAATTGTTTATTAATTTCAGTTAAGCAAATTCCCCGCCTTATCAGACGGGGAATTCGTTTATATTTCTTTCCATACAATTAAGTCAGATGAATTGGAAAGATAATCTTTGGTCAATGATTTCCATTCTTCTTCAGAAACTTCTTTATCTTCCATCATAAATACATCATAATCGGCACTTTCCGTCTTGCCACTTTCATCAACGCTATGATATTTAGAAAAATTTACTTTCGAAGTCTCATTCCCGTTGGAATCCAGAACTAAATAATAGTAATTTATGTGAGTCGGTGCTGCGCCATCGCGTTCGTATAAGATCGCTCCGTTGTTTAGCGGAGATTCATAATCCGGACCAGAGTGCCATAAAACGATCTGTCCATCAAGATATGTAAAAATGAGATAACTTCCGCCAGCAACAGGTCGCAGATGAAGTTCCGGTATTCCATCCCCGTTCATATCAAATAATGCATAATAAGTTTTAAAGTCCGGCTCCAAAGAGATATCTTTGATTTTAACCACTCCATCACTTATCTCTTGTTTTAAATCCTGAGCATTCATACTTCCTGCCAGGAATTTCTTATATGCAGCAAGTGCCTCTTCTGCGGGTGTTTCATTGCTTTTTGACGATGATTCTTTCTTATTGACAGATGGTTCCACCTCAGATGTCTGTGCAGAACTACTGTCAGAGGGTTGCTCCGAATTCACCTTAATCAGCTCACTTGATACAGGCACTGTATCCGTAGTTGAAGAAGTGGTGGTACTGCTTTTTCCGCAGGCAATTAGTGAGAATAGAAATATAGTTGAAAGTAAAAGGAAAAGGGTATTTCTGAGAAAGTGTTTGTGTTTCATGACGGCCTCCTAAGATTTTTGTTATATACCAACTCCAGTATAAGCTGTAGTGCCAGGGTTTTTCCAGTTTTTTCCTGATTCTTGCCTATCTTTGTATTATAAACCTGTTTATTGAGTTGTCAAGTAACACGTCAAAACACTGGTATTCTACAAGCTTAGATCTTTTCCTTTATTAAATCTGTTAAATACCAGTAATGATATAACGGTCAGAGCTGTCAGTATGGTAGACAGCGCGGCGGCCGTTCCATAATTTCCTCTGACTACTTCTGTATATACTGCAACTGTTAATGTCTTTGTCATCCCAGTATACAGAATAATTGCGGTGGATAATTCACTAATCATGGTCACCCAGCTTAGAATTGCTCCTGCCAGAATTCCTGCAGACATCATGGGAACTGTGATGTGAAAAAATGCTTTCATCTTAGTAGCACCAAGTGAAATCGCTGCCTCCTCAATACTCATTGGTATCTGCTGCAGAATTGCAACGGAAGAACGAATGGTATACGGAAGTCTTCGTATAATCAAAGCAATTACCATAATAAACATGGTTCCGCTGATTAGCAAAGGTTTTTTATTAAAACCATTTAATAATGCAATACCAAGTACAGTGCCCGGTACTATGTATGGGATCATGGATAAAATGTCAACTGCGTTTGTCAGCGTATTTCTTCTGCGCACCACCAGATATGCGATTACAACTGCCAGAATTACAATCACAATTAATGCGAGCAACGGGATAATAATTGTATTCTGAATACTTTTACCCAGTTTTCCAAATGCCGTCACATAACTTTTTAAAGAATATCCCGATGTAAATACCTTTCCCTCCGTTTTTTTAAATGATGTATAAATTACATAACATTGGGGTAAGACTGCAATTCCCACGATCAGATAGGAAAACAAATGGAGGATAAAGGAAATTCCTTTAGGAGCTTTCTTTTCTTCCATTGGATGAAGAGCATTTAAAGAAAATGACTTCTTATTGGATACATACTTCTGTGCCAGAAATACGACGGTTGTAACTGCAATGGCAATCACCGCAATCGCTGCTGCAAATCCATCATTTCCACTGACCTCATTGATAAACTCTGTGTATAGAACGACAGGAAAGGTACGATACCCCTCTCCAATCAGCATCGGTGTACCAAAATCTGCAAAGGATCTCATAAATACCAAAAGCCCTGCTGCCAGTAATGTAGGCGTGATTAATGGCACTACAACCTTGAAAAAGCAACGAATGCCTGAGCAGCCTAAATTCTCTGATGCTTCAATCAAAGAATTATCTATATTTTTCAAAGCTCCCTTGGCATATAAAAAAACAAGTGGGAATAACTGCAATGTCATAACAAGCACAATACCTGTAAAACCATAAATAGGCGGTATTATGATTCCTATGCTTTTGAAAAATTTTGTAACAACACCACTTCTGCCCAGCAACAAGATCCAGGAATACGCGCCTATAAATGGTGCAGACATTGAGGCTACAATAATCAGAATATTTAATAATGATTTTCCTTTTATCTTAAATACGGAGAACAGATAAGCCAGCGGTGTTCCAATTGCCAGCGATAATAATGTTGCAGCGATTGATACCTTAAAACTGTTAAACAGGGTATCAAAATAGTAACTTTTTGATACGAACTTTGCAAAATTAGCCATTGTGATGGCCCCTGTCTCACTGTCTATTACAGACTGTTTTATCAAATATGCCATAGGGTAAATCAGAAACAGCAGATACAATGCAATCGTAGCAAGCGTAATGAATCCCCATACATCCATACGGAATTTGTTATTGTTCTTCATAAAGCCCGCTCCTTATCAGATTCGTATCACCTTGTTTATTAAATACATTGATTTTTTCTTTCTTCACCTGCAGCATCACCTTCTGGCCAGGCTGCAATTCTTCTTTTATGGAAGATTCCTCTACGATCTCCACCGTATCCCCGTCCTCCAGCTCAATGCTGTAATGTGTATTCAATCCTAAATAGGTGAATTCCTTAACCGTTCCTCTGATACCCATCTCATGATCTTTACAGATCACGAATTCTTCCGGACGGATGGAACATAAAACCTCCTGATTTTCTGCATTTTTTAACCCTGGAAGTTCTACCTGATACCCATCCTTAAATACAATCTTACCGGCAGTTGCATTTGCCTCTATAATATTTGTTCTTCCAATAAAGGTTGCCACAAAAACGTTACATGGCCTTTGATAGATGTCTCTGGGAGTTCCTACATGCTGAATTACCCCGTCCTTCATAACAGCAATCGTATCACTGATCGCCATAGCTTCCTCCTGATCATGTGTTACATAAACGGTAGTAATTCCAACGTTTTTCTGTGTATGGCGAATGACGCTCCGCATCTCCAGACGCAGTTTTGCGTCCAGATTTGATAAAGGCTCATCCATCAATAATACGTCGGGGGATATAACCAGAGCTCTTGCAAGGGCGATACGCTGCTGCTGCCCGCCGGATAACTGATTTGGCATGCGGTTTGCATATTGCATAATCTGCATCAGGTTTAAATACTTATCTGTTTCTGTTTTTACTGTGTCTTTTTCCACTTTTCGGTTTTTTAATCCGAATGCTACATTATCCCGCACTGACAGATTGGGGAAGATGGCATAATTTTGAAACACCATACCAATATTTCTTTTACTTGGATCCATATCATTGATACGGGTATCATTAAACAGAATATCTCCCCCCTCAATGGAATTAAATCCTGCAATCATTCTGAGTAATGTTGTCTTTCCACAACCAGAAGGACCAAGGAGCGTAAATAATTCCCCATCTTTTATCTCAGCATTCAGCTGCGGAATTACAGTAGTATCTCCATATTTTTTGACCGCATTTTTAATTGAAATTTTGCTCATTTATCCAACCTTACCCTCTCCAAAAACTTTAAACCTATCCTTTGATTGTCTAAAGCATGGGTTTTGTTCCATGCTTCAGACGTGAATGCCATATATTATTTTAAGCTTTATTTGCTCTGTAAATCAGTGAAAATTTCTGTGTATCTGTCAACAATTTTCTGTTTGTTTCCGCTTACATATGGAATATCCTCTTCTATTACTTTTATTTCGGAAATAGGTTTCATAAAGTCACTTGACTTTGCATCTTTGATAACCGGTCTGTTTGTTAACGTACTTCCCCATATATTCTGTACTTCATCACTTAAGATAAAATCAATAAATAATTTGGCGTTATCCATGTTTTTTGCGCCCTTAATGATGGTTGCCGATGCTGGGAGATATACGGTTCCCTCTTTTGGGTATACGATTTTAACAGGTGCCCCATCTCTTACAAGCTGTGCACACGGATCTTCATAGGAAAGCCCCACTACATATTCACCATCTGCAACTCCTTTGTAAACTGCGGAGGAGCTTTCACAGATTTTGCCATCCACATTGGTAAACAGGTCTTCTACGTATTTCCACGCTGCATCATCTTCATAGCCACCCATTGCCAGCAGCATATTGGTAAGCTGTGCAAAAGCGGAGGAGGAATTTGCCGGATCAGCGGTAGCAATTTTCCCTTTTAACTCAGGATTTAACAGATCTTCGTAGCCATTGATTTCTATATCTCCAATCAAATCTGTATTCACAATTAATACGCTGCCGTCTAAAACGTTACCCGCAATAAAACCACAGGTATTTTTGTAAGCATCTATCACATTATCATTATTTGCAGATACATATGGTTCCCAAAGGTTCTTATTGTCATATGCCAGTGACCAGGAACCGCCAAAGAGGATATCTGCGTATGGATCGTTCATCTCTGACTGAATTCTCTTTACCAATTCACCGGTGCCTGCCTGAATTACCTCCACATTGACTCCATATTTTTCTTCAAACAGAGGAATAGTGGCGTTCATAAGTCCTTCGGAGTTAGGGGAATAAATAACCAGATTTCCGCCTCCCGGTGCCGGTTTTGCTGCGGTTGTTTCTTCTGCCGCTTTTGTTGTCTCAGTTTGTGCGGCAGACGTTGATTCAGCCCCTGTGCTTGCGCAGCCTGTAAGAGAGACTGCCGTAATCAATCCCATTAGTAACCCAATACCTTTTTTCATTATTTTGTTCCTCCCATAAAATATTGTTTTTTAGATAGCTTTATCATATAAGATCTGCAACCTGTTTCACACTCTTTATCCCGAACAAATGGAAAAAATACCGAACAGTTTCATCCGGTATTTTATAACACTCTATTCTGATATTCTTTGGCAGAGCACCCAATATATTTTTTAAATACGTGGTTAAAATATTTGTAGTCACCAATACCACAGAGAAACCCCACCTCTGCTATGACAGTATTCTTGTTTTTTAACATTGCCAGTGCTTTCTGTATCCGAAACCGGTTCAGGTATTCGATCACGGTTGTTCCTAACGCTTTTCGAAATTTCTGGTTAATGTATCGTTCTGAGTAATGCAGTACCTCTTCTAAATCAGACAATACAATTTTTTCCTGATAATGTTCTTCTATGTATTGTAAAATCTGCTGTATGACCGGATCCAGACTTGTCTTTTCTTCTATCAGAGAAATGCTCTCCAGTTCTTTTGTTTTTTCATTGCGCTCCCGTAAATAGTGTATATTTTTAGATTCTAAAACTGCCTGCTCTAAAGCTTCCTTCATTTCCTCCATATTTAAGGGCTTTAATACATAAGTAGATACCCCATTCCGAATCGCCTCCATGGCATACTCAAAATCTGAATATCCGGTAAGAATGATTGCAACATAATCAAACACAGTCTTTGTATTGGCAATCATCTGCAGGCCATCCATAACCGGCATATTTATATCCGTGATTACAATATCCGGTTTTAGCTCTTCGATCAGTTTTTTCCCTTCTATTCCATTGGAAGCTTCCCCAACAACGTAGCTTTCACAGCTCTCCCATGGAACGGAAGCGCGAATTCCTTTTCTGATAATGTCCTCATCTTCCACTAACAACACACTATACACAATTTTCTCCCATCCACAATTTTAATACTACCCTGAAAAATTCATTTTCCTGACTCTCAATTGTCATTCCACTTTCTTTTCCATACTCCAGTGAAATTCTTCGGTTAATATTCTGTAAGCCATTATGTTTTGTATCTACTTTTTCTCTGTTTGTGATGCTTTTTAACATCTCAATTGTCGCTTTTGGCTGTCCCGCTCCATCGTCTTCTACCACCAGATACAGATATTCCTTCTGCATATAACCACCTATCTTAATATGTATGTCTGTTTTCTTCTGGAACCCATATTTAATCGAATTTTCTAATAGTGGCTGCAGCAGAAGCTTGGGAATAAAGAACTGTTCACACTCATTTTCAATCTCTATTGTATAATCAAACCGTTTTCCAAAGCGAATATTTTGGATATACAGATAATCCTCAATATAAACCTTATCCTCCTGAAGTAGTACCTTCTTTTTCGTATTGTTGATACTGTATCTTAAAATATGCGTAAAACGTTCAATCATGTTCTCTGCTTTAATTGGGTCCGACACAATCAGATATTTAATATTATCCAGTGTGTTATAAATAAAATGAGGATTCATCCTCTCTTGAAGATTCTGCATCTCCATTTGTCCGTTTATTTGTATTAATTCAACATTTTTATGATTCAATTCATTAATACTCTTTACCATCTTATTAATTTGCTCTGCAATCTCTTCAAACTCATCACCAGTACGCAGTATAATCTCATGATTGGTATCTTTTTTTCGAATAATGCGGATTTCTTTGACTAGAAGTTCAACCGATTCCGAAGTCTTCTTTGACATCACACCCAGCATATGAAAAAACATAATGGTCCAGACAGCACCTAATCCAAGGATTGTAATAACACCGATTAACAGATAAGCAGAATTTTCAGGTGAGTAAATAAAAGAATAGATACAAATATTCTCATTCTCCTGAACTCTGCTTCTTCTGAAATAACGATTTCCATTTATTGTTACATATTTTCTTCCATCTGTTCCAATGTATTTATTTGCAGTATTTTTTCCGATCAGACTGTTGTTGGAGCAATAGATAATATCACTCCTCCCATTGGTAATAATCGTATCATACTGCCCCTGTGACAGGCAATTATTCCAATCTGTATTTCTCAGGTACGCTGCCACTGTTCCGCAGTAGGTTTCCTGATCGTATATGGGCAGCATCATCAGATATTCTGATGCGTCAGTTTTGAAAAAATAAACTGTGGTATATATACCGGTTCCATTTTCTCTTGCATTCTTAGCTGCTATCCGATTAAACTCCCTCCTGTGAAGATTCATTTCCTCTGCAGAAAAGTTCGTCATAACAACTTGATCTTCCTGATTAATCAGGATTAAATTAATACCTACCTTTGCCTCTACATTATATTTGCTAATTAAATAATTAATATCTCTTGGGTTTTTCTCTTTTTTAATACAATCTTGGAAGCTCTGCATATTTTCTTTCTCTTTTAAGAAATTCACAGTTGAATGATATACATCGAAAAAGTTCGTGCTGATTTCCTCCAGATGTCTCTCACTATTCACTTCCTGACTCAAGGTATTAATTATAATGATAGCAACCGAAAAAAACAAACAGCCAATAAGAATGATAATGACAATTCTTTTTGATACCATTTTCTCCAGTTCTTTTTGAAATTTACTTTTTTCTGTTTTCATTGCTCTTCTATAATCCATGAGTTCTTCCTTAACATTTCTTCTGACAGGCAATATTACAATCTGCTCGTCTCTGATGAATATAATTCAGGGGGCGAATTTTTAGCTCCCAAATCCACACGAATCCAATCATTGCATAATTATTTTATCATAACTTTAATGGAAAATAAATTAATTCTGCTGTGAGATTAATACTGAATACAGCCGCTCTCAAAAGTTTCTCCCGTAATCATTTAAACAAAATAAACGGATAGAAAAAATGATTGCATTTTTTCTATCCGTTTTTGACTGTACACTTTATTATCAGATTATACAGATTTGGATTATTGAAATTTAAACTTTGTGATCTCAGCAAAGCAAGCCTTTGCACCTGCAATTGTATCATCGATAATATCAATAACTGCTTTTTCTTCTGTGATAAGTGGTGCAATTTGTCCAGCCATAACTGCTCCATGTTCCATATCCCCCTCAGCCATTGCTCTCTTTAGAGAACTTTCAGCAACGGGGCGAAGTATTTCTGCCGCTGAGACTTTAGTATTCTCAGCCTCGATCTTTTCCATCTCATCAGAAAGTGCATTTTTAAACTGTCTGCAAGGCTCACCGGTTGAATATCCCGTAATTACTGTTGACATATCTCCAGCTTCTATCACACTTCTTTTTACATTCGGATGTACGGTCGTCTCCTTTGATGCCATAAAAACAGTTCCCATTTCAATTCCTTCTGCACCAAGAGCAATTGCTGCTGCCATTCCGCGGCCATCAGCAATTCCACCAGAAGCTACAACCGGAATAGAAAGTTTATCCGCTGCCTGAGGAACAAGTACAGTTGTTGCTTCAACAGTCGTGTGACCGCCGCCTTCCCATCCTTTTACGATTACAAGATCGGCTCCACCCTCTTCCGCATTCAAAGCATCTGCTATATCAGAAGCCTTTACAATAATCTTGCATCCAGCTTCATGCCATTGTGAAAAATATTTCTTACAGAGATCCACATCCAGTCCAAGTAATGTATCTGCATAAACTACAGGTGGCTTTAGATTTTTAATATGTCCAGTCAAACGATCCAGATTTTCAGGAATCATAACTGTATTAATTCCAAATGGTTTATTCGTCAGTTTCTTTGTTTCCTCAACCTGTGAAATTAAAAACTCATCTGGCGCAAATCCGACACCTAATACTCCAAGTCCCCCTGCATTCGATACAGCCGCAACAAGTGGCGCTGTTGAAATCCATGCCATTGGTCCCTGAATGACCGGCTTTTCAATTCCTAATACGTCGCAAACTCTGTTTCCCATCTGTAATATCCTCCTTTGGTGTTGATTATTATTATTTTAACAAGCATAAACACAACCCAAAAGACAGAATCACAAAATGTGTCGACCTTTAAGATTTCTTATTTTCAAGTAAAGAAAACAAACCTTTTTCCTGGCAGTCTTTGATTACTCCATATACGTAATTAATCGTGAAATCCTGATAATTATAGATCCACCATTTTACTGTTGCCATTACATTTGCTGCGTATAAATCTGCAAAAAAGTCTGTCTGACCACCATTTTTCATTTGAATATTCTCTTTTTCCAAAAAATGATAAATTGTCTTAGCGACAGATCTCTCCATAATTTTATAAGGATTAAACTTCTCCTCCTGGATATTCCATAATGCTTTTATCACTTTCTCATGTTTACTTAAGTTTTCGAATGCTTTCTGATAACCCTTTACTTCCTCCTCTTTTCCATTTTTATCTAACCAATCCATAAAAATTTCAATATATTCATCTAAAAAAGTATCGCAGATATCATATATCAATTCTTCCTTAGAACTATAAAACAGATAGAAAGTGGTCCGGTTTAACTCTGCTTCTTTTGCTATTCCTGCCACTGAAATTTTTTCATACTCCTGATTATTTAATAGTCGAATCATCGCCTGATGCAGTTTCTGTACTGTTACAATTGAAGACTTTAATTTTCGTTCCATGACTGATTCCTCCTGTATCACTATCATAACTGATCTGATCTCAAAAAGGAATAATAAGAATAATGAGGGTCCATAAGGTATCAATAAATGTACAAAAACCTCCTGTCTGCTATCGTTTGAGCAAGCAGACAAGAGGTTTGAATCCTATTTCACATAAAGCTGTATAGGGTAAGAAAGATATTCCAGCTCATCTAATTTTTCAACGGTAACATACCCGGATGGAGCATTCAAAACACTGGGAATTCGATTTACAATCGTAGCACAGGTATGCTCTACAGTTGCCGGTTTTGACACATAGAATGTGGTATCCGGTTCCCCTATGATCTTCCAGTCACACATATCCCCGTCTTCCGGACCATACACTTTGCCAATGCATTGTGTTTCAATGACAGGCCCCTGAAAGGTTTCTGTCGTAACTACCGCACTCATACCGATACAATTCCCCTTAGGAATGGTTTTTCCTAATGTTTGGGAATATAAGTCGGTGTCATAAAAATAAGGTACACATTTCTGTGATTGTGACTTAATGGTCCAGCCCATCTTGGAACAGAGAGCCTCATTGGAGTTCCATACATAGCTTGGTTCCAACGTTTCCGGATGTACAATCTGGGCTTCAAATTCTTCCGGTGTTAGTCCTGCTCCATGAGCTTTTGCAAGTGCAAGTCCATAATCCTCTACATTATAGCTTACAGCTCCTTCAATCCGCTCAATATTATGTACACCGCCAGCCACGCAGCCAATCATATTAATCCAGTAAATATCCTGCATACCGGCACCTACAACTGTACAGTTGTGTTCTTTGGCGAGTTTATCTAATTTGTTAGTAAGGGAAGCCGATGTAGTCCATGGATAAATTGCTTCTTCACAGGTGGTTATTACATTGATACCGCGTTTTACACATTTCTCAAAATATGGGTAGACATCTTTCATGAAACTGAATAATGTAACTACTGCAATATCAGCATCACATTCATCCAGCACTGCATCTGCATCGCTGCGAATGGGTACACCAAGCTTAACACCCAGTCCGGCCCAATCGCCTGCATCCATACCCACAACATCTGGATTTACATCAATTGCACCAACAATTTCTGCACCCTTTTCGTACAAATACCGCAGGATGTACTTTGACATTTTTCCACAGCCATACTGAACAACACGAACTTTTTCATGATACATAATGATAACCTCTTTCCTATGATTTTTTGAGGATAATATGAATCCCATATCAAAAGTATAGAGGTTATAATTACTATAATGTCAAGAAGTAATTGATACTTTATTAACAAAATTTTATGGGGATCTGCAACCGTAAATACATCCCCCTCTCATCATGGCTTATAATGGGAAGTTCCGTAATCACTTCACATAAATAATCACCGTTTATTTGGTACCCTTTTGATTCAATCTGCTCTAAAAGACGCTTTGCATACTCTTTCTCTTTTTGAAAGGAATCGCAGTATATACAAAGGTAATTATTAGCCGGGATTTTTGTAGTGAGTTCATCTGCTAAAACATCATGATCCACGAAGACAAATACCTCGGTTGAAATAAACCGGCTCTGAATCAGATTTTCCTGCCTTAAAATTGTACCAGCATTACAGAAATAAATTTGAGGCAGGTGAACCGCAATAAGACTTTCTTTAAATTCCCGCAATATCTTTTCATAGGTATCAATATCATAATCGTAAATATTTACTTTAGAATCGATATAATACATGGTTCTGCTTCCAATATACTCTAAAAGTATAGTTCCATCCTTAGGAGCACTTTCGTATCGCTCCAGGCTCTCGATGGTACGTTCCACCGCCCTTTTCTGATATTTAAGTTTTTCAGTTTCTTCCTCGATCTGGCGCTGTTTCTGTCTCAAAATATTTTTAATGTTTGGAATGTACAGGTTATCAAGCTGTTCCTTAATATCTTTCAGCTGCATCCCCAGTGATTTCATATATTGAATCATATCAAGCTGGGCACTTTGCTTAATATCATAAAATCGATAACCGTTTTCGTCATCCCTGCTTACAGGAACCAAAAGCCCCATTTTATCATATAGCCGAAGTGTCTGTTCTGTAACATTGTTTAATTTTGCCATCTGTCCGATTGTAAGCTGCATGATTTACCTCCCCTCCATGAAATAATTATATTTCAAAAACCTTATAGTAACAATAAGCTTTTTATAAGATTTTTTTGCTAGAACCAATGTTTGGAAAAAAAGTCGGGTAATGTTCTTATCCACAAGCTATAATACTAATATAACTTGCAAGTTACAGGAACAGGAGTAAACAGATATGAATTATTACCAGAGGATCCAAAAGGCAATTGATTTCATAGAAGATCATTTAGACCAGGCAATTACCATAGAATTATGTGCAAAGGAAGCATGCATGAGTATTTCAGGGTTTTACCGCATGTTCCTGTCAGTGGTTGGCTACAATGCCAAAGAATATATTCGGATGCGCAGACTGACAGCCGCATATTATAACTTATTGCAGACAGAGGAAGGGGTTCTTTCAGTTGCCATTAAGTATGAATACAATTCTGCTGACAGCTTCACCAGAGCATTTAAAAAACAATTTGGTATGTTGCCTTCCAAGGTAAAATCTGTTACTTCACAACATGGCATCAATGAATTTGCGAGGTTAAATATTATGGAGAAGTATTTTGAGACAGGAAATAAAGAGTTAGAAGAAAAATATCCGGATATTAAGGTAATCAAAGAACTGGAAGATATGAAAGTGGCTTGTTTTACTTATTACGGGAAAGATCCCGAACATCATGCGTTTGAGACAATGAAGAAATGGGCGAATGAAAATAATGTATACTTCCACGATATGTCCTATCGAATCTTTGGATACAATCATCCAGATCCGTCCAACGTAGATGATACTCAAGAGATTTACGGTTATGAAGTTTGTGTAACCATATCGGATGAGCAGTTTTTAAGACTGAATGACGTTCCTGCAGATTTTGTAACAGGTACATACGATGAAGTAAAACGCCGGATTCTAAGCGGCGGTAAGTATGCTGTTATGTCTGTGAGACGTGATGATACAGGTGATATTGGCAGTAACATTATTGCTGCCTGGAAGCGGTTCGTTTTATGGATCGGTGAAAGCAAATATTTATGGGGCGGAAGTCAGTATCTGGAAGAACATCTTGGTTTTTCAGAAAAAGATAATCACATTGGCGGCGTAGATTTATATATCTCTATAAAAGAGGCTCCAAAAGACATTAACTCGGAAAAGATCAAGGAGTTAATGCCCGCCTGCAGAGTTGCCATTTTTCGATCAGATGGCGCTGACAGCGAGATCATTGCCCATGAATGCTGGAAAAAAGCATTATCTTTTGCCAATGAAAACCATTTAGATGATAAAATATGTAAAATATATCAATACAACAAAGGGTTTGATAACCGACCACCTTTTTTTCATATAATCATGATTACATTACCTGAAGAATTTGATGAAATAAATTGCAGGTCAGCGGATTCCGTTCTATTTGATGTGTTTCCTGGGGGTGCTTATATGGCGACTTATACATCACTTGAACACCTTAGAGAAACCTGGATGCTGATGGAAAAATGGCGTAAAGAAACAAAAACAAAACCAGCAAGACATCAATGGGTTGAGGAGTGGTATCTGGAAAATTGGAGTTTTCCTTATAAAAAGATAAAAGTGCTTTACCCAATTCCTTAACAGATCCAGAAACAGGGGCGAACCGTTCGCCCCTGTTTCTGTAAATCTATTATTATCCAGCTTAAATGCTTAATTAATTCCTCCGTTTTCCATATCAGTCTCATTAACAAAATCCATGTGGTATAATTTCTCCCAATGATTAATGTTTAATGTTCCCTTTGTGAGATGAATTGCTAAATAGATGCAATTCTCATCCTTTTCATTATTTGCCATGTCATACCATTCAGAAAAAGCCTTGCGTAATTTCGTTCTTAATACAGCATTTTTCGGGTCAAGCACCCAGCCAAGGTTTTCAGCTACTCCATTGGCAGTAAACATCTCCAGGCATCCCGCAACCGAAACCTCCTGGTTTTCAGCGATCTGCTGCATTTTATGTGACTGTCCATTGGTAACAACATAGAATGTACGGTCTTCATAATAAGCGTCCACACTGCGGACAACAGGACGTGGTTTTCCATCAGCGCCAGGCTCCCGTGCAATGGTGGCCAGTGATATCGCATTGTCTTTCCCGTTTCCAAATTTTTCTTCCAGCAGCTTTAGTCCTTCCTGATACATACTCATATTCTTTTCCTCCATCATTAAAAAATTATCTATCATCCTCGTTTTTTAAACGGAATCCATAACTCCGTATAAACGATATCAGATTTGCTTTTATAATACATTTCGGGAAAGAAACCGTCGGCAGTTAAACCGTGTTTTTTCAGCCAGAACCGGGTGTATCTCATTGCTTTCCCCATATTAGCCACCATCTGATCCTTGTTTTCTGATTCAAATCCACACACCACATATTCCCGTGATGGAAGCTGCCAGCGAATAAAATTATGGTCGGTCTCTTCCTTTTTAATTTCCGTTCCGATAAAGTAGCTGGAATAGCCTTCCGGCGCGTCTCCCTTAAACGAAACACCAATCTGACGCCCCTCCGGGAGACGGGGAATATTGGAAAGTTCTTTATAAAATCGGCGCCAAATATCGCCAACCATATCAACACCTGTCTTTTCGCCAAGCATTTTACCAGAACGAAATGCATAATAACCTATAACTCCTAGAAAATCAATTGGTTCATCAAGAAATTTACGATTCATCTCAAGAACTAATCCATCACTGATCAGCGGTACCCCTTCATTGATTACAAGATAACTAAGTAATAGATCAGGCTTTTCAAAATTTTGCAGGCTAATACGGTTGCTTCGGTACTGGGATGGGGTAATTCCGTAGGTTTTTGTAAAAGCACGTGTATAGGTTACATGACTTCCAAAACCGTAATTCAACGCAATGTCTATAATGCGGTTTTCCCTGCTGCGCAGCATCACTGTAGATTTTGCTAAACGGCGCAGCTTAATATAATCCCGAACCGAAGTCTTTACCAATCGTGTGAATAATCTCTGATAGTAAAATGGTGACAGCCCGGCAATCTCAGCCAGAGTATCGATTTCAATTTCTTCCCCAAGATTTTCTTCAATATGATTCAATGTTTTTTGAATGGATTCCCATGCGTGCATATTGATTACCTCTCTCCAAACAATTTACCACAGACTGGTAAAAATTGCTTAACCGTGTCTGCCCTTTTTTAAATGTTCTTAGTTTTACTTTTGATCTTTGATCCAGGCATCTGCCTTTTGTACCTTGGCAAACGTCCCGTCCAGTGCTGCCATATATGCACACTGAGCCAATTCTGCCGGTATTGTAGTTTCTCGCCATACCAAATCTCTCGTTGCACAGGCATCTTCAATTAATTCAACAGAGTATCCGTAATTATTGGCAGATCTGACGGTTGTATCAATGCACATATGCGTCATCATACCGCACACAACCAACGTATCAATCCCTTTTTCCCCCAGCTTATCGTTCAAGCCCGTACCCTGGAAACTATCAGGTCTATGCTTAATTATGATTTCTTCTCCGCTCAATGGACTGCACTCTTTATAAAATTCAGTACCAGCAGTCTCTGGTATAAAAAATACTGCCCCCGGGTTTATACTTATGTGTTTCACATGGTAAATCGGCAAATTGTGCTCTCTAAAAAATGTTAGAACTTTACTCGCCTGTAATGCCGCTTGTTCTGGGTTAACCAGTTCATACTTTCCACCCTTAAAATAATCATTTTGAATATCCACCAGAATCAGACCAACGTTCATAATAACTACCTCTTTTCTCATAATTATATAGTTTCTTACTGAAAGTTTACGGCTGATAAAATAAAAAGTAAATTACTTACTTTTTGGTAGGTATCTGATTGGTACAGACAATACCTTTTTGCTCAAGCTGCTCTGCCTGTCCATGTTCTATCATATAAGCTACTCCAATCTCCTGCATAATAAGAACAGCTTCTAATAGTCTTGTTCCACGGTCTGTCAGAGAGTATTCCACATGAAGAGGATACCCCACAAAAGATGTCTTATCAATAATTCCAAATTCCTGTAACTCCTTCAATTGCTGAATCAGCATTTTTTCTGAAATACCCTGGATTCCATGCTTTAATTCCGAAAATGTCTGTGTCCCTTTCCTTAGTTGAAATATTAATATGGTTTTCCATTTTCCTTTTACAAAATCATGGACTAACTCCAGTGGGCAAGTATAATTCTCCCTGATTTTCATACACGTTTCCTCATTTTATACGCTTCAGATTTAACATATTGGAAATCACAGTAGTAACACCCGCAATCAAGCTTCCAATCCCCCATACACTGCCCCATAATGAACCTGCCATTCCAATCAGCACCAATGCAATACCTATAACAAAACCAATAACAGAACCTGCCTTTGCTACCCGTTTCGACGGATAGACTCCTCTCGCAGCATTTTTCGAAAACTCAAATATTTTTGCGTTATGTTCCTTTAAATTAAATTTTTTCATCGAATTCTCCTATTCAAATATATCGTCAATTAAATGATCCAGCATAAAGTCAAAGACATCAAAATGATTGCATACCAGCTTATCCTTACCCGTAATTAAAAATAGCAATGAAGCCATGACTGACAAAGCTTTCTCTTCACTGATACGAAGCTTTAAAAAGGGCTTCTCAATCATTTGCTTTGCTCCATAAAGGATATCAAAAAATATACTTTGCTTTTCTTCCTCAGAAAGTTTGTTGATAAAACTTGTAAAGTCTGCTTGTGAAGTGTCGTATAAAAACGGACTTTTATCATATTCCGCATAAACTGCCTTTAATGCCTTTGCTACTCCATATTTATTTTGTTCTTTTAATAAAATCGATTCAATCAGATCATATAATTTATTTTGAATCATACTTAACGTTTCCAAAAATAGCGCTTCCTTTGATCCAAAAAAGAGATAGAATGCACCTTTTGAGATACCGACTTTTAAACACAATTCATCAATGCTGGTTTTTTTATAGCCATACTTTTCCCAATTCTCTTTGCATGCCTCAATCAGCTTTTCACGTATATTATTTTTTTCCTGTTCACTAAATCCTTTTGGCATATTCCCTCCTCTTTGTGACTATTTTTATTTTTATAGTCATATATATTTATACCTGATATAAAATTATTTGTCAATGGATCATTTTGGCATTACGCTGTATAGGCACTGGAAATATACAGCAGACTATGGTATGCTGATATTTTATTAATACTATTTCTATCAAATACAGGAGGGTTTTTATATGCAGTATGGACCAGATCCCAATGCCATATATCCCAATGAGGCGATCAAGAGTGTCTGCTATATTAAAAATGTGGTGACACGCCCCAATATAATCATTGGAGATTACACATATTATGATGACAAAAACGGTGCTGAATCCTTTGAAGAACACGTGACGCACCACTATGATTTTATAGGAGACAAGCTCATTATCGGGAAATTTTGTGCCATAGCAAAGGGTATTGAATTTATAATGAATGGTGCGAATCACAGAATGAACAGCGTTACCACCTACCCCTTTAATATTATGGGAGGCGGCTGGGAAAAAGCAACCCCAGCATTGGCAGACCTGCCGATAAAAGGCGATACTGTGATTGGCAATGATGTATGGATCGGACAGAATGTAACCATAATGCCTGGTATTCATATTGGAGACGGAGCAATTATCGGCGCTAATTCTGTTGTAACAAAAGATGTTCCTGCTTATCACATTGCAGGTGGGAACCCGTGTAAAGTACTGAAAAAAAGGTTTGACGATGAAATTATTAAGCATCTTCTCACGATTAAATGGTGGGATTGGCCTGCGGAAAAAATATTTGAACATCTTGATGTCCTGTGCAGTGGAGATCTGAAAAAGATTATGGAGATAAAACTTTAAACGTATGAGTATAACTATAAAGCTTAAAGAAACAGCCTTTTAAACCTGGGCTGTTTCTTTGAACTATTGCGTTCTTTTTAAATGTGCTTAATAAATTCACTTGAAAATTCAATCGTTTCAGCAGTTAATTTCTCACATACATGGGGTGGATCATTTTCACTAAAGCCATTGGGACGTAAATCAAAGCATTTCAGTGAATGAAATCTTTCCGTAAATTCTACCCTTTCGTTTATCGTTGCTTCCATTTTAGCCACCTCGGGTTTTAATTTTTATCTAGTATACCACCAGATTAAGGATTTGTATTATATTAACGACTAAAAAGAAGGATTATTTTTTCTCAAAAGCCACCTGGCAGTAGAATCAGCAAATTATAAATTATCAGACTGCAAGTGAAACCTTATTCACCGGATACTGTGATATTTAAGTTTTTAATTTTTCCATTATAAACTGTGAAACAGAAATCCAATGGAATGGGGCTTTCTTTAAAATCACCTGAAATGATAGCATTGACAACCGTTTCACCATTTTTTTCTGCATAATTGGTGACTTCAGTCATAACCTTTGCATCCCTGTTTGCCTCTAGAATATGTCTGCTGACCGCTACTGGTCCATGATATGTCTCACCTTCATCTACCAGCATTGCATCCTCTGCAAAGCATCCGGCAAGCAGGTTTTCATCAAAAATATCTGAGGCATGATAAAAGGCGGCAATCGGCTGCGGCAATAGAATTGCCCTGCTGTTAGAAGAAAGTACATTGCAAAGCCGTGTGATTTTATCTCCTTCCATTGTAAAATGAAAATCAAGAAATAATGGATCAGGCAGACCAGCCTTGTTGTATTCACCATCACATTTTGCAGTAACAACTATTTCTTTGACATCTTGAACGGCATTTATGACTTCCAGTCTTAAATGTACACCAAAATAATCGTGGTCACTCCACTCTTTAATGTCTGGTTTTCCATGATATTCTTTTCCTGCGTCTATTACAACGGCATTCTCTTCAAAAATAGAAAGAAAGGCGGCTGGGTCACCCGCGTTCGTTGCCTGGAAATGTGTCTCAACCGCTTTCGGTAATTGAAATTTATTGTTTGTCATAGTCATCCTTCTCCTTTATACCGTGCGGACAATTCCGCCATCAATTGTATGTTCTGCGCCCACAATGTAAGACGCTCGATCTGACACAAGAAACGCTGCAAGTTCAGCTATCTCCTCCGGACGTGCTGTGCGACCTATGGGTATCCCTCCCAACGAATCCATTAAAGACTGCCTTGCATCATTATAATCGCAGTTACGTTCCTGCGCCATCCGCTCAATAAGCCTTTCTGCTGCCTTTGTTTCCGTAAACCCTGGAGCTATGCTGTTAACACGAATTCCCTTTGGCGCAAGTTCTGTAGCAAGTGCCTTGCTGTAATTACCAAGCGCTGCTTTTGCTGCCGAGTACGCCATGGTGTTTTCACCTGGAAACCGACGCTGTATGGATGTGATATGAAGAATTACGCCACTGCCTTGTTTTAACATTTGCGGCAACAATCCACGATCCAACCGAACCGCTGCAAAAAGATTGATATTGAATGTGCGCTGCCAGTCCTCATCTGATTGCCTGAGCACACCGCCGGTGGGAGTGGAAGAACCTCCCACATTGTTGACGAGAATATCCACACCCCCAAAACGTTCCACAATATATTCCACAATTTTTGCAGTGCCCTCTGGTGTGCTGATATCAGCTTGGATAAATAGTTCCGGTTTCTTTAATTCTTCCGGAGTGGTTTGCGCTGTTGTAATGACAGTTGCCCCAGCTTTTGTAAGGCGTTTAACAATAGCCTCACCCATGCCGCCCTTCGTACCTCCAGTCACAAGAATGCGCTTTCCCTCGAGTTCCTTGGGATCAATTGAAATATGGCTAAATATCTCCATGAATGAACCTCCTTTGATTGATTTGTAAGAATTTATCAACACTTTGATTATATAAAACATAACCTGACAGCATCGTGTCAGGTTATGTTTTATATTTCATGGTAATTTTATTTAATTCAAACTGAAGCATATCACGTATATGCTGTGGGCTTTTTACTTCAGCTTCGGAGCCAAAAGACAGAATATACCGGATCAGCCAATCACTTTCAGGCAAAGAGGTCATAATGGTGAACGAACCATCCGTGTTTTTAGTAATTTCTTCCTCCTTGAATTCATCATATACGCGGTAGGCTCCATCAGCAGAAATATTTAAGCATAGTTCAATCCTCTTCTGAGTTTCCTGCACCTGATCGCCGCCTGGCAATAGTTCCGGGATCATTTGGGTGAAAGGATCCTCTGTTATCTGGACATCTGCCATTCTTACAATTTTAAACATTCTTAATTCATTCCTAGTCAGGCAGAACGCCTGTAAATACCAGGCATTTATTTTAAATATGAGTTTCATTGGTTCAACTCTTCGGGCAGTTTTCTCACCTGAGGAAGCGAAATAATTAAATTCAATAATTTTATGACTCAGAATGGCATCCTTTATTAGCGTAAATTGACTGAATCCCTTATCATCACTTCCCCATGGACTGAAATCCACTTCAATCCAATTTGTTCTACTCTTCTTGAACAGACTGCTTAGTTTGGAAAGAACTTTATCTGCCTCAGGAACCTGTGTGACGGTCAGGCTCTGCAGCGCATATAATATCTCATTTTGTTCCCTCTCTGATAGCACCGATTTATCAAGAACATAGTGTTCGAGCAGGGAAATGCCTCCGCCCTTTCCCTGTAGAGCATAGATTGGTATCCCTGCTAAAGACAGAGTATCAATATCACGATATATAGTTCTGACTGATACCTCAAAATACTCTGCCAGTTCATTGGCAGTCATAAACTTTTTGTTCAGTAAAAGATATATTATTTCGAAAAGTCTGTTTATCTGCATGTTCCTTCCTCCAATCTTACTTTATTATAGACGAATAACCTGACAACTGCATGTCAGGTTATTTAAAAAATTTTATATATATTTAGATTTATTGGAATTTGCTCAGTTGATGATTTCCCCTTTGCTTTTGGCTAAATTTTCACGCCATTTAGTTAATTCCGTAGTAGTAATTTTGTTCCACTCCGTCTCTTCACCAATTATTTTCAAAGGCTCTTTTGAACGGTAGGAACGTGTTAAGTTACCCGGAAATTTTTTGTCAGTAACATTGGGGTCATTTTCAAATTCCCCCATTGGTTCTATTCTATAAACCCGTTCTCTTCCTTCTCCTTTTGCCAATGCCGCTGCAAGTCCCGCACCATTAATATTTGCAGTAAAATATATATGATTCATTTGAAGCTTAAGCTTGTAATTTGAAATTCCACCCGCTGTAAGCAAATCACCAACTTTTAAATCTGCCTTAGTTCCATGATAAAATGGGCCTTTATCAGAAGGGATTCCATTATATGATTCACTTAACTCAGTATATTTTTTTGCATTATCTGGATCATGCAACTCCTTATAACACCCGGAAATATCTGCATATAAAGTTGTGTATGCACTTTTTACATTCTCATCATTTACATTTCGCGCACACTGTAAGGATGTTTCCAGCCATTTCAATTGATCTGTGATATCCTTTTGTCGACGGGCAAAATGATACGCTGCAATAAATTTTTCATAGTCATCTGCCGCCTCATCCCATGCTTGTTCAAACATCTTGTCAGCTTCTTCAATATCTCCACTGTCTTCTAAACTCATCCCTATTACACAAAGTTTAATGACGTTGTTGTTAGGATCAAATTTTATATTCATTTCATTTCACCTCCAAATTAATGATATCGCAGCATCATATTATTTCTGTCTGGGCATGTACAAGACTGGTATATACAGAACCATTTTTCAACAGCTCCGTATGTGATCCTTCTTCCGCCACCTTTCCATTCTCAAATACATAGATCCTGTCTGCGTTCTGAACTGTGGACAGACGGTGGGCAATAATAATTGTGGTTTTCCCCTGGCGTAATTCATCCATATTTCGTTGGATCTGACGCTCTGTCTCAAGATCCAATGCAGATGTTGCCTCATCAAGAATTAATACATCCGGATCTGCTGCCAGGGCTCTTGCAAGGGAAAGTCTTTGTTTCTGACCACCCGACAAGCTGATTCCCCGTTCTCCTATCATAGCATCATACCCAAGCTCCAGGTTCATAATATCATCATGAATCTGGACCAGCTTACAGATTTTTATCATTTTTTCATCGGAAATCCCACTTCTTCCAAACAATATATTGTTTCGAATGGTATCCGGAAAAAAGTAAGGCTCCTGAAAAGCGATATTATAACAGGAATCGTAATCATGTTCCTTTATCTCTTTCAATTCTACCCCATTGATTCGGATTGCTCCGCTTGAGGGCTCATAGAACCGAAGAAGCAGTCTTGCGACGGTTGACTTTCCACTTCCGCTGGATCCAACAATTGCGACTTTTTTACCAATTGGTATTGAGAATGTTAATTCATCCAGTACCTTCTGAGAACTTTCTGAATATTGAAAGGAAACTTTATCAAAGGCAATTTCATCAATCTGATTCAGTCGTTTTTCTCCGGTCTCCTCTTTGGCACTTTCGATTACCGATCTGACACGCTCAATGCTGACTTCGAAAGAGGTCCAGCGAACATGAAATTCATAAACTGCCTGCAAAGAGGTGGTTATATTTAATGAATACTGATATAAAATCAAATATGTACCAAGAGTCATCTGATTATGCAATACCAGATATCCGCCGTATATTAATACTACAAGATTGGTTCCCCAGCGAAGCGGAGCAGTCAAAAACAATTGCTCATTTATAATTCTTACTTCTTCCATTATTTTTGTATAATACTTTTTAAATAACCGATGGTAAATCTTCTCTTCCCATCCCATTCGGTCATATGCAATTACTTCTCTTGTGGAAGAAATTCCCTCCTCAATATGAACCAATAGATTGGTTCTGCTTTCTTTCACCTCTTTTGACTTGGACTTCATGCGCTCTTTGTAGCTTTTCCCTATGATAAAATATAAAATTATCATGACAGTCAGTATGATCAGTACCGAAGGACTTAAATATGCCATAATACCGATTAAAACAATTAATTTAATCAGATCCTGAAGGGTAAGGGGCAAGCGGTAAACATTCTCGCCAATGGATTCCACATCATTTGTGAAATAGTCCACATATCTTGTGATTCTCTCATTTTGAAACTGTGAAATGGGCATTCGGTACAATGCCTTCATCAATACTTCTCCAACGTTAACTCTCACTCCATATCCGATCTTATGAAGTATCCACTCCGACCAATAAGGGGTAACAGCTCCTAACAAATATGCAATTGTAATAAATATAAGAAGCTTAGGAAGCAATTGATAATTTCCCTGTGTAAAAACAGAGTCAACTAGCCATTTCTGAAGTCCGATCTTAGACATTTGAGCTATGATTTCTAAAACCATGATGATACAGGCGCTCAGGAATGCCCATCTGCTTTTCTTAATAAATTTCCAGTACCAACGTATATGATTCATCAGCTGACTCCTTCTACGAGTTCGTAAAATAACCCTTTTCTATGTATCAGTTCTGCGTATGTGCCAATCTCAGCAGCTTTTCCATCCTGAACATAAACAATTTTATCATAATCCATAATCGTAGAAATACGATGGGCTATGGCTATGGTAGTCCTGCCTTTGCTTAACTGATCAAGGGCTTTCTTAATATAGGCTTCACTTACATTATCCAGTGCAGAAGTTGCTTCATCAAGCAGCAGTATGGCAGGATTTTTAATAAACATCCTTGCAATTGCAATTCTTTGTTTTTGTCCTCCGGATAATTTAATGCCCCGCTCTCCCACAAGTGTTTCATACTGCTGTTCCGTTTCCATAATAAACTCATGGGCATAAGCTGCTTTTGCTGCCTGAATCACCTCTTCATCCGTGGCATCAGGATTTCCAAACCGAATATTTTCTTTAATGGAAGACCCAAATAAATACGTCTCCTGAAATACATACCCGATGCTGTTTCTAAGCTGGGATAAGGATAGATTCTTTAAGGAAACTCCCTCCAGAGTAATGTCCCCCTCCTGGGGATCATAAAATCGATCCAGTAATTTTAATACCGTTGATTTTCCATTTCCGCTTGCTCCCACAAAAGCGACACGCTCTCCAGATTTTATTTCCAGATTAAACTCCTTTAAAAGATCAGTTCGGTCCTGATAATGAAAAGAAACATTCTGCAAGGAGAAATTTCCAGATATGTGGGGAAGAATGCAAGGCTTTGCAGGTTCGGCTATATCTGGCTCAACTTTAATAAAGTCAAATAGTTTCTCTGCCTGTCCCAATAAATGCATCTGTTCCGTAAAAACATAGGATAATCCATTGATTTGACGCATGACCATCATAAAATAAAAAATATACGCGCTAAATTCACCTACCGTCATTTCTCCATACTTTACCAGATAAGAGCCAAATACAAAAAAACCGATATTACCAATACTGGTGGTAGCTACGCACAAGGCTGGCCTTAAAAGCCGAAAGAAAAGAGAACCAAGCCGGGCATCTTTGTAAGCCTTAAATGACTCCACAAACCTCCCTGTTTCCCAATCTCTTGCATGATACGCACGGATTTCCTGTATGGCACTGATGCTGTCATATGTCTTTTTATCCAGTGCAGTTTTTGTATCCGTCTGCTTTTTCAAAAAATCCACTACTTTTTTATCAATATAAGGCCCATAGGTAAAAAACAGCAGGTAGCTTCCCATAATAATCAAGGTAAAGCGGTAGTCCTTAATGGAAATGACAGCTAATGGAAAGATAATGGATAAAATCATATAAACTGTACCTGGAAAAAAGTCTCTGTATATACTTTGCACTGCAAGAACTTCTGTGTTCAACAGGGATAACGTCTCACCCACCGGTTTGCGTTCAAAATAGGAGAAACCAAGCCTCCGCAGATGGCGATACACCGAATACTGCAAATCTTTTGCTGTTTTTTCAGGCAAAGCCCTCTGCATTACATTGTTTATGGCAATAAATAGAAGCATAACTACAATTGCAGTAATTAAATATATGATTTGTCCGGTAAATGCCTCCGCATTTTGCTGCATTACCACCTTGTCAATAAAGACCTGGATAAAATATGGAATGGACATCTCACATAGAATAATGCCCGATCCTGAAAGAATAAACAAAAGTAAAAGCCCTGTATAAGGCTTAAAAAATGATAATACCCAGAGATAAATTGACAGTCTCTTTTTATTATGCTGCTTCATATTCCCCTCCCCATTTCTGTTCCGGATTTTTTCTAAACATTTTAGCAGATCCCCCTCATTCTATACTTATCTCTGCTTAATCTACCCGGTTTTTATTTCTATATAGTATACCATTAGTTTGATGAGCATACAATTATTATAAATAAGTGGAGGAAAGAAATATGGGGTCCTCAAAAAAATATAGATGTTATCTTAAAAAATTACTTCTGGTCATAACTTACAGCTTGTTATCTATCTCTATCATCAAAAGTATTTATCAAATCAACGCGGTTTCTTCCGCACAAACCGTTGATAGAATTATAGTTCCGATCATTATGTATCATCAGGTAAAAGACCGTGGTTTCGGCAATGATGTCATTAGCCCCTCTGAATTTGAAAGTGATTTAAAGTATTTAAAAGATAATAATTACAATCCTATCACAATGGCACAATTAATTGATTATGTTTATGATAAGAAAGATTTACCCCAAAATCCAGTCATTCTAGCCTTTGATGATGGGTATCTTAGTACCTATTTAAATGTTTATCCACTGTTAAAAGAATACAATATGAAAATAGTTCTATCTATCATTGGAAAAAGTGTGGATGAGTTTTCCAAGGTAACGGATGAAAATATTGAATATTCTCATGTTACATGGGATGAAGTAAAAGAAATGCAGGAATCCGGACTGGTTGAAATGCAAAACCACTCCTATGGTTTGCATAAAATTTCAAAAGAACGCTATGGATGCAGTCAAATGGCAAATGAGACTCAGGAGCACTATGAAGAATTTATAGCGAATGATCTGAATATGCTGCAGGAAAAATTAATGGAAGTAACAGGAAGCTGCCCAACTACATTTACATATCCATATGGCAGATATAACGATAATCTGGAAAATATAATTAAAAAACTTGGTTTTAAGGCAACTGTAACTTGCAAATTTGGAGTAAATATAATAAATAATAATCCCGAAACGTTGTTCAGTCTGAAAAGAATACGCAGGGCACATAATCAAAGTATTGGAACTATGTTAAAAAAGGGAATGGCTACCGTGAAAATCCCTCATAACTAAAAATCCTCCCACTATAGCAGAAGGAGGATTTTTATTGTCATTTGCTATCTTGATGTGTTGGAGAACAGAAACCTTTGTCCATAATCAGGAGTCCTGCTCCTCTTTGGTCTGTTCATCTGATGAAGTTAACACAGATTCCAGAGCTTGCTGGTATTCCTTCATTTTTGACAATTGTTCCTTCAATATCCCCAGTACAAGCTCCTCAGTCTGTTTCTGTTTTTCAGGATCAGCATGCATAGCTTCTGCTTGGGCAATCAGATCTTTTTTTGCCTCAATCTCTTTTCTGATTTTATCAGCTAAATAATCCATACTTGTGACCACCTTTCCTAAATTGTTTCAATTGCGCCAATATATTTCACACCAGGATGTTTGGATGTGCCAGACTGGAGCTGACATCTGTATCGGTCCCCACCCCATAGTTCTGGTTGTTCGATCTCATTCAGGTGTATAACCATTATATGCTGGGGCTTATCCAACGGTGAAATGAAAGCTGTCTCATTGTTTGTACTTGTCAATTATGATATAATCAAAAACAGATTTATAAAGAATTTTTAATTATGATTTTCCTGTTCAAAGTTATAAAGTTCATCTTCCATACGCTCCAGTTCAATTTCAATAATTCCATTATCACGGCATACAAAATAATCCTTATCTCCTACCGCCTGCTTTCTTAAATTATTGCATTTAGGGTATATGTCTGCCAAGGTGGCATAGCAATATTTGCCTAATTTATTGACCGTAGTATCAAAACAATGCTTCTTGATAATGATTTCATCGCCTTCCTTAAAAACTGGGCAATAATTATTCTTCTTAACTACGGTCATTTTTATTACAGTCTGTAGCTTAAGCTCCATTTTTTCATCCTCACTTTTGCATTATTAATATAGTCATATTCCATATATGGAAATATCCACGTATCCCTCTTCCGATACATCTACACCTTCCGATATAAGAAGTTCTCTTTGAATCGCTGCATATCTGGCATTCGTGATTGATATCCTGCCTTTGGAGTTAATAATCCGGTGCCATGGAAGATCATACTTCTCAGTCATCGAATGGAGTATCCTGGCTACCTGCCTGGCACCTCTATTATTTCCTGCAAATCTTGCGACCTGGCCATAACTCATGACTCTCCCGTATGGTATTCTCTTTATTATTACAAGAACTTCCTCAGTGAACTGTGTCATATCACTTCTCCTTAAAACGGCTAAATTTATACGCTATGATACTGCTCTGTCAGGCGAATCTATATTATTTTGATTACAAGCAGCCATTCCGATACTAAGCAACAACCACATAATGGGAGATGTAATCGGCACACTTATATTAACCACCGCCTGAGTAATATAGCAGATTATGGCAAAGCAGCAGCCAATTATATAAGGCTTTGTTTCTACACTTTTCCACATTCTGGTAACTGCAGAACCCAAAAAAGCAACATAAGAGATTAAACCCATGGGCCCAATTGTAATAAAATACTGTAAATATTCATTATGGGCATTTTCAAATCGTTCTGGCATGTCTGCCCCAATTTTGCTAACGGTAAGTATTCCAAATGTGTCTGCCCCATGCCCGAATAATTTATGCATTGGCTTAAAATCTCTATATAATTCAAAGGATTTTCTCCATATATAGCCCCGGTTCGTTCCCCAGCTGTCATTAAACACCAGATACTTCCCTAATGCACCATACGTTTCTGCATTGCCTCCCACGTTTGCATCAAACATCAGAAATCCGATCAGCAACACTGAAACCGTCAAAAAACCAGCCCAACCATATACCAGCACCGAACCAACTGGGTCAGGCCAATTCTTACTGTTATTACTCAGTAAACAGACTACAATATAAGCCAGCCACAGGCCAGCCACTACATAGGTCAGGCCATTAAAATTAGTCAATACCTCAAATAAACCGTCCAGACCAATCACCATATCTGCATAGGCATGGTTAATAAAGTCAATACATTGTATCACCGTGCTGAATGTAGCAATCATCAGCAAATATCGCCTGATCCCAGTTTTATTTTTAAATAATATCAGAGGCAGGAATCCAAATAAAGCGGCCAATGTCAGATAAGCATTGTCACTACTTCCCATTATAATTGCAAAAAAACAAACCACCATACAAAAATAACACCAGATTGCTCTTACCTTACTCTTTGTGATGGCAAACCACGCCGCTGCAACACCCAGAATCATAGCAATATAAGCTGTATAAAAATTAATATTTCCAATCGTGGAAGTAAATATATCCCAATGCTCGGGCGCAATAATATAACGGAAATTTAAAATATCCATTCTGAAATAATCGGTAATTCCCACATAGCATACACCCATTCCACTGATCAGAAACAGATCCAGAATCCATGCCTTCGCTCTCCAAAACCGGCTAATCATGAAATATGATGCTATGTATAGTGTCAATAAAAACAGACCGGAATACCGTCCTTCGTTCCCCCAGAACGACTCATAAAAATAATCTGATTGCAACGTTGAAATAACCAGAATAATCCAAAAAATTATAACCAATATGTCGGCGGCGCAAAATGTTTTCCTCCAATTCTTCGGCAGTAACCTGGAAAAAAACATTTTTACACGCTTCCCTCCATTCTTTGAGGCATCAATAACCAGCATGATAATAGAAAGAATGAGGCACAGCCCTAACATGGCCACTACGCAACCCCAATAGAACTGATATTTAAAAACCAGAATATCTATATACGAGTTATTATATATCAATGGAAATACCAATATTAATAATATTGTAAAAAAGCTAATTACTACATTTATAATAGATGCATAAGCCTCAGAGAAGATATCACTAAACTTTTCTGTTTTTTCATAGTTTGACCTCATATTAAATCCCCCTTTTTAAGATTGCCTATTACAGTATATTGGGGGATTATGGAAAAGATCAAGTGATTCTTTCTTAATATTTATGTAGATTATTTGAAGTTTTACGAATCCCTGTGTAATTCTTCTTGTTCTATATATGGTTTTGCAAATCTTTTTTCATAAGCACCATTTTTCTTGAGATTTAAGTCCCAATAAAAATTTGTTAATCCGGTTAATGATAATATAGAATATAAAATTTGTGTACCTTTAGACAGGTATTCCGATTTTTCATATTCTTTTTTCAGGCTTACATCCATAATTCCTTTGCTGGCATACGTTCTGCCTATTTGCTCCATTTGATCAAATAACCTTTTATTGGCTTTTTCGGGTTTCATCCGAATGCCTTCCAAGCCGCCTTTTATGATTGTTCCATCAAAGGATACCCCCAGTCTTTTTGTTATTAACTCAAGATAGGGTCTCAAATAGTACGACTGACTGGTCTCCGGAAATCCGGACTGAACGAAAAACGCCATATGTACTTCTTTGTTGTGAATTGGCTTCAGCAGTTCAAAAAATTTCATTACCGAACCTGGCATAGCATGAACATAGAGTGGAAAAACAAATAAATTATTTTCAGCAGAGCTAAAATTCTCTGCCCACACTTTATGTTCTTTTGTATTGATCAGATTCCTTACCACGATATTTTCAGCCCCTTGTTCTCTCATTCCCATCATGATCTTTTCTATGATCAACTTACTGTTGGAATGATTCCCTCTTGGAGAGCCGTTATAAATCACCCATTTACCGGTTGGCTTTCTTTCAATAACCTCCCTTGCCAGAACCTCATCTGTTGGATTTGCATTTACTACGTCAGCTGTTTGTATACTGTTGCTTTCATATAAAAATTCTTTACAGGGGCTTTGAAAATGGTATGCCATACGCGCAAGATAATGATTGATGACAATTACTTCTTCATTACTTAATCCATCTTTTTCAAAATAGAAGTTAATAACTGGATATCGATCGTATCTTTTTAAGTGACCGCATTCCCCATTTCTTAATTTGATGTAGGGTAAATAATGTTGTATTAATCGGTCCAGAAATGTTTTTCCTTTGCCATCAATAAAACCATTCTCTGTATGAAAAAGAATGACCACTTCATCACTGTTTATATAGTCTTTATATAATTTACCAGCACCATCATTCAAAGCACATGTTCCGGGAGTCTTCCACCAACAGCTCCAGCAACCAATGCAATCCATTATTTCGGTATCCATAGAATCGTAGACAACAATCTTCGTTTCATTTTTGGTTTCCATATAATATTTCTTAATTTCCTGAGTCAGTAATTCATTATTCTTACATATCCCTAAATCAAATACAGTTACCATTATGACTCCTCCTCAATCCTTTTGAAGTAATCTTCAAACCACTTTGTAACAAAATCAGAATACGCCAGACCAAACTCCAGAGCATCATTTTCATATTTAGACGGCTTATGGCTTTCTATTGTTAGCCCCATTCCCTCAAGCCGTAAATCCCCCTCAGCTCTTATATTTACCAGGTCTCTACGCATATCCTTAAAGTTATTAATATGAATCTTGATGGATTCCAACCGTTCCTCTTTGGTTAACTCATGAAAGAAAAACATTTTTAGTAATTGTGTGGACTTATACTTATCTGAACCCCAATCCTGCCTCATTAACATGCTAAATCGTTTTCTTCCAGAATCTGTAATGCTATATAATTTTTTTGTCCTGTTATTTTTGACTTCTTCCTTTGAAGTTATATATCCATTTTTCTCAAGTTTCACTAAGGCCGGATGGATCGCTCCCTGACTTGTGCTTGTGAAATATTCGGTGCTTCTTTCCATTCCCTTTTTTATGTCGTATAAGGTGAGAGGATGATAATTAGATAAAAATCCTAATATGATCAGTTCTATCATGCAATTACTCCTTTGTTGGATTAAGTCAAATATGTCGTTTAGACATATTATTATTATTTGAACAGTACTCTTATTTGTGTATTTTGTCAAGTTGTTTTAAATCATTACTTAAATATTATAGATTATGAGATTCCAGTTAGTAAATCCCTTAAACTATCCGTAAAGACTGTATGCAGCCCACTATAAACTCCTCCTGTTAATCTTTGAATACAAATCCTGATTTAAGCGAATCATATGTAGCCTAGCGGCCTATTAACTGTGGTTGCGGCATTGTTACCATAAGTGACAGTGGGGTTACGATGTGTGTATGGACTAATATGGTCCTTTGTTGTATGCTTTTGTAAAACATTCAGGAAAGAGGATATTATATGACATTAGGAGAAAAAATCAAACACTTGAGAACTGAAAAAGGAATTACTCAGGAAACACTGGCGGAAGAAATTAATGTGTCTCGTTCTGCTATTGCTAAGTGGGAAACAAATAGTGGTATCCCAGAAGTAAGTAATCTTATAATGATATCAAGAATTTTCGATGTCAGTGTTGATGAACTGGTAGATGATACAAGAACGATTGGAAAAACAGATGCTAAGACTGAAAAAAAATCTGATTGTTTCGAGTATGCAGGTAACTTTTATGATATTGAACTAAATGGGTGGAATGATGGAGTTGAAGATGTTCTTATTATTAATGAAGATGATGATTTTTTATTCTACCAAAAGCCATTAAAAAGGAAAAATGTGTTCGGACTGATTGGAAAAAAATATATAACATCGTTAAAAGCGTCGAAACCATCTGATATTGCACAAAAAGATAGTAAGATAATAGATAAAAATTATTTTTGCAGTAAGCATGTATTCGTTGAATTAGCTGTAAAAGAAGGTTTCTTAAAAGGATTTTTTGATTTTCGCAATGATGATTATCAAGATGTTGTCATCCAGTCTTTTACTGATTCAAGAGTTCTATTAAAGCTTGGAAAAGAAATAGAGATTAACACGATCTCTAAAATAGAGGAATTAGAGGGAATGGCTTGACCAGACTATTTCTCCATTTCCGTATGCCTGCATTGATACAACTAACCAATACGCCTTTGTTCTTTCATAATTCGATGATGTGCAAAAGCATATACAACATAGCTGATTAATAGAGGAAAATAAAAATTAATTATTCTGCTTAAGATCATAGCAGATGGGAGCTGATCCCCCTGATAAAACTGACCAAACACGTTCAAATATGCTTTTTCTGCAATTCCCACTGAACCTGGAAGTGGAACTGCGGCAACTGCAATATTAATAAATGACTGACCTGCCATCAGATCAAAGCAATCATTCTTCCTGTAGCCGAAACTTAAGTATACCAGGTATGATACAAGACAGTATGCAATCCATTGAAATACTGTGATCACAAATACCTTAAAAAACAAATCCGGATTTTTTAAAATCAATCTGGACTTTTCACGGTAAGAAATGATTAAAAGATCAAACTTTTCTTTAATCTCTTCTGGTTTTTTAAACAGATGGAGTTTTTTGCCAAGCTTTAAAACAAGGACAATGAGGAATGGGATAACAATTCTGGAAAACATCAATGCTGATAAAACAGCCGTCAGGGAAAGCATAACACCTGTTCCTGCAAGTAACAGCCAGATAAACCAGCGTGCTGACTTAGCTAATATATTAAATCTCAGCAACGCAAATATTCCCCCCATCAAGACAATTACAATCTGGCTGACAAAAACCATTAGAAATATTGTGATGGCAGAGATATCAACATAGATTTTATCTTTATTCATGTAATACATCTGGGCGGGCTGCCCTCCGCACGCTCCAGGAGTTATTGCGCTAAAATAATTTCCAATGTATGCATAATCAATACAATTTTTATAGGATACCTCCTGTTTTAATCGATGCATAATCATATAGAAATTCATGGCCTGACACCCTGCATAATAAAACATCAATGCAATTCCGGTAATAAGATATAAAAAATGCACACTTCCAGCCACTTTTACTAATTCTTTAATGGAATACTCTTTTAAAAGAACTGAAATAGTGACAGCCATTAAAGAGGTCATAACTAAGATGCTTCTTATCTGGTTTTTTTTACTGATTATTTTATCCCGCATAATTAATCCCTCATGTTGAAGTTGATACTTTTTATTATTACCAGAGCAGGCGAATCCTATGTTAATGTCTTCAACAGATTAATAACGGCTTTATTCCAAATAACACCAGAACAATACCAACCACTACATTCATAGCTTGCATGATAATCTGCGGTAAAAAGCCTCCTAATAAACTTCCCACAAATGCAACCGCTGTTAAGAAAATTATGGTAGCCAGAATACAACCAGAAGCAAAGAAAAAAAGTTGTTTTTTATTCCACTGGTTTTCTACCATTTGTGTAGAAAACATTCCACTCCAAAAAACAATGGTCAATGGATTGGATGCCGTAAGCAGCAATCCCTGAACAAAGAGATTCTCACCTGATACGTTGGAAAAAAGTGGGATATGAGGCATAAAAGACAGACCAAATACACCTGCTATTGTGTTTGCGCCAAATAAAACCAGTACCAGACATCCAATCAGTTTTATAACTTCATTTATTTTTCCCTTATTGATAATAGCAGCAACGCCAACACAGGATAACGCTATATATAAAGCATCAATAAGAGCAATTGCAAAAACAAGGTGCAAGCCGTATATAGCCCCGTATGTTGTAGAGGTGTGAAACACCATTAAACAGATTGGCCCAATGGCTAATTGCAATAACATACCAAATCTAAGTCCTTTTAGAATCAAATCGCTACCTCTTTAAAAATTTATTTCTTCTTTCAGAGTGATAAGTGAAATAATAGTGTTGGAGCCTGAGACACCTTTTATTTTCTTAAGTATCTTTGATAAAAATTCTTCCAGCGCCTGCGTATCTTCGACGATCACTTTCAACAAATAATCATAATTGCCCGCGACGTGATGACATTCTAAAACACAATTATATTGCACAATGGCATTTCTAAAGCTATCAATATTCTCTGTTTCATCTATATTAACAAAGATGAATGCTAAAAGACGTTTTTCTATTTTGTTTCGATTTATTTTAATTGTGTATTGCTGAATCACCTCCGCCTGTTCCAGTTTTCTAATTCGTTCGGCAACTGCAGGAATAGACAGATTCACTTTTCTACTGATTTCAGATGCAGAGGCCCTTCCGTTTTCTTTAAGCTCATTAAGTATGGCATAATCAATCCCATCCATTGTCATTCCTCCTTTTGTTAATCTTATCATTTTCTTTATTATTAGTAAATATAAGTTATAAATACGATAAAATATTAAGTTTAAATCGATCAAACTTAAAATTGCGAAATAATGCACTAGCTTAATATACGCTCACTTATATATTTGCAATTTTACTTTTCATCTGCTGAAAAAAGCGACCACTATTATTGTGATCGCTCTTCGTAAGAACCTGAAGTTTTTTTTTAAAGCTTATTCAATATCTTCTCCATTGGATGCAATTACTTTTTTATACCAGTAAAAAGAATCTTTCCGCAATCGTTCAAGACTTCCATTGCCCTCATTATCTTTGTCCACATAGATAAAACCATATCTTTTCTTCATTTCTCCAGTTGAAATGCTAACTAAATCAATACAGCCCCAGGGAGTGAATCCGATTAAGTCAACGCCGTCCCTGATTGCCTCTTCCATCTGTTTGATGTGTTCTCTGAGATAATCGATCCGATAGGAATCATGAATGGTGTTATCTTCTTCTAATACATCAACTGCACCCAGTCCGTTTTCAACTACCATCATTGGAATCTGATAGCGGCCGTATAAATCATTGAGCAGGTAACGCAGACCCTGTGGGTCAATTTGCCAACCCCAGTCACTTGCTTTTAAGTATGGATTTTTTACCCCCATAACGACATTGCCTGATGTTTTCTTTGCTTCTTCATCTGCTGTTGTACAAGTACTCATATAATAACTAAAGCTGTAAAAATCAACGGTTCCTTTTTTTAGTACTTCTAAATCATTGTCTTTTATTTCAATTGAGATTCCCATTTCTTCAAAGATACGATTCGTGTAATATGGGTATTCGCCTCTTACCTGCACATCACCGCAGAAATAGTTCATTCTCATTTCCTTCTGGGCTAATACAACATCGTCCGGATTGCAGGTATAGGGGTAGATTGCTCCTCCTGCAACCATACAGCCTATTTTGAATGCAGGATTAATTTTATGGCCAAGAACGACTGCCTTTGCACTGGCAACAAACTGATGATGAGTTGCCTGGAATCTTTTTTGCTTCTGTTCTCTTGTAGGAACAGCTGAAAAATCCTGTAATGGACCGTCTTCACTTTTAATTCCCCCGGACAGAATATCACCGACTCCCATCATCATACAATTTATTTCGTTAAAAGTAAGCCAGTACGTAACCAGATCCTTATATTCTTTAAATACTGTCTGGCAAAAATTCAGGTAAAAATCAATACAGTCACGGCTTAGCCAGCCACCATATCTGTCCATTAAGTAATATGGTATTTCGTAATGTGAAATCGTTACCAATGGCTCTATTCCATACTTTTTGCACTCTTCAAAAACTTCCCTGTAGAAATCAAGACCTTTTTGGTTTGGTTCTGCTTCATCACCTTTTGGGAAAATTCTGGTCCAGTTAAGAGATAATCGAAATACCCGAAAGCCCATTTCGGCAAATAATGCGATGTCTTCTTTATATCTATGGTAAAAATCAATTGCTTCGTGAGAAGGATAATTATTTTCGCTCTTAATTTCTTTGGTGAAATAACGTGGCGTACTGACTGTCCCTGCTGTAATATGGTCGCAAACGCTATCCCCTTTCCCATCTTCCAGCCAGCCACCCTCAAACTGATTGGCCGCTGTGGCTCCACCCCACAAAAAATTCTTTGGAAAACTCATTGTGATTCCTCCTAATTATTGATATATACTCTCGCCTTTATAAATAACCAGAGTAGTTACAAAAGTTACAATGATACCCAGAATAATACTAATCACCATAAATATAAAGTTAGAACTTTTTGGTCCCACAAAGCCTGTGATACCAAGGATCCCTGCACTTCCGCCTAAACTGTACATATATACCTTCATTAAACCTGCAAAAGCTGCTGAACAAAAATTACCAAACATGGCAGCATATAATGGCTTCTTCAATTTCATATTAATACCAAACATAGCCGGTTCTGTTACACCGCCAAAAATTGCAGTTATAGCACTGGATCCTGCGGTTGATTTTGTTCCTTTATCTTTACATTTAAATGCGACTGCTGCTGCGGCGGCACCTTGATTAATATTTGATAAAACATTTGCAGTCGCAACAATTGGTTCATAACCAAAGGTGACTAATGAGTGGAACATATATGGAAATAACGCCCCATGCATTCCGGTAAGAACTAATAGTGGATAAATGGTTGCCAATACTGCCACTCCAAAGAAACCGGTTGTTTTATACAACCACATAATTGCTGTTGCTAAATAATTACCCAGGAAAGCACCTGCGGGGCCTATTAATCCTAAGGTTAATGGAAGCATAACTAATATAGTTCCAAGAGGTACTACAATTGCCTTTATTGATTCTGGTGCTATTTTTTTGAAAAACCGTTCTACATGGGACATCACATAGACTGTCATAATAATGGGAAAAATGGTGCTGGTATAGCTTGCTGCATATACAGGAATTCCAAAAATGCTCATAGGTATAGAACCTGCTACATTTGCTACCATGGTAGGATGGATCATAATTGCTCCAAGAAGCATACCAAGGCCCATATTTGCTTTGAATTTATTAGCAGATGTTGCACCTAAAAATATGGGAAGGAAATAAAATCCTGCATCTGATGCAAAAGTAAGTACTGCATGAGTTGGCATATCCGGAGTTAATAATCCGGTCAGCTCACCTAAGATAATAACAACTTTCAGCATACCTGCACCAATGATGGCAGGAAGCAGAGGAATTAAACTGCCTGTAATTCCATCAATTATTGCAGCAAAGCTGATTTTTTTCTTTTTCCCTTTATCTAAATTTTCATCAATGGCTTTTTCCATCTGAAGACCAGCTTTTGCAGCAACAATGCTGTATACTTCACCAACAGATTGTCCGATAATAATTTGTAATTGTTCGTTGGACCACTGTGCTCCAACAACACCCGGAAGCTTTTGTATTTCAGACAGATTTATAATGCTTTTATCCTTTAATTGAAATCTAAGACGTGTCATACAATGGCCCAAATAGCTGATGTTGTCTTTTCCACCAACTAACTCTAACACGTTTACAGCCAGTTCATCATATTTTTCTTTTTTAGACATATCCGTTCTCCTTTTTTTATTTCAGAAATTGTTGTGTTTAAAACCAATCTTTGATATTGCCAGATAATGAGGAAAACAAACTGGAAGAAATAAAAAAACCGAGGGAACGCACAATATTAGTGCGTTTACCCTCGGTTATGCCTCCATTACGAGTGACAATCCTTAGATTGATTTCCTGTTACTATCTTGTGATTAGTATAGGGGAAAAGAGTTCTTATGTCAATGTAATATATTTCATGAAATTACAGACACTCCTTTGTACAATATATACAATTCTCACCAGCTATTTTCACTTCTGTTAAACTAAACTTAATTTACAACACATCTTCTTTTTCAACGTTATGCAAAGTAAGAAATCCACAAATCAGGGAAACACCAAATAAAAATACCGGAAGAATCATATTTGCCCTTAAAGTCATGTCTCCTATGTTTCCATTCATAACTGAAAACAATAAAAATGAAGTAAAAATAACTGCCCTCGATGACTTCATCAATTTCCCTATATATAAAGGGATAAACGCCAGAGTCACAGTAAGAACTGTCTTTAAAATAATCTGTAAGTAAAAATTTGCACTTAGCATATCATAGCCGAGCGGTAAGCCGCTCCACACCCCCGAGGATAAGGCAAGGAGCAGATAAATAAGCAGTTTCCCATGGAGAAGAGCTGCCGCACAGAAAATCCATACTGCCATCATCTGAGATAGTATTATTTTTTTTCTGGAGATGGGATAGCAAAACATCAGACTCTGAGTTTTATTATTATACGCTTTGATAATGAAGGATGACAACATGGAAGAAGTAAAAACCAAAAATAAGAGATTGGTAAGCAAATCAATTTGCACTGCTATATTCTCTACCTCGGATGCAGATTCCGATAATTCAGCATCAATGGAAACATTATAACACATTGCAAATAAAAGAAATCCAAGGACTACAATTATAACTGCCTGTTTGATTATATATTTTTTCATATGATACTTTTTCCATTCCAGCCTGATTAATTTCCACATTCGCTCTCACCTCCTGTGACTTTCAGAAAATACTCCTCCAGAGACTCTGTCTGAAAATGAAATCCCTGAATTTCTATCTGATTTTCCGTTAACGCCTTCATAATCTCCCGTGACGTAGCTTGTTTTGTATAGACCCGGATCAGATTGTTATTTAAAACTTTGAAGTTGGAAATATTAAGACACTCTGTAAAAACATAGGAGGCCCTGGTTATTTCCGATGTTTTGATTTCCAGATACTCAAGCCCCTTATCCGTAAGCTCTTTCATAGAAATTTCTTTTATCAGCCTGCCTTTATGAATGATTCCTATGGTATGTGCAAGGCTTTCAATTTCAGAGAGCAGATGACTTGAAATAAGAATGGTCATCTCATACTCTTTACACAACATCTGGAACAGATCGCGGAACTGTTTCATACCAGCCGGATCCAGACCATTGGTTGGTTCATCCAGCACCAGAAATTCCGGCTTTGTAAGAACAGCCCTTGCAATCCCCAGCCGCTGCTTCATTCCCAGTGAAAATTCTTTTACCTTTTTTCCTCTGTTATCTGACAAAGACAGCAGGGACATTGCTTTTTCTACACTGTCAGGACTGTAATACCCCATGTATTCACAGTGCAGCTTTAAATTCTCTTCCGCCGTCAGATCATTGTAAAACACTGGAAACTCAATCATGCTGCCCATACGCTTTAAAAAAGAATACGAATCAGGGAGCAGTTTCTCACCAAATAAAACAATATCTCCTGAAGTTGGTTTCCATTGATTGGTGATCATCTTCATCACTGTAGTTTTTCCCGCACCGTTGGGTCCAAGAAAGCCATAAATCTCTCCTTTGGCAATATGCATGTTCAAATCGGATACAATGGTCTCTGTTCCAATTTGTTTGGTTAAATGATTGGTTGTTAAAATCGTCTGCATTTTGTCACTTCCTTTCATACCCATAATTCTAGCAAGTGATTTCTTCAAAACTCTTGAATAAATCTTACGAATTTCTTTCTTGACTTAATAATTCAGCTGCTGAAGTTTTAAAGTAAAAACCGTTTCCTCATTTAGAATACTCCTTAATGTCAGTGTACCATTGATTTTTTCTGCCAGACTTTTTGCTATGGTAAGACCTAATCCATTGCCCTGAATCTCCCGATTCCGGGAATCTTCTAGCGTATAGAGGCGGTCAAATACCCGGGGAATTTCCGTATATGCAATTCCCTTTCCATGGTCTATCACATCCACAAACACAAAGTTGTCTTCCGTGCGAAGGGTCAGTCCCAGGTAATTCCCTGCATCCCCATAGCGAATTGCGTTGCTGATCAGATTATTAAGAATGCGTCCCAACGCGTCCCGGTCTGCATAAACGAAAACAGGAGACTCAGGAATATTGATGTTCACATCAAATTCTTTCTCTGTTAAGATATTATAAAAATCAACAATGATTTCCCGGCAGAATTCATTTAAATCTATTTTAGACATCGTCAGCATTGTATCACCGGCTTCCAGCTTTGCCAGTGTGAAAAACTGGTCAATTTGGTTCTTTAATTCATTGGCTTTACGAGAGACCTTTTTTATCATACTCTTTTCAAGTGTCTCCTGCATTAAAAGCATTTCCAGATAACCGATAATAACAGTCAATGGTGTCTTCAGATCATGGGAAATATTGGATAGCATCCGTTTGATATTCAGTTCTGATCTGCGATAACCGGCATTTGCATTCTGCCTGTCTTCCAGGATCCGGTTAATCTGCTCCAAAAGATGACTGATTTCCTTATCTTCTGTAAATAACATCACTTTTTCATTGGTATCCTCATCTAAAATACGTTCCAGTTCCTCACTGACCGTTTGAATTTGTTTTAACGTCCTTCTATTAAACAGAGACATGGTTTTTACTCCTTTGGGCTTCCCAGCTTGTATCCGATTCCCCAAACGGTCAGGATATACTGCGGCTTTCGGGGATCATCCTCAATCTTTGTACGAAGGCGGCTGATATGAACATTGACGGCATTTTCATCACCTAAATAATCATCCTGCCATATGAGAGAATAAAGCTGCGCTTTGGTATAAACTTTTTTGGGATTGGAAAGAAGCAGACGAAGGATTTCATATTCCTTTGCCGTCAGATCCACTGCCAGCCCGTTTTTGTGCACCGTGTGACTTTCCAGATTCATTTCCAGATCTCCCAAGCCCAAACAAGGCCCAGTGGTTTCTGTTCCGGATGAATACTGGGTAGTGCGCCGCAGATTTGCCTTCACTCTGGCAAGCACCTCTGTAAGGGAAAATGGTTTTGTAATATAATCATCCGCTCCCAGTCCCAATCCAAAAATCTTATCCGATTCAGTGTCTTTAGCGGACAGAATTATAATCGGAACCACACTTTCCTTTCTAATCCGTTTCATAACCTCCAGTCCGCTGATTTTGGGCAGCATCAAATCTAAAATCACCAGATCATAGGAACCGCTGAAAAATGTCTTTACCCCCTGTTCCCCATCAAAAGAACCCTGGACTTCAAAGCCCTCCATCTGGAGAAAATCCATCAGCATCTCACTGATTTCCCTGTCATCTTCTATCAATAATATCTTCATCTATTAATTTCCTCTCTTTATAAAGCAAAAAAGGTGTCCTTACACCAACATCTTATCATAACTCTAATAAAAAGATAACATTATTTGTTAAATAAGCATTAACCTTGACATATATTGTCATGGTTAATATACTATAATAGTGACATAGGAGGTGATTGTTTGAAAGAAAGTCGACTGTTTAAGATTGTTTACTTTATTTTAGAAAACGGACGGGTTACAGCTCCAGAACTGGCAGAGAAATTCGAGGTTTCCGTCAGAACAATTTATCGTGATGTAGATGTGATTAGCAGTGCAGGTATCCCCATTTATGTTACTACTGGCAGAAGTGGTGGAATTCAAATTCTTGATAACTATGTACTGGATAAAGCCTATTTTTCAGATAAAGAAAAGCACGATATCTTATCCGCCCTGCAGAGTTTGTCCGTTGTCGATAATACCTATGAACGAGAGCTGTTGACAAAACTCTCTGCACTTTTTAACACACAGCCAGCAAACTGGGTTGAAGTAGATTTTAGCCGCTGGGGCAGCAAAACACAGGATAACCATAAGTTTGAGCAATTGAAAAAGGCTGTTATCACCCACAAAGTCGTGACGATTGTTTATGTAAGTTCCTACTTTCAAAAAACAAAGAGAAACATCCATCCTCTAAAGCTCTGCTACAAATCAAAAGAATGGTATGTGAAAGCCTATTGTACGGAAAAAGAAGATTTTCGACTTTTTAAATTAAATCGAATTATTGACTGCATACTTTTGGATGAGGATTTTATTCCTGTTGAATTTCCTGAATTACAAGATACGAAGCAGGATGGCTATAACAAAATTGTGCTTCGCTTCCCAAAAGAAATGGCCTATCGTGTCTATGACGAGTTCTCCGAGGATGAAATTACAGAACAAGAAAACGGTGATTTTATAGCAGCTGCCTTTATGCCGGAGGATCCATGGCTGATTGGTTATCTTCTTTCTTATGGAGAGTATGTAGAAGTGATAGAACCTGCTTATTTGCGTAAGGTTTTGTCTGATGAAGCAAAGAAAATTTACGAAAAATACAAACCTTGACAGATGGTGTCAGAGTTTATGTGCTATTATTTCATTATAGCGATACAAACTATAATATTAGGAGGATTATTACATGGGCAGAGCAACAACAAAGTCAGATATGATAACATCGGCAAATAGCAATTTTGAAAAACTGAATATGCTTATTTCCGGATTGACAGAGAAAGAATTGTCAGCACCATTTGATTTTACAGCAGACCCTAAAAAGAAAGAAGCTCATTGGGCCAGGGATAAAAATCTTAGAGATGTTCTGATTCATCTCTATGAATGGCATCAGCTGCTGCTTAATTGGGTTCAGACGAATATGAATGGAGAAGAAAAACCATTTATTCCAGAGCCTTATAACTGGAAAACTTATGGAGCAATGAATGTAGAGTTTTGGAAAAAGCATCAGAACACATCATTGGATGATGCAAAGAATATGTATGAAAAATCACATGCCGATGTGATAAAGTTAGCAGAAAAGTTTCCAAATGAAGATCTGTTTTCTAAAAATATTTATAAATGGGTTGGCGGAAGCACGTTAGGTTCGTATTTCGTCAGCGCTACGGCAAGTCATTACGATTGGGCCATAAAAAAACTAAAGGCACACAAAAAAAGGTGTTTAACCATGTAGGGAAAGCATAAATGCACTTCGTGAAAGCAAAAGGTTGCTCACACGGGTGCATTTTTTGTGAATATGGCTGTTTTAATTTATTCCCTTTAATTGAGGAAATGTTGAATGAATCATCTTACTTGCAACTTGCACAATAATGTTATTATACGACTCATCAAAATGAGACTTTGAGGCTGTAACGGCCGTTATACAGCATTGTACTCTTACACGATTTTCAATTGTATTTTCCACATAGTTAACAGACATAAGTCTGTCTAAAAGTAATTCAGTTACATAATATGGTAAAAATAGACTATGAGTTCCTTCGTTAAAAAAAGGAAATGTTATCTTGATATCATTTTCCCTGAAATCATGAAGAAATTTTTGTAAGAAACTTTCAGGTTCAGTGAAGAACTCCTCATAATAATTCAAGGAACCAATGGTGTTCTCAATAAAATCCGAAACAAGTTCCTGATATAAATCATAAATATCGGAATAATGGTGATAAAATGTTCCCTTGTTTATCAAAGCATGGGAGGCAAGTTCCGTAACTGTGATTTTTTCTATGGGCTTCTTCTTCAACAAGTCCATCATAACACTTTTAATATTTCTTTTTGTCTTGACAATTCTCAAATCTTCTTTCATAAAAACCTCATCTTCTATTCAACTGATTCTTTTCCCATGGGTTAATCAACGAATTCTTAAAATCGTTTATTATTCAACCAAATATAATCATTGATGATTGACTAATCAACTATAGTTCAATAAAATAATACTCGCTCACAAAACAAAAGTAAAGGAGAAAGTAATATGATAAAAACGTTGATGAAGAGTATTAGAGAATATAAAAGAGCCTCTATTTTAACACCAATATATATAACTTTGGAAATAATATTAGAATGCTTATTACCATTGGTGATGGCTAATTTAATTGACAAAATGACCGGTTCATCGTTAATACCAATCATACGCTATGGAGTTATATTAATTATTATGGCAATGTTATCCCTATTCTTTGGATATATGTCAGGAAGGATTGGTGCTACGGCATCCTGCGGGTTCGCCAAGAACTTAAGACAGGATGTTTTTTATAAGATACAAGGCTTTTCTTTTGCTGATATTGACAAATTCTCCACATCATCTCTGGTGACAAGAATGACAACGGATGTGACCAATGTGCAGAATGCATATCAAATGATTATCAGAATCGCAGTAAGAACACCACTTATGCTTATTTTCTCAGTCATTATCAGTCTGACCATCAGTGTGAAAATGTCCCTTATCTTTCTAATTATGATTCCAATTGTAGCAGCTGCATTATTCTCAATTGTATTTATAGTATTCCCTATATTTAAACGGATTTTTGAGAAATATGATGCTATGAACAATTCTGTTCAGGAAAATATACAGGGAATCCGTGTAGTGAAATCTTTCGTAAGAGAGGACTATGAACAGGAGAACTTTCACAAATCGGCCGCTGATGTGTGCAAAGAATTTACAAAAGCAGAAAGAATTATTGCTCTGAACAATCCGATACTGATGTTTTGTATTTCCCTTGCCATCTTTCTTGTATGTTTTATTGGAGCAAAGACAATTATTAACAGCGGTGCAACCGAATTAACTACGGGACAGCTATCTTCACTGATTAACTATGGGGTACAGATTCTTTCCTCTCTTATGATGTTGTCCATGGTTTTTGTTATTTGCTCCATGGCTACAGAATCTGCCAATCGTATCTGTGAGGTATTAAATCATGAAAGTACGCTAACCTCCCCTGAAAATGGGGTAACGGAAGTAAAGAACGGAAGCATTCAGTTTGAAAATGTTTCATTTAGATACTCAGACAAAAGTAAGAAACCTGCTTTGATGAATATCAATCTGGACATAAAATCGGGGCAAACCATAGGTGTTCTTGGTGGAACAGGCTCCTCGAAAACATCGTTAATCCAGCTGATCTCCAGACTTTACGATGTCACAGAGGGAAAGGTCTTAGTCAGCGGATTTGATGTGAGAAATTATGATCTGCAATCCCTCCGTAATGAAGTTGCAGTCGTATTACAGAAAAATGTCTTATTCTCCGGTACAATTAAGGAAAATCTGCGCTGGGGGGAAAAAGACGCCAGTGATGAAGAGCTTGTGAGAGTATGCAAGCTGGCTCAGGCAGATGAATTCATTGAGCAGTTCCCTGAAAAATATGATACCTATATAGAGCAGGGCGGAACCAATGTTTCGGGAGGGCAAAAACAGAGGCTCTGTATTGCCAGAGCTCTGCTTAAAAAACCTAAGATTCTGATTCTGGATGATTCTACCTCTGCAGTGGATACAAAGACAGATGCCATGATACGAAAGGCTCTTCGTGAAGAGATTCCAGATACAACTAAAATCATTATTGCACAGAGAACATCATCTTTGGAAGATGCAGATCAGATCATTGTAATGGATGGCGGCAGGATTACGGAGCAGGGAACTCATGAAGAATTGCTGGCTTACAACGGAATCTATCAGGAAGTTTATCAGTCACAGACTAATGGAAAGAAGGAGGACTAACCCATGAATCAGAATAAACAACACAGCTTCGGGCGCCTGGTCCGCTATTTATTTTCCCATTACAAATTCCAGTTAATCGTAACTTTAATCTGTATTGTGATCAGTTCATTCTCCTCTTCAATTGCAACGATTTTTATTCAAAGGTTAATTGATGAATGTATTACTCCTGGAGTGAATCAGGGATTTGAAGCGATAGCAGGCAAATTTACATCAATACTGTTAACCATGGGTTTCATCTATATCTGCGGCACCATTGCATCAATCATCTATAATCAGATCATGGCAATTGTCACACAGGGAACGCTTAGAAATTTAAGAAATGATATGTTTGATAAAATGCAAACACTTCCAGTTAAGTATTTTGATACACATATACATGGAGATATCATGAGTACTTATACCAATGATACCGATGCCATAAGACAGCTCATAGGACAGAGCCTTCCAACACTTTTTCAGTCTGCTTTAACTATAACGGTATTGTTTCTTACCATGTTATATTACAGTATCTGGCTTACCCTCGTAGTGATGATCGTAATCTTCCTGATGCTGAAGATTACAAAAAAACTGGGTAGTATCACTGCAGCCTTCATGATACAGCAACAAAAATCTTTAGCAAAAGAAGAAGGCTTTATTGAAGAAATGATGCAGGGGCAGAAAGTTGTTAAAGTATTCTGTCATGAAGAAGAGAATAAAGAAGCATTTAAAAAACTGAATGAACAGCTTTTTAATGATGGAGAAAAAGCGAACCAGAACGGAAATGTTCTGATGCCGATTCTAGGTAATGTAGGAAACCTTATGTATGTTCTTCTTGCAGTCATTGGGGGACTTATGGTCTATTTAAAGGCACCAAACATTAGTCTTACTGGTGTCAGCATTGTTTCAATTGGAATTATTGTTTCGTTTTTAGGCATGTCAAGACAACTTTCCCAGACCATTGGGCAGGCATCTATGCAGGTCTCCATGATTGCAATGGGGCTTGCCGGTGCGACCCGTATATTTGAGTTAATGGATGAACAGCCCGAAGAGGACCATGGCTATGTGACTCTGGTAAATGTGAAAAAGGAGGCCGAAGGCAACTTAATAGAGACGAAAGAAAACACAGAAATGTGGGCTTGGAAATATCCTCATCAGGATGGAACAGTCACCCTTACTGAGCTTACTGGAGACGTCAGACTGGAAGATGTTGACTTCGGCTATGTGCCTGAAAAACTGGTGCTGAACGATGTATCCCTGTTTGCAAAGCCAGGACAAAAAATTGCATTTGTCGGCGCAACCGGTGCTGGAAAAACTACCATTACAAATCTGATCAATCGTTTCTACGATATTTCAGAAGGTAAGATTCGTTACGACGGAATTAATATTTCTAAAATAAAAAAACCAGCTCTTAGAAGTTCGCTGGGCGTAGTATTACAAGATGTGAATTTATTTACCGGTTCTGTTATGGATAACATCCGTTATGGCCGCCTGGATGCCACAGATGAGGAATGTATTGCTGCTGCAAAATTAGCAAATGCGGATGATTTTATAACAAGACTTCCAGACGGCTATGAAACAATTCTGACAGGAAATGGTTCCAGTCTCTCCCAGGGGCAGAGACAGCTGATTTCAATTGCCCGTGCAGCCGTTGCTGATCCCCCAGCCATGATCTTAGATGAAGCGACTTCATCCATTGATACAAGAACAGAAGCCCTGGTTCAGGCAGGTATGGATAACCTGATGAAAGGAAGAACTGTATTTGTCATTGCACACAGGCTTTCAACTGTAAAAAATAGTGACGCGATTATGGTTCTGGATCATGGGAAAATAATGGAAAGGGGGTCCCATGAAAGCCTGATCGAACAAAAAGGTACCTATTATCAGCTTTATACGGGTGCGTTTGAATTGGAATAAAGGCTAAAATGTAAATATTTTTCCAATCTGTTGGTATTGCACATTAAATGTGGTTGCTTACTAATACTATAATCCCATACATTTTAGCTATTGCAAAGAATTAATAATGGTGATAAAGTATAGTTAACCCAGTCATATATTAACCATATCATGTAATCAACAGCGAGGGTAAAGTATGTCCGATAATTATATTAATGTATCAGGTGCAAGGGAACGAAATCTAAAAAATATAAATGTTCTGATACCCAAAAAAGAAATTACAGTTTTTACAGGTGTTTCCGGTTCAGGGAAATCATCTTTGGTTTTTGATACAATAGCAGCGGAATCCCAGAGACAATTAAATGAGACCTACACCAGTTTTATCCGCCATCGTATGGCACATTACGGAAAACCTGATGTGGACACCATAGAGAACCTATCTGTAGCCTTTATTATCAATCAAAAAAGAATCGGCGGAAATGCCAGGTCAACGGTTGGGACTATTACAGATATTTATTCTGTATTACGTTTATTGTTTTCCAGAATTGGAGAACCATTTGTCGGTTATTCAGATGTATTTTCATTCAACAACCCTGCTGGAATGTGCGAACACTGTGAGGGCTTAGGAAAAATTGAAACCATAAATATTAAAAGACTGTTAGATAAAAATAAATCCTTAAATGAGGGAGCCATCCGTTTTCCAACTTTTGAACCCGGCGGGTGGCGATTAACCCGCTATATTCATTCAGGCTTTTTTGATAATAATAAAAAATTGAAAGACTATTCTGCCCAGGAAATGGAGCTGTTGCTTTATGTCGACGGAATCAGGATTAAAAATCCAACACCCGAATGGCATAAAACCTCCCTGTATGAGGGATTAATACCACGTATTGAGCGGAGTTTTCTTAAAAAAGAAGACGGAGAAAAGATCAGATATGGAAAAGAAATCGAACAATTTGTTGTAAAACAGGACTGTCCCCACTGTCACGGAACACGATTAAATGATAAAGTGCTGTCTTGTAAAGTGAACGGTAAAAATATTGCGGAATGCGCTGCTTTGCAAATTAATGAGCTTTTAGATTTTGTGGGGTCCGTTCATGCTCCTGTAGCGGCTACAATTGTTTCGGAACTTGTCAATCGGACCAGGCACATGATATCCATAGGTCTGGGCTATTTAAGTTTAAATAGAGAAACATCTACACTTTCGGGGGGGGAATCTCAAAGAATTAAAATGGTTAGCCAACTTGGCAGCAGTTTGACTGACCTTACTTACATTTTTGACGAACCTAGTATAGGGCTTCACCCTCATGACATAAGCAAAATCAACGAGCTTATGAGGTTGTTACGTGACAAAGGGAACACGGTTCTGATCGTAGAGCACGATCCAGACATGATAAAAATTGCAGATCATATTATTGATATGGGACCAGGCGCGGGAACCCATGGAGGGGAAGTTGTATATCAAGGAAATTTAGATGGGCTGAAAGCAGCGGGTACTCTTACGGGAAAATTCTTATCCTGCTGCCCCAAACTAAAATCTGATATTCGTGCAGCGAAAGGTTGGCTTTCTATTCAAAATGCGGCCTTGCATAATTTAAAGAACCTTTCGGTTGATATACCAAAAGGAGTAATGACTGTTGTAACAGGAGTTGCAGGTTCGGGAAAAAGTACGCTTATTAATGGTGTATTACCACGATTTTATCCAGAAACAGTTTTTATTGACCAGAAAGGAATTCAAGCGTCAAAACGTTCTAATATTGCCACCTTTACTGGTATCTTTGACATAATCAGAAAATTATTTGCAAAAAGGAATGGTGTAAGCGCCTCTCTATTCAGTTTTAATTCACAAGGAGCTTGTCCTGCCTGCAAAGGTTTGGGAGTTACTTATACAGATTTGGCGTTTATGGATACAATTGTTACGGTATGTGAAGAGTGTCACGGGAACCGATATACGGACGAAGTACTTGCCTATCAGCTAAGAGGAAAAAGCATTACCGATGTTCTTAAAATGACGGTCACGGAAGCCTTAGAATTTTTTCAGGAAAAAGAAATCGTTACAGTACTAAAACGGCTTTCAGACGTAGGCATCACTTATGTTTCTTTAGGACAACCATTAAGTACGCTTTCAGGTGGTGAATTACAGCGAATTAAACTTGCTTCCGAACTTGAAAACGGTGGTCAGATTTATGTTTTGGATGAACCATCAACAGGTTTGCACATGGTTGATATAAAACAGTTAATTGGTGTAATGGATCGTCTTGTCGAACAAAATTCCACTCTTATTGTTATAGAACACAATTTAGATATTATTTGCCAGGCAGATTGGATCATTGACATAGGTCCCTATGCAGGTCAAAATGGTGGTAAAATAATGTTTACAGGATTACCGAACGATTTAATCAACTGTCCGGATTCTTTAACTGGGAAGTATCTGAAAAAGTATATTAATGAAAAACAGGAGGTTCACTGAATGGCTGCCAAAGAATTAGAAGAAAGTTATATTCCCTTTCAATGCATGATTGTTTCAGATTCAAATCGTTTCAATGTTGAGGGTGTATCTACAGCACAATATTATATACTCGATACGATAAACAAGCAAGGTGTGAAAACCACGAAAGAACTTTCTGAAATGAGAGGTATCTCACAATCTGGAATTTCAAAATTAACAAAACGTCTGATGGAAAAAAATTATATTATTCAGGAAAGGCAGACGAATGACCGCCGCTCTTATCATATCGTTCTTACCAAAGAGGGAAAGGCTTTTTTAAATCGTGTTGAGGATTTTGGCAATGAAATTATGAACCTGATCGAAGAAGCATTAACAAAGGAAGAAATACATGCTTTTTCGATGATGTGCAAAAGGATTACGAACTTATATGCGGAAAAGCACTAGTCAAATATTTTAAACTTCAATATTCTTTCTCTTATTTTCTCAAGAGAGAATCCACCACATTACGCATTCCAGTTTACCACATTACGTAACGTCACATGCAAGTGTTATATGAACATTTACTTACTAATGGAAAAAGAGCATACCTCCTGACTTTATTGTCCATTGGTATGCTCTTACACTTCACATATGGTTTATTTGTTTCTTCCTGCTCCGCCTCCACGGGTGCTTCCGCCACCTCCTGTGCTTCCGCCACCTCCTGATGTTGAGCGGCCTCCACCTGAACCAGAACTCATTCCACTTGATCGGCCTGCTCCACCACCAGAGCTGGAACCTCCGCTTCCACTGCTCCCCCAACTGCTGCTTTGAGAGCTGGATCGGCCTGCTCCACCACTGCTTCCCCAGCTGCTGCTTTGAGAGCTGGATCGGCCTGCTCCACCGCTGCTTCCCCAGCTGCTGCTTTTGGTGCTGGAGTCTGAACTACTGCTGCTTCCCCAGAAGCTGCTTTTAGTGTTGGATCGACCTGCTCCACCACTGCTTCCCCAACTGCTGCTTTTGGGAGTGGAATCTTCTGCTGCACTGCTGCGCCATAAGCTACCTGAAGAAGCTGAATTACCACCCATGGGGGGCATTCCGCCTATAAAATCATTTCTGTGGGGATAACCATGACGTCCCCAATAGCCTTGGGGGCCATATTTTCTAATATATCTTTTTTTATAAGGATTAAAAGGAATTCCATACACTTGCCTATAAAGTTTTCTTCTATTTCCTCTAACAAATAATATTATAATAATTATCATCAGTAATGGTGCTGGATTTGGAATAGGCTTTTGCCCGATCTTATCTGTATTAACTACTTCCTTTACTGGTACTGTACTTTTCACTCTTTGAAAATTATTTTGGAACAGTAAATAAAGGTGGTCAGCCGTTGCTGTAGCTCCCTGGCTGTAATTTTGTGCCGCGAACTCCGGTTCCAGGACCTGATCCAATATTCCTCTTAACACCCCATCTTTTATAAATCTTTCTGATTCTTTCCCAGGAAGGAGCCAATAATTATCATCCCCTCTGTATAATACCAATACTGCATCCCGGGTTCCGGCATTAATCTCTTCAAAGGTATTGATTGTGTCTTCCTGAAAACTGATTCCCTCTTTACAATAATCTTTAGTCACTACATAAACGGCTGCATTATACATATTTTTTGATTGGGTACTTTTCTTATTAATGTAATTGATGGTATCTTCGCTGATTATACCAACCTCATCAATGACATACTGACCAGCTTTATGGCTGATGGTTCCTCCATTATCGGAAGCATTTTTCCATTGCCCTCCCAGTTCCTGAATAAATGCTCCATAAACCTTTTCAGCACCCGCGCTATAGTCTTTTGCTGCGAAATCAGGCTCCAGATATTCATTTAAAATGCTGGATATCTTTCCACTGGATAGCGTATCTTCCAGTCCTGTTCCCTGCATCGCCCAATAGTCATCATCGCCAACAGACATCAGGATCAGCAATCCATTGTTTTTTTCTTCTGAACCAATTTTCCATTTATTAAACAGGTCCATAGAATAATTTTCCATGGACTCCCCATTTGTAAAGTCAATTGTTACCAGAACTACCTGAGTCCCAGTCTGTTCCTCCAGTCTTCTGCCGTATTCTATTATTTCATTTTCTACATCTTCGCTGATCACATCAGCAAAATCATTGACGTAAAATGCATTGGAAGGCTCCAGTGTTTCTGCCGCAGCTGTTTGAAACGGTAACATACCTGCCAATAACAAAAGCAGCAGGAGATAGCAAATACTTTTTTTCATAATATCCCCCTCTATTCGTATAATTCCAACGGTTTTACAAACGTTATCCTGCTTAAGATATTGGCAGGAAAACGCTGCAGGCATCTGTTATAGGAAGCTGCCTTTTCATTGTAACTGTTGTGAGAAATGATAAGTTCTCTGGATTTTAAATTGACAGGAAAACTGTCACAATAATACCGGTCTTTCTCTGATAGATTCATCAAATTCAGTTTTCCATGCAGCTCCATAGAAACTTTGATCAAGTTTTCCTTTGCCTGATATTTGTCCCCTGGAGTATCAGCCTTTTTCAGTGCCTCCAGACGCTCTGATATTTCTTTTATTTCTTCCTCTTCCCGGTTCATATACCGGCGCGCTACTACCGTCAGATTATAGCACTGATCGGATATGTACTCCAAATCGCTTTGTATTCCTTTTTCCCCTTTGTTCTCCCCCTGGTAAAAAACAGACAGTGTCTCTTCCTTTAATTTTGTGAGGGAAAGATGAGCTCCCAGCAGTATGGAAAACAGAATGATGAATGCAGTGATACCTTTTGCCGTTTTCCTATTCTTTAAAAATTCCATCGGTTCCCCCATTTTCTAAAGATAAAGGTGCCATATCATTTAAGTAGCCATCCTGTCGGAGCATCGTCTCCATGACCTCTATGTCAATGGAGGATTCCAAAACTTTATCTTCATATATATTAACTCTGATTTTATGATAAATAGTTACCAGCTGCTTTAAGAAATCTGCGATGTTTTGAAGGCCTGCTGACCTGTTCTCTGCTTTTTCTCCCTCTATCTCCATCTCGGCATAATTGTGCAGCAGTTTTATTGTCTCAGGCAGATAATATTCAAAAAAGCGGCTGGCTTTGGGGTATCTTTGAGGATTGTTTCTGATAAATTCAATAATCTGCCTGGAATCGTCTTCAAAGTTTTGTATCTGTTTTCTTATCTCTTCACTTTGAAAGGTACTTTTTATCTGCTTCATTTTATCCAGATCAGTCATAGCAGTTAAGAGCACATCATTCACATTCCAATCTCCGGTATCAATACCTTGATATCTTTTTTTAGTGAGCAGGGAGGATATGACAGATGCTGATAAATGAATGAAGACAGATAAAATAAGAACTATGAAATAATCCCATAAGCGATATAAGGGAAACATTAAAGAATAAAGGAACCACAATAATCCAGTTAGATAAATTGGAATTACAGATTTATATTTTATTATTTTCAAAACAGCACCTCTTTTACGAACGTATTATGGTTATTTTTATTTTTATTTTCTTTATAATTCTGGGGGGAACTGTTGAGGGGAAAATTCGTTACAGCTTGGCATTCCTAAAAATCAAACCACGTTATCAGGACAGAATCTGCAACAAAAAACGACAATAATATCATATCATACTTTTCATCAATTGTGTACATTTAACAGAATTATTAATTAGCGATATTCTGTCTCAAATAGTGTGAATCCACTGGCGTTCAATCAATACCGCATATAAATTTTACTACTAAAATAGAGGTCGATTAATTAAATTAACCAACCTCTATCTGTACAAGAACCTTAGGTATTCCATAAAGTAATATTATAGTTGAAAGCAACACAGTCCAACAAATCATTTGATATGTCCGATGGTCACTAATTTGAACCAATTTATATCAGCCTATACATTACTGCCCGGCTCATAACCAAATACTTTAACTCCTGCATCATATACCGGAATATATGGGGTTTTTACTGTATTTCCGTAGTTTACTCCAGAAAGATCCTTATAGGAAAAATCATTGGAATTGTTCCAGGTTACTGCAGCTGGCGCAGCAATCCGAAACTGAACTTCTTTTCTGTAAGCAGACTGTCCGCCTGGATAAATCCTGGTTCCGGTAAAATCTGCATTGACATAATAGATATTGGACCCTTTATCCCAGGGCAGTAATTTGGATACAGCAGCACCGTTATTGTAGTTGGTGGTTACTGTAATATCAGAAGCTTTATATCCCAACTTTATTATTTCAGAAATATCAATAAAGTATTTAAAGGACAGCTTATCTCCCATTCTTGCAGGCCAGCCGGATTGATTGTTAAGGAGTGCCTTGATTTCTATAAAATTACTGCTGGAGGCATTGATTCCGGCTTCGACAAAAAACTCATCATTGGTTACCGGTTCAATTGCTTTAAAATCAGCAATGGGCATTCCGCCGTATCTTCCATATAACTTAGCAAGGGCACCTACAAATCCGGCATTGTAATCACAGGCAATTTCATTATTTACATAATTACCTATCTCATCGGTGTAGCTGTCATCTCTTCCGGGACCGCCAACTAAAGCACCGTAGATTGTATGTCTGTGATAAGTGGGAACAGTCTGACTGTCAGCCCAGGAACTATGAGCAGTTCTGTGGTGAGGTCTCTTTGGAGGATTCACACCAAAGCCAACTACAAAACTGTGTCCTGCACTGCCTAGTGCATAGTCCACCTGCTGCTTGGCAAATGCATTATAAGCAGCCGCCCTGGAAGTTGTACAACCGGACCAGTCTGCATAAACACTTGCTAAGAAGGCTGTCGTAGTCGCATAACGCAAAGCTCCCCAGGAATCCAGCCAGGCAAGACCTTTTGGCGTATAGGAGATACGTTCTCCGTTATAACCGGTGGACCAGTAATCTAAATGCATTTCTGCGGCTGTCTTATAAATTGTTTTGTTTGTGATTCTGGCAAGAAGGATTTCCGTACCATAATGTACGTCGTCCCAGTTATGAGCCCATTTATAAGCAATGGTATTGGTCTGGGATTGTGTCCCCCAGTTTCCCACATAGGATTCTGCCTTATTTAAATAAGTGGTTTCACCTGTTGCAAGATACAGCCAGGTACCTGCCCAGCTAAGTTCATCATAAAAGCCGCTATAAGAGGTGTAAAAACCATTGGCTGCGGTATAACCTGCATCACTTTTGGTGGTATCTGCAAAAGTAAAAAGCTGTTTGGCATGACGGATACATTCTGCGGCATAAGTGGGGTTGCTTTCTGCAAATATAGCTCCTGCTGCAGCTAAAGCTGCTGCTGCCCCGCCTGCTACGGAAGAACCGGGTCTAGATAAATCCACCTTAAAGGACGGACGTGCCATCTGCATCACCTCGGCAGGCCCCCACCAGGAATGATCAGCATTGCCGTCACCTACCTGATAGTAGAATACATTGGCAGATGGATGACATTTTATCAGATAGTCGGTTGCCCACTTAATTTCCTCCAACAGATAATCAAGCTGACCACTCTGTTCTAATGCATCCCTTGATTCATAAATACTCCAGGCTAACATTGCTGCCGTATACGCCATCGGCAGGTTGAATTTGGGATGATCTCCTGCATCGTACCAGCCACCGGTCAGATCAAGTCCAGCATCTGCTCCGTCCGTCAGACCAGAATCCCCTCTCCAGTTATTCCGAATGGTATCTGGCAGTTTTCCTGAACGCTGGAACTCATAAAACATGATTGCTTTTTGTAATGCTTCTCCGTAGTTATAATTCACATTCATTTTTATTTCCTCCTCGTAATTAACATTTTTAAGATATAACTGAATCAATATGTTGCCGGCGCTTATATTTGTTTCGTTACATACATTAAAAAGGAATTAAAAATAATATTGTAAACTAACTTATGGTTATGGCAAGTATAAAAGAAAGCCACCGAGGTCAGAGTGACACTTTCGATGGCTTTCTTTAAAAATATAATTAACAACATTCAATTTTTTGTTTTTCCCTGATTTGCCACCTTCTTCATCTTTGCGGCTATCACATCAGGATTTCCTAAAAACTGCTTTTTTATAACCGAAAGTGTATCATCCAGCTCATATACCAATGGGATGCCCGTAGCCAGATTAAGCTCCACGATTTCCTCCTGGGAAAGATGCTGCAGATACATTACCAGTGCCCTCAGGGAATTTCCATGAGCTGTAATCAGTACCCTTTTCCCTGCTATTAGCTGTGGTCTGATTTGCTTTTCAAAGTAAGGAATAACCCGTGCAATGGTATCTTCCAGACTTTCTGCTAACGGTAATTCGTTTTCTGCTACATTATGATATGCTTTCTGATGCGCCGGATTTCTTTGATCCTGGGGCTCTAAAGAAGGTGGTTTTATATCAAAAGAACGCCGCCAGATTCTCACCTGTTCTTCTCCATATTTTTCAGCCGTCTGAGACTTATTCAATCCCTGTAATGCTCCATAATGGCGCTCATTAAGCTGCCACGTCTTTATTACAGGGAGCCATTCTGCATCCATTTCCTCTAAGGCAAAATTCAGCGTATGGATTGCACGTTTCAGATAGGAGGTATAGCAGAGGTCAAATTCATATCCTTGCTCCTTAAACAACCGGCCAGCTTCTCTTGCTTCCTCTTTGCCGGCTTCTGATAAGTCAACATCCGTCCAACCAGTAAACAGATTTTCTAAATTCCAAATGCTTTCTCCATGACGAAGTAATACTAATTGATGACTCATATTCAATCCCTCCTATAAGGATGCTTCGTAAATCTCAATAATTGAATTCAATAATGCCGCATCAAATTCCTGCTGTGTCTGCTTTACAGAAAGATCAGAAAGAAGTGCTCTGGAAAAGCTGGCTATCAGTTTTGGATTCTGCTTCAACAATTCAGCTGCCTCTTTACGGCTGTAACCACCGGATAGTGCCACAATCCGCACAATTCTCGGATCATTCATTAAATCATTGTACGTTCCAGCCACAGAAGGAATAGACACCTTAAGCATAATGTTCATTGAATCATCCAGTTTTTTCAGATGGCTTATAATTTCCGCAACCAACATTTCCTCTGCTTCCTGTTTATTGCTGCTATGAATATCTACCTCTGGTTCCAGGATTGGTACAAATCCGGCATCACAGATTTTCTGACCTAATTCAAACTGCTGTTCTACAATCGCATGAATACCGGTCCTGTTCGCTTCATGAATAACGGAACGCATCTTTGTTCCAAAAATGTTTTTGGCAGCCGCTCTGCTTAAAAGCTCATCCAGCTTAGGAATCGGCTTCATCAACTGAACCCCGTCCTTTTGTTCATCCAGTCCATTGTCAATTTTCAGAAATGGGACAATTCCTTTTTTCTCCCATAGATAATCGGCAGTATACAGGTTGTCAATTTTACGCTCCATTGTTTTTTCAAACAGGATTGCCCCTAAAATATGTTTAGATGAGAATGCCTTGCTTACGATAATCCGGCTTCTCATCTGCTGAATCAGATCATACATTTCATCCTCTGTATGGTATTTAGACGTCTCAATTCCATAGTCAATCAAAGCTTTCGGTGTGCTTCCTCCACTCTGATCCAACGCTGCAATAAATCCTGCACCATGCTTCATTCGTTCTAATTGTTCTGATTTCATGTTATACATAACCTCCTTTATCTCCTACGCCGTTTACTTTTAACTGATACACTATTTCACTTCCATTAACACGTTAGTTGATACTAACCTGTTTTATATATCAAGTATGCATCCTTTTTATTTATATGTCAAGAATCCAGTTATAATAATTTAAAGCCCTTTTGCCTGCTGTAACTAGATATTTCATTATATTGAACCTGAATTCTATCAAAACAATCTTGTATTGTATTTTTACTTAATCCAGCTAATGCCGCTTCCACGTCGCTGGCAAAACCTTTGGGGATAAATGCTTCTTTTTGCATTTGTAATCGCCCCAAACTGCCTTTCTCATTAAGAATATACATCCCATTTATAGCATACAGAACTTGCAGTAAGCTGACTGCACACCGAAACAATGAACCGGCCGCATATAGAACATCTCCTTTTCCAACTGCCTTCGTACCACACTGTTTTGAAAACTCACATTCCCATAAAAATTTTTCTATTACAGCTTTCTGGTAGCTTTTAGGTATTTCTATCAGCCTTTTTTTCTGTTCTGTAATAAAACTGTTATTGCTGCTCAAAACTTTGCAATATGCAACCTCTCCCATATAAATAGAATTCACAAACCCAAACGGATGACCGCATTGGTAGTCAATGGTGATTTTTCCATCAATACAATCATCAATTACATTAATCACTTTTTGGGTATTCCTGAAAAGAATATCTACGGCAATACCATCAATGTTCAACCAGCCTCCGCCGTTAATCCACGGCCCCCATTGGCCGGGATCGGTTACAATATTTATTCGATGTTTATCATCAAGTGAGACAGCCTTTTGTCTGAATGATGTAAGGTCAAACAATGCTTCATCATAGTATATTCCTATATCTATATCAGAATCATTATTCGCCGTACCCGTAGCGCGGGAACCACCCAAAACGATGGCATCAATACCGGTAACTTCGGCAAAGGCGTGTATGATCTGTGTTAATATGTTTTCTATTTTATTATTCATATAAATTTCTCCAACTCTGTATTTTCTATTCCTTATTGAAAGCCGTTATTATGAATATAAAAATTCAGGGACTTTACAAGGAAGTTCAGTGCCATCGAATTACTGACAGTTCTCCCATTTATCATATACGCAATTCAGATCTTTTTCCATAGTTTCTTTTTTCAAGAATAGTTCCTGTAAATATGCGAAATTGGTACTATTATCATTTATCTCTTGTTCCAGCTCTTTTAATGCAGCTTCTATGGCTTCAATTTCACTCTCAAGAATATCTGACTTTATCGTATTCAATTTTCTTGATCTGTTTTCCGTTCTGCTGTATTGATTTACTACCATCCTAATGGGCGGCTTTTTTTCATTAGAGAGAGCTCTGGTCTTTTCGTTTGACAGTTCCTCACATTTTCCCGCCTTTTGCAATTCTTCCTGATAATAAGTATAGTCTCCCGGATAAGTGATAAGACGGTTATTTTCAAATGACATGATTTTACCTGCAACTTTATTGATAAAATACCGGTCATGGGATACAAATAACAGGGTACCTTCAAATGCGGATAAAGTTTCCTCCAGCACTTCTCTGGAATCAATATCCAAGTGATTAGTAGGCTCATCCAGAATCATAAAATTCACTTTTTCAAAGGTTAAAGAACATAATCTTAAACGGCTCTTCTCCCCACCGGATAAGAATTTTATTTTCTTATGAACATCGTCTTTAAAGAATAGAACTCTTGCCAGCTGGTTTCTTGCAGCTTCATAAGTAATATTGTGAAAACCTGAAAAGTACTCAAGTATGGTCTGGTCCTCATCTTCAAAAACAACCTGTTGGGGCAGGTAACCGATTTTCACCTGCGCGCCGATTTTTACTGTACCGGAATCTGGTTTTAATTCTCCTAATATCAACTTAAGCAGAGTGGATTTGCCGCAGCCATTTTTCCCTATAATGCAGGCACTGTCCTGATAATAAACTTTCATATCAATATCTTTTAGCAATACGGTATCACTAAAACTTTTACTTAGGTGTTCAGTTTCTAATACCATTTTACCGGAACGTTTAGCACTTTCCTGATTAAGGCGCACCTTCCTGTTTTCAAGAACCGGCTTTTCCAATACTTCAATCTTTTCCAGTCGTTTTTCCAATTCCTTTGCCCGCTTAAACATCGCTTCACTGTCTCTCATATTTCCCCAGATACGGTATCGCTCAATCTGCTTTTCCATCTGTTCGATCTTTTTCTGCTGATTAATATAATTCCTGTAGTCAATTAAGAACCGTCTCTCTTTCTCCAGTACATAATAACTATAATTACCCAGATAAATATTGGCTCGGCTAAACTCCAACTCCACAATTTTCATAGCAACATGATCCAGAAAATATCTGTCATGGGAAATAATCAGGACAGAACCTTTATAATCCATTAAAAAACTTTCCAGCCATTCTGTAGTTTCTAAGTCCAGATGGTTGGTCGGTTCATCAAGAAGCAGAATATCTGGCTCCTCAAGAAGTATCTTTGCCAGAATCACTCTGGTTTTTTCTCCACCGCTTAAACTGTGAAATGGCAGCTGCTTTAAATTATCATTAATTTTAAGTCCTTCTGTTATCTTGTTTATTTTCGTCTCCAGCTCATATCCTCCGGCTATCTCATACTCCTGGGTGAGCCGTCCGTAACTTAACAGTGCTTTTTCAAGTTTATCACCGGAAAAAGTCTGGAGCATCTCTTCAAGCTCTGACAGCCTTCTCTTTAAATCAAAAACTTTTTGAAATGCCATGCGGATTACATCAATCGCTTTGGTATCCTTACTGTAAACAGGTATCTGGTTTAAATACCCTACCTTAACCCCTTTACGAAGATTTACCTCACCAGCCTGATAATCTTCCAAAGCCTCCTCCCCATACAAAGTTTCGCCAGCCTTCACCTGCTCTGTATTCTCAATCGATCCCTTCAAATTTAAGCTACTTTCCTTAAACTTACCCATAATAATCTTCATAATTGTGGTTTTTCCACACCCATTTTTCCCAATTAACCCAATCCTCTCTCCGGTTTTAACCTCAAAGCTTATTGTTTCAAATATCTTGTTCGCTCCATAAAATTTCGTTAAATTATTCATACTTAAATCTATCATCACTCTTCCTGACCTTTCTTTTAATTAATACATGATTCTGCCTTCTTTTAAAAATAAACGAAAAAAAACCCAAAGCCAATAAGCTTTGGGTTGCAATTCTTATAATTGTCATCGTAATAACAAATGAAATTAATCTGAATACTCCAAAAATCTTATATGGTTAACTTTAAATCTATTAAATTTGGACGCACTTCTAGCCTTAATCTGAAATAATGCGATCATAATAGATTCCAATTTTTCCCATTTAAGTATGGAGTTCATGTTTGTTATTACCTTTCCTTGTTAAAAATACTATATTTCTTTTATAATAAGCCAGATAATATATCCCGTCAAGTGTTTTGCTGATTTTAGCAGATATAGATTATGCATACTAATTATTTTATTAAATAGATTCATTCATAAAACTTTTCGGTACTGCTTCTGTTGCTTTATCAATAAAAGCAGCAACTTTACTGGAACTTTCTTTCATACCACTATTGACCCAATTTTTTATTACAGCTATACTGCCATATGCGGTAAACTTATACCAATTATCGAATAACTTTAAATCTATATTTTTTACTTCCTTTTTCCATTTTTCAATATTATAATCGTGACTGATATAAATAATACGTTCTAATAAATCCTTATCCCCGTTTTCTGAAAATAATACTTCGCATATAGTTCTATTTGCTTTTATATACTTACAAATTTCATAAGAAAGTTTTCCATAACCTTCAAGATTAATGGTATGATCCACAACCTGTCTGACCTCTTCATATAACTCATCTTCAATACTTGATAAAAGTTCGAACTGATTCGCATAATGTGAGTAAAAAGTATTGCGGTTTATATCTGCTTTCTTACATATATCTGTCACTGTAACTTTGCTGATAGGACATTCTCTCATCAGTTCCAGTAAACTTTTTTTTATGATCATCTTTGTATATTTTACTCGTCGGTCTGCTTTTTCATATGCCATAATATTCCCCCTAAATAAATCAGTAAACGAACAATACTTATATGATTTGTAAGATATCGAACGCATTGTTATTATACTGACTGTTGATTAAGTAACACAGTGTCAGTATAATATATTTGAACGTTCAATTCTATTATAATTTTAGCTGGAGGTAAAACAATGGGAAATATAACAATTGTTCCTGTATGGATGATACAAGATATTTTAGTTTTAATTATTGCCACATTAATGATTTTTTATATCATAGATAATGAAGAGCGACCAAAGGTCGTATTAATGCAATTCGTATGCTTTGTCTTTTTTTACGCCTCGGTCTTTGAAAATGTTGCTGTATTTATGGGATCTATAGGAAAAGAAGGTTTTTACTCCTATGGGCACAGTATTCTGATGATATTCAATGTACCTTTAACTGTTCCAATTATCGAGTTTCTTATCGTATACTCAACATTACGTGTTTTGAAAACGATAAATATACCGTCATGGACTAAACCATTCATTACTGGACTTAGTGCTATGATTTTTGACTTCTCACTGGATCCGGTGGCAGTAAAACAGATTTTTCAAACTTCGGAAGGAATTATTGGCAGGTGGAGTTATTACAGCTACCTGGTGAACCTGTCATATATGGGGAACCTGTCATGAATTTTACTGGTTGGATCTATATAGCCGGATACTGGACTGCATTTATTTTAATCGGTGAATGGTGGCATAAAAAGAGTGGTTATAGTAAGCTGATTGGTTATATATATCCGGTTTTGGCTTCCATTCTTGCTCTGGTTTGTCTGGTTTCACCTATATCCAATTTCTTTAATTTTATGGGACCATTTTTTACCAGAACTTCTGATATGCAATGGGTAATGTTGATTGCTCTTTCTATAATTTCAGTGGGAATATTAGTGTTAGCCTTCGTCAAGTTCTGGGATCGTAAGTTTGTTAGATCCTTGGATTACAGAAAGGATTTTCCTATTATGTTTACTTTCCTGGGCTTTCCTTTAGCTAATACTATATTTTGTATTATTGGTGGGTACATGGAGATATTATGGCTTGTTGTCCTGGCACAGGTGTTACTATTGTCAGGCTGGAGTTGCATTTATATTTTGAGTAAAAAGTCATTTACAATTAAAGCCTCAAAACAAGTTAGCCAAATCAAGCCGTAAGGGCTTGCCGCCTATGTAGGCGAAACACCCAATCCCTTGATGACACGGACCTTTGCAGGTAAGAACTCGATTTCGGTCCGCACTAATTTTTCTTCCAGCGAGACGAGTGGGATACCACACGTCTCGCAGAATCGATCTTCCACTGCAATTAGAACATCTTTAAATAGTGCCGGATTTATCACTCGTTTTTATAATAGTTCATCTAATTTGCTCTTTATTTTTTCTTCCTCTCCACTATGATTTGTAGGTAATCTTAACAGAGGAATTTTATACTTTTCTAAAATAGAATTTTTCAGCATGTCACGATTTAACTGTTTTGGATTATTTTCATGATATTCAAATCCATCAACTTCAATTGCCATAACACAAGACTTTCCTATTTTTCGATAGATCACAAAATCTAAAGAGGCTCGATTATTAACATATTGTAACTCTTCTTTATTTAATTGGCTTACATCTCTAATTAAATTTCTTATCATCATTTCTTCTGCATAAAAACACAGATCATATTGATTCTCATTAAATATTTTCTCTAATAAAACACGGAGGATTTCCTGCGACTTATAACGAACGTTGCTTTTCATTCTTTTTTTTAATGGAATTAGTTTTTTGGAGTATTTTTTATAAAGTAAATCAAAAACTGAAATTATATTACTCTTAAATACATTATTATCAGGATTACTATATTCAATATACCGAATCAAATCACCGATTTCGCTACGTTTTTTTAAGAACATTTCTCGGTCTGTTACTAAAATAAATTGTTTAATAGCACGAGAAACAGCCACATTAATTAATTTGGGATCGTCAACAAAACGCTTACCTATATGCCCACTTCTTGTATCGTCTAATACAGTCGACATAATCATTATTTCTTTTTCTCTTCCCTGGTATTTATGTACTGTATCACTTTCAATTTGTTTATTTAGTAGTTGTCCAGCTTTATCAGCTTGGAGGCGAAAGGGGGTTACAAAACCAATATCCTTAAATTTATCAATGTCCCCGTTATAATGAAGCACCTCTTCTATTGTAACATCCAGTTCTCGCCGGTTATAGTTGCCTTTTATGTTTCCTCTTGTCACTCTCCTCATATGATTACCTTCAGCAGTTTCATATATAAGCATTGGAACAGATGACAATTCCCTATTTGTAAAGGGTATTAATTCATTATTATAATACTTTTGATTGCAATAACCAATTATTACCGGGTGACACCGATAGTGCTCTTTTAGTATTGTCCGTTCCAATTTGTTGCCGTATAGTTCAATAACAGAGGAAAGAATATTATGCTGAAAATAATTATAAACCTGGTTTGTAACGTGATTTTCTATTAGCTTTTCTATTTCACTATCTGTTATTTGAGGAAGTTGCTTTATATCTCCTACTATAACAACATTACGGCAACACGAAAGTGCTAATGTAGCAGTAATTAAATCTACCTGTGATGCCTCGTCAATAATCACATAATCGAGCAAATAGTTTTCAGGAAGAGACCTACGCAGAGAATGAGTTGTACTAAGTATAACAGGGTAGTCAACAATAAATTCTGTAAATTTCGCTTTGAAATTACTAATAGAATACCCCGTCTTTTTTGTTTGTTTATAGTGTACATATAAATACTTCTGAAACAATTTTTCTGAAAGTATTTGGTGTTCTTCTAATAAATGTTCAAAAGAAACACGTTCTAACTTACGCTGTATAAAATCTATTTGTTCTTTTATTTTTTTAATTTGCCTTATGTAGAATTCTTTTTGAAGCGATAGAAATAATATTGTTTCCTCTTCACATAGTTTGTTATAATCTTTTATTCCATACTTAATAAATAGTTTTATTTTAAAAAACATGCTTTTGCTTTTTTGCATTTCTTCTGCTAAATAAGATTCTGCCAAAAATGATAGAATTCGTTCCGGTGTTGCCCAAAATAATGGCATTTTGAATATTTGCTCTATATTTTGTTGAATAAAGTATTCTTCAAAATATTTGTGTTCTAATTCCCACTGTTGCATTTCATTTTCAAGACAAGCTCTTCTCCTGTCAAGTTCCAGTAAATGATTTAATTTTGCATTTAAAGAACTAATTTTACGATGTAATAATTCCTCGGTTTCAATACAATCCCAATCATTTACCCTGGCTTTAGGCATATCATCAAAAAATTTGTTCTGATTTTTATTTCTTCCAAGCATAGCCATAATAAAACCATAATTATTTTTTTGCATTTTCTCAACTACATTTTTTATAGCCTCATTATTACCTGATACCACAGCTACACTCTTACCGTAAACAGTAACCAGATTTGCTATAAGATTTAGAATTGTCTGTGTTTTTCCAGTCCCAGGGGGGCCATCAATCACAGATATTCTATTTGTAAGTGCTCTTTCTAACGCTAGTTTCTGACTTAGATTATAACTGAACGGAAAAATAACTTTATTTATATCAATGGATTCTAATTTTGAATGTTTTCCTTTTAAATAATAATACAGGGCACTATCTGGATTAACAAATGTAAGCTGATCTATCTCTTTCTTTAAAAATGCTTCTTCATGATCCGAATCATTTGTATATTGTGATATTTCCTTTAAGTAATTTAAAACTTGTTTAATACATGTCTGATCCGCTTGATTTTTAACAAAAGAAATGTCCCTTGATGGCACTGTTTCACTTTTTCCACTTTCATATATAATTCTATATAATGTATCGAACTTTAATACTTCTGATACTTTATAAGCTGGTATTCCCTTAATATTTACCAAACAATGCTCTATATTAATACTCTTTGGTTTATATAGAACTTTTATATTTTGAGAACTATATTTGTAAATAGTTATATTACTTTTGTATTGTACTTCTACCCGCTGATTTTTTTGATCATGTTTAAACCAGCTAATATGTTCGGTTTTATCCTGACCTTTGACCAAGACCATTGTAGTTGTAATATCCAAATTCATACTCATTTACTCCACCCTTGTGCTTCAAATATCTATTTAACATACATTCTACCATAACCCGTTATTCTTGTATAATAAAAGACTCTGAAATATTATTCCAAAGCCTTTTTCATATCATGGAACCTATGCTAAAAATTTCTTTATAGGTTGGTATCTTCATAAGCATTCTCTTTTCTCAACGATCACTTTTTTTATACTGCAATATACCAATATACGCCGTACTTATCAACGACATCAGCACAGCAGGAACTCCATGGAAGGGACCCCAACTCTAATAGCACCGTTCCTTCCTCTGCTAACATCTCATATGCCTTTTTTACTTCTTCTTCACTCTCAAAGTTAATACCATAACTCATAGTTGGGCGAGATCCTTCTAATGATGATGTAAGCATAATATTAACAAAGTTATCATTATGTGATTCACTGACAGCAAATATTTCTTGTCCGTTTCTAAGTAATGACGCATGCATAAATGTGCCATCCGGAAATTTCTCATGGTATCCCAAGGTTAGTCCAAATGCTTCTGTGTAAAGTGCCACAGCCTCAATGGTATTTTTTATATATAAGGTTGCTCCTAGTTTCATTCTGTACACTCCTTCATTAATTTTATAAAGCCGGACATCTATGACTATTGCATAATCAAGTATTTATAATATCACATACAAGTTTTGCTATATCCTCATTACTTTCTTTCATACCACTCTTAGCCCACTCCAATAATACTTTAAAAAGCCCTCCTACTATAAATTCAATGGTATATTGTAACACACTATATAGAAAGGTTATTGATTTTATATATGTTTTATTATACTAAATTCTGCGTACCGTTACAATTGTAACATTTGCTTAGGTGGCAAATATATTTACTATTTAGGCCAATAAGTTTGCCGCCCGATTAGGGCGGCGGTATATTTATTCATATCTAAAGCAAATTTTCCTGTTAATACACCGAAAAGCACTGACAATTTGCTATTATAGATCAAATACACATTTGATAAACTATGGATACAAAAGGAGGTAGCTAAGATGAAGAAAGAATTAATAAAAAAGATTTGTTTTGCAGTGGGTTTATCTATGGTATTTGGAACTTTTACATTTGATACAATTAATACTGTCAGTGCAAAGGAAACATCGACTCAAAAGAAAGTTCTTATGGTAATTGCACCAAAGGACTTTGAAGACTGCGAGGTTGTTGATCCTATGACAATCTTAAATGCTAACGGTGCAGAGGTAATAATAGCTGGCATAACAACAGATGCAGCAATTGGTATTAATGGACTTAAAATAATACCGGATATCAAAATTAGTAGTGCAAAGGCTGATGACTATGATGCCATTGTTTTACCTGGAGGAACGGGTGTTATAAGTAATCTATGGGATAATGAGGAACTGAGAACACTGATTCAGCAATTTAATTCTCAAAGCAAAATAGTAGCAGCTATGTGTGCAGCTCCCCCAGTTCTCGCTAAAGCCGGAATTTTAAAGGACAAAACAGTTACCATGTTTCCTTGGGACGATGGAATTAAGGAACTTACCTCACGAGGTGCCATATATGTGAATGAAGAAACTGTTACTGATGGAAATATTGTAACAGGTAAGAATCCAGCCGCGTCAAAGAGCTTTGGGCTGGCTATCTGTAATGCTTTGAAAATAAGAAAATTTACTAAAAACATACTAATGGTAGTAGCTCCAAAGGATTTTGAAGATGTGGAATTCTACGCTCCCAAAACGTTGCTTGAGATAAACGGTGCTAATGTAACGGTAGCAAGCACCGCTTCAACCGCCTTTGGGTTAAATGGAACAACTTATAACACTGATATTATGATCTCCAATGCAAAAGCAACGGATTATGATGCAATTGTTATTGTTGGCGGCACAGGAGTAATCAGTAGTCTATGGGATGATAAAGATCTCAGAAACCTGATAAAGGATGCAGATAAGGAAAAAAAGATAATAGCGGCAATATGTGCTGCACCGCCCATTCTGGCAAGAGCCGGTCTTCTCAAGAATAAAAAAGCAACCATGTTCCCCTGGAGTGATGGCATTAAAGAATTGACCCAAAATGGTGCTAACTATGTAGATCAAGAAGTTGTTGTTTCCGGTAATATTGTTACAGGAAGAAATCCAGATGCTTCCGTAGCTTTCGGATTAAAGCTGTGTGAAGAGTTAAAAATTCTTGGTAAATAAGTGAATTCACTATATTTCTCTCCTGAGCAGTGATATAATTAAATGTATCATTGTTCAGGAGGAGTCGTATGAACACGTACTTTACAGAGGGTAAAATATTTTATCCGGGGTTTCAGTTTCCAATCTATCATACAAGTACCAATTGCTTCTTGGATGGTGCAAATAAGCGAGATCATTATAAAATGATTCTTGTTATTTCTGGCACTGGAATACTTAAGCTTAATAATCGGAAGCAAATTATTGTAGCTCCATCTGCCCTCTGCCTAAATGAGACAGATACATTTTCTTTGGAATCAGAAGTATCGCTTCAGTGTACCGCTATCTTCTTTCACCCACAAATCATTAATCAACATTTCGAATTTCCTTTACTTAAAGCATCTAATAAACAACTATCTGTAAATGAAATACAAGATCTATACTGGTTAAACCCGTTTCTAAGAAAAACAAATGAATTTACGGGTTTGCTACATCTTGGTCCCAGCAATGCGCACAGAATCCATAACATTATTGACAATATAAAGAATGCCTTAGAGATTCAACTGGATAATGATTGGCCATGCAGGAGCAGAACCTATCTGATCGAAATGCTTTTTTTGCTATCAAGATTACTAATTATTGATGAGACCCTTGAAAGCATGGAGCTTGATAAGGACCCCGGAGAAATCAAAGAGATCATTCTGTATCTGTACACAAATTATATGAATAAAATAACTATACAAGAGCTTACCGATAAATTTCACATCAACAGAACCTCGTTAACAGAGAGATTTCGTGAAATTACGGGGTATCCAGTAATGGATTATCTCATTCGATTAAGACTGTATTTGGCCTCTAAAATGCTCAAAGAAACTCTGTTACCTGTCTCCGAGATTATTGAGAGGGTAGGTTTCTCTGATATCACACACTTTGGGAGAATGTTTAAAAAGCATTTTGGTTATTCTCCCACCGAATATAGATCCAGCCATTGTACCATGCTGTAAGAGTTTTCTTTTCAAGGAACGTTAAGCAAGTTACTTCATTGAATGCTCTTCCCTAAATCTCTTGCTGCCACCAGGGTTGAAAGGCCTTTAATATCCCCTTTTTCCATGACTTCAGATTGAGTCACGATCCCCAAGTCCTTCCACCCCATATACTTGGTTATGGCTTTATAATGGCTAATCGTTGGTTCTACCGCCTCTGTATCCGTATCACCATATACTGAAAGCAACGCTGCAGCTGTTATAGGCATCGGTTTTGCTGTGCCCACATTCATTCTGTCTATCACAGATTTAATTTGACCTGTCATGCCATGCCAATAAACAGGACTAGCTAATACTAACATATCAGCGCGATATAAAGCATGGTGTATTTCTTGCATATTATCTTTTATTACGCACTCTCCCAAATGAGTAAAACAATATTTACAATCGGTACATCCAGTGATTTTCATTCCACCCACATTAAATTTAGTAACGTTATTCCCGCTGGATTCCGCTCCCTGAATAAATGCATCTATTAAAAGCTCCGTGTTCCCGTTTTTTCTTGGACTTCCATTTATTACAACAATTCTTTTAGACATTACCAATTCCCCTTTCAATGGCTTGATATTAAAAATATTACCATCTTTCGTAATGGACTTTTTCCCCGTGATATCGATCTATAAATTGATTCTTATGTCTCTCTGGATAACCAATCGCAATCAATGCAAACGGTTTTATATTTGATGGTAGTTCGTACATCTCCCGCACATAACTGATAGCAGAGTCTACCGATGAAATACTCATCCACACTGCTCCCAGTTCCAAATAGACAGCTTCTAATAAAATATTTTGAGCCGCAGCGCTCATGTCCAATTTCCAATCTGGTTCATATCTGAATTTTTTGCTATTAGCCACTAAAATAAGTGTTAACCCAGAATTAATAACCGGTCTCGCATCCGGCATGGCCTTGGATAGTTTCTGTAGAGATGTTTTACTTTCAACAACAATAAACTCCCATGGCTGTTGATTTACTGCTGAAGGTGCTTGCATAGCTGCCCGTAACAATTTATCTGTTTTTTCTTTCTCCACAGGTATGTTTTTAAATTCCCGAATACTTCTGCGAATAAATATTTCTTTCACAGTACACCTCCATTTGTGTTTGTTATTGATCTGTGATATCATGTTAACACGATTTGTTTAATAGGTAAAATCAATTGTTTTTATTGATACAATCGAATAATCAGATGGAAGGTGTAATATTATGGACATACGTTTAATTATCGCATTTGTAACTGTGGCTACGCTGCATAACTTCACAAAGGCAGCGGACCGACTTGGATATGCTCAATCATCTATTACCTCCCAAATTCAATTATTGGAGAAAGAATTAGGGGTAAAATTATTTGATAGATTAGGCAAGAAGATCTGTCTTACACCAGAAGGTGAACAATTCCTTATAGATGCAAGGCAACTTCTTTTTTTATGGGAAAAGTCCAAAAGCTCTCTCTCTTTACTAAAGTCTCCACATGGTAATTTAACGATTGGTGTGAACGAATCTATTTGTTCCGTTAAATTGCCTAAATTATTAGAAGAATATCGCAAACAGTATCCAGAGGTTAATTTTTATATAAAAATTGGTTCCGCCAATGAATTGGAATCGTGGTTAAAAGAAAATCAAATTGATGTAGCCGTATTATTGGACAAGCAATGGAATGTTCCAGAGATAACAGTACAATTATGTCAAGAAGAACCATTATGCCTTTTTGTTTCGCCAGATCACCCTTTAGTTGGTGCAGAGAACGTACTTCCTCACGATGTTTCAAGTCATCCCATGCTTTTAATATCGAACAGTAGCTGCTGGAAGAATATTTTTGGGGAGGTTATGGAAGAAGCGAATGAACCATTTCGAATTATGTTGGAAACGGCCAGCATTTCTGACTTAAAGCAATTTGCTGTACTGGGCTTTGGAATAGCAGTATTGCCCTTGTATGCCGTAAACCAGGAACTGGCATCCAATCAACTTACTATGCTTAATTGGAAAGGGGGAAATTTAAAATTATTTACTCAGGTTGTACACCATAGAGATAAATGGCTCTCTCCTTCGTTAGAAGCATTTTTACAAATATGCGCAGAGGTTAAATGGTGATAAGTTTCCAAAGACAAAAAAACAGGGCTAAAATCGCATTTTCAGCCCTGTTTTTCGCGGTTTTAATGTAGATAATAAAAAACTATAAATCAAACCAATAAAAAGGTCTTTTCTTAAACAATTGAAAACCACATTTCTCTGCAATAACCTGGGACTTAACATTAGATTCAACGCAATCCCATTGCACGATACAACCGATAAAAATACAAGCATTTACAAATTCAGCAGTAAGTGCAGTTGCAATTCCTTTATTTCTATGATCTTCCAAAACTTCAATATCAACATCAATTATATTTAAATATCTTGCAGATCCAAAAATAATACCAACAATTTTTACCCCTTGTAAGGCAACAAAGCATTTACTATGTTTTAAGAAATCCTCGTGGCAGTGCCATGAATTATGTAAACGTTCAAAAAGCATATCCTCATTCTCATAATTCTCTCTTTTTTCCAAAAAACTTCTATCTACTTCTAAAATTTGATACGACGACAAAGTATAACTATCATTACATTTATCTAATTTCCTATATGAATATTCTTCTTCCGAATATAGTTTCTTATCTGAAAAAATATCCAACATTGCTATGCGTAATTCAACATCCTCAGTAGAAAATTCAAATTCAAAAATATTCTGTTTCTTTAATGAAGAAAACACTGTTTCAAAGAATACTCTTGCCTGTTTCTTTTTTTCAATAGGAATTCTACCAACAACTCCACAGCCACCTACACAATAAGAGTGCATTATATCCAAGGTCAGCAATTCATCCTTAAAAGACCATGTTTCGCCTTTGCATATGCCGGCCAATATACTATACATGCTAGGATTTTTATCATCTATCACAATTTGATTACCGTCATTCATTCTACATACTCTCCACAAATCTTATTCGTACTTTTTTGAGTTTCATAAATTGATTGCCTTACGCTCAAATACCGGAGTGTATTCAATTGGCGCATCAACTGCTACCGTTAAGCCGCCGGTATACTTTTCTCCGGTAGAGGTCAGGATCCATTCACCGGCAGGGAGATATACGTCTCTCTTGAATTCATTTAGATGAAGAATCGGCGCTACAAGATATTTGTCACCAAACATATATTGATCCTGAAGTTCCCAACATCTCCCATCTTCTGGAAATTCATAGAACATAGTACGAATCAAGGGTGAGCCATTCCTATGAGCTTCTTCATAAAGTTTTTTGATATATTCATGCATACTGATACGGATATCGTAATATTTCTTCATAATCTTATAATTGTCTTCTCCATAACTCCAAAGCTCATTTGGCTGGCCTGTATGAAGGTAGCCGCCACCCCAGTCTCTGTTATCCAGCGGTGGAATGTTGTAAGGACCTCTGTCCCCGTGCATACGCAGTACAGGTGAATATACAGCGAACTGATACCAACGTATCAGGAGATTTCTGAAATCAGGATCATTAACATCCTCTGTCATAAAACCGCCGATATCTGTGGTCCACCAGGGAATACCTGCAAGTCCCATGTTCAGTCCGCACTGTAACTGGTCTGCAAAGGCCTCAAAAGTACTTGGCACGTCACCGGACCAAACCACATTCCCGTACTTCTGGGAGCCCGCCCATGCACAACGAAGCAGATTTACAACAGGCTTATGTTCCTTACTCATTTCGTCATAGAATAAGCGGCTGTACATCTGCGGATACAGATTGCTGATACTAAGTGCCGGTCCATCACAATATCTGTAATTCTCAAAATCATATACACCATAATCCGGTTCAGAGTTATCCAGCCAGAAAGCATCTATGCCTAAATCATAGTAATTTTTCCTGCACACCTCCCATACATACTTACGTGTCTCTGGATTGAACGGGTCTATTTCCACACAGTCTCCCTGATAATCATAAGTTTGGGCAGCACCACGCTCTGTCTTAATCAGAAGGCCTCTTTCCATCATCGGACCAAAGTTTTCACTCTTGCGGTCCACAGAAGGCCATACAGATACGATAACCTTGATTCCCATAGCATGAAGTTCATCTACCATAATCTTAGGATTCGGCCAGTACTTCGTATCAAATTTCCAATCCCCCTGTACGGTCCAATGAAAAAAGTCAATGACAATCTGGTCAATCTTTATGCCTTCATTCTGATACTGCCTGGCAACTGTCAGAACCTCATCCTGGGTTCTGTAGCGCAGCTTGCATTGCCAAAGCCCCATCAGATCTTCCGGAAACAGATCAGCATGACCAGTAACTGCGGTATAGTTTGCCAGAATCTGCTTTGGTGTATCCGCTACAGTGATCCAGTAATCCATCTCCTTTGTAGATCTGGCAATCCACTCGGTATAGTTCTTACCAAAGGTTACACGACCAACAGCCGGATTGTTCCAAAGGAAGCCATAGCCGAAGGAAGATACAGCAAAAGGAACCGAGATCTGGGAATTACGCTGTGCCAATTCCAGGACACAGCCCTTTAAATCCATATCATTTTGCTGATATTGGCCCATACCAAAGATTTTCTCACCTTTATTACTTTCAAATTTTACATTTAAGGAATAATCGGTTCCACCAATGATTCCCTTCCACTGGCGGTTAATCACTTTCAAGCAACGGCTCTCTTTGGAAATGGTTCCATCATACATACGGAAATACTCACGAAGGAACAACTTGTCGTCTTTATAAAATGATATGATACCCACAAAATTCACAACTACTTTAATATGACCATTGGTAATTGAAGCAAATTCCCTCTGATCAATCGTTTCATCTCCTACCCAATGATCTTCCTTTTCAATTTTCACACTGCTATGTATAGTCTCAATATTTTCTGTCAATGCCCAGTCATTTCCAATAAATTTGCCAAGCATGGTGGTACGTATTCTGACAGAATCCTTACCCCAGGCTTCAATTCGCCCCATTTCCCCATTATGGTAAAATACCAATGCCCCATTGTCATCTAAAAATTTCACAGTACATCCTCCTACAGATCAATTGATTTTTGGGATTACAATGATATAATACTCTATAGATGATTACATTTCTTCTGAAATACTAGATACTTCTGATACTATTCTATGTTTTAAGTTGTTGATCAGATTATAATTCATGGAGATCATGTTTAAAAACATCCTTTTAAACTGCTTATTAAAGCAATATCGCAGGCAAGCCTGCAATATGCACGAGGTATAAATATGAAGTATACAATTAAGGCATCTCAAGGTAATAAAGAACAGCGCCAGCACAGTTCCTCACTGGTCCCCTACAGTATTTATGATTGCCACATACCGGATTTTTTTCCTAACGTACCCATGCACTGGCACAACGAATTTGAAATTGATTATGTATTGCAGGGAAAGGGCGATTTTATATGTGGAGACGAACACTTCCCTGTAAACTCCGGGGATGTGGTAATGATTTCTCCCAATATGCTACATGCCGCCTATCCTTCTTCCAACATGAATCTGCATTATATTGCCTTTGTGTTTCATGCCAGCATGCTAGGGCTCGAAAGCAATGATCGCAGCAGTACCCATTGTATAAGACCGCTAATTACCGGACAACTGCGTGTAAATATAAAATATGACTTAAGTCATCCCGATTACTCGGTTATCCGTTCCCTGACAGAGACACTTATAAATTGTGCAAACAAAAGTAATCCTTATGATGACCTTTTATTAAAAAGTAATCTATTGCAGCTTTACTGGTATTTTGAAAAAAAAGAAAATCTATCTTACTCCCATGACAATGAGATCAGTTATTCCTCCCTAATTCGTCCTGCTCTGGAGTATATGACCTATTACTATATGGATACTATTACGATTAATCAGCTTGCAGCTCAATGCGCCATTAGTTCAAGTCACTTCATGAACTCCTTTAAAAAAGCGGTTGGCTGCAGTGCAATTGAATTTCTGACCCATCTTAGGATTGAAGCTGCATGCACAGCACTGACAGAAACAGAAGATAACATATCAACAATCTCCTACAACTGCGGCTTTAACAACCTGTCTAATTTTAATAAGCAATTTAAGCAACTTACAGGATGTTCGCCTCGGGAATACCGAAAACGATAAATTGCTTTGTTCACTTCCAACAACACCTATACTTTTATATCACTATGCCATCGCAGTGGTCTATTTCATGCTGTATAATCTGTGCAATCCATCCGGAAAACTTCTGGCACTGTTTATTAAAATTCACATCCTGAAACTCCACCTTTATCTCTTTATATCTGGTGGTATTGCGTACTCCAATCAAAGAAAGACAGCCTTCCTCCGTCTTGTACACACCATTCCCTCAACCTGCCATAATGCTTCCATTGCATTTGTTATTCTTTTCATTGACTGTACTTGCTTTTCATATTCATCTGCATTTAAATTTATATAATGTGATCCATGTGCCGACAAATAAAAATCATTGTCTAGCTTAGTCTTTAATATTATGTTCTTATTCTTATCTGTTACATTCACACTTCTCACAAACAGAAGTTCCATAGCATCAAGTCCTATTGATTTTAGATAAACAATACCAGAAGCATAGTTTAACTTCTTTAATCCACTTCCTATTGGTAAGCCTGATATCCCAAACAATAGATTATTCATATTTCCCCTCACACTTTCAACTCTGTGATGAACCGAAATTATAAGTCGTTTATGAAAATTATAATTTACTAATTATACCGCACTTATTCCCACCAATGCTTTATTTCTGCTATGCCAACATCCCACACTTTAGCGTTTCCGGTGACTATAATTTTTATATCTTTTAATTTTGCATTAAAAAATGTTTTTACTTTTTGTGCATTTTTATCTTCGTCTTTATCACTAAATAATATCAGCTCATCCCCATTAGCTACAATCGTAACCGAACCTTTATATTCTTCATCATCAGGAATGCCAATTTGGGCATAGATCCAGGGATTATTCTTGCCTACATGAAACAGGTACTCCCTGCTTGTTCCGTCATTGCTGCTATACACGTTTAATGTAGGATTTATGTTTTCACCTTGTACCCTAAAAGACGAAATTTTTTCGGTAGCCGGCGCAGTTGCACTTAGTTCATTTATTGCTACAACAGTTCCTATTCTTTCATTTACATGCACGACATAATCAATTATTTCAGAAACAGTCATAATCGTAATGAATAGTATAAGCATAGATGCTACCGAGGCAGCAAGCCTTTTAAAAGTAATCTCTGAGGAAAATCCTACTTTATAAGCAATAAAGCCTATAATTGCACCCAAAGTATTCGATATGATATCCATAATGTCAAACGTACCCAGAAAAGATAAAGACTGCAACAATTCCAGAAAGCAAATCACTGATATAAACAATGTGATAAACTTTTTAAAACGGATACGATACAGCAACGGAATTATAATACCAAAAGGGATAAAAGCAGCAATGTTCCCAAAATCGAATAACCATGACATCGATAGTTTCGGGAACCTTAGGGGAATACCTTCTGGTAAAAGTATAAATGTATATTGATTATAATCTAGATTCTTCCCTAATCTATTAAACCCAAGGAATATGAAGTACAAAATTAAAGCTGTATAAATAATTGTTCCTATAAGAATAAGTCTGCGTAATTTAGTATTGATAGTGTATGAATTAACAGATAACACTACCTTGTCATTTAATATTTCTTTTTTTTTGCTTTTCACTTTTGGCACCCCCATTCATAAAATATTATAATTAATTTACCACTTCAAGCACTAATAAGAATCATCTATTTATATCTGCCATTATGTTTATAAGCTTGCTGTTTTATCCATAATTTCGGATTTCTTATAATAATCTGGGTGTTTTTACTCCACAAGGTTTATGACTGCACTGGTAAGTGCATTTTCAAGAGCAGGAATACCGCTAAATAGCAAAATAATGGTAAACTAAAACAAATCGTAACTTATCATTTGTGTTATGAAGCTATATTTGCATTTTTTTAAACTCCTCCGCGCTTTTCAAATAAGCAAGGATAAGCTTGTGCGATTTTTCCGGTGTTGAACTTAATTGAGGCTGAAATAGTGTCGCAACGAAAAATTTGTTCTGCGGTAATTCAAGTATTCTGGTGTCACCAGCATTGTCTCTTCCTGCTTCCACAAATCCGTGGTCCAGTAATTGTTTTCTGAAAAGAGCGTTAAGCCCAAAATTGCAGTTGTACCGCTCTTCCGAATTTTCCAAGCCATACACCTGTGCTACCATTGTACCATTGACTAAAGAAATATCCCGCGTTTCTCCAACAAGGGAACAGCTTAGAGCTGATATAAACAAATTCGATATGTATGGGTCAAAATCTGTTTGCTTAACTTCTGGCAGACAAAGTATATCACGAGCAAATTCTAATACAACATGCTGAAATCCTCCACATGTTCCAATAAAAGGATAATTATTTTCCCTTGCAAACTGAATTGCATTCATTGCTCCCTGCACACTTTTATATGGGCTCCCCGGGGCACACCATAAAGCGTCGAAGTCGATTAAGTTCTGTGTGCAGCCAGCCTCCAAAGATTCGGTGGAAATCCATTGTATTTCTTGCTTTAAACCTAAATATAAAGCGCCGTGTCTTATGGCTTCATTGGTTGCAATATGCGATGGACGGCCATCATAATCCCCAATTACACCAATTTTAATTCTTGATTTTATAATTTCTTTCATAAACCAGACCTTTCTCATAAATTAATTCATATTTAATCACAAATTAGTTTTTGAAAGCATTTCCATAGCATCCTTAATTCTATCATAAATGCTGAAAATTCTTGTTTTTGTTGAAGTTTCTGTACAGTTATTATTTATATATAAATAGTAGTCAATTTTATCGTAAATCATATTTATTTTACTAAACTTGACTAAATCATACCGAAAGTTAATATCTTTTTCATTCTTCAGGAATCTTAAATGTTCCTCAAGTATTTTAAAATATCTGTAGCAAAGGGGCGTTATGAAATCTATTTCATCTAATTGAAACGCCGGGTAATCCGCATTGAAAATTTTTCCCTCCCAATAATACTCTAATGCACAAGTTGAAATGTTGTTAAAATATTTTAACAATTCCTGTTTAATGGATCTTAGAGTAGTTGCAGTACCTGTATTATCATCAATCAATAAAATATTGGTACTTTCTGAATACTGAGCACTTATTAAATGCACCTGGTCAATCAAAGATAATTCACAATAATGATTATTATCATATTTTGAAAACCTAACATATTCATACCCTGCCAAACTGCAACACCGATTCATGATATTGGTGTATTTTTGCATAGATATAAAAAATGGTGGTATCAGTGCGGCACCTTGTAAAGGTGAAATAATAATATCGTGTTCTCCAATATAATCACATAATGCAAAATAAGTAATAAACATAATAAGAATATTGTCCATCTCTGAATATTCACGGACACAGGAAATATGAAGTTCCTTCATATCTGATATTATACTATCCATTAAGCCAAAAGATAGTGATGGGAATTGATTTAATTCTTCATCAAAAATAATTTGAGTTAGATAGTCAGTCAAATCTAGTAGATATTCTTTAAGTGCTTTATAATAATTAACATCCAAAGACGTATAAGAGAATATGACACCAACTAATTTTGCTATACATGACAACATATATTCCGTGAGCGAAAATATAATATATCTTTTATTTTCATTCGATAATTCTAAATTTAAAATTATCGGTGCATCAAAAGCTATATTTTTTACTAAATCTGTTGTTTCATTTAAATCCGTTGAATAATAAGTGTAATTTCTGTTACAGTAAAACGGTTTTTTCAGACTAAAATACTTCTCTACAATCGGAAGATATTGGTTGTACTCTTCTTCAAACCTATCAGCCTCAATATACACCTCCCCGGCAAAACCGAACTTATAGTTAGATAATATAGTTTGATTTAGGAATGGTTTAATCATTTTATATAAGTCATTCAAACTGACACCTCTCTATCTCCCAAAACTCTGATTATTTTAATAACCACCGTTCCACGAATGCCTTCTCAACAAAGACTTCTTTCATAACGTATTCTTGTATTATATCTCTCAAATATTCTTTGTTATATTGCTCGTCCTGATTCCTGGCTAATGATTGGTAGCCAGTACCCCTTTGAAGATAATCAGAGGAAGCTACCGTATACCACTGCTCCATATTAAGGCTGACGCCATGAATATAAATATTCAAAATATTCCTGCCATCATGTTCAATTACTGCATTTGATACATGCAACCTCCCCACATATTTTCCCCGAAATCCCGCACCTTTACCATCCGCATAGCAACAATCCGTGTCCAGGGAATTTTGCAAGGCTTCCCACAAGGCTTTTCCTTGTATCTTAAAGCTGGTTGGATTTAAAGGAGATGGACAAAGTTCTATGATCTTTTTCCTTGAAACATCACCCTTTTTAATTCCCCCGTTAATTACACCACTATTTATAATTGCAAGATCACACACAAGGAAGTCCTGTAAGGCATCCGCAAGGAGATTCGTCATAGGGTTCTCTTCCACAACATCATGCCATAGATTTTTATTTATTCTGCAGAATGGTTCACTGAGTCTGTCAATAGCCTTTTCTTTATTCTGTTTGATTAGTTCTTGAACTATCGTAGATTCTTCTGAATTTAGGATGTTGATATTAATTCCTTCTATCAGTTGCACTTGATTCCTGTTTACTTCGACTACAAGCTTTCCAATATGTTCTCCCTGTGCTCCTGAAGTATGAATAATGGTTCCATTTACTATTTCCGGTTGGTCCATTAATATATGGAAATGGCCGCCTATTATAATATCAATACCGCTTATTTTTACTGCTATTTCCTTATCCTTGTCCATTCCAAGATGCGAAAGCAGTATGCATATATCATACTCATCCTGAGATTCATTGATCTCATGCTGAACTGCCTCCAGGTAATCGATAAGAGTAAAGCCAAGCAATTCATTAAAAGGTCCAAGGTCCGGTGATGCCCCAATGATTAGTATTCTTAACCCATTTTTATTTATTATAATACTTCTTTTTACTTCTTCTATTTCTAAATATCCGAGACAGCGCAGGTTACAGCTCAGCAACGGTATCTTCGCATTTGCAGCCATATATTTTAACACATCCAACCCTTGAAATATTTCATTATTTCCAACTGCCAAAGCATCGTATCCAGTAGAATCAAGCAATTCCATCGCTGCCAATCCGTCGGTTCCAAGCAATTCAATTCTTTTAAAATCCGCAAAATCTCCAGCATCAAGTACAAGAGTATTGCGATCCTTCCATTCGCTAATTTGGTTTACTATTTTAGAAAAGTTCTCAAAATTACTATGTATGTCGTTTGTATGTAATATCGTTAAGCGCATATTTTCCCCCCACAATGTACTCATCAGATTGAAATTTATTAATTCTTTTCAATCAATTAATGACTGCTTATAAATATAGCACTAAACTGCCAGCGCAGTGGTTCGACAGCCGATAGTTTAGTACTTATTCATTTTAATCTTTCTCTATTTTACTACTTCAAATTCCTGTGGTAAACCTATAAAATAGAATCTTAAACTATTTATAGGAGGGCATACATTCAAAGTCCATGATACCACGCTTTTTTAGCACAAAAAAGACATAACTTCCTTCTTGTCGAAGAGCTATGTCTTTCTTGTGTCATTTACTCAATTTAGTTGCAGGCTTCTAACGGAGCAAAACCTTATTTCTGCCCCAACGCCCCCTCTTTTTGCCGATGCGCTTCGTTTTTACCCAACGTCATTTTGCGGCCCGCCTTTATTAGCAATATGACAGCTAAAACAATAAACGGAATTGCTCCAATCAGGCCGGTGATTGCCGGGCCAAGTAGTGGGTTATATCCGCTCTTTGCGAAAATGATTGGCAGTGCCGCGCCTGCGTTTACCGTTGAATGGATCATGGCAGCTGGAATGACGCTTTCCAGTTTTATTGATATATAGCCTTCGATAATACCAAGCACAACGCAAAAAACGATCATGGCCAGAATGCCGAGCCATGGATAGCCCCAATAACCGGTTCCGTAATTGTGACCCATCACGATAACGGGCAAATGCCAGATGCCCCATATTGCCCCTGTTATAATTAACGCGGTCCTGTCAGATAAAAAAATGCGCAGTTTGGGGAGCAGATACCCTCTCCAGCCAAGTTCTTCACCCAGGGTGGGTATGATATTTACAATTGGGCCGATAACAACAAGAATCAGAGATTGAGCAATTAGCAGTGTGGACACGTCAAGTCCCTGTTTACCACTTGAAGCAACCATCCCTTTTAAAGTTGTAAGCTCCGGGTCAAACGAACCGGGGAAAATCAGGAAATAAAGCACTCCGCTCAGAACCAACAAGGCTGTCGGGCCAAAGTACAAAAGCAGATATTCTTTCATATGCCCCTTGAAGTGAGGGCGAAGATACATATTCCCAAACCCTTCTTTTGTTATAAGCCGTGTTAATAAATTGGATAGTGCAGGCATAAACATAGCGACCGCCAAAATTATTACTGCCGCCCCGCTTCCATAGGTGAGCCCACAGATCGGTACCATTAAAAAAACGATCCAGGCAAGGATGATTGTAAGCGCAATAAATATAATCAGTCGTTTTTTTGCCGCCAATTTTTCGTGTTCCATAGTAACATTACCCCCTATTTATATTATTCGCAGTTATGTTGAAGCTTTTTAGTTATACTCTGAAAACGCTGCTCATCTGAGAGAACCGAAAACACCGGATTATTAACGATCACATCAGACATGCTTTTCCTGATTGTTTTTTCATCCCGCGGAAGATCTGTTCCCAGATCAAGCTGATCCAGCCATCCGTCCAGACGGTCGAAAAAAGCATCGCCATGCAAGCGCAGGGGATAAATATCGCTTATTACGATCTCGGTGTACTTTTGCAGCATTTCAAGCGCTTTATCATAATTTTTCTGAGCAATAAATCCCTGCGCGGCTGAAATATATATGCCGACCAGGACACCGGGATGCAAATGCATCATGTCAAACGTTTCCGCTACGACAAGCGAGCGCCGCAGTACCTCGTCGAATTTGGATGGGACATCCGCACATAGGGTGAGATATGCGGGAAAGAAGTTGAACAGGACAACGATGTTCTGAAACATTCCGACCTGCAAAACGGATTTTGCCTCCTCAGTGCGCCCCGCCATTTGGTAAGCGGAAGCCAAAAGCGATTCGGGGGGTAGCGCAGGCGCGACCGATCCATCAAGCAGCTCCAGCGCGGTATTGGCATCACCGGAAATAAGGCTACACAGGGCTTCCATAAACAAAGCTTGCCTGGTAATTGATAAATCATCGCATTCCTCTCTGATCCGGATAAAAAGAACCTTGGCTTCCTCAGTCAAAGATGCCGTTTTTTGGGGGTCTTTCAGCAATTCTACATGGTTGATCATCAGTATTCCCAGATTCAGCAGCAGCGGAAAGCATGAATAGTATTTTTTAATTGTTTTTCGGCAGTCTTCCATCACCGAATCAAACGGTTTTGACGCAAAATCAGCCGACAGGTTTCGGTACAGCTTTTGAATATTCTCTTTTGTCATCTGCGGTTGATAATTTATCAATTCGTCAATGCTGATGTTAAAGTAGGCAGCCAGCTGTGGGAGAAAGGTTACGTCCGGATAACTTTGACCCGTCTCCCATTTGGAAACGGATGCCTTGGACACGCCAATGTAATTTGCAAGCTCTTCCTGGGTAATGCCCTTTTCCTTACGCTTATTTACAAGCACTTTTGCAATATTAATTTCCTTCATATCAATCACCTCTGATTCTATTTTAGTTGATAAGCAGAAGGAAATCAATGGATTTGCAGTTGATAACGGTTGAATAAATCAACCTATGCGATACTTTTAGCCGGAGCTGTTGTTATATCGCATTAGATGGGGTAAATGTAGATGATTTAATGGAAGTGCCAAAAAAAACGGGGCTAAAAATCGCATTTTTTAGCCCCATCTTTCACTCATTTTTCAGTCAAAAACCACAACATCTCGTTGTCTAACCCCTGTTTTTGTTATTCAAACCACGATATATCATCATTATCACTGCTTCAACATGTACTGGGTTTGTGAAAAAGTTGTCAAGAGAGTGTGGTTCCCCCTTGGCGTAGTTGATATTTTATCAATATGTACGAATAAGAGTCACTTCAAGCAGAAAGCCAGTCACGAATTTGTGACTGGCTTTCTGCTTATTGGTTTGACTTTCATCTCTGAATCGCCATATCCTCCGCCGGATTGATTCCATCGCGCGATTTTCATTCCACCCTCAAAGTAATGACGTCACCGGCAGAAAGGGATAAGATACATGAATCCGAAAATTCACCGGTAGCCGACAGTGTGGGAACGGACGTAGAGACGGCCACGACTCCGTTGACCGCGAGAGAAATCACCGCGTCGATGTTATTCGAGAGGACGGCCGTATAGTCGATAATATAATTCCCGGTTTCCAAAATTGTTATTTCCGTTATCCCCGGGGTATGACTGATACCGACAAGCGGCCCGTTATTGGTGAACGGTATATCTCCCGGCAGCAAAACCGCTGATTCCGATTGGGCGGTATACGGAGTGTATAAATACCCATAAACGGTAATGCCTGGCCCTGTCGGACCTGTCGGACCGGTGGGGCCCGTCGGCCCGCCGATGTCGTCCTCGGAAATCACAAGAGAACCCTTGAGCGGTACCTGAGCGGAGAAATAGACAACCGCCGTGCTAATGTTCATAAGGGATACCGTAGTCGGAGCGCTTATCACATCAATGATCCCAGTGCCGTATACTTCACCTGTCTTGATGGGAGAAGTTCCGGCCAGGCAATCTCCCTGGGAGGAGGACAGCGCAAAAGCCGTGCCGTTCGTGGAGGGGGACGCTTGAGTCGCAAGCCACCAATTTATGAGATATCTGCCGCTCTCCTGAAAGGTGATAACACCTGTGGCCGGCTCGTAATCGATATTTCCGGCTTTGTAAACAATGGCATCAAAGAGCACATTGGCCTCGGCATCCACTGATGTCGAAGTATTCAGCTCCAATTGCAGTGCAATATTACTCATAAACTTTACCCTCTCGCCCCTTCCGGCTATAAAATTATGTCACCTGTTCCTTAATTATATTATGCTACGGGCGCTGGGGTGTGACAAGATGAGGCTTTGCGACATATGATAGATTAATTTATTCCAAAAAATAAAATAGGGCTAATGAGCCGAACATGAGGTGTTTTATATGCCAGACACAGTGATAAAAACTTTTAATAATAGCCTGCTGTTTATCCCTAATGAGGGGCAGGCGGATTCCCGCGCGAGATTTTGCGCAGCAGTGCACGGAAGCAACTTCTTCTTTCAGGATGACCGGATCACCTCCGTCCAATACGCCGGGTCTTCCGGAAAATTCGCCGGGGGCGCAGCGTTGGAGCTGTCGTTTATCAATGCAAACGCCGGGACGGCACCGGAGGGATACGCGCAAAGTGCGGGACATTTTAATTATTTCACAGGCGGCGACCCCACGAAATGGCGCACACATCTGCCTGCTTACGGAAAACTGAAATACGAGGCCGTTTGGGACGGAGTAGATCTGGAGCTTGAGGGAAGCGCCGAGGGCCTCAAATTCAACTGGCTACTTCAGTCAGCCGACCGGATCGGTGCGATTCGTCTCCGCTGGGAGGGCGCCAAGAGCCTCAGTATTTTGGACGACGGCAGCCTGTGCATCAGGCATGACCTTGGGGCGCTAACGGATCCGAAGCCTGCCGCCTGGCAGGAGATTGGCGGAAAATCGATGCCCGTCGACTGCGCATACTGCCTTGATGGCGGCACTGAGGTCAGTTTTGAGCTTCGCGGCCCCCACGATCCCACAGCGCCGCTATTAATCGATCCTGTAATCCAGTACTCCACCTATCTCGGCGGCAGCGCCGCTGACTTCGGCAACGGCATAGCCGTGGATGGAGAGGGGTGCGCCTATGTGTCCGCCTCGACTCTGTCCGCAGACTTTCCGGTGACACCAGGCGCCTTCCAGACGACGCTCATCGGCAGAACCGATGTGTTTGTTACAAAATTTGCAGCCGACGGCGCGAGCCTTGTCTATTCCACGTATCTCGGCGGGACGGGCAACAATACCGGGTTCTCTCTCGCCATCGACGCGCAGGGCTGCGCCTATGTCACGGGCTATACCAACGCCACGGACTTCCCGGTGACGCCCGGCGCCTTCCAGACTTCTTACGGTGGCGGCACGGACGATGCGTTTGTCACGAAACTCGCGCCCGACGGCGCAAGCCTCGTCTACTCTACCTATCTGGGCGGCATAGACTATGATTCGGGCAACGACATCGCGGTGGACGCGCAGGGGTGCGCTTATGTGGGAGGCTTCACGTATTCCGCCGACTTCCCGGTGACGCCCGGCGCTTTCCAGATCGTATACTCCGGTACGGGCGACGCGTTTGTCACCAAACTTGCGGCCGACGGCGGAAGCCTCGTTTACTCTTCCTACCTGAACGGCAGCAAGAACGCAGCCTGTCTCAACATCGCGGTGGATACACAGGGCTGCGCCTATCTCACAGGAAACACGAATTCCACCGACTTCCCGGTGACGCCCGGCGCTTTCCAGACGACATACGGCGGTGGCGTGGACGACGCGTTTGTCACGAAATTCTCAGCCGACGGAGCAAGCCTCGTCTATTCCACATATCTCGGCGGCGATCTGGTTGATTCCGGCTCTGGCATTTGCGTGGACGCGGAGGGCATTGCCTATGTGACAGGATCTACTTCTTCCGCCAATTTCCCGGTGACACCCGGCGCCTTCCAGACGGTAATCGCCGGAGACGCGAATGCGTTTATTACTAAGCTGGCGCCCAGCGGCGGAAGCCTCCTCGCCTCGACTTACCTGGGAGGCAGCTTAATTGATTCAGGCAACGCCATCACCGTGGATATGCGGGGCCATGTCTATGTGGCGGGAAGCACAAACTCCGATAATTTCCCAACGACTCCCGCGGTACTCCCCTCCCAGCTGCAGGGAGACTCGGATGCTTTTGTGAGTATCCTCACTCCGGACCTTAGGCGGCTTCTCGTTTCCTATTATCTTGGCGGAAGCGGATCGGACTACGGGGACGGCATCGTGATTGGGGGCGACGGCGGCGTCTATGTGGTCGGGGACACCTCTTCCACAGACTTTCCCGTGACGCCCGGCGCTTTCCAGACAACGTACGGCGGCGGAACTTCAGACTGTTTTTTGACAAAAACTGCCTTTGCGTTTTATGAGAAAGTCTCCATTGTGATCCAGGGAATTCTTTAGTTTACGGGGAACACAAACCTTTTTGACTCCACCGGCGACCTGTACCTCATCAGCGCAGCAAGCGCCGTGCATTCTTTCTTGAGAGCGGGCATTCCCCTTCATAAAATCGTCATCGGGCGTTTTACGCACGCAGATGGACGGGAGTGCCTGACCGTTACAGGGACCTGCATCAGGCGACGGCCAGCATTTAAGCATTTAAGCATTTAAGCATTTACCTTGTTGCAGTAATCCCCTCCTTTCCCTATCTATAATAGCAATTTGGATCCATTTTGCCTTTAACTACCCTATGCCATCCGTGGAAGAGCAAAAAAAATGGGGCTAAAATTCGCATTTTTTAGCCCCATTTTTTGCTCATTTTTTAGTCAAAAACTACAACATTTTCTGGTCTAACCCCTGTTTTTTTATCCAAACCACAATACGTCATCATTATCACCGCTTCAACATGTGTTGAGGCTGTGATAATGATTCCTAGAAGACGCATTTTGCCCTTGGAGTAGACATTTAATTAACTAATACTTATAGAAGAAGAATACCCGTTGGAGCCTTGAGCTTATCAACTTGCATTTACTTATGCCGTTTGGAGCTGGTTGGGCCTTGGCTAAACCCCATATTTCAGTAACAATTAATTGAATTATATTGAAAACTAATCGCTAGGCAGTTGAATGCTACGCTCGCTACTAAAATCACGCTGGTTATATTTATTATCACCTACAGTAGCCACCGTGCAGTCTGCTTCTTATTCTTCATAATTCTCCGCATTTAATCTTAACCTATAGAACTGTTGAAGCCATTCACTTTGCTCTTCCATCGTTTTTTTAATCTTTATTAGGCTTCTCTTACCAACTCGTCTATCTAAAACAGCAAACATTCTTTCCAATGGATTTTCAGATTGTATGCTGTCATGAATACTATGATTTCGTTAATTCTCCAACGACTTACAGAATTCATTATCCGTATATTCCTGTCTTGCTTGCATTGGAACAGAATCCATGAGTGCCCAAAACTCATCCCAATATTCACCTATACCAACGTGATTTGAATTCTTTTTATATTCGTTTTCAATAAAATAAGTATTCACTGTTTCCCAAGAGAACTGCTTCACCAGTTTGTTATCAATGTAAACTTCGAAAATATGACACCCATCCATGCCAACATAAGTAGTACAGTTATACCGAATTTGTCCGTGCAAACTGTCTACAAGCATTTCCTGCTCAAGATATTTTCGCATTCAACTCCTCCTATAACTCCAAGTTTACCGGTTTAAACTGTCGCTAACCTTAAAGCAATAGTGAGACCAACTCCATTTTCCAGACCTTTTTTAATTACAAATTATACCACACTTACTCCACCATTTTTTTCTGCAATGCCAACATCCCACACTTTAGCATTTCCAGTCATTTCTTCAATAATTTCGATATGTGTTTTTATTTAAGGCTTTATTCAGTCCATTCTCCAGTACTATTTAAAATCCAAAAAATTAATAAGGAGTTTCAAATGAGTAATGGATATTTTAATTACTGCCTTAATAACTTAGTTCAGGTTTCATCTTTCTGCTATTATTACTCTCCCTTAATCTTATTATACTGCTTTCTTGCCATTGTTCTTACTTCACCATATCGCTGTTTTCCTGATGCAACTAAAAACTCTTTAATCCACTGATTGGAAAAATTCAAGTTAAATAAATTTCTTTTTGCAATTTCATCACACCATCTCTTAACATTTCTACTTTCCGTCCCCACATGCCCTAACTCATATAACAATTCAGCATTTAAGGGCAAATCTTTCAAATACAACTCCCACTTTGTTGTCGTCACTCCGTCCAGAATACTTTGCAGGTATGTTTGTGCGTTAAATGCATGCTCATAAGAATTTCCCAATACACAAATTATTGTTGCATTTAAACATTCATATAATGCTGGATCAGGTATTAAGGTTCCCATTGATGCAAGCAGTTTTGCTGACAAAGGTTCATTATAAAAATTATTTATGCCATTGTGTACAGACAATAAATTTTTAGCTGCACTGACAAATGAATTAGATTTAAGATTTTCTGGAACATAATCAAATCCTTGAACATTCAATAAAATTGTTTTCATGGTTTTTATGAAATCTTTTTTATCTGTATTAGATATCTCTGCATACACCGTACCAAAGTTATACCTATCAGTTTCCGACAAATAGCTCCAAATTTCTGGAATTATAATACTCATATTATGAAAAACAAATTCCTTCTCTTCCTGTTTTTCTGTCCTAGCCATATTTAACAATGATCTCAATATTGTCCTTTGATAAAAATACTGTGAAGAAACAATTCTGTTTACTTCTATTGATTCAATAGTTAATATTTTACTCTTTAATATTTCTCTAATATTGGTGAACTCTAAGGTTTTATACTCTGTTAAATCTGCTAATACAAATTCAATGCAATCACTAATTAATGTTCTTGCCTGATTTTTATTAATTGTAACTTGTTCAATCATTTGCGACTCTCTGGAACTATACATATTGATTTGTTCTGAATGATGTAATAGCTCAAGTTTGGCATTATTTCTCAAAAAACCAATATCACAATTTAATTCAATAATTTCCGGTTCTGAAATTCTGTCTATAGAAATTTCTTTTTCATAACCTAACATATCAGCAATAAATTCTTGTCCAAATACAGTCAATCTATCCTTCAATATAGAGATTGTCCTACGCCAAACAAATTCTGCGGCCATGTCATACAATCCACTCTCAAAATTTACTATTACTGCTTTTTGTTCTCTCTCATTCAATTGAATTGTGCTAAACGAACAATCAAAAACCGTATTTATTTCTCCCATTACATTACTTGTGACTACTTGAGTGTTATTTATTACTGCTAATTCATTCATATTACTACCTCCTCATATACATTATGTCACCATCTTGTGATTGAAAATAAACTGCATCAACAAACTTCAGTTCGCTATTTTTATATATTCCCAATGCAGTCCTTTTTCTAGCTCCACCTTTAATCTCTTTCGGTATTTCCCCTTCATAAAAAGCATTATACCCAATGACATTACCACTCTTAGTGATTATAGTAATTCCATCATTATTCAGCATTTCATAGAAAGCACCTGTAACCGAGTAAAATTTTTCAGCTTCCGCATAGCTACCAATACGTCTATTTTCCAGAAAATGCTTGTAAAAATTAATCTTGGGAGATAATTGAATACCATTTAAAAATCGATTTGGATATTCAAAATTATCGTCTACAACTAAAACTATGGTTCCATGTACTATCATAGGCAGATTTCGCAAAACTTTTTTCATTGAATTTTTCACGAATTCTAATTCCTCTTGCTTAAGATTGGCTCCATCTATCTGTTGTACATTGATAATATCTTCACTCATTTGAGTATACTTACTATCCAAGTTCATTATATCTGTAGGAACAAATTTTAAGCTAATTTCAACCTTTTCTTTATCAGGTCTATTTATGCTTAGCATAAAATTATTTTCCGCTTTAATAACTAATATATTACTCTCTCTAATACTTGTGAACTCTTTTGAGTTTGTTAACATGAACTCTTCAAAGCTACCACCATCAATTTCTGTATACATTCTAAAAACACCATATTCTAATTTATCAGCTAAAATATTTATATAAATATACCAACCATTATCACAAAATAATGCTAACGACTTAAATAATCTAGCAAAATGATCACCTTTAAGACTATCTTCTTTCATAATATATATACTTTTACTATTGACAACCTGTAAAATTTTATGTAAATTTCTCCCCAAAATAATTTGCGGACGAACTCTTTGGTCCTCCTCAGTATAATTACAAATTCCTGAGCAGACTTCTAGCATGGTTTGAAGAAAAGCATCACTAATTTTAATATTCTCTTCACTAAATACTTTCTCAAATTTACTTTTTACCGCTTCGTAATACATAATGCTTCTCCCTTGTAATAATCATTTTCTGCTAATCGCTTTATTCATTAAGAATCTATTTTTTAAGAAAAAGCCACCCTACCAGCAATTATTCTCGAACTTCTTACTAAAAATCACTTTATTTTAATTATACAGGATGCTTTATGATAAAAAATGGGGTGTTGCAAAACTCTTTTACAAATGGTTTGCATCACCCCATTTGCTCAACGTCTGTGATAATGGAATCTTAGTCTCTCCCTTATTAGCATTTTACCAATGAATAACTACCTGCCGAATCGATATATATTCTTAATCTATCGTTTCGTATATCTTTCATGAACTTATCAATTAAAGATTGAGAAATTCGCTGCCTACCATAGTACTCACAAACATCCGCTTTCATATTAATAGTTATTGTACATGACGTATTAGTAAGTGTTACGTTTAACTGAGCAGTTTTAACTAATACCCAATAACCATTTCTTTCTTGTATGATAATTAGGAAGTTAATTATCACACGTTCCTTTCTTCTTAATATCGTGGTTATAATACATTCAGATACTGTGGACTTTTGATTTTTTCCTGTAGCTTTGACTACTCAATTGGAGTGTATTGCCGCTACCTTTATCTGAATTGTTTATATGCTGGATGTACCGGAGCACTTTGTTCCAATGAGTACTTATTTCAATCAAGTCTACGATGATAATCGCTGGTGGATATCACGGTATCAGATCTTACGAAAGGGAGGTACAACCTCATGGTTTATGTTGGTATTGATATTGCCAAACTTAACCATTTCGCCGCTGCCGTTTCTTCGGGGGGCGAGATACTCATTGAGCTGTTCAAATTCACAAATGACGCTGATGGCTTCCAACTGCTGATTTCCAAAATCGAATCATTCGATAAGGACAGCACCATCATCGGTCTTGAGTCGACGGCACACTACGGTGACAACCTTGTTCGATACCTTGTTGCCAGTCTATTCAAAGTGTGTGTTGTCAACCCTATTAAGACGTCTCAGATGCGAAAGAACAACATTCGCAAAACTAAGACAGATAAGGTCGACACTTACGTTATTGCTAAAACTCTAATGATGCAGGATTCCTTACGGTTTGTTAGCTTCTATGATCTTGATCTGATGGACTTAAAAGCTCTTGGACGCTTTCGCCAGAAAACGATAAAACAGCAAACCCGCCTTAAAATCCAACTGACAACCTATGTTGATCAGGTCTTCCCGGAATTGCAATACTTCTTTAAATCCGGTCTGCATCAGAATGCTGTCTATGCCCTTCTTAATGAAGCACCTTCTCCTAACGAGATTGCTTCCATGCATATGACTCATCTGGCAAATCTGCTCAAAGTCAAGTCTCATGGTCACTTTACAAAGGAGCAGGCCAAAGAATTAAGAGTTCTGGCACAGAAGTCTGTCGGTGCAAACGACAGCGCCATATCTATTCAGATAACCCAGACCATTCAACAAATCGAGTTACTGGATAGCCAATTAAATAAGATTGAAGCAGAAATGACGGACATCATGAATTTCAATGACTCAGTCATCATGACCATTCCTGGTATCAGATACATAAATGGCGGAATGATTCTTGGTGAAATAGGTGATATTCACCGTTTCTCCAATCCTAACAAGCTGCTTGCTTTTGCCGGTTTAGATCCGTCCGTATATCAGTCTGGAAACTTTCAGGCGAAACGAACTCGTATGTCCAAACGTGGCTCTCGTGTACTGCGATATGCCTTAGTAAATGCAGCTTGGAACGTTGTAAGAAACAACGACACCTTCAAGGCTTATTATGAGGCCAAGAGGGCAGAAGGCCGAACTCACTATAATGCCCTTGGGCACTGTTCCGGCAAGTTAGTCATAATCATCTGGATAGATGCTCACTGACGAAGTTGAATTTAACCTCGAATAAGAGGTCTGTATACCAATATCGATAGATTTTGAAAAAGCACCCTGAGGGAGCTCTATTAAAGTTACCCTATTTTACCATAGATACGAAAAAGAAATATTTTGCTAATTTATACTTGATTTTTCATAGCTGGTCTCATATCATTTTGTTTTTCTTCAAAAAAGGCTTGACTTTTATTAGCAAGGTTTATACTGGTTCTCCACGACCATACGATATATGGAATGTGCTATTTCCAATTAAGTGGTAAAATACCTTGCTTCTCAGATTGAACTTGCATATAGAGTTCTCTTATTAATCTTTCATATTCATCCTTGACTTCTTTTTTAGAATAAAAATCTGTTTTGTTTTGATTTTTTATTATGTATTCTATCAAACTGTTAAATTGAGGTTGCTCAGTAATATATGTTATGAAATTTTCTACAGTGTCATAGTGTCCTATATTTTCCAATTGCTGACTGGTAATTGGAGCTATTATAACAGCTCTATATCTATACATGTCAGAATAAATAAACTCTTCAGGTAAACATTTGATTGACAATTTTTCAAATCCAGTTATGGCATATAAATAAGCATAGGAAGAAGTTGTATGGTGAATTTTCCGTACCATCTTTTCAATCCATTTGAGCTTACTCTTTTCACTAGTCGGCTCAATGTAAAGCTTTCCATTTAAGCTTGCATTAGAAAAAACTATCAATTGAGTCGGTTCAGTGATTCCTAAGTAATCAAATTCACTGTCAGTGTTAAGTATAAGTTTTTCAACATTGAAGTTTCTTCTAAATATACTATCAAGGCTGCTATCACATACAATATCAATATATGAAGCTGTAGAAGGATCATCTTTATGTTCTTTTAGAATTTTTTCTATGAAATTTGGATAGTTTTCCAAAAGGTAGTTTTCTTCTCGAAAGCTGTTATATTTATCTAAGTATCTAATCGGTTTGCCATTATCAATATCCGATGCTAATTTACTACAAGATATCTTCCTTGAGGAAGCAATTGGTTTTTCGGAATTACTATAATCTATGCGCAATGCATCAACACTAGCTTCGCTGCTAATATTTTGTAAAATAGGTTTATAATCCAATTTTAAAATAACACATGCAAGAAACACTTTAAAACAATGCTCTTCAAATTCTTTCTTGTTTTTCATTTCATTTACAAGACAAGTTATAGTATTTTTTAGGACTGAAGAAGTTAAATTTGCCATCTCCATCTGTTTAAAATTATTATTAAAATCATCCCGAGTTATTTTTAAGCATTCATCAACGGGAAATCCGTAAATGTCAAATTTAACGTTTATATGGCAACAGCTTAGGGGATTATCAACAACTGTGTTAATTTCACAACCCTTATAAAAATAACTATTACTTCCATTATGGCTTCCAATTTCCAATGTGCATTGTGCATTATAATCCTTGTCCCAAAAATCAAATACTAGAAAATTATAACCATTACTACTTCCATAGAAGTGTCTATCAGCTTGATTGAGCAAATAATTTTCATATTGCTCATCGAAATCTCTATCCCTGTCTTCTTGGCTTATTTCAATAGGTAAATCATCTGCCGCCTTAATGCGCGCTGAAAGCTTAGAACTGGTTTCGAAATTATCGTGCTCTTCAAAGTCACCATATTGCCTGTTAATCCGAAATGGTAATACGTTTTCGTCAAAACGCGAGCATAGAAATTCGTTTATGGGTAAATTTTCATTATTTACTTTTATTTGAATGTAAGAGTTTTTAAACATTTCTTCTATATAGTTTTTTATTTCTACTATCTTAGTTCTGTAAGCTTTACTCATAATATCAAAACAAAAGGAATCTTTTTCTTTATAGTATCGATAACTAAAGTACCGAGAATAACTAAGATCAATGTTTACATCAAAAGAAAGTTCTACTATACTTCCCCTAAAACGATGTTGCTTCTTTATATCGGCTATATCCATAACATTGATATAGCCACCTTTATCAAATGAATACAACGTGATCTCAAAAGAATTACCAGTTTGCTCTGTTCTGGTCTTAATTCTAACTTCATCCGTAACACTAAAGGCTGATTGTAGCCCGACACCAAACCCACCTGTCGGTCGTAGCCACTTAGGCATTTCTAATATTTCTTCCCGTCGTTGTTCTCTTTGACTATAACTTTTAGAGATTTCAGCTAGATATCTTAGCGATTCCTTGTCGATGCCTGTGCCTCTATCAGAGATTGAAAAAAGTACTTTTTTCGTTTCAATACAAGGTTCAATCTTAATTTCTATCGGATAGAGTTTAAAAATGTCTGCTAAATCAAAAGGGGATAAATGGTCTAATTTTTTAGTCAATAGATTCGGATAAAGTCCAAATTTTATATCCCTATAAATTTGTATTTTTGTTGCATCTAACGCATTTTGTAAAAGTTCCCTAACGAATGTTAAAGGGTTTTCATATAAACTATTCCCTTTAAGTAATTTGTAGATATCTTTTCTATCAAAAGCGCTCTGCAAACTTCCAGTGTCTTTTCCATTTATTAGTACTCTTTGTTCGGCCACAAAAGGCAGATAACCAATAAAATAACATGGAACTATTTTTCCCCAATTTGATGCAAGATTCTTTAGGTCTTCATCAAGCCAACTTAACCAAGCCTTAGCTTCCCTATAAATCACTGGATTTTTGCAATCAACTACAATCTGTATTTGCTCTTCATCAATATACATGTTTTTCAAACTAAGGTGTTTTTGGCGGTGTGCTTCTGAAACCTCTGGTAATTCAGGAAATAAAAAACTATATACATTTTTATTAAACCTATTATTTTCCATATCTAGCAAATCGCCTATACGCAAAAGTGATGCTATAAAACGGGGATGGAAATTGTCGAGCTTATGACCAGCTTGAACCTTCTCCAATTTCATAATCTCGGAAAAATCATTATCGTGGCAAGCAATAATTTCAGCTAGGTTTGCAAATATTCTGTCATGAATTAAAGAGCTCCCTATATTTAAATCTTTTCTTATATTCTCCAGTATGTAACTAGCTGTTCTTGTACCATGATTTTTACGAAAATACTCTGAAATTAATAACGTAAGATGTTTTTTAAGATTCCATGCTTGCAAAGCTGATGGCTCTTTTTGACTAATGAATTCTTTTAAGTCTAAAATAGCGGAAGCGGCGACTTTTAAATTTCTGTCATTTCCTAATAATTTTTCTTTCAAAAAAAACGTAAAATTATTTTTAACCAACTCATTTTCAACATCTGTGCCTATTATTACCATTCCCCAGTCGTGAAGCAGAGCACTTTGTAGAATAAGCCATGTATCAGTAGGTGATAATTGCTTAATTCTTTTTTCTCCAAGTAAACGACTTATTTTATTAATAATCTCATAACTATGAGTTATATCGTGCTTACTAAAAGTGGGAAAAGCTTGTGTAGTTCCCACCAATATGCCTTCAAAGTATTTTTTACTTAGGTTCCACGTATCAATTAAAACTTCATATCCTGCATTTATTCCACACAGTACACTTAAATGTTTTTCTAGTGTATAGTCACACATAATGTCCTTTTGTATATCAATCACAATATTACCCCCCTGCGACTTGCTCTGCCGCTGTTTTTTTATATCTGTATAATATTATAAAAGATAGCAGCAAAAATAGCCATAGTCTTTCATGAATTTTTACTATATGGTATCTTTTGATACGACTTTTTGACTTAGCAACAATATCTTTGTCGTATTATTGCTTACACAGGCCTAGACATAGTCACGTAAGTTTTTTAATCTGACGCCCTCATACTCGCAGACAGACTTGGACACGAGAAGGTATCCATAACACTTAATTCCTACTCTCACCTATTTCCACAGCAGGCATTGGTGCATAAGTCTTCAATCACGATAGTAACAAGATTTTTCGCAAATTGTATTTCAACCGCTCAGTATCCGGTCGTCAACCAGCTATGATATCAAACTGGTTCTGGAGAATCAGTTCTTTTAGATGTTTCATATTCAAGTAGCGTCTTGTGCCCCATTGGGTTCCAAGGTTGCATCATGGAACCACCTCCTTCCGACAGCAGGATACCACAATAATCTTGCCGATGATATCCCTTACCTTTCCCTATATATAATAGCAATTTGGATAGATTTTGCCTTTAACTCCCCTATGTCATCCGTGGAAGAGCCAAAAAAACGGGGCCAAAAATCGCATTTTTTAGCCCCATTTTTTGCTCATTTTCCAGTCAAAAACCACTATATCTTGTGGTCTAACCCCTGTTTTTCTTGTCCGAACCACAATACATCATCATTATCACCGCTTCAACATGCGTCGAATAAGAATACATATCTACTGGTATCTTAAATAAAATGATTTTCCAAACTGAAAATGTGCCTTTTTTGTCCTTAATTTATCAACTATCCCGTCCCTCTTAGTTATTATTTATGCCATAAGCTTTCATGCCTGTAGCTTATTAATTAGTGGAGATAGTTGGATTCAAACCCATGACCTCAATCATTAGTATATTTTAAAAGAAACACCTTAATTTCTTTTAATAATCTTTCTACTTCATCTTCATTATTATAATAATGCATGGAAACGCGGACTCCACCCATTCCTGTGGAACACCTTAAGGACACCTTAATTCCCTGCGTCTGAAGATATTCTACCAGTGCCCGTTCTCGGCTATTATCATTATCTTTTAAACCAAAATTAAAAGAAACAATTCCTGACTGGTTTTTAAATTCTCCAGAACTACAAGGAGTAATTCCAAGCGAAATCAATCCGTCATAAAAAATTCCAGTCAATAACCTGATACGCTCTTCAATATTTTTCTGACCTTTCGACAAAATCAGGTTAACCGCAGCTTCCAAACCAAAAGCTCCTACGTAATTAGCATACCCTCCCATTTCAAACTTGCTGGCATTCTCTATAATATTGTAATGATCAAAAGGATGTCTGGCAGGATTTTCTAAATAAGATATATAATTCTTATATTTTTCTGTATCAACTACAATTGTAAAATAATTATATGCATTAGGCTTAAATCGGCTGACCAACTCATTTCGCATATACATAAATCCCATACCGAATGGATTCCCGATCCATTTCTTTCCTCCTGCAACGTAAAAATCTATACCCAGCTCTTTTACATCAATAGAGAATGCTCCAACCTCCTGTATCCCATCAACAACGAAAAAGATTCCCTCTTCCTGGCAATAATTGGCGATTTCCTTTATATCTGCCCGGTATCCATTAATCTCTTGAACGGAAGCCAAGACAATTACTTTGGTTCCATTATCCTTGTATTTTTTAAAATCGCTTAATAAGATTTCACCATTATTAGTAGAAACACAACGAATTTCAAAACCCTTGCGCTCAGCTGCCCTCATAAAGGACATTGTTGATGCCTGGTATTCCAAATCACACATTAAGACATTGTCCCCTTGTTCCAACGGCAGCAAATCTGCCAGCATAGACAAGCCATGCGAGGTACTTTGAATTAATGCAATCTCATCAGATGAGCAGTGAATCAGAGATGCCACAGACTGCCTTGCATTGATTAATGATTTTCTCAGGGTCATTGTCACATCACTGGCTGACAAATTGGGGTTCTTGTATAAATCAACCAGACAATCTCCCGCAGCAAGAACTTCCGGTTGAATTAAAGAAGTTGCTGCACTATCCAAATAAATTTCCTGCATAGTATCTTCTCCTATAGTTCTGCTACTTCTTGAACTTTCTTTAAAAATTCTTCCATTTCTTCGGGTGTGTTCACATGCAATGGTGATAGCCGCACTACACCCTTAGAATTAAAAGCTTCAACCATTCTCTTTGAATACATGCTGGTTGCAGATCTTTCAAATGCAATTATATTACGTTTTTCCAGTTCTACAATTGCCTGCTCACAACTAATACTTTCAAATTCAATACCAAGAATCAAATCTCTGGTATTAAGATCTTTTCCATCCATTTTAACTTCCAGGCCTTTCATATAACGCAACCCTTTCACCTGCTCAGTTCCTTCCAGCATAATATGGAGTAAAGCTCTTTCGTGATTGGCAATTCTATTCATACCAAGTTCGAATAACTTTCTCCTGTTATCCTCGCTTCCTCCCGTTTTTTTACCAATCTCTACTACATAATTAACAATTTCAGAAATTGCTGCATAATGTGCCGGTGAAGGACTTCCGATTTCCCAATCATCTTCTGCTTTTCCCAATAATCTGTGATGATCAAAGGAGGCAACTCTGTCTGACAAGTAAGCAACACTGAATCCTCTTATTCCAAAAAATTTATAAGGAGCTATATTCATAGCATCAATGCCATATTTTTCAGGGTCCAACACACCATGTGGTGCGTGCTGAACAGCATCACAAATTATGTAAATATCTGGATTAATTTCCCTGGCTCTCTTAAATATTTTTTCAATATTGTAAATATATCCAGAAATATTAGAGGCTGCCATACAACATAATACTGCAGTCTGAGAATCAATTAATGATATAATAGCTTCATCATCCACACCGCCGGTTACAGGATTGACGCCAGCAACTCTCAGTTCACAGTTATTTTTTCCGGAATAATACGTCATTGCGTCAAATGCTGATGGATGCTCTAAGGTTGTGGTAACATAATTTGTGCCTTTCGCATGTTCACTAATCACCCTTACCACTTCCATCATAACCTGAGATGCTGTAAAACTTGGGTAAATAACACCGTTTTTTGCATTAAAAATTACCGTTTTTATATCCTCTCTACCTTTATTTTCTATATCCGCCAGATAAAAAGCAAGTTTATTTGAATGTTCTGATGCATCTGGCATCTCATCTACTCGCCTAAATTCTTCTTCTGCTTTAATTAAACGCAATGAACCTCCTGCGTTATCAAAGAACAGTCTCTTTGTTCCTTCAAAATCCTGGTCCACATATTTGAATTTTGATCTTATTTCCTGTAATTCCTCTTTGGTAAACATTTTATCCATCATATTCATCTTTTTTTATCCTCCTAGTAATACATATCATATTTTGAATCTTCAGACTCTTTTTTTCGAGTTTTAACGTAATAAATTGGCAGCCCCATTACGACAAGAACTATACTAAGCAGTGCAATTTTAGGCTGATAAATTGTCGTTGACACCACTACGAAAACACCTCCCAGCACACCTATTATAGGTATCACCGGATACAATGGCACTTTATAAAACCGCTCAACATCTGCCCACTTTTTTCTTAAAATAAATATTCCAATAAATGTAAGGGTATAAAAAAACCAAATCACATAGGAACCAATATCTGTTAATACATTAAAATTTGGAATTAAAATAGTGCTTAATACAGTAAGTACTGTTACAAATATACCACTGTTCACAGGCATCTGAGTTTTTTTACTGACTTTTGCAAACCAATCGCTAAATGGTAACCAACCGCGAACGCCCAAAGCATATGGTACTCTCCATGCAGCCCGCGTAAAACCTGTATGCGATCCCATAATAGAGATTAAAATGCCCACCGCTACAATCTTCTGCCCTATCTGTCCAAACAATCTACCTGCAGCATCCGAGGCAACTGTAGCACTGGCAGCCATTTCTTCTGGAGTCATAACACGGAGATAAGCTATATTAATTAGAAGATATACGCCGCTAACTGTCAACAGCCCCCCAATTAAGGCTCTTGGAATATTTTTCTGGGGCTCAATAATTTCTCCTCCTATATTGGTAATATTGATCCAGCCATCTGTGGCATACAAGGTTGCAATTACACTTATGGATAGTCCTTGTATAAATGGATGTGTGTCAACCGTTACCGGAAATAATTTGATTTCTACAGGATTGCTATTTAAAATAAGGCCAAAAACAATAATCAATACAATCGGTACAAATTTTAATACTGTTGCGATATTAATAGAATAATCACAAATTTTGTTTCCCAATAAATTAATAACAAATAAATAAATTGTTAATCCACAGGCGATTGGAATTGCCCACTTTTCATCAAGTGCAAAAAGTGCTGCCGCCTGAATTCCAAATACCACGGCACTTGCAGATTTTCTGATTGGATAGAATACAACCGTTTGAGCCCACCCCACCATAAAACCGAACGTTTTGGAATATATTTTTTCAACATAGGTCATCAATCCCCCTGTTTCTGGAATCATAGCTCCGATTTCAGCAATTATCAAACCTCCACAAAGTCCCAGAAAGCAGCCGATAACCCATGATATCAAGCCCAAAGAAGCTGTACCCGTCGCACTGAAGATCGCCTGTGGTTTAAAGAATATGCCAGTTCCTATAATTGTCCCCACTACCATGGTATAAGCATTAAAGCCAGAAACATTTCTTTGGAGCCCGCCTTTTACATTATTATTTGACATATTATGCCTTTCCTCTCATTTTATTTGTAATATTACACAAATTATTCTGCAGAATATGCATTGATAATATGAAAAAAATACATTATTGTAAAATCAATTATTTTTATGTATAATAAAAATATTATCTATATTTTAAATTTAGTAATATTCATCTAATACGAGAAGAAATTTTTTGTACAATAACTCAGTCATTAATAATATGTAATAAATTCTTATTAAGGATGGTAATAACATGGATTACGATTTGCTTGAGACATTTGTTATTTTATGCGAAAACAAAAACCTAACCAAGACTTCAGAATTGCTTTACAAAACTCAGCCAACAATCTCGAGTCGGATTAGGGTCCTGGAAGAAAAACTGGGTTTTGCTCTCATTGTTCGTGGTAAGGGGAAAAAAAATATTGAGATTACGAAAAAGGGGATCGAATTTTTATCTATTGCTCGAAAATTTTTAAGTTTATATGAGGAAATTGAGATCTCCAAAGAAAACCTGTCAAAGACCCTGCTTATATCTTCGATTTCAAGTTTAGGCACTCCCATTGTTGCTGATGTATGCAAAAGATTATTAAAAAATGAGGAAGTCAGTATTACTATATACACCTATCAAACTTCTGAGGCTTATGAGCTAATTGCAAAAAAAGAACTGGACGTGGCCTTTGTTTCCGAATCAAGAAAAGTAAATGGAGTTTTGTGCGAGCCTCTGTTTATTCAAGACTACTATGTTATTAAACTATGTCAAAATCCAGATAGCATAAAAACCATTCATACAAGAGACCTGGATGTTAATAATGAAATATATCAAAGATGGAGCGACGAATTCAATACATGGCATGATTATAAATTTAATTCCCAAAAACCCAAAATAGAAGTTGATTCTTGCGCTCTATTAAGACAATTTTTAACCAATCCTGACTATTGGACCATTATACAAAAGAGTAATTTATCCTTACTAAGCAAGGAAATGTCTCTTCAAATATACAGCCTTATGGATGCACCTCCATCAAGAATCTGCTATATGCTCACCAATTGTTATCCTGACAGAAAAAATATTCATTTATTAAAAAAGCTCAAAAAACTATTAAATCAATATGCGTTTGAAAATGATCTGACTCTAATGCCAAGTTTAAAAAAGGAAAATATATTTTAATTATTTTTATATTATATATAAATTTTATCTATTATTATGATCTAGATGAGCAAATAAATGTAAATACTATTTTTGTACAAAATATACTAAATTAAGCAAACTGTAAAAACAAGTGCCGGACTTTTCGAAGTCCGGCACTTGTTTTTTATTAATGTCTTCAGTATTAAAAATTCTCATCCTTTTAAAAAACTTACATTCTATTTCACTAAATTGATAAAAGCAGTTATTACGATAGGATTAAAGATATTTATAAATACCACTGTAATGACTGGCAAAACGAACCATGCATTGGGTGCTGGACCATTTTCTTCAATAATAGAAGACATATTTGCAATAGCATTGGGAGTCTGACCCAATCCTACACCACAATGCCCTGCCGCCATAACTGCTGCGTCATAATTTCCTCCCATAGTTTTGAAAGTGACTGTGGCAGCATAAATAACCATAACAACTGTCTGAGCTAATAGTATCACCAGCATAGGAACGGCGAGTCCCACCAGCTTTGCTATATTAAGGGACATCAATGCCATGGAAAGGAAAAGGTTAAGTGATATATTTCCTAAAACATCAATTTCCTCCATCCTGAACTCCGTATGACGTGTTTCCGCAATATTCCTGAATATTGCACCCGCAAACAGACAGCCCACATAATAAGGAAACGTCAGTCCAGTGGAATTAAGCCCCCAGGAAATAACAGATCCCACACCGGCTGCTAGAAGTACGGACAATACAGAATTCAAAAGATTTTTTTCTATAAGCGGCACATGACGCTTCTCTTCAGTTACCATTTTTGAATTTTCATCAGCCTTTAAATGGTATTTATCAATCAAGTACTTTGCAACCGGACCTCCAACCAGACTACCTGCCAACAGGCCAAATGTAGCAGCGGCGACTCCTACTGTTGTTCCCCCCGCTGCCCCTAATTGTTCCAATGTTGGTCCAAAAGCAGCTCCTGAACCAACTCCACCTGACATGGATATAGAGCCCATCGCGATTCCAAGCAGTTTATTTAAACTCAATAACTGGGCAAGACCAATTCCCACCACATTCTGAATTGCAAGAAAAAATACAGCTACCACCGCAAGCACGGCTCCCTGCTTCCCGCTTTTTTTTATAACTGGTATACTGACAGTAAATCCCGTACATGTAAAGAAAATGTTCATAAAGAAATCCTGCAGTGTACCATTCATCTTTATTTCTGCAACATTTACCTTATATAAAATAAAGATTAAAAAACTGCAAATCAGACCTCCTATAACAGGTGCCGGTATAAAATATTTCTGAAATAGCGGAACACTATTCTTAATACTCCTCCCAATAATATATACAATTGCCCCTAGAGCAACGGTTTGTATTACATCAAGCGTTACTGTAAACATAGAGATACCCCCCTTATTTTTATACATCGATTATCTGACAATGATCCTCTTCCAACTTTTGGTATAACCAACTTAGATCAAGAGTCCCCTTCTCCTCAATGGATTTCATCATTTTTGCTTCTTTTTCCATTACTTTCAAAGACTTTTCATACAATGATTTTGCATCCTCCGGCCTGATAGCAACGACACCTGTATCATCACCTACAATAATATCTCCTGGAAATATAACCTGATTTCCAATACTGATAGGAACATTAATACAGCCAGGTCCATTTTTATAAGGTCCATTACAGATGGAACTGACAGCATATACAGGGAATTCCATCTCAGAAAGCTGTTTTTTATCCCGGATAGCGCCATCAATCACAAAGCCGGCAATTCCTCTTTTCTTAGCATATGCAGCCATAATCTCACCACAAAGTGCACGTTCTGTATACCCTCCTCCCGCGACCACAATTACATCTCCCGGCTGTGCATTATCGATGGCATAGTAAAACAAGAGATTGTCTCCACCTGCAGCAGTTAAGGTGTACGCAGTTCCAAGGAGAACACTGTCATTCACCGGCTCAAGAGAAGATGATAAAGATGCGGTTCGATTCATGCAGTCATCTATATTTGCTACTGGAATACTACGGAATTTCTCTACTAAAGCCTTAGATGGTCTTTTAAAGTTCTGATAAATCCTATAACCCACATTATCCATGTTTTGAAACCTCCAATTACTGGCTGGCCATGCGCATGTACCAATTCCTTCTTTTATGATAACAAGCAATATTATTATTGTAAAACGAATATTTATTATATATAATATTAATAAATATAATATTTATTTTAGGAGGTGAATCATGACAATAGAAGAGATTGAAGCCTTTATGGCAGTTGTTGAATATAAAACCTTATCTCTGGCAGCAGAAAAACTCTACATCAGTCAGAGTACCATAAGCCAGCGTATTAAACGTCTGGAGGAAGAATTGGGAATAAAACTATTTACAAGACATCCTGGACAGCGGACAGCAGATTTGACCTCTCATGGCTCAGATTTGGTGCCTATTGCCCAGCAATGGGCCAGCCTTTGGAGAGACATGTATACGCTTCATACATCTTCATCGAAAACACTGATTTCAATTGGAAGTGTAGACTTGGTCAATAACTTTACCTTTGTACCTTTATATAAAAAAATACTTCAAAACTATCCGGATATAGAATTGGCAATTCAAACGTACCACTCTCCTGAAATACACAGCTTACTGGAAAACCGGATTATTGACATAGGTTTCGTCTTCAGTCAAATCAAATATCCTGATATCATATCAAGACCTGTTTACCGTGAAAAAATGTATCTCATCACTCATAAAGAAAGTGATTATTACAGCGAAATCAGCACTTCACAGCTGGATCCTAGAAAAGAAGCATATCTACGCTGGGGAACCGACTATGAATTATGGCATAACAGCAATTGGAACAATTCACAGCATATGGTAACAGTCGATACAGGGTCTACTCTGATCCATTATCTGGACAAACCGGGAAATTGGGCTATTGGCCCCATTTCATTAATACGTTCCATGCAAAAAACGGACAAAATTGTCTGCTATAATTTAATAGAATCTCCGCCTCCAAGAATATGCTATCAGTTGACACACCGATATCCAAAACCCAGTAAACTGAATGCATTGAATTTAATTGAAAAAGAAGTTGAGGCTTTTGTGTCATCTAATGAAAACATATGCAGGTTTGAGCCCTGGATGTTTGAATAAAAAAACTGGTTTATAATTACATTACCTCCACATACCCAAAAATACATCTCCCATTGTACTCTATGAATACCAGAAAACCCGTAACACCAGCAAGAACGGGAAGATCTGATCATAGCGGGGTGTTGTACTCATTCACGGCGTAAATATGCCGATGTAGTAAAGGCCGTCGGGAATAAGGCCAATGATACCCTTGCCTATCAGGGGCCTGCAGATAACAATGCTGCAGAGCAGTCAATTCGTGGATTCTGTATTGGAAAAGCCAATTGACACATGATTGAGACCATCGACGGAGTAAAGGCAAGTGCAGTTATCTATAGCATTGTTGAAACAAAAGTACGTGCCGCTAGTAATGGCGGCATTATTGTAAAGGTACGAATGGTTTACCGTTTACTTTTCAAAAGACAGACTCCCAGAAATATTTACAATCTGGGAGTCTGCACTCATTTAATGTTAGTTAACGCAATACTATCATTTTTATTACAAGAAGTTTAACCGAATTGTGTGATTATAATAATTCTTGGCTTGAGAGTCTGTATATGCTTTATCAACCCATTTTTGTGAAGAGCTGTCTAAATCTGAACTCTGGTTACTAATTGTAATATAACCGGTATGTGGTCCCTTACTACCATTAGAATGAGAGTAGTTAATTTGTTTAACCACACCATCAGAACCTTTAATTACATCGGTTATAACAAGTACATGACCCCCGTTATCGAATCTAATAGTACACCCTGGTGTCATATCTGCCGCTCTTGATAATTTAGAACCATAACTTGTACTTGTCAGATTAGCAGCTGAAATACCATATGCATATGTTAAGGACGTGCCAGGAAATTGTGCCTCAAAATATTTTCTCACTGCTCCACCAGTTGCTTCATTTAATGCATAATATACTAATCCGGAACAATCTACTGCTGTTTTATCCGGATTATTAGTAGCCCATGTCTGTAATGCACTACCCGATTTTCCAGAGTTTTTAAGGTTTAATATGATTTTAGAAGGTATATTTTTTGCACCCAACTTGTATGGCAGATTAATCTTAGTTCCGCCAATAACGATGTTCGTATATTCATTACATTTGTCAATTAAATCCGTTGTGAAACTCATAATATTCTCTCCTTTAAATTTATTATTTTATAAGCGCTTATACCTATAAATAATGTTTTTTATTGTAAAGTGTAAACAAAAGAATATTATAAATTTTTAATTAGCATTTGACCAATCTGTAGATACAACAATGTTTCTCTGATTTAAGTAGAAGCCTTTCTCATGGTTGATATTTTCCACGTTACGCTTGCTCAACAGGGTCACTCCCCATAATACAACTATTCAGACTCTCCGGCGTGAAGAAAAATCCAAAAATAACATTAATCATTGTTATACAAGAGCACCACCACCATCTACGATTATGAACTGCCCCTGAACATAACTGGAACTATCACTGGAAAGATAGAGAACTGTACCATTTAATTCCCCTTTTCTTCCTGGACGTCCTGCAGGATTCAATGTATTATATTGGTTGAGAAATTTTTCTGACTTAAATAAAGTTTCACTTGTCATCTCACTTTCAAAAAGAGCCGGTCCAATGGCGTTCACAGTGATTCCATATTGGGCATAAGATGCTGCCATACCTCTTGTTAATCCAACCACTGCGGCCTTGGAGGAATTATAGGAATGTCTGATGAATACATCAAACTTATCTGCAACGACTGCATTTACGGAAGCAATATTAATAATTTTACCATAGCCTCTTTCCTTCATCTGTGGAAGTACATATTTGCTTGCTAAAAAGATTCCCTTCACATTCGTATCAAAGGATTTATCCCAATCTTCCACGGACATGCTGTCTACGCCGCCACGAACAGCTACGCCTGCATTATTTAACAAAATGTCAATGTGCCCGAAGGTATCAAGCACAGATTGCATTGCTTTTTTTACACTATCCTCATTTGTAACATTGCAAACGACAGCAACTGCCTTTCTGCCTGTTTTCTCAATTTCTGCTTTTATTTCGTTTAACTTTTCAATACGTCTTGCCAGTAATGCAACGTCTGCTCCTGCTTTTGCATAAGCTAGTGCCGCATCTGCACCAAGCCCTGAACTTGCTCCTGTTACTACAGCTACTTTTCCACTTAAATCAAAAAAATTTTCCATATATATATTCATCCTTTCTTTTTATCAATCTAGACCTTCTAATAATATTCATAAAAATCAAATAAATACGGCCAGTATCAATAAATGCCGTACGGTCATATAATCCGTTCAACAAATTTGGAATTACATCATTCTATTAAGTTTCTATTCAATCACAGCTCATTTCAGCCCTTCTATCCCCCTAATCTCCGCTCCAAAAGGGAGTGCTCCCATCACAACTTTTTCCCAAGGTGTTCCTATAACAGAATCTAATAAGACGATTGCGCCTTTATCTTTCTCTGTTCTAATTAACCGTCCACATCCTTGTTTTAATTTAAGTCCCATCTCAGGATAATCAACTGTTATGACGGGATCAAATCCTTGTTCTCTTGCCTCTTTACGTTGTACTTCAATGAGAGGATCTAGAGCTGGGAAGGGCAGTTGCCAGACAATTAGCAAGGTTAATGCATCACCTGGTACATCGATTCCTTCCCAAAAATTCGCACCAATCAATACCGAGAATTTCTCCTCTTTAAATCTTCGTACAAGGTGTCCTCTCTCCCCTTTATCTTCCCACAGAATATCAAATGGAAATTGATATCCTTCCAATCTCTTTCTGATTTTACAAACTTCCTCCATCGAATTGGTAAGTACGAGAGCTCTTCCCTCATTAATGTTTAATAGGGATACTAATTTTTCAATGCCATGGGTAGATTTATCTTCCAAACTGTATGAGGACTGTGGTAAGTAGACAACAACTTGTTTTTCTAAATCAAAAGGACTTTCCACCGTAGATTTGGAAGGTTCCTTTAATCCAAGCGTTCGTATAAAATAATCAAAATCGCCTTCATTACTTAACGTCGCTGAGGTAAATATCACTGGTAATTCTTTCTGAAATAAATGTCGGTTTAACATCTCATTTAAATTCCTAGGAACAACCCAAAAACTACCATCCCCTCTATCAACCCAAGCTATCATATCTGTACTGTTATTTCTACAGAATTTGTCTAGTGCCATTATGGCCCTTTCAATTTGCCCTTCATATGCTTGTATTTGGTTTGCGGATAATGACTCTATATATAGTTCTTGCTCAATCTGCATCTCTAGATGAAGGTGACCTAATGCCTTTCGAAATCCTTTAGCCGTCTTTTGCAACGTCTCATCCATCCGAATGGATAGTCTTTCTGAGCTTTCTGCAATTATCACAGACCTATTTAAATTTTCGAAAAAGTTATAAGAAGCCTGTTCCATTGCAGCTGCTGCTGAAACCAATGAATCTCTTGCTCCCTGTACTTCCCCAAAGGTGAAGACTATATTGTCAATCTCCTCCTTGTTTATTTGTTGTCCTGCTTGCATGGCTGCTGGTAGCAGTATTTTATGCCCTTCATCGAAAATAACTGCAGAATAATTTGGAAGTATGGGCAATTGTCCATTCGCTAATCGTTCTTCCCTTGTCCATAAGTCATTAAAAAATGTTTCATGATCCACAATAATTAAATCTCTCGCAAGTCTATAATATTCTCTTGCCTTAACAAGTTTGCAATATCCACGGTTCATGCAAATATCACACGACATAGACTCATTCCAACCAATCCTCTTCCAAATATGATCTGGTACGGTAGATATTTCTGAGCGTTCACCTAATTTTGTTTTATTTAACCACTGATTAATCTCGTCCGACATCATATCGAATTCTTCTAAATTTTCATTTACTCGAACATCGCATATATACTGACATGGGTCTTTTGCCATCCTGGCATCTATCTCTAATCCAAGTAACCTAGAAAGGGTTTTAATATCCCCCGTGTCACCAGCAAGTTGTTCTTGAAGTACTGTACTAGCACACGCAATCACTACAGGTTTTCCACTAAACCTAGCATAGGGAATTGCTGATAATAAATAAGCGAATGTTTTGCCTGTTCCAAGTCCAGCTTCCGCTAAGTGAACTTTTTTGCTGCAAACAGCATCAGCTATCTGAAAAGCTGTAAATATTTGTTCGTCCCGAACTTTGTATCCATGCTCAGGAAGGATATCATACAAAACGTCACCAATCCATTCAACTAATTTAACTTGAAAATCTTCTCTATTACTATAATCAAAGGGCTCTTTTACCCTTGTGTTAATTGTACACAATGCACACATGTTTCTTTTTCTCCTATAATGCGTAAGCGTTTTATAAAATAATGCCTTTCCACGAAGTCAAGCTTTGCGTCTAAATAATATTCATCAAAGTCACCTATATCATCTATATTTTTGCCCTTTTTCACACTAAAACCGCAACATTTTGCGGTTTTAGTATTCTATCAATCATTTTGACCACAACGTGTCATCAGGATCACTGTCTCAACATATGTCGATGCGGTGATAATGATTCCTAAATGACACATTTGTGCCTTGGCGTAGGCAATCTATTAACTAATACTTAATGAATAAACGATACAGTACTGCTCCCAACCACCGGACCCCTGGCTCATAGGTATCCGGAATACTCAATTTTTTCTGTTTTATATAAAAACCCCTATTCTTATTCTTATTCTTATTTTTATTACTATTTCCAATAATTTTATGAGTTGATATAATCCTTCAAATGTTCATCAAACAATTCTTTGTTTAATAATATTGGTGTTATGGGTTCGCCATAAAAATCTTTTGTTTCTCCAATAACTTTGCCTCCAAATTTTATTAACATATTTTTAGTTACTTCTCTTGCTTCAATATATAACTCATCTGTATATTGTCTAAATATCTCTTTTAATGAATAAATAGCCATTTTTTGACCAATACCTAAACCTCTCAGTCTTTTATCAATAGCAAATCTTCCCCATTTCCATTTATCTTTTTCTTTCCATGTTGCAACAACCCCAATAACATCTTCGCCTACTCTTGCACACCACCAGATTGGTTTTAAATTAGTATCAATTGCAATTGATTCTGCCGGGATACCCTGCTCATTAGTAAATACTTCAGTTGCTAATTTTATTGAATTATCCATATAATTTTCTGAAGTTTTTTCAATTAAAATTCTAGAATCGTTTTTTCTAAGATTGTTTTTTAATGCAAGAATACGAAATACTCTAAATGCCCTATCAATATTGTCTATGTCCTCGCTATCCCCTAAATCTAAAATTTCATTCATAAATGTATTTGCTTTATAATCTCCATCATTAATAATTGTCAAACCAAATGGTAAAAGGTAAATATCTTTCATTCTCTTATCATCTTCGGATTTTTTCAATTCTAAGTATTTTTTTTCTTCCAGATTACTAACTATTCTACTAAGTGAAGCCTTATCAATACCCAGGTTTATCAACAATTCATTAAAAGGAGTCTTTCCGTTTTGCTTTAGATAATTTAATATATGTGCTTGTGCAAGTGTCAAGCCTGAATTAAAGCAATTGTGATTTAATAAACCTAATTCCCTCACAATTAATCGTATCTCTTTTCTAATTATTTCTTCTTTACTCATACCGCGCCTCCGAATTAATTGATATTATCAACTATATTATCTCGTTCTTATTTTTTTGTCAAGGCTACTTTCAAAAATGGGTATACTCCGAGAAATTAGAATTGAACAAAATCACTGTGCGATGGCTATCAAGGCTGCTATTTGGAAAGATTTTGCATCCAACTATCCTATGTCATCCGTGGAAGAGCAAAAAAATAGGGCTAAAAGTTGCACTTTTCAGCCCATTTTTTAATCATTTTCGTTCAAAAATCGCTACATATTGTGGTACACCTCATCTATTTCTTCCCTTTACCACAATACGTCATCATTATCACCGCTTCAACATGTGTTGATGCTGTTATACAGATTCCTGAAAAACGCATTTTGCCCTTGACGTAGACATTCATTTAAATAATTCTTTAGAACAAGGATACCCGTTGGAGCTTTCGCCAGGCAGTTGGATGCCACGCCAACCGCTTGCATCACACTGGCCATATTAATTTTACTTATAGCAGCCACCGTACAGTCTGCATCTTATTCTTCATAATTCTCCGCATTTAATCTTAACCTATAGAGCGGTTTAAGCCATGCACTTTGCTCTTCCATCGTTTCTTTCAGCTTTCCGAGGCTTCTTTTACCAACTCGTCTATCTAAAACTGAAAACATTCTTTCTAATGGATTTTCAGATTGTATGCTGTCCTGAATACTTTGATTTCGGTAATTCTCCAACGACTTACAGAATTCATTATCCGTATATTCCTGCCTTGCTTGCATTGGAACAGAATCCATGAGTGCCCAAAACTCATTCCAGTATTCGCCTATACCAGAGTGATTTGAATTCTTTTTATATCCTTTTTCAATAAAATAAGTATTCACTGTTTCCCAAGAGAACTGCTTCACCAGTTTGTTATCAATGTAAACTTCGAAAATATGGCACCCATCCATGCCAACATAAGTAGTGCAGTTATACCGAACCCGTCCGTGCAAACTGTCTGCAAGCATTTCCTGCTCAAGATATTTTCGCATTCCACCCCAAGATCCTAATATTTTCCCCATTCAACGCCCCCTATAATTCCAAGTCTAGCGGCTGCCTCAATAGCTGATTTTGTTATTAGCTCATCATCTTTTTCTGACATCTTTAATATCCCTCTCAAGCAGCTCCAATAATTTTTCCTGATACCCTGCCTTTTTTATGCTTAAAACTTTATCAGCAACATGTTTTAATCCCGGATCATAAAGTGTCTCCAACTTCTTCAAACGTTTATTATCGATATCTTCATCTGAAACAGAATAGGCATAATCCTCGGGTTCCATATGCCAGGCAGCAATTTGATTGGGTTGTCTGGAAACCATTTTGTCTGCAATGCAAATCCCTTCCGGATCCAGGTCACCTGAGTAGAACAGCCGGCAACCCGATTCACATAATAAGTCCACCAGTATCAATGATGCCGTTTTTACCTGCCCCGATGTACAAACCAACGCAACCTCTTCACCCTTTAAATCCTCACACATCTGAGAAAACACCATTTGATTTTCCACAATATAAACAAGTTTTCCCGGACAATCCGCTTTTACAATTCGATTTAAATTTGATAGCGTCACAACATATGGCTCCCATGCTTCTATAAAGGCTTCATACGCTCCGTGCACTCCTTCTTCCGTATACATATGAATTCCATAAGCAGTAGTAAAACTCGAAACATCATCTGGACTTATTCCCGCAGTATAATACAGCTCCAGAATTCTCTCCGCGCTTTGAGGATAATCGCAATTATTTATACATGCTAAAGCTTTTAATAACAGCTTTCCTTCCACTCGGTTCCGGTCAAAGCAATGGGGATTGCTTGTCACCAGAGAACTCAAAACTGCCAAACGCAGCCTGGCTCTTTTCGCATCATTCATTTTCAACAGCCAAAGGGCACTGCAAATATGTACCAATATATTTTTTGCTGACTTCTTATCGTTTTGAAACAGGGACAGGGCAAGATGATATCCATATTCCTTATTCTCCCACATCGCCAAAATCCACTGTTTCGCCTTGTCATACCCCTGAGTCCGTTTATCTGCTTCCTCCATTACCTCCTGCCAGAATCGTTGTTTCTCCTCCTCTCTGGCTAAACGTTCTGACTTCGCTGTTACCAGTTTCTCATCAAAATAAGCGGACAACAAGCCCTCCAGTGTAACCTCTCTGAATCGGGACTCTGAAAGAGCTTTCTGAAAGTCTGCCATCTTAAATTTCAAGGTATTCCCCTCATATACCTTTCCCATGAGCAGTTGTAAGGCCTGAAGCTCCCTTTCAGTCACATCCCTGATTTGAATTACTCCGGCAATTTTACCGTATTTTTTCCATTTGGACAACATTTCACAGAATATCCTGTCATACCCTTCATTCTCTTTAAAATAACGGACGCACTCCCATAATTCGCCACCACTGCTTTTATTGCACATCAAGAATCCTCTCCCTACCGTTCCAATGATAATGTATCACCGATACCACATTTGAATTTGACGGCCGGTGTAGCTCTGCGATCCGCAAAGAACTGACTGTCTCATAACACCCCCACAGAACTTGTGAATTCATAATATAATCAAAATTCAATTTCTGCACTAATTCGAACATACTGCTTATATTTTTATCATCTACCCCGGCAAAAGCCTCATCCAAAGCAATCATTCTTGGGTGTCCTTCTCTCTCTGCTTTTTTGTACTGTGCATTAACCGCTGCAAATAGGGGCACATACATAGCCATGGCCTTTTCACCGCCGCTGAATGTATTAAACACACTATTTGTCAGATTCTTTTTTGGACCCTCCCCCCTATAATAATGCATTTGAAATTCAAACCATTTCCGGTAATCCAATGCATCTCTGACCAAATCCGCATAATTTATTACCTCTCCATTTTCTTCCTTCAACTGCCTTACCGCCATAATCTTACTGCGAAAATGTCTTGATACCTTATCGATGTCCTCATTTGACAGCAATTCCCTATCCCGGTTCAACAACTTCTCCAGCTCCAAAGTGTCTATCTCCTGTTCACTTTCTGAAACCTTGGGACGCCAATCTAAAGAAAAAGTCAGGCTCATGGAGGTATCCATTTCCTTCATTAGTCTGGACATATCCTGAATCCATTTACGGCTTTCCAATATTCTGGCATTCAGCTTGCGACTGAGAGTATCCGCAAGAATATCCTCAAACAGCTTTCTGTCCCGCTCCTGTATCAGCAGTTCATTGCTTTCAATCAACTCTTTCAGCACCTGATAAAATTCCTCCAACCCCAGTTTTCTTCCCTCCCAGGTAGATACTATACACTGCCTTCTTCGCAGAAAATCTGGGTCATCCGGAAAGATATTTTCCAGCACAGTTCCATAAGATACCAGATTGCTACTATGCTGTCGGTAGTGATTATTTAACGAGGTAGTCAATTCTGTCATGGAACGGTCTTTATCATTTTCGCGGATATATCCGGCAGCGGTTCTAGCTGTCTCTCTGGATATTTCCTCTCCCGGTTCCATCACCAATTTTAGCTTTATCTCTTCCGCAAAATAACTTCTTACCTGATTCTCCAAACCAATCTTGACAACAATATCTTGTTTCAGCTTCTCCATCTCACGCAGTAGCCTGTCAACATCATTTCCCAGTATGGCAATATCGGTCCTGTTTTTTGTCATGGCATCCCCATACTCATTAAGGGCGCTTTTAATTACCTTCAACCGCTCTGCCCGCTCCTTATTCTCCGGGCTGTTCAAAAATTCTTCAACAGCGCAAATTTCAGCCTGGCAAACGGACAAATCCCGTTTTGTTTTCCTCAATTGCAAATCAATCTGGTCAATTGCATCCTCTTGCTGCTCAATCATATCTGTAATATACCGTTTTTCAGCCTGTATCTGCTTCAAGGAGAATAGTTCCCGCTCCAGCCGGTCCGTCTCCTCCGCATATTCCGCCGCACATGCCAGAGCTTCTGAATACGCTTCAATAGTTCGAGTAAAGGGCAATATTTTGCAAACGGCAATTACATTCTGCTCACACGTCTTCTTTTCTACCAATATTCTTTTCAGCTCTGATTCTTTACTTACCCATTCCTTTAAGGCCCTGTCATATTCCATGTCCATTTTCCGTTTAAGATCTATCGCCTCATCCAGATCCTCAAAACCAGGAATTTCTTCTTTTTCTTGAAGCAGACGGGCTACAGAATGGTTCAAACGTCCTAATTCATCTTCAAGCTGGATAAGCTGGTTTTGTATTTCTTCCTGCTCTGCTTCCTTTTCTGCCAGCATCTGCTTCAGCCTTTTTCTGCGCGCTTCCAGACCCACATAAGAAGCCGGTTCATCCCCAATGCTATGTCCGTATATAAGTCCGTTGCGGAAGTAACCGTTGGTACAAAGTACTATGTCGGCGTCGTCTCCCTCTTTCGTTCCAATATTATCCAGCAGCTGACTGATAAAATTCTTCAGCTCTCCGTCCACTTCTCCTGGAACCAGCCCGCAGGGCTTATTGGCTGACTCAGATACTCCCCACTGTCTGGGAATCAATATTGTATCCGATAAAGTTTTCAACAATTCTGTAGTTTTATGCAGATCTTTTGGTGCTACCACCAATGCATCCAACAAGCCGGAATCCATTAATTGCTCTTCAAGCAGACCTTTTTCTGCTTCCGTTACCTCCCGCCCGTACTCTATCACTTCATAAAATGCAAAACACCGGATATGATTTTCTTCCAAAATCCTTCTGGCAGCTTCTACTTTAGGCCTTCTTGGAGGAATCGGCATCTTCATATTCTTTATACTCTGTATTTCCTCCAATACACAGTTATAGCGGTCTGCCAGTTCATTTTTTCTCGTATTGCAGCGGAATTGTGCTTCTGACAAATAAGTTTTTCGCGCTACATAAATATTATTTACGATACTGCTTACTTCACTTTGATCCTTTGGATCTTTAAAAAACTTAATCTTAGAGATAATGGTTTGCAATTCCTTTTGTCCAAATATCATCTCCTTATATTCTTTCTCCTGGATATACCAAGCATTAATCAGGCTGTCTCTGCACTGGTTCTCCATAATTTCCGCATCATCGCTTTCTCTTTCCAGCCTGATTTTATCTGTCTCCGCCTTCTGGTATCGTTCCTCCGCCAGACTCCGGCTCTTCTCCACTTCATACAAACGGTTAAGCACATTCAAACCCTTTTCAATATTCTCTTTATACTGCTTCACTGATTTCTTCAAATCCGCCAGGCCATTGTGATAATCACGGTCCCTCATCCTAGCTGATGCTTCTTTTATATCTGTTTTCAACAGCAGTGTTTCATTTAACTCTTCCATCCCCGAAACAATCTTTTCCACAACTGCTTCACGATTATCCATCCTATTTCTTATATCACGTTGCTGATAATCAAAATCTGTAATTTTATCTCTGTAATTTTTAATTTTGTCTACGCTATCTGCTCTTTCTTGATCCAGCTCATTTTCCCGTTTCTTTGCCCGCTCCAATTTATCCACACTGTTATCCAAATCGGAGGAATACAATACCTCCTGCTCCTTCTGCAACGCAGTAATCATATCCACAAACTTTTCATTTTCTGCAGTTTTTGAATCCTTTAAGTTCTTTTTCTCTTCCAATTCAACCTGTTCCACATCAAGTCTGCTTTTCATAAAGTCCGCTTCATTTTTGATTTCCAAATATTTCTGCGCTTTCCTGGCGAGAACGAAGCGGTTATATCGTTCATACTCATTTCGTATGGTTCTTATATCATTAAAAGCAGAACGCAGACCGGCCTGCTTTTCCTGCATTAAATCCATTTTTTCCATGGCATCCACCATGGCCCGCAAATCCTCATCCGACAAAGTCTGTAAGGACTCATTTAATATCTGATAGGTATCTGTAGGCTTAAAATCTTTGGACAGTTTAGGAGCACGAACCTTAATCAGCAATTTTATAAATTGTTCATACTGCTCCATTCTGGAGAAGCCGAAAATATGCTTATTAACCAGCTCCTTATACTCTCCAGCCTTATTTACAACAAGATTTTCTTTATCAGTCTCCAGTACTTTCTCCAGTTCCGACATGGTAAAGGGCATTTTGCTGCTGCCAATCTCTTTATAAAGGTTGATGTCATACCCTATTCTTTTTCCATCCAAAACAATAAAACCCCAGAAAGACATATCTTTTCCTTTCTGCGCCTTTTGTCCAATCCCGATGGTTCGGTACTGTTCTGAGTTACCCCACTTAAATTCCAAAAATAAATATCCGGTGGCTTCCTCTTTTCCCCCGTCCCCCAGAAAATAGTATTCCATCTTCCTATCCCGGGAACCAAAGGGATCTAATCTGCCGGGACTTTTATTTCCGTCTAAAATAAAAGGAATAAAGCTTTGAGTGGTGATGGATTTCCCTGAGGCATTGGCTCCTCTTAAAAATAATTTTCCATCCGCAAACTCAAATATTTCTTCGTCATATAGCCAAAAATTAATAAATCCCATCCGGTTCATCAGCCATCTGTCTGTCATCTGTATTCCCCTCCTTTTTCTTAAAATCCTTTGGGTATTTCCCTGTTATCTTACCTGCTCCAGGTAAAATACAGTACATTCCATCTTCCTTTTTAAGCATCATCCAGTTAACCATATATTCCGATACCTCAACAAGAAGCCTATCCGTATTCATTGTCCGATACTCCTTGCTCCAACCAGCATCATATTTCTCCTTGCAGACCGACAGCAGATGGGAAAAATGTCTTTGGTCTAGCAATACCGTATCATCACGTTCCCTAAGCAAAACTCCCTCCTCGATCTCCTGTCGAATCTCCCGACATACCATCATGACCAATTCAGGAAGCATGGCTTCCCTTGGATGTCTACCACCAAAGCAATCTCCCTCTTCCATTACAAAAAAAGCGGCGTTTTTATGAATCTCCAGTTTTCCTCCTAGATATTCGTTCAAATAGTGCTGTACCCATTGCCGCTGATTCTTCACATATAAAGAATCCTGGTCGTCTGCCGCCCTCCAATACATAGCCGGAGCCGCCGCCAATTGTCTGTATACCCTGTTGATCCGCAAATATCCCCGGTCTGCCTCCATATTCTCCAGTGCTGTATCCTCAAAATCCAGATAAGTTTTGTAACCGGATATATCATAGTCAAATGTAGTCGCAAAATACCTTGACAGCCCAGTATTTTCATATAGAACCTCATGATCCATTCCGCTGGAGATCTCACTGCTGTTCCCTTCATAAACAACCAGCATTCCCATAGCTTCTGCATACTGTAATACCCGGATTAAAGATTTCCTCTGAACATACCGGGTCCAATCCACCTCCATTACATTCCTCAACTGCAGCCCCATCTGTTCCACCAATTCAGACAATAAAAACTGCTCATCGTCCTCTTTATCCTCCAAATACATTAAAAGTCCGCATAGCATACAGTAATCACATTTATCCAAGAATGAAGTAATTCCCATAAAAACCTCTGCGTGGGCCGGTACTTTTTCTAATTTTAATATCCGTTCATTGGAAACAAGCTTCCACCCCAGCTGCTCTGTTATAAATTTTCTGAACTTTGGATAAGCCCGTTTCGCTCTTGTAAAAATATCAAGATCTTCTCTCCGCAGCCAGTAATTTTCAAGTAATGCTCTTAATTCATCCATTTGCGCTTTCCTCAAATTCAAATACATAACCAGGCATCCTTAAATCTCCGTCTTCACAGCGAAGAGTGCAGATGGACTCTTTCCGAATAAGCTTATATTTTTGCCCATACTCTGTCTGACCTTCTTTGGTGGAAGTCGTATTAGCGGCAGATATCCATCGAAGCAAAGTGGTTCTTGTCTGCTGCGTTATGCAATCCTCAATTGCTTCAATATCCAGACGGTTATCCTTTATATATTTTATAACCATCTGACGCTCTTCCTCTATTTGTTTCAGATACTGATTTCGCTGCGCCAGCTTTTCCATGGATTTATTAGTAAAGCCTTCCTTTTCTATTCGCGGCTTATAAGTCCTGGTATGAGGTTTAAGAAGATATTCTGAGGGTTCCTCTTCGTATACGCTGGAATTTATGCTATCCGTAGAGCGCTCCTCATTCACTTGATAATGACGGACATTCTGAATTCCAAACAAATGGGCTGACAGCTTATGTGCATCTTCCAGATCAGCACATTCAAAGAAAAGTTTCGTATAAGTATTATAATCATCCCTCCGGCTCACTCCCCAATTCTGCAATTGTACAATTAATGCCGCATTTTGAATGATTTTACGAATTACCTCATTGGTAACCTCCATGACCTGACTGCATTCACTCGTCTTGCCATGTTCGGGCACAAACCACCATTTAAGAGAATTCCAATTTCCTGTTATATTATCGCTGATATAGTCTTCCAGATTTTCATGATATTCTGATGATGGCCTAGGAATCTCTACTTCACTCTTAACGACCAGCTCCAAAACTCGGTTCTCAACCGATTCCGGAACTTGCTTCAGCAAACGTTCAATTCTGGCTGAATGTATTTGCAGATCCTGTATGAAATCCTTTAGGTATGTAATAAACAAATCCTTATGCATAATGAACTCCACAGATTTAAGCATCTTATCTGAATCCCCCGAATAAAACTCTCTAAGATAATCCTGATAGTTTCGGTTCAACCGCTTAAAATCTTCCTGTAGGTTTCTCCACCATTCATTTATCTTCTTTAAAGGCTGATTCTGAACCCTTTCCATCTGCTCCAATGCTTCTGTAATTCTTACAAAAAGATTTGCAGAAAGATTACCACTATCTATAAATAAATTTTCCAGCTTAATCGTAAGCCGTTCAATTTCAACAGCATATTCTGACATAGAGTATCGAAACTGTTTATTCTTATAATCAGCAATCGTGTAAACTCTTTTGGGATCCTGAATCGGAGTTAAATTCTTCCATTCTACCAGTGCATTTAAATCCACTTTCAATTGTTCCATGGTGTAATCTTCAAACTCCGGGTATTCCTTTGACAGCTCGAATATATCTTCTTTATACAATTGAAAATGCATCTTTTCACTTTCCTGATAAAAAACCCTCATGATTCTGCGATATCTGGGTGAGTTCGTAATCTTAGTAAGATATGTGAGTTCAAGTATCTCTTGTAAATACTTCATATAACCTCCTATTCAGAGCTATTCTTGTTTTTGCTTATAATTATAATATATTTTTTCTCTAACTGATTTAACAACATAAATAAAAGTTTGAATTACTGCCTCTATTAGACAAAACAAACTCCCAGAATTGTTTAAACGAATCTGGAAGTTTGCTCTTTATTAAATATGCGGCATTTCTTATTTGGGATATATTCCTTTTTTATTAATCTTACCTTTTAAATATAAAATATTGAATTCATTACCGCCTATCTATATTATTAAGATTGCAAAATCAATTCATGCATAATCAATTCTACTACTATTTTATCACAACCTGAACAAAACGTATATTGCAAGTTATTATTTTATTCGACATAATTCGACACAAACTTCGCAATGTGTTGATGCTGTGATTCTGATTCCAACAACGCGCAATTTGTCCTTAGCGGAAGATCAAATTTAAAAACTGGTATGAATAAAGCATATCACTTTAGACTTGCAATGTACGCCTTTAAAACTTCTTTGAAATTTCGCTCTACATCATTATCATTCTCTTCCACACTATACTTTTCAATAAATTCCGTTTTTATTATTTCTACTGCTTCTGCAAAAGATGCATTTAAATGTATTATATTTTCTGCCTTAATCTTATTATCGTTTATCAGTTCATCACGTAGTTTACTCACAAATTCCTTTACAAATTGTTTAAGTAAAGATTCATGGTTCTTTATACCTTTTGCAAAATCAAAAACATCTGAAAAAAATTCTTTCCTACGTACATTATCAGATAATATGTAGTTAAGCTGTTCTTTACTAGTCTTATATGGATTATTTTCGTAAGAATCACTTTCATACATTAATTCCATGTATATTCTGAATTTATTTTTATTTTCAATTTCTAACTTGCATAGATTATCTGCCGAACCCAAGAAAGAATCTTCTACATTTCTTAATGCAGCTTCTATAGCATCTTTAGATCCACAAAAACGGCTAGCCAATTCTCCACCAAACTTGTCGACAACATAAGAATATGCTTCATGAAAGCGTTGATTCCATTGATATCTAAAACTTGTCGATTTACCCAATATTTTATTATCATCTATATTTTTTATATTTGCTCTTATAGTATTCCAATGCACTCCACTTATATTAACAGATGCTCTCTTAAAGATTTCTAAAATAAACTTTTTGATTTCACTCATCACTTCACTACTTAAATTTTCAAACTGTCTCATATCTACAATTTCAAGGCTACTATATTCTTTCATTATAATCGAGGCTAATAAACGTCTAACATATATTTCGTTATTTCTATAAAAATAGTACTCGTTTAGAACCTTTTCTTTTTTTCCGCAATATGGAATGAGATTATTTCTTAATACAAGATACATGTTTTTATTCTTCTCATTTTTACCGACTTCTTTATTTGTGAGTGCAAATCTCCCTCTCTCTGACAAAATGTAACGAACAGATTTTGGAACCCTTTCGTCTTCATTATTTCTCCATTGTAATTTTCTTACTTCTTCAGGTGTCTTGTAAAATATGTCAACTCCTGTAAATACGCAATATACTGGTGCCTGGGGAATTACCTTTCGGACGCAAGGTAAAACTATTCTCAATTCGTCCGGTCTTCCTGCATCTAATTTTTTAAAATACAGCACATTCATATCTTTAAATCTAATTCTATCATTTTCATTAATACTATACACATGTGAATAAAGTGTGTTTTCAATACTATTTTTTTCTTCTACGTGGTCCAAACCATATGTGTCATACAATCTAATATTTCTAATTTTTAATTCAGAAAAAAGCATTGCATATTCATTTGATACCATATCCTGAATTTTGATAAATTGTATCATTCCAGTAAGAGATTTTCCTGAATTTACCTGTAAGCACAGTTGAAGTTCTTTCTTTTTTTGATCATTCATGTTAGACAAATCAAATATTCGTTTGAAATCGGATTGATTTATATCATATTCTTCACAAATAGCTTTTTTTATTATCTGATAAGCTCCTTTATAAATGTTCTGTGTCCCTTCCCAAATATCTATCTCATAACCATCTTCAGCCTCTTCAGCATTCTTTCTACTTTCTTTTTGGGGAAACATGTTTGCTTCTATTACATCCTCCAATTTTATATTTTGATTTTTAAACATATTTAGGAATAGAAGCTCCTCGATATTAAAAAAACCCTCTGCATATAATAATTCATTTAAATACTCTAATCTAAAATTATCTAATATATTATAAACTTCTAATTTTCTTTTTATTTCTACCTTGGAAATTTCCTTATTATTAATAAGATTGTCTATACACGTTTTTTGATAATCTCGAAAACTATATTCTCCATTAATAAACTTATATAAAGTATCTCTATATTTATTATCGCACTCTTTTTCATCACATAAATGATTATCTTCTATTATTCTATTCAACCAATTTTTTTGCTCATCTTCAGAGCAATATTGCTTCTCGTAACTTTCGTAGTATTGCTTTTTTATATCCTCTATCCACTCTTTGTCAAATATGCATTTTACAAATGTAATCGGGAAATATCTAATTAGTAATACAATAAGTTTTTCATAAGTTTTAATTTGCTCTTTGCTATCACAATTTTGGTCTCTTCTTTTTGAATCCAAATATTCCTCTAATTCAGTAATTAAATAAGTTCCTAGTTTCTTACTATTCTGCAATCTTTCAAGAAAGTAATAACAGCTTTCTAAAAATTCCACTTCATTTTTTACTATGTCTTGTCTCAGCTTAAATATTTTTCGAATAATTCTTAAAATAGGCATAGCTCCTTGTAGCTCTGACATTCTATCACAGAATTGAAGTTGACTCATAAATCCAACTGTTGCCTTCGGTTTATTACAAAAGATACTGTACTCGTAACCAACAGTCATTCGAGTAGTTTGTCCATCATTGGTAGTTAATAGGTTAGTACCATGATACGCAAAATCTTTTGCAAATGAGGACTTCCCGGCACCACTTCCCCCAATTAATAAAAAGGACGGATTATTGATATATTTACTTATCTCATTCTCCATTCCAAAGATCCATTCAACCTGATACTCCATTCCTCCTACTTTTCGAAAAAGTATGCAACCAATCGTTCTTAGGTATTCTAAAACGAATTCAATTCGCAAATAGTACACTAACTTAAACGGATTTTGTCCATCATCTAATGCTGAAACAGACTGGATCATTCCTAGTAAAAATGTTTTGCCTTCAGATTCTCTATATACCGGTCCCCCCGACATTCCTTTAAAAAGGTCTAAGTCATAAAGATTGTTATACCAGTGATAGTCATCAGTTATCTGAAATACTCCAATCTTTTTGCTTTCAGGAAACATGCTTTTTGTGATTCCCTGAAGTTGAATTTTTTGACTTACTTCATCATCTAACAATATCCCTGGGTAACCTTCTAAGTATATGATGTCTCTATTTGCCAATATATCTTGGTAAATACTTGTATCCAAAGTAATTCTTATATTATCTTTAATCGCTACAAGAAGCGCCGCTATATCTTCTGACTTATTATAGTTTCTTCTCTCGGCACAGCAAGAAAAAATATCTATAATATCATTTTTTTCAATTAACGTTTCTGTATCATCATAAATCTGTAAAATTATTAGTTCTTTTACGCTTTGGTCTGGTTTACTATTTTCCTGAATATCTTTAAGTACATGCTTATTTGTGAAAACAATATAGTAATTTATATGTTTTTGTTTATTTTTTCCATGATACTTACATGGATATAGGATACCACTTCCAGTACCACTTATAGTCTCAATCAACACCAGATTCCTTTTCATAAACTATTCATTCTCTTCATTCTCCAGCATATTTATTTCCTCTACTTGTTTAACAACATCATTACAATATTGATATTTTGACATATCAATATTTGTATAAATTCTAAGTTTTTTACCAAATACATCATACAACTCATTCAATAACGATTTTGCAGGATGTTTTTCATTCCACTCTTTCTCACCCGTAATAATAAATCGATGGCAGTCACATTTTTTTACAAATTCGCTTAATCCCTTATTATTTTCTGCAGCACCATGATGCGGTATTTTAATTGCATCCATTTTCTTGCATTTTTCCTCTTTCGAGTTTTGAGCTTTTTTATCATTAACTAATCCTACTATGTTTTTTAAATTCAAAACTTTTTCAGAAATATCCTTAATGTAAGCGTCTCCAGCTAATAGGACTCGTTTTCCCATAAATTCCATTAAAAAAACAATCGAATGCTGATTCACAAGCTCATGATTAGGCTTTCCTATAGTCCCATCGCTCCGAATTTTTCTATTATAATCATCTCGTACTTTTTCAACATCATTTGCGTCATTAGGGTGTATAAAGGTCATTACAGGAAATTCTTTGTAATTCTCATAATCATCTGGGTCAAATTTCACTCGTTTGTCATAAGGTAAAATTCGCAAAAGCTCCCCATCATACATGCTATAATCCTTTTTACAAGTATTGATTACTTTTCTACCTGATAAGATTTTCTCTAATCTTCTAGCCTGTTCATAATTTATAGTCGAACTAGTCACACTGTTATATATAAATATAGTATTTTTTAACTTTTTTGATACTTTGTCATTTTCTGGAAGTTCCAATAACTTTAATATACCACCAATGTGATCATCATCAATATGAGTAACAATGAGATAATCAATTTTTTCATAGCCACTTATGTTTTCTTTAATCCATTCAAATGATTTCTCATTTTGTCTTTCTTTATGTCCGTCTATCATTACTACACATTTTTTTTCACCTTTAATCAACTCGATAAAGAAGCAATCTCCAAGACCACTCCCGATGCTTTTAATTATAAATTTATTCATTTTAAACCTGCCTCTAATTCTCGCCTTTCAAAGCTTTCTTATAATTCTATAAACTAATCACAATCCAAGGTTGTTACTCTCAATTTCGACTTGGCTTCATACCGAATTTTTTTAGCTTGTTCTGGAACTTTTTATCATGTCTAAGTTGTGACTTGTATATCTCTCTTATTTTTAAAATTCATAAAGAAACTCATGAATTCCATTTTTTTCTCCCCATCGTTGAGATATTTATATATTTCCTGCAATACACTTATAGAAAAAGTACAGGATAGCGAAAAGGTAGAACCTCCTCCCTCTGGATTCCTTATTCTCTTTAAGGTAATTCCATCAGCATCGATGTTCATATTCATTGTTGAATTTAGAGTGTGTGTTTCATATGAAAGTCCTTCATATATGCTCTGATAATACTTTTCATATCCTGTTGCCTTCATTAAGCTATAAAAACTCAATACAGGGCTACAAACTTCATATCATTGAATATATACTTTCCGCCTATTCTTCTCCTTCTGCTTCTTTCTTCTAGCTTCAACCAATTCTTGAAATACCATATTTGATTTAATTATTCGATCGAAAGCATCTCGCTTTTTTCTATATTTTTCGTAATCGTCATCAAACTTTTTTCCTTTATTCATTATTAGCAGTTTTCCATACTCCGAGTTTTCATCAAAGCATTTCGCTCCTAATTCTATTTCCTGATAATTTCATTGCAGGACCACCCCTAAAATCAACATCCAAGTTCGTTTGCTCTCTTAATTTCTTTATTTTTATAATGAACCTTCATACCAATCATTTGGCACAAGATTTTTATCAATAGGCCACCAGTTTTCACAAATGTATTTTCTGAAAGATTCTTCTTTCAAATCAGCATGATCTACTATTATAACTTGAAGTTTCCCTTTGGTCTCAATTGTATGTTCAATTATAAACTGATACATTTTATTGGCCTCGTTCCAATCAATCTGCTTTTCATCCAATTGAGAAGGGAAATAGACCTGCGATGGTTGATCGAGAAATAAATCCGCATAATGTCAAATACCACAGTTATTGCAAGATGTGCGCATAATCCAGCTAAAAGGATAGACAACGGCAATAATCATCTGGTGGTTATAGTGAATAGTCTATTGATTCACTTGTCTTGAGCTCTCGGTTTGAACTATTCGGAATTTCCTATTAGTTGCCTCCTTTGTAAGTTCACCGTCATCATATATTTTTGCGTAATTACATCAGCATCCCTGCCCCTGAAAAAGTACTTTATCGGATCTACTGTTTAATATTATATTTCCCAGCAAACAATTTTTTCTTCAGAGATTCCTATTTCAATTAACATATTTTGATAATCAACATAGTCCTCTTGATGATATGCATTTATATACCAAACAGCCTTTGGTGATAATCTATAAATTTCTTCCAAATATGGTTTATCAACCCTTCCATAGCTAAACCCATATGTATAAACAGCTTCCATATCTTGAAATCTGTTTAATTTATCTTTATTATCTTTTATTATTTTTTCAACATCTTTTCTTAAAATACTATTTATTATTACTTGTGGAAAAAAAATAGAATCTTCATCACCTATTGCTCCCATATACGGTAATGCTTGAGAAAGACAATTAACCTTCTTCAATGATTTTTCTTTTTGTATATTACCTCCAAAATAGATTTTTTTACTATTTCGACTAGACTGTCCATGAATATGACAAATGCAATCAGGTAAAATATCATATATTTTTTCAAGTGTATCTGTATAATTAAAAGACAAAAAGAAATTGTCAGAATCATTAAATAACGAAAGAAAATATTTATCACTTTTACAATCAATCTTAATTTGGTTTACCCATTCAACAAATTGCAATTGAATTTCTCCAATAACATCATTGATTTTTTCTTCTAAAAATGGCGCTGTAACTCTATCACCATTTTCTTTTATCCATTGATCTTCAATATAATCTCCGTCTTCATTATATCTCTCCTGTTGGCTAATATTTATTTCTTCTGCTAAATCATTTGTACTGATCTTTGAACAGTACTCTTCTAATTTACTCCATTTTTCTGTTTCATTAGTACTAGTAGCATCATACTTATCAATAATTTTGAGCAAGATTTTGAGAGCTTCGCTTTTTCTCATCTCATTGGAATTTTCAATATTTTTTTTTATATATTCACGAAAATGGTAATATTCAGTATTTAGTTCGTGATGTATGTCGAATCCATTACCAATAATGAATAATGTTTTGTTCTTAATTTTCTCATTGTTCCTATATATATTCTGCTGTAAAATTTTCATATGCATTATTCTCCTAATACATTCTACTATTAAACTTTTTATTGAACATTCCATCTAATCAGCCATTTCTCACGCAAATATAATACACATTTGTGGGTATACCCCCACGATCATAAATACAATTCGCGCTACGTATATAAAAATTGCTGTCTGCACATTCTTGCACTTGCTGAATTGTATATTTGCTGACATAGTATTATCTTTTTTAGACTCTACATAACTTACCAAAAATGCTAATTGAAACCCCATTGCATTGCTTAAACTCTTTTCAAAATAGATGCATTAGACCTTTACTAATTCTCTTTTTAAGCTTGTCCTTTACTTATATATGTCTTGCTTTAATTTAATCAATGGCTCTTTTAATGCATTCTTTCCCATGAAACTAAACCATTGATGGAATATATCAAACGGTACATTTAAATCTTGTAATGCTTCATATGCCATTTCACCAAATTCAGAGTATTTTTCTACATATTCTGTTTGACCGTTGTTAATTTTATTTCTCGATTCGTTCGTTACTTCGTAAGCGCAAATGCGCTTACAATTAAACTATTTCGAAATGCAAAAACATTTGAATAAACACTAGTCAAAATATTGTACTCTATACAATATTTTAATGTGCAATTGGGACATCAATATGATCTATTGCCACACACTCATTGTTTTTAATTACATAACATTCAACATAATGTGCCCCATAAAACTGTGATGCTTCATGCTTATGCTTATAAAATTTCTTTTCGATCTGGCCTCTAATCATGTTCCTTTTTTCAGCCTCTTCACCAACATTTCTCACTTTCCACCATATGCTATACGGCCCTGGTACATTTGTATCTATTACATCAAAATCAATCGAAAAACCATGCGGTAAAAATCTATTGAAATATTTATAATTTTCAAAAAACGTCTCAATTCTTTGATTTTGGAATCCATTTGCGCTCACTGTACATTCAACTTTTACATAATATTGTTCATTAATATTTGAGACCATATCTTCAATATATTCTTCAGTATTATTGAATTCTAAATATGAATGCTTAATATATAATGATGCACATTCACTGATAGAAGAATCACTTGTCCAAAAATCATGTTGAAAAAAGTCTTTCCACGCATTTATTGCTTGTTCATTTGTGCATTCACTATTAAATAGTACGTCTAACTTATCCAACTCTGTTCCCAATCGAGTTTTCCAATTATTCATCTTAGCTTTATGCTTTTCTGTCGTTAATAATGATATTGACATATCTGTTGGATTATATACTTCGACGCCTATCTCTAATCTTGCTTTTACTTTCTTCATTGTTTCATAAAAAATTTCATCAAGTCTTTCGTATGATGTCTGTATTTTCTCATCACACAAAACTGTTTGCAATAATCCACCTGGCATATTTACCCATGAATCTCTTGACTTGCAAAACATTTTAGAAAGACGAATAATTTTACGTAAACATTGTCCTTTAGCCTTTATTTCATCTGAAAACCAATTGTTAATTGCACCCGGATTTCTTGGGGACCATGAGCTTCCCGCATGATCATATAAATATTCGGTACCTCCTTCTAACTTATATCTGCGATAAACCGCAAAATCAATATGATAGCCGTCTGCATATGTAATTCTAACACAATTTGTTAGTGTTTGGGGTTCAACATTAAACTTTCGACACTTTTTCTTTAATGCATTTGCAACTATATTTTTTGCTGCAAGTGGTCCTAAATCAGAGCCTAAATTATCTTTTTCAAAAACAATTGCAACGTCGATATCATAATCTTTATTATCATTCTGTACAACTGTATGCATAGCCATACTTCCTTGCACTCTTGTTTCACTAATTTTATAATCTGTATTTTTTTCTTGATTATATTCGCTTAGTCCACTCTTTAATCGTTCAATATTAATGTTCTTTTTATTTCTTAAATCAGTCTGTTCTTTATTTCCTAAAACAACATAGTTGCTATAGAATTTTTCAAATTCTTTGGATAAATCGTACATTTTTCCCCTTTCTAAAATAGAATCAACTTTCCTTTTTCACTTTTTGAAGCATTATCAGTTATAACAATTCCAAAAGGATATCTGGGAGTTTCAGACATTACATAATGGCAAGATATCACTTTGGGAATTCTATTACTATTTAGTGCAATCATTTTTCCAATTTCTAATGACATACAACTTGGTATTGAAGCCAATAGGTATATTCTTTCTACTTGTGTATATTCGTTTTTTAATTTTTCTAAACAATTCATTATTTTGTCTTTATAATCATAAAGTTGATTGATTGAAATAATGACATTATTAGCAGGATTATCTAATTTAATTTTAATAATATCCAATTTTCCAAATTGTACTGCATCACTATCTTGAATCATTTGCGTAATTGATAAAGTTACGATTACATCTTTAGAGTCTATGTTTGGATTTTCAGGAAACTGTTCAATCAAAGCAGGATATCCTTTTTTCTTTTTCTTTAACTCTATATACTTGTTATCACTTCTTTTGTATTCAAAATATCTATCTATATGGCTATCTGCCAAATATGTTCCTGCAAATATTGTATATGGAATTGGTCCCATACCAGTAAAACAACTTTTAAATCCATTGCTTCTATTTTTGAATTTAATAGTTTCGTAGCTTATTTTCTTTGTAATAGTTTCATTTATGTCATCCGACATTTTTGATTTGCTTTTGAAAATATCTACAAAGTCAATAATTGCTTCTTTCACTTTAAAATCTGATAATTTTAAGTCTTTAATGTTCTTTTCTTCACTTATCTCTGGCTGTACGTATAACCCAAACATATTTAAAACAAATATTCGATCTTTTAATACATAGTAACTTGCAAATCCAAAGGCAATTAAAATAAATCCGCAAATTATTTGAATAATATTAGAATTGCTATTTGTAACTTCACCACTAATTGAAATTTGCAATAGATTGACTAAACAGTCCAGAACACCTGGAAAAGCTGTTATTATCAGTCCAAAACCTCCCATAATCATTGCTACTGTTAACTGGTTACCATTTTTAGGACTTAATAATCCGTTGACCACTTCACTTATTAATACCAACGCAATGACAATTATTATACCTATCAAATAATATAAATTCATAGTATTCCTCCCTTCTATCACTAAACAACAAATATCAATGCTACTTAACATCATATTTCTGAAAATATCAACTCGCTTAAGAACATCTTGAACAAAATATAGTTATTATGACCAAGCCTTATTTATATCTATTGTGTTACTCCTTGGTCTTTTTGCTTGTTCCAATATATCCGCCTGTACAATTACCGGAAAATTACAAGCTGTTCCTGTTACCACACAAGCTCCCTGTGGTAAAATAGGTATCATTTCAAAAGAAGCTGCATCTAAAAATGAGACTGTTTTACCAATTGCTTTTATATCCTCACTATTTACTAACCTATGTAAGAAGTAATTATGTAGCTGCGAAATTATTGTGTCTGATATGTCGGACGGTCTTTGACTTGAAATTGTTAAAAAGGCTCCAAATTTTCTTCCTTCTTTGATTATTTCTTCAAAAACCTCTAATCGGTAATCTTTCCATGTCCCGCTCTCTCGATCAGACTCTTTTGACAATATATTATGAGCCTCATCAACAATGATATAAAGAGCCTTTTCTCTGCTATTTTGGTTTTCTTTTTTATGCTTGTCATATTCTTTCTTACAAATTAACATTGGCACAATTTTTCTCATATAAATATTAACATCTACTAGTGACACTATGCTTAAATTATATTTGAACTGATTACTTTCATTAATTGAAAAAACTTTTTTCATATCGGATAGTCTTGTATCCAGTCTTCTAATCACCGGAGCAATATGTTCTTCATTAACAAAACCACGCTGTACGTCATATACATATTGATATTTCATCGCAAACTCAAAAACTGCCCAATAATCTTTAATCTCCGATTTATAACACTTATGCTCATCTTCCTGAAGTAGTTTTATTAATACTTCATAAGCTGGTATTTGCTTAAACTCTTCTTCAGTATTCATATATTTTAAGGATCCGCATTCACACATACTATACCAGCTACCGGTTGTGGCGTTAAATGAAATGTTATTAAAATAATTATCCATCTCTTTTTTTACATCAAAGTATCCCACACCTATAATTTCTTCATAATATCTTTTCACAGAATTATATTTATTTCCAAAATCAAACAAACCTTCAATTAATTCTATCGTTTTGTTCTGTATAATTTCACCTGCATCGCTTGATTGACTCATTAAATATTCATACTGATGGATTGCTCTTTTCAAGAATGGCTGTTGTGTTTTTTCCGTAGCCTCCAAGATTATTGACCAAAACTCCAAATCAACAATGTCTTTTTCGTTCAAATCATATGTATCATTTTTAATTCTTGTTGACAACTTAATCACATTTTTATTATCTGTTATTGTATTGGAATACTCACCATTGAAATCAATTAGAACAAATTTACTATTTTTTTTGAAATTAATATTTTCGCCATAGATATCGAAAAGTTCTGAAAAAATCTTTGCTAAAGTATTTGATTTACCACTACCTGTATTTCCAAAAATACCTATGTGACTAGCAAATAAATAACAAATTTTAGTCCCTTCCAGGCTGCATCAGAAAGTTCATCTCGCCGCCTTAAGGAATGAAACCTTTTTAAATAGATATCTTCCTTTTCTCGACATCTATGGTTATAAAAAATAACACTCTTTCCTGACTGATAATATAAAATAATCTCTTCTGGTAATATGTATTTATCACTTTTCTTAGATTTCACCGAGACACTTTTTACAATTAATCCATTGTCGGGATCACAGAAGATTATGTCGGCACACCATAATGTCTCTAAAGAATTATTATGCCATTTTAATCTATTAAAAGAACGATCGCTACCTGGCTTAAGAATAACCGAATAATAGGTTGTATTTATAAGCAAACCAGCCTTTTCTATCGAACTAACATTACGTTCTTCCCCAATAATAATACCAAGAGAATCTCTTAACTCATCATCACACCCCTTAAAGGCTATATCATTAAGATATCTAATATAGTTCAGATTATCATTAAAACTAATTTATTGATATGCGTTCTTATGCCTACTAAAAATGTAATCATCTCAAATATAAATTCATCACGGAATAGAACATTAAAAAGTTCCGTTAAATTGTATAAAACTACAGCCCCCACAGTACCAATGTTGGCTCCTTCAATCTCAGAAATTCCTTTTGCTATCTTTTTACTTTTTTCAATATATTCCCTCACTATTTCTCGATATTACTAACATTCCATAATTACATATGAAGAGCATGAACTAATTCTAAAAATCCTGGAATAATATCATCGTCTGTTTCGATAGACATGAAATAATGTATAAGCAATTTACTTGATAGTGTTTCTTCACCATCATCATCTCTGTCAAATAGATGTCCTGCAATTTCATTTTCTAATTGTAATACAAATTCTCCTATGTTACGTTTGTTCATTAAAAACTGTATGGAACCGGACGCTTCAAAAGCAAAATCATCAAAATCTACATTGTTTAATTCAGGCCGCTGTGGCTTTTTCTGTGAATTAAAACGATTTTTCATATCTTGGTAAAACGGAGAACCAACAGTCCTAATATCATTTCTTTTTTTATCACAAAAACCTTGAATGAATTGAGAAAGATTAAAATCTGAATTTTGAATTTTTCCCTCAATTGGATGTGTTATTGCATACGGTAGTAACTTTTCTAAATAAGATTTTAATAATTCTAAATTAGAAAATAGAACAGATTCTATGCAGTATCCATTATGCGTATGTATAATACAACTATTTCCAAGACGTCTCTTCACGTCTGTTCTAATATAACCTTCATTTGCGCAGGTGGTTGAAAAATCTTTATCAAATATTGCATTAAAACGACAATCAGCCACTGCTTGAGATAGAAGTTGTTTCCCTGCCATAATTTTGATGTTGAGATTATCTTTTCCTCGGATATACCAAAAAGATAGTTTTTCCATTTCAATTTTTTCTTCTGAACCAATGCGTTTTAGTGTATTACATAACATTCTTACGTATGAAATATCATCTTCACCTTCGACGAAAAATACAACTTTGTATTTTTGTAATTTTGTTAACCCAGTAATAATTCCACCAAGGGCCATATGCAGAACATCTACATTATCAACCTCTAATGGTTCAACTGTTCCTTGAACTTTGTTAGTACTATTGACAAAGAGAATATGTTCGGGAGCCACATCAGCAACAAAATTATCATTATGTGAAATAATAAACGTTTGTGTTTCATTAATGTTTTTTAAACAACAGAGTAATCTATTTTGAATCCGAGGGCTAATATGCGAATCTGGCTCATCTATTAGCAATATATTTAACGCATTATTCATCACTTCAATCGTAGAGAATATTTCAGCAGTTTGTAAAAATCCACTTCCCTGTAAATACATGTCAAGTTTTCTTCCATCCTTATCAACTAACAACTTTATATATTCACTTTTGTCACGTTCGCTTCGTTTAGGCGGAATAAAACAAAAGGATATATCCAAAACTTCTTGCATCCATTCTTCAAGTCGGGAACCTTTTTCCAAACTCTGAAGTATTTTGTTGCGGAGTACCTCGTCGGATTTTCCTTTTTGAATTTTCTTAATAACTTGTCCTTTATACATATAAGGTTCTTTACTTAAAACATTTGATACAGGAGAAGTCTGGTGAATAAAAATAAATTCTCTAGGTTTAATATTCAATTGGCTAAGACGTTCTAACAGCCGGTCAAATTCATTTTCATTGCCGCGAATTATGCGAACGTATGCGTTTTTTATATTAGGTTTCGTTAATGTAAAATCAAGAGTATAATATTGACAAATATCATTTATTTCTTCAGCAAAAGTGACTTCTAAATTACACGAAATTTTATCTGGGTATAAAATATCTTCATCACTCGAAAGTCGAATAAAATGAAGATCTTCAAAATTTATATACAAGGTTGTTGTTTTACTATAAAACTTATCACCCTTTGATGAAATTGAAAGGTCATAGCATTTTTTCCAAAGCTGTAATGCTTCAAATATCGTAGATTTCCCTATATTATTTTCACCAATTATAACGTTGAAGCTTTTATCAAATTTTAAAGTTATATTTTCGTAGGATTTAAATGACTCTAACTTTATCTCTGAAATGTACATAGCATTCACCTCTATTTTTAGTTTCTATCTAGAATATTTCTTCATCAGCGCTATCTTTCCAACTTCTCATTATTGCTATAACATACTCTGTTTTCTTTTTTTATAGCTTGAAGAAGTATAAAAAATGTATTACCACATAATTTAAGAATTCTTTCATCCTCCAATGGAAATACCTCCTCCTGTTATATCTATTCCATAATAATATCTTCATCATTCAGTATCCATAAGAGTTCAAATAGTGAATATTTTTTTAAACATTCATCTATAAATTCTATTTTATCCCCATTTAATTTCCCTGATCCAAGAAGTTCAAATAACTGATTCTTGCACAAAGTTGTTATCTGCTCGTTCCCTGGATTTGTAAGCAGACACTTTTTCAACAAACCATACTCTGTATATATAAATCCATAATTCATTGCAAGGCATGCTATATTTACTAATGCATAGGGCAGTGACATCTTCGTCCCATCATTCTGAATTGATGTAAAACCCAGACATATTCTTGTGAAATAAAGCATATCTAAAAAAAACATATTGTACTGTGAAATTTTCTTCCTTTCCAATGATTGATTGTACTGATCAAGAGTTTCATAATGTTCTATATTAATACTACTAATATCAATCTTCTGCCATTCGTAAATTGAATCAATGATTTCCTTGGCTTCATATAGTTTTTTTGCATCAAACGCCTTCATTTTAGGACTGTTCGCTACAAATACCTTGCTCGAATAACCACTATTAGCAGAGTTGTAAAATATGTTCCATGCCAACAAACCACCATATGCTATAAATCCTGCTCTAAAATAGCTACATTTTTCAAATGATTTACCAGGACCATCCAAGGCTGAAAATAATGCCTCTGTCAATCTCCTTACAGTATTTTCATTTAATTCATCAGGTATCACAATTTTTTCCATCTCTGCAAAATCTGTAAAAACAAAATCCCCATTTTCTCTTACACCAATATTTCTTAACTGCATATCTGGATGAATTATGCCTTTAAGCATTATTTCTCCAACAAATTCCCCAAGCTTATAAAATTTTACTAATTCAATCATTTTTGTCATTTGCGTTTCCTTTCAAGCTTCAACCATTGGACTACACAATCATTGTCATTAATAGCTAAAACTTCAAACCATGCTATGCAATTGCATCTTCCCGCGGAGGCTATGTTATTCATGTAACTTTTGGATTTCCAGTTATCGCAAGAAGCCATGCCTCTAAATCTAAAACCATCAATTTTTAGCGATACTTTAATGCTGCGTGTCCCTGATTCATCCAAAACAGAATCGAATGAAAACTCTGTAGTCAATTGGTATACATTTCCTTCCTCAATCTGATCTATAGAAATACCATCGTCTTGATTGATAATTTTTACATTCTCATCTCTTAATTCTTTTTTAGAAGAAACCGCTGTGCTAACATATAACACTTCATTCCTAACTGGTTCATTTATATCTGCTACCATTTTTTCCATAACATTTCGCCAGGCGTCAGCAACTGCTTGACCAGATGCCATTATTTTCTCATTTAATAATTCCTGTGAATTCATTGTTTCAGTTACAATTGGCAATATTTCTTCATAATCTTGCTGTTTCTCTATAAACGAATCTTCATCCGTAAGAATGTTTATTTTACGAATATAGCCATTGCCTGCGGGACCGTTGTATTTATATACCGTTTGCACTCCGCTATTTTTCATCCAATCTGTAATTGTATCTTCTCCATGAACATTATCATTCCTATTCATAATAATGTAATGCCAAACTCCTAATATAAATGGTTGGAAATCTATTTCTTTTAAATTCAATAGTCCCTTTTTTGTAATATAGGATCCGTCTTCATTAATATAGAATTTATCAGTACCCTTTATCTTCTCATCCTTATCTATGACTTCCAAGAGCACATTAACAATTCTCTGATGATTTCTCTGTACATCAATACATTTCATAAGGAAACAATCCATGTCCTTTAGCTTTGAACCATAGCTGTTCTTGACTCTCCCATCGAATTCATCAATTAACGTAACATCATCAAATCTCAACCATGATGAAGAATCTATCTTACAAAGTTTATATTCATTAGTATTTTTTTTAATGTACTTTCCGCATTACACCTCGTGTAATCATAAAAGGTTTTAACCAACTCCTCCAAGCACATAGCCTCGGTAAATCCATTCTTACTATATAAATTAGTATTCCTGGTCCTTGCGCCTTTCCTAAATTGCATCAATATCACGAAAAAAGTACCACCACATAGATATGGTACACTCATCTTTTCCACAATAATCCCACCTTTCCGAAACAATAAACCTTATAAACTAAATAAACCTTATAAACAATTGACCATAAACACTATAAACACGAGAATCTCATTAGTAAAGGACTAATAAGATTCTCGTCCGATACAACCTTCGAAGGCTCGTCTCCGACGGGAGACAAAAAATCAGCAAATTAACTGTCAACTGAAAGGAGCCATAATTATGACAACAAATGAAATCCGTAGAAACTCAATCGTATTTGTAAAAAATCCACTTCCACATGATAAGGATAGTCATGTCATGCAGGGTGACCACTATGCAATCGTAGCACAGAACGATATCGGCAACACGTACTCCGAAAGCATCATCATCTGCTATGTCACTTCCAAAATAAAAAGACTTGACATCAGAACCAACGTATGCCTTCAGTTCTACAAAGGTCTGTACAACAAACCTGCGATGGCTAAATGCAGCCAGATCATGACAATCGACAAATCTAACATTGTAGATGTCGTAGATTACCTTCGCCCCGAAGATGTAATTCGTCTTAATGAGGCAATCAAAATATCATTCGCATTGAGTGAGAATGTTTTTTAACTAAGTAAGAGTTCTTCCATATTTTTTTTAACAATAAAAGAAACACTATTCCTTTTTATTAACGCATATAGAGCAAAAGGGTGGTACACTTAACAGGCTATACTCTTGTTGAAACGGCTTAGGCCAATGGACTGGATGCGTATGAATATCTGAAGTATCTTCTGTAAGATATGCCCTACAATGATCATCTGAAAAATCCAGAAATCCTGGATTGGCACCTGCCTTGGTAACCGGATATCCTGGATTACTCCAGGCTTCAGCAAGAGTATTTAAAAAGCTTCCAAAAATGATAGCATCAGTTTAACATAAAATGCATTTTTTAAATAATTTTTAATATAACGGCAATTTTTGAATCACTTACTTCATTTTTTACTTCAGTACTTTATTTATTTTAAGACAAATTGTAGAATATTTCAATTAAATAATGGTAATTTATTATTCGTTACCTACTTCTCGCACATAATAAATTACTATTTTTACATCCCCTCAATAATGCCCCTTTTTCATCTTCAAATAGGGCAAAAAAAGGCACATTCTCAAAACTGAAAATGTACCTTTTTGCCCTTGATTTACCAAGTGTCCCATCCCAATAAGTTAAAATTAAAGCCACATGAGTTCAAGCCTGCAGCCTATTGTTTAAGTGGAGATAGTGGGATTCGAACCCATGACCTCTTGAATGCCATTCAAGCGCTCTCCCGGTTGAGCTATAACCCCCCTTGCTTTTAGTCCATCAAAAATAGCAGATTGTAATGATTTCATCTCTTATTACCCTATGTCATCCGTGGAAGTGCCAAAAAAACGGGGCCAAAAATTGCATTTTTTAGCCCATTTTTTGCTCATTTTTCAGTCAAAAACCACAACATCTTGTGGTCTAACCCCTACTTTTCTTGTTAAAACCACAATACGTCATCATTATCACCGCTTCAACATGTGTTGATGCTGTGATAATGATGTGGAAAGGAACTAGTACCCCCTTGGCGGTAACCGTATTGGGAGTCTTCAATCTATATATAACAATTTTTAAAATCTTATATTACATACTTTTAATCACTTTGCTCAGCGTCATTGCCTACTCGCTTAATTTTTACAGAATATAGTTTTATAATTTTTTTCTCATCCCTATCGCTTAATTCGTCTAATTGAATGAATAGTTTTCTTTGAGCACGGCTCATAGCGACATAGAAAATTCTGTGTTCTTCAGCATTATCTAGATCAGGTTTTAAAAGTAATTTTAACGTATTGTTATTACCAATAACAAACACATTACTATATTCAGCTCCTTTAGCTTTATGAATTGTAATATGATTACTTGTGTCTTCAACAATATTAACGCAGATAGCCATATTTCTATACGAAGTATTATCATAAAATTCTTTAATTGCCCCTGTTTTAAAACCCGCAAGCTTGACATGCAAAATATTACTTAACACAGTGTAAAAATCCATTAAAGTACCTTTTTCATACTGATTATATTTATTTAACATATTTGACAACGCATATAGTGCTTGTTTTATTGGGTTTTCCATAGATTTATAAAGCCATTCTATTTTTTTTATAGCTTCCTTGTACTTCATATTTTTCGCTAGTTCAACAGATTGAATAAATGAAATAATATAATTCCTTCTATCTCTATTACTATCTTGCTCTGAATACTTTTCGATTAGTTTTTTGTCAAATTTATTACCTTCAAGTTCATTTTTCATTGCATTTGAAGTAATATTATCTCTAGCAAGAGAAACTACAGTCTCATTGTTACAAATAAGAACTGCTTCAGAATAAGATTTATTTCGATCTCCAATTATAATAGTTACATTGATATCTTCAATATTTTTACAAGGTCGCTGATTTATATCTTTCCTTATATTATTCAAAAATGTTGTGATTTGGTTTGTGCTTCTATGATTTTCATTCATAGTATGTGAGTTCAATGGATTAATCATAAAATTTGTGAATAAAGAAACGTTAGCCCCTTGAAATCCATATATGGCTTGAGCTTTATCTCCAATAATACCAATAATGCTTTCTGTTTTTCTGATTTCCTCTAACAAGAATGTTTGCACAGGATTTGTGTCTTGAAATTCATCTATATAAAAATACGGATATTTAGCTCGCAGAATGGTTAAGATAAATGGATTATTTTTTATTAATATATATGAAAAAAACAAAACATCCTCATGGTCAAGTCTTCCATCTCTCCAGTGCAATTTCTTATAGTCTATTAAGCCTTTCTGTAATATGTTTAAATTTGTACTGTTTAATCTTGTTGTTATTTCTGTTTTTTTATCATATGCTTTTGCTTCACCGTTATCACAAGTAAAAAACAAATTGCCTTCTTCCAAATTACACTTCATTGACAATAGCCAGTTTTGAAGAGCCTTATTTAAGGTTGGCATGTTAAGTAATTGATTTCTTGTATTTGGATGTTTCAACTTATCCCATTCATCCCTTTCCAACCAATTATTAACATATTTATAATTTACAAATGGATCATCATGTCCCTTAATTTTTGCAACACAAACATCATATTCTGTGGGCAGAAATGAACAATATGGCTTTACTATATTACAGTATAAAAAACTATGAATTGTAGATACTTCCACTTTATTTGATATGCCTTTACCCAGTCTTCTTAATATTGTTTCCACAGCAGTATTGGTATATGTAATACAAGCAATTTTTCTTGTACAACCAAGCTTATCCGAATTTTGTAAAACATTGTTTATATGATTTACTAAAAACTGCGTTTTTCCAGCGCCTGGACCTGCTTGTATTTTAAAATTCTGATTAATATCTATTTTCGTTTTAGAATTTATAATCATACTATTCACACACCCATTTAATTGCATCTTCAATATACTTAGGTACTACAAAATCATGATATTTAGGTTTACCTTTTAATGCTAAATTATCTTTTAGTACAGAAGCTAATTCTAAAGCATTTTCTCCCTTACCTACAGAATTTAAATATCTAGATGCAATTAATGCCTTCTTTTTATCAATTTCATCCCATGAGGCATCCGCATTATCCAATGATTCTTTAATGCGGTTGTTTTCCTCGCTTTTAGACAATCTATCCATTAACATTGTTAATGGTTCATCTTTTATATACAAGTCCATTAAATCATTTAATTCATCTGAATTTGCTATCGACTCCGTAATCATAAGTTTTAATGATGGATTTTCTAAAATAAGCTGATATTCTAAAGTTTTTCCATATTTTGAAGGTTGCATAAACGCTTCAATATTTTTATGTTTTCCTTTATCATATTTACTCATCAATTCGTTATACATATATTCGAATTCATCTAAATTAGAATTATACTCATAAGGATAACATGCTTTATATTTGTTCTGTTTACCTTCAACATTTATTTTTCTTCTTGATGGATCTAAATCGGTAATACATGCGACTTTGCGATTAATTGTATGTCGGTTATCACTATTGAATAAATATAAGAAATGTTCAAAATATCTACCACCTACATTAATTACCGCAACATGATTCTCTTCTAATGATTTATTAAGATAATCCGCAAAGACTGGCAATAATAATTGTTCAGCTATACCTTCTACTAAGATTAGTTTCTCTGCAAATAGCATATTAGTTTTAGTTGCATCAAAAAAGCGTTGAACATATTTTTTACTCTTTTCCTCAACTATTATATTACATTCACTATCTGTAGAAGTAAAAACTCTATCAGGATAAGCTACTTGAATTTCTCCATCATTTTTATAAAAACAAATAGTATCATCTAGAGTTGTAGCTGCACAAATATGAGTAGAGTGCGAAGTGATAAAAACCTGTTTAACCTTTTTATTTTTTATATTAGTCTTTAAAAATTTAACAAATTGATATTGCATTGTGGGATGCAAATGAGCCTCTGGTTCTTCAATAGCCAAAATAGGAAAAACTTTTGCATTACTTCCTAGATATTTCCCATCAGAATCAACTTGCATTTTGGCTAGTAATAAAGACATAAATATTAAATTATTATACCCTAAACCGTTATGGGATATAGGAATCGTCAATCCGGTTTCTTGTTTAACAATTAGTTGCAATAAGGAGTAGATTTCACTTTCACTAATATTACCTTCAAAATTTGGTTGTGACTTATCAAATGATGCACCTATCTCCTCCGCATACAATAAAATCTCTTTATTTCCTGTTTCTAGTCTACCTTGCAATTTAGTAATTAACTCTTGAGCTGTAGTAGAAAAATCATCTCTACGTTTTTGTATTTGTTCTTTTAGTATTTCTTCTGTAATATTTTTATCTGTTTTTATTTCATAATCTATAAAAAAATCTATAACGCTTTTTAATAGGGTGCTCTTTCCACTAAACATGTCCCGTTCAACGTCACGAATAGCATCTAGAAATTGAAAATCAAATTTGCTTAAGTTTTCACCGTCTACAACCACTTGATTTTCAGGATTTCCTATCCATATTTTATTGATATACATTCTTATAAAATCACTTTTAATTACATCCCATATTTTTTCTCTAGAGTCCAAGTGACTTACTTTACTAAGATAACGTTCTAATTCACTATTAGGCAAGAAAAATTCATATTGTATTTTAGCTTGATATGGCTCCTCTAAAGTTGTTAACCAATTACTTACAGTAACTAACTCATCTCCCATTAAATTTTCGTTCGCAGATTGTGATAAACTAATAGATATAACGATCTTAGGAGGTTCTGTTTTTAAAGAATCTAACGTAATACCATTATTAAAGTCATCTACAGTCAACTGTTTCTTTACTGATCGATCAAATATAATGGCCATTGCCCGCAATAAATTAGATTTTCCAGCATTATTTTGGCCTATTAAAAGATTAATTCCCTCATGAAAATCGACCTCAATTGAATTAAAACTTCTATAATTCGTAATTGTGATATTAGAAATATACATTGTCTATACCTCACTGTTTAATTTAGAATTAACCTCTCGCCTATAAGATCTCTATATTAAATATGTAATTAACTTTCTGTTACTCAGCCATACTCTACTAATACTTATTGATTCTTCATGCATTTTCATCTGATAATATCTCACAGTTCTTGGGCTACATCCATCATCAAATAAGGTGATATCGTCATAATAATCTAGTATAAATAGATAATCTAAACTATCAATAATTCAATAGCCATATGTAATGTTTGACTAACTTGCATATCAAGTCTATTATAAGCCAAACTTCCTGAACTTGTATCTACAGATAATTCTTTACTCTCCACTACTTTAACCGATGTTACCTTTTTAGCCACATCACCAGTCCCTCATAAATTTAGTATATGTAAAATTATACCATATCATATTTATTGGAGAAAGATATTTAGACAATTTATGGCTTGCATACGATTTGAATCGTTTTATTGATTCATCATTTGTAATTGTTCCTGCGTCCTAATAATATCAATACGAATAACTTCTCCTATAAGTTCATCATGTTTTGATTGTGCTTTCTTTAGCTCATAAAATGCCTCTTTTCTCAAGAAATCATCCATGAATGACTGAGGACGCACATAATGAAAATTACGGATAAACTTCATTACACCATTGGACACCCATACACACACTAAACAGTTCTTATTAAAATTAATATTATCTTCTTCACATGGCATTATACCATAAAACTCCATTGGCGAAACATTATTATATTGTCGACAATACTCATCAATCAACACCCTATACTCTGGTTCAATTATTTGGGGAAAATTCAACCGGGCTACAATCGGATATGTATCTGCAGTGCGAATCAGCCTGTTATCCTGCCAAAAAAATTGTGTTATATTTGTAGCCTCAAAGCTCGATATGTCAATCTTATTTTTTGCATAAGGATTGTGGAAGATAAAAAGCCCATCTTCTAATAATTCTGGAAAGCTATTACTAACCCGTTGCAGCTTATAAGGTCTTTTCTGATCCTCATAATCTTGCCTTAAATTATATACTACATTTTCAGATGGGTTCCCTTTTGATATAGAGAGGGAAGTTAGTTTTCCTAAAGTAGTCGTACAAGAATATAAGATAGCCGATATATTACTATATTTTTCAGAACAGAACAATCCTACTGGGATTTTTGCATTTACTTCCGGCTTCGGTATTTCAGTTACTTTCACATACCTATCTTCTTCTGGCTTATAATACATACCATATAGTAAAGTCATCATTGGATAAATAAATTCTCGACCATAATTAACTTGGCCATATGAACTCATAGCAATTACAAATGGTACATCAGGCTTTACCCACTCACATTTTGAGTATTCTCGTTCATACTTTTTTATTTTTGATGTAATCGCATTAGCCTGCCTTGCAATTGCCTCATGTTGAGTCTCATAAAAATCTTCTTGATTTTTAGGCGGAACAAACATATCCATTAAATCCTTTTCATTTCTATCAGACTCTGGTCGTCCCTGATTTTTTATGTTTGCTACAACAGCTTCCACATACATATTAAATGGTGCAGTAATTATGAAATCTGGTCTATTATGTGTCTGGTCCATTGTAAATCCTACTTCTTTAAAACAGGCATATAAATAAAATTCCCAAAAGCACGAATGAAAAGTCGTCTGAAACTTCTGCACCATATTATGATCGCGGTCTACCAGTCCTTCTATCCATTCTAATAATATTGATCGTTCACCCGGTCCATAAATACCGTTTTTTAGCAGCTTATACTTTAGATGCCACTGTTCTTCTGTCACCTTTTTAACAGAACCAAATAAATCTATTTTCATTCTACTTTCCTTTCTTGATTATGCATAGCATAAGCAAATCTATTTTTTTTTTCCGCCTGTAAGCAATAAAACCTTCAAATTACTTTTCGGTTTTGAAGGCTTTATTCGTTACAAGTTCCTATATAAAATAAGATATGGTGAGTCTGGATCTAGAACAAATTTCTCATCCTTACCCTTTTCCACCTTCCTCAACGGACGAGGTAGGGAAAACATATTCCCGCCTGTCAATCTCATCTTCACTGTTTAGAATTGCCTCCATATCCTTGGCTGCAAGTTGTGGGTAGTGACAGGAACCACAGTCATACACAGGAGCGATTTCAACCGCCTTTGTTTGTTCATTCACAAGAATCCCCCAATTGCCATTGTGCCTGTCAAAATTGCCAAGCAACGCATCGCCAATAAACAAATCCCAAAAGAAATCTCGTAGTTGGTCTGGCGGCAGAAGCGTCTGTTCGTCAATCGCCTGTAGAATGGAGGAAAGCTCTGTGCCATAACCATTCCGTTCACTGCTAATACAGGTATTCTTCAGATGTGCAAACCCAATGAGTTTCTTGCCGCCCCTTCGGTAAAATCTTCGCAGACCACCACTACCTTTTCTTTCCCGCGTGGATCAGTATAAGTTCCGAGCAGTGTCTCCTGGGTTTTGAATCCAAGGGAGGCAAAGATATGACAGACGAGATATTCATTGATATTGTTCAGCAAACCCTATTTAGAAAACTAATTAAACTAACCAATGATAATATATCTTTAACATTTGATTGACATATTCAGCTCTAATGCACTGCAAATTACTATAAATAATTTACAGTAAATATCCTTGGCCCATATTGAACTCTAGTTCCTAAAGGTATATTCCAAAAATAATCAAAATATCTTTGCTGTAATCGATTATAATCATCTAGCTTAAAAGCCCAAATTGCATTACTGTCAATTGCATCAAGAGATGATGATAATGAAACACCCCAATCTTTTGAAAATACATATCTGTCATGCAAGGGATGTGAACTTTTAGCCGAGGAACAATTTACTACCTTAACCTCAAGATTGGAAATATTCATTCCCGCCAATGCTAACCTTAAATAATCTCTACGTTTCCGACCCATTTGTCCATCATCATCTGATATTAATATTCGAATAGTAATATTATTGGGTACATTTTTCAGAAATTGAAGGTTACTATCTTTAAAATAACGGTCTACGATATAAATATATTGATTTGCCAAAGCCCATAAATCATCAATATGTCTACACCTGGCATTAGCACTAAAACCGAAATTTTGTTCTATACCTATTATGTCATTAATCTCCTTTTGCCTTAAATATATGCTATTTAAACTCACACCTTCTGATAAAGAACAGTTTCCATTATTACATAAGGCTGGGTTAACTATATCTATCTTTAATTCTTTTACCAGTATATTCCCGCAATTTATTATAGAGCGAAATCCATCTTTTTGTTGTTCTTTTTTTGTGTTTATGCACCATGTCGCATGCGGCAACCTAACTATTTGCTCCATAACAATATTTGCCAATTCTACCCCAGCTGCAGCAAGAGGGTTATATGCAAAGTTATATTGACTTATGAGTCCATTCAACGCAGATTGCTGTTCTAATTCTATTTTATTAGAGCTATAACTTGGTAATAAAACATCAATACTTGGATTTCCTAATGTATCCCTAATATCTTTCACATATTCCTGATTCCAGTCAGGTATATAATCTTTTCTTTCGGATCTGTTTAAATCTAGATCATGAATCTTACTCCAAGCTCTCCATTCAGAGACAATCTTTTGTAGTGCTAAAATTGGACCTCCATTTTTTACATCTTCCTCCCTACTGCCAATGCCCATTCCCTCAGTCCATTGATATAACCATAGACAATAATTAACCAATTTTGAAAATCTCCCCCCCAAAGCTGCTTCAGGACAATACCTTGATAATAAATACTCGACTTCAAACCATGCTTGTCCCAAAGCCCTTGTCCACGTGTCACGGCAAGTCATTGTACTTTCAATTTTAGAAGTTGGTAATGGTTCCATGCAAATGGATACAGGCCATAAATCTTTTCCTTTACTTTCATAATAAGAGATTGTTTCAATGGCATTTAAGTATTGTTTTTCTGTTACGAGGTGTTGATCTGGACTTAAGTTAAGCAGATATGGTTCTTGTACGCATAAAGATAGAGGAAAATCTTTGTTAATTAGTATCTTGCTGAGATATTGATTCTTCTTAATTATTTCTGCAATTTGCATTGAGAAATGAAGGTTGCTATTTTCATTCATATGCGGACCTATACTAAGACCAGAATACTTTTTACTTACTGCAAATAAAACACTTATGCAAATAAATGGTGGAAGAAAACCAGCAAAATCAATATCGATTTCCTCCTCGGACTTAACTCTTCGTGTATCGACGTCTAAATGGAAGCCTTCATAAGGAGTAGTTAACAACTCTCCTCCAGACACAATGAGTTTCGACAATTTCCCTGAATTATATCTTAAAAACCATTCCTTTTTACACTCATCTGGTAATTGTATTATAATTGACGCCGTTTCAAAATTAATTTCTTCGCTATTAGCTGGATTAATATATGTTTGTATTGCCATCTAAAATTTGACCTCTTCTTATCTTTCTATTTCAAATTATTAGTCATGGTATATAATAAAATTAATAATATTAACATAATTTTGACTTCGATTGCCAAAGTACGTGTTGATTTTTATATCTTCTAAGCATTCACCGGTATACTCGTTGCAATCCTTCTTATCCAAATTGTCCATTCGAATCTACACGGCAGTAAATAATTCCTTTTGGTAATTAAAAATTAAAATCATAATTATCGACTCCCCCATGATCATCCATCTTATCCACAAACGTCATGATCCTGAACATGTCCCGTAAAAATACGCCAGCATATTTAACCATAACCAAATATTTATTATCAATAATAATGTTTATGAAATATTCCAGCTTATCATTATTGTCACGTGTCAGTAGGGATCTTCCTTAGTTCATCTGTGATTTGGAATTTCTCCTTAAAAGCAATATATTTCTCATGTAACATTTTCCATCTTTTTGATTTTGAACAATTACTCACATAAGGCAAAATGCCGCTGAGTACCGAAATTCATAATATTGTTATTGTTGATTACACAACCTGTATTTCCTGCTTCATCTAAAAATAATTTCGCAAATTTTTCTCTTGCAATCCTTGTTATAAAACAATGTTTTCCGATCAATATGAATTTTCATACATATGGATATTAATTAATCCACTCTACTGGTATCAACTTTTGGTTTTCACCTCTCCATTCGCAAACTTCATGCACATTCTCTACCTTTCCCCATACACTTTCATCTGCATGTTCTAATACTATAATTTGAATAGCTTTATTAGCCATTAACATTGCAGAAGACATAGTCTTAAATATCTTTTCTACTGCAATTCTATCTTCATCACCTAATTTGGGGTCAATATCTTTATCATCCTCTTTTGCAGCTAATTTTTGAGGAAAATAAACTTGGCTTGGTTGATCATAAACAATAAAATTAGGAACTGAAGATGTTACAATATTACAAAAGAATATTTGAAATGCCAATGTTGCTGCAATATGATATGCAAGCCAATTTGAACCACTCCCAATTTCCCATAAATAATCATCTCGTCCATCATCCGATGATACAATTACTGTTAAATTTTTATAATCCACCTTTATTGGATCATTGGGTCTTTCTGAATCAAGCAAAGGAATCAATTTCATGGTATTAGTTGATATAGTTCTAATAGCAGTGTCAATCTTTTTTTCAATTGCATTTTCATCTACTTGTTTTTTTATATTTCCCAATTCTTTCTGTAAGCGATTAATTTCATCAATTAATGAACTATCTGTGCCTAATAAATCAAATGTTTCACTAGCATATTGTACCTTACCTAAAAATCTAGAAATTCCATCAAAAGTATATTTTTCGTTTTCACTTGTGTTTTTCATTTCACTCTGAATTCTTATCCTTTTTTGCACTGCTAATAAACGCTCGCTTAATTTTCCTATTTCTTTCTTTGCATTCTCATATTCTCTTTCAAATGCTGCTGGAATAGTCTTTGTATAACCAGCTTCATCCTCTAACTTTTCTAAATTAATATAAAGATTTTCAAGAATACTATTTTTAACATTTGTAGATCCGCAAATAGGACAGGCACCGTTCTGTTCACCTAAAGAGCGAAGCCATTTTGAAATATTTAAGCGTTCTACTTGAATTGACAACGAATTTCTATATGTATCCATACTATCAAAGAGTTGAGACATTTCCGTATAGCGACTTTTGGACTTTGCCAATTCCATGGCTATAGAATTTTCTTCTTTTCTTAATTCTATCATCTCATGGGAAGCAGCTATAATTTTTTCACTATCAATATTTGCATTCGTAGGATTTTTGCTGATTAAATCCTTAAGTAAATCAACCTGTGCATCAAAAGACAAATCTTCTATACTAAGTTCACTACTAATAATTCCATATTCTTGTGCTAAACTTACCCAGCCGTTGATTTCTATCTTCCATTTTTCTGAAACATCTTTTAGCTTTTGTAAATCTCTTTGTTTTCTATTTAAATCTCTTGTTAAATCATTAATCTGCTGACGTTTAGCAAGAATTTCAGGAGTCACAGCTCCTAAAATATATGGAAAAATATTAATTAGTTTTGTCCGATGTTCTGTAGTGTCTGCTTTATAGAATAACGTATTTGCATTGGCAACTATGTTTTGAGGTTGAAAGCAAAATGCCATTAAATCTCTAAACGATGGACGTCCAAAAAACTGATTGTCGGTATCAGCATCAATGCCAAGAAATGACAATTTTGCTGCTTCATCCAAAAAACGCTTTACATTCTGTCTTGTAGTATTCTTAACTATCTTTGTTGGAATTTCTACTGTTTTACCCTCTTGTAGGAACATATCATCTGTTGACTTTTGTAAACCAGGTTCTTTTCTCGCTAAAAGAATCTCTCTATCATCCGATGAAATTAATATACCAAACCAACTGCATGCATTACGAATAGTTTTAACAGGAATGTAGCAACTACCCGATCCAAGGCAGTAATCAATAATTGGTATTATTGCTGACTTTCCAGTTCGAGAAGCACCAGTAATAATATTAATCTGATTTAATTTAAACTCAATTTCTTTAAAATCATATTCTTCCTTTTTAGGCCATAAAATCAGTTTCTTTATTTGAAAATCCATGCTAAAACCTCACTTTCAATATTTGAGATATTTCGTGCATAGTTAATCTTGCACACCAATTGCCTAATTTTTCAGCTGCTTTTCCTAATCGTTTCACTGAGGCAGATTCATTTTTCTTTTCCGATGTTGTAATTGGGAATATTTGTCCACTTTCTGCATCTATAGAAATGAGATTAGCATGTATTGCAATTTGTAGTGACTCTAATGTAAGATACTTTGTCTCCTCACTTGCTTTATGTATATGGGAAATCATATCATTTTTTAAAACTTTAGTAGTAAGAAACTTATCTGCAAAATACCTTAATCCTGATTGCTTTTGAGTTGCTGTAATGATGTCAACCAAATCAGCTCTGAAAATAATTGGTAATACAATGAACAATAATTGAAATGGCATAAATGAAGTATTATAATCGTAGTAACCCCTTGAAAAATTCCATAGTACGTATGCACCTAATGCGGGATTTTGTACATTTTCAAATTCTTTATAGAGATTCCCCATTTTTACCCCTCCTCTCTCTCAAAATCTTTTTATACTCCGGATGCCACCCAATACTTTCATCATCTGCTAAAGCATGAAAACATCCTGATGTAAAAAAAGATGGAGCAATAAAAGATCCCATATCTATTTGTTTATCTTTACATTCAAAATATAATAGCTGGCCTCGTTCATTTTCTTCCGTACTTTTCTGGGTAATATCTAATATTTTTTTCTTATTATTCCATATTCTAACTAATTCTTCAGAAAATGAAAAAACTGCATCTTTGCTAATGTCACCTTTTTCTGCCCAAGCTGTCCTATTTGCTGATGCACGCAAATAATCACTTACAGCCTCTATTTTATCTGTATAATCACAATTTACAATATCTAACTGCTCAACATATACTCTAAATGCTTCCAATTCATTATTTATCATGTCAGCCGACGGCTTTGGGGCTATCTCAACTAAGCTTAATTTTTGATTAACTTCTCTATATTTCGCAGTTAATTCATTTCTGAAATCTTTATTATATATAATCATTGGCTTTCTAACTTCTGCTAGCTCAGCGGTTCGTTTGTCAATCCAGCCCAACATGTAAACGAACATTATATCGAGTGATTCTTTTGCAATAAAAGCTTTTAACTCAAATCTTTCATATAAGCTTTCAGTATGTTTTTGGGATAAAGTTTCGAGTTTAAACTTTTTAATAATATCACAAGCATCTGACTTATTTTTATCAGAAAAGAAGGTACGAATATAATATGCATATTCATCTCCAAACTTCTTTTCATCTCCTTTTTCATCATAAAATTCGTTTTTAGCCGTTTCCCAAGCTTGGCAAGCTTCTTCGTCATTTGTCGCATTATTAAAAGAGTCAACAATATTACCATGCTTATCAACAGTAATTAACAACTTGCAGCTAGTACAATCAATACTAATCTCTTTTTCTTGTACTGCAACTAACCAGTTATATATTGTTTTCCATAAATCAACAGCTCTATCAGATACCGGGTTTCTATTGGACAATGCACTTTTAGCTTGTATTGCTACCTTCGTCCCATCTGATTTTTCCACACCAATGTCATCAAAGACTTCAACGCTTACAGCGTCTCCTTCTTTGCAGTCAAGTAGCTCATACATCATATGTCTAACTTGAAGCGAGTAAGCATAAACTTTATCCGGTACATGTGTATTACTTAATTTAACATTCTTCATTGATAAGCCACCCCCTCAAAAACATCTTGATTAACAGATTTTTTATATCTTTGTTGACCAGAAGAAGTCTTTTCTATAGGGGTTACCTCATTATTTGATGTATTGACATAGTTAATAAATAATGTACCTAGCAATAATTGATCACTTCTTGATATTCTATTCCATTCATAACCCATGAATAGATTTCTTACCAAAAAGATTTCACCTGGATTAACGCTAGATATTTCACTTATTGCAATTTCTAATAATTTATTAACATTTGGCATTTTATACCCCCAAAAAAAGACAATAACATTATAAATAACATTGTTGTTATAATTGTATATCTTTAGGAGCTTTGTTTCAACAAAAAACTATAAAATTTTCCAATTTTTAAATTATTTGTCACCTATATTAGCTACTAACATGAAAACTCTCAATGTGCTGAGAGCTTTCGTCTTAACAGCTTAAATGGCAGAAACAGCTTAGTAATTTCCTTTTAAGTATTTACAAGTCTCTTCGTTTTACAAGGAACGGCAGGTGAGAACCTGCCATTTTATCGTAATATTAAGAGTTTTATTTAATCATTCAATTTCAATTTAGGCTGATCTGGATAACACACATTCAGGATATCCGCTATTTTTTCCGGCACATTGTCAAAATTTATATTATGGTCATTCTCTACAGAAACAGCGTACTAGTATTCATAGGGTATGTATGTCTGAGACAAATAACTGGAATAGGCAGACGGCATTTTCTCCACGCCTTGATCGATTACGACCGTTGAAGTCAAAAGAATATTCTCCTGATGACTCCACTTCAAGCTATGCTATGCCGAGTCCGATATGGCTAGTGTTGCGTCCCTGCTCTTTTGTTACGGTAAAATTGACGTACTATCCGATGATGTTCAGTATTTCCTTATAACTGCCGAGGCACTAGCTCTCTCAAACATCTCATTACTATATTGTTTGCAGGAGCCGTCGTTCGTTCGTCATTTAATCCTCGCATAAGACTTCCTGCTTGATAGCAATACCCGATTGAAACTGGATTTCTATTTTGCTTCCATTGAGAACTCTGACCGATTGGAGCAGTCTGCGGACAAGGTCATCATCAAATTCACGCTTTAGGTAGTTGACCTTTTTCATGTAGCCGTCCATATCCTGCAATCGCAGCTCATAAATTTCCGCCAAGTGCCGTTCCTTAAGCTCCTTAGCTTTTAACTTCTTCAATTCCTTAATTTTATCAGCAATGATACGGTATTCCTTATCAAACGCATCGTCTGCACATTCGGTTTTAGCACTGTCTTCAATGAGTCTCATCATTTCCTGTTGGAGTTGTTTAATTTGTTCATCATACTGTGTAGGCTCAGCCTGGGCAGGGTAGTTCCCTATAATGCGGATAACATTTTCTCGAAATGCCTGAACAAATTCTCCCTGATCCTCCACTACATTGTTAATTGCTATCATAATAGCTTCGTGAAGACTATCCTCTTTCAATGTAGGAGAATATTTGCACCTCTTGGAACCATGCTTAAGGCGATTGTCACAGCGCCACACAGCCTTTTTTATACCATACTTTGTCCATACCTGCCTGCGGTAGGGCTGACCGCATTCTGCACATACCATGATGTCCGACAGTATATATTTGGCACTGTACTTTCCCTTGATTGGAGCATCCTTTTTCCTTGTAGCCGGCCGGTAGATGGCGGTTCTGCGAGCCTTTTCTTCCTGCACACGGTTAAACAGCTCCTTGGGTATAATTGCTTCGTGGTTATCCTCTATGTAGTATTTTGGCACGATTCCCTTATTCATCACCTTTTTCTTAGTCAGGAAATCTACCGTATAGGTTTTCTGCATCAGGGCATCTCCCATGTACTTCTCGTTAGAAAGCATTTTGTCAATAACGGTTGCATGCCACTCTGTATTTCCTGTGACAGTAAGTATGCCGTCCGCCTCCAACATCCGCTTGATTCCATAGCTGCTGTTACCCTCTAAAAAAAGGCGGAATATCCGGCGCACCAGCTCCGCTTCCTCCGGAACAATGACCAGATTTCCTTCCTTATCCTTTGTATAACCTAAAAACTTACTGTGATTTACTATCACCTTGCCGTTTTCAAATTTGCGGACGATTCCCCAATGGCAGTTCTCACTGATATTCCGGCTTTCCTCCTGTGCCTGACTGCTTAAAATTGTAATTAGCAGTTCGCCGCTCCCCTCTAATGTATTAATGCCTTCTTTTTCAAAAAACACTGCGATATTTCTTTCCTTGAGCTTTCGAATATTCATCAATGAGTCCACCGTATTTCTGGCAAACCTGCTAATGGATTTGGTGATGACCATGTCTATTTTTCCTGCCAAACAGTCATCGATCATGGCTTGAAAATTGCTTCGCTTCTTAGTTGAGGTTGCACTTTTCCCATCATCCGCATAGATACCCGCCAGCTTCCAGTTAAGATTACTTTTAATCTTTTCTGTGTAGTAATTCACCTGCGCTTCATAGCTGGTTTCCTGCTGCTCCTGCAGGGTGCTGACGCGACAGTAGGCTGCTACCCGCAAAGCCTTCGTCTGCTGTCTGACTGATCTGTCATAGGCCAGAGTCGCTGGAATAACGGAAATATTCTTCTTTACTGCTTGCATGGGGTATTCTCTCCTTTCTGCTGTATTTCACTAATGCTGATGTCAAGAATCAGACCGTTCCTTAATTCAAACTGGAGCTTTCCCTCCGGGTGGACTATGATCTTACGTACAGTCTGCTGAAAAAGCTTTTCCTCAAATTTCACCTGTACTTCTTTTCCGGACACTGCGGTTCTTAGCTTATCAGTCTGATAGTCTGTGTCATTAATAACCGCCGACCGATACTGCTCCCTTGCCCGGTCAAAAGCCAGCCTTTTGATTTCCTCTGCTGTATACTGTCCCGTTTCAAAAGCCGTCTGTATCTGTAGTGTCAATTTTTCACAGGCAGGGCATGGAAACGGCGGCTTAATCCGGTGCTTCCGCTCAAGCATATCAGGTTCCGCTATTATCCGGTTGATGATGTTGACAAAGGCATTCTCGATTACAGCATCCGTCAGAAATATATTGCGGCAACAAACCCGTTTCTCCTTGATGTAATGCTTGCATTTCCATTTGATATTCTCGCCAGGCTTGTCGCATTGCTCCACATATCTTCGGTATGGTTGTCCGCAGACACCGCAATAAAGCTTTCCGCCTAACAGTGTTTGGTTTCGGAAGCTATTAGGCTGTACATATCTGCCAAGCTTTTTTACCTGCTCCTCTCTGCGGCACTGTACCTGCTCGAAAATTTTTGTATCAATCAAAGGTGGGTAAAATTCATCACCTGTGTATTTTCTATTTTCCAATATTTTTCCAACTGAACCGTGATTCCACGAGCGCCTATGACTGGCATTCAATACACCTTGTTCTGTTAAGTTCTTTGCAATCTGGCGGGTGGCGATTCCAGTAAGATACTCTTGAAAAACAGCCCTTACAACCTTTGCAGTTTCTGGCATAATCTCCGCCTTCCCATCGATAATCTGATAGCCAAAGGGTATATGTCTCTGCATTCTTAACGCTCCTTTCCATAGTCTTCTTCCAGTTCCAGTCCATTTTTAAGTTGGAAAACCAGCCGACTTCCAGAAAAGGCGGTTACTCTGTGGATAACCATCTGGAAGTGCTCCTCGTCAAAATCCTCTATAATAGAGGGGTGATTTCTGAATACCGTAATCAGGTATTCCGTCTGTCCGATTTCCTCTTCAAACAGCTTCTGTTCCTTGAGAACCCGCTGTCTACGGTATGCGGCCTCCAGCTCCGTGTCGATTTGGTTTCGTTTCTCTATAAAAACAACAGAGCCTATGCTGCCGTCCGAAAGGATCTTTTGCAACATATGACTCTGCTGTTTTAATTCCCATATTTTTAGATCCAGTTTAAGCAGTTCCTGCTCCTGCACCGTATCACCTGGCACAGCCTTTAAAACTTCCAGCAAAGGAAGCAGGATTTCTTCATAATTACCCATAAACCGGTTCCACAGGGTGACAAAGGCTTGTTTGATGCACTCCTCCCGGATAGATTTCTGACTACATTTTGAAATATCCTCAATATGCTGACGGCAGCACCATTGAACCTTCTGGCAAGGCTCTCCGATGTAAAGTTTCTGCCGCTTAAAGGTGCTGCCGCATTCTCCGCAGATAATTTTGCCGCTAAATGCGTATCGGCTTTGATAAACCTCCAGATTCTCCGTACACTGCTTCTGTCTGCGGTATTCATAGAGCTGGCGTACTGCCTGTGCTTCTTCTCTGGTGATAATCGGTTCATGGTTATCGGTAACCAGATATCGGGGCATCTCCCCATGGTTATGTTTCTTAGTAAAGGGTACTCCCTCTGTCGTGTAGGTCTTTTGGAATAGTAAGTCGCCCTCGTACAGAGGATTTTGCAAAATTCCCTTGACCACACTATCCTGCCAGCCCTTTGAGTCCCGAATGGTGGGGATACCCTCCCGGCGCAGCTGCCTGGCTATGGCATATGAACCTTTCCCGCCAAGGTACTCATCAAAAATCTTTCGGATAATCCTTGCTTCCTGCGGCTGAATCATTAATTCACCTTTTTCATCCTTTTCATATCCATAGGCCGGACTGCCGATGATAAAGGTTCCATTTTGGAAGCGATAACGGATAGACCAGCGAATGTTGGTGGATATGTTCTCGGACTCGGCCTGTGCTATGGAGCTAAGGATGGTCAGGAGCTGTTCACTTTTTTCAGATAAGGTGCTTACCCTCTCTTTTTCAAAGTAGATCTCGACACCTAATTTTTTAAGCTCCCGTATGACCTTAATGCTGTCTACTGTATTTCTGGCGAATCGGGTGACGGATTTGGTTAGAATCAAATCGATTTTTCCAAACCTGCAATCCTGCAGCATCCGCTGGAATTGGTCCCGTCCGCTGGTTTTCGTGCCGCTTCGCGCCTGATCGGCATAAATGCCGGCACATATCCAGTTGACCTTCTCTTCAATCAGGCGGGTATAATACTCCACTTGAGCTTCAAAGGAGCTGTTTTGCTCCGCTGATCCTGTGCTGACCCGGCAATAAGCACATACTCGCTTAGCTGTAGGCTTCTCCACGCTTATAGCGGTGCTGACAGGCTCAATTTTTATTACTTTTTTAACTGCTTTCTTATCCATTCTCTTCTCCTTTCTTCGAAGTTTTCCCCCTGTCAGCATCACACATTACCACACCTTCTTGAAGATAGCTAGTGTTTTTATGAATATATTTCAGCCAATTCAGGTGAAAATGTTTCCCTGTTCAGTACATCAATTTTTTCATATTCCTCTGGCAGTAAAAAGCCGCTGCTGACCATAACCTCCAGCAGCTTTACAGCCAGTTTATACTGCATTTCTCTGGCAATCTTTTCTCTTTCCATTACATATCCCCCTCTGGTCTCTGCTGAAAACCGGAATGTGAAATCACATCCTGCATAGTTTTCTGGAACGAAAATGACAGTGCCCCCTCCAGCGGGGAATAAACCGCCACACCGCTCTGCCTGAGCTGCTCCAGACAAGTCATTGTCCGGCAAATATCCCTGCCTATGCAGGAAAGGCTGTAAACAAGAAGCACATCCACTGTTCCCGTCGTGACAGCCTCCATGAAGTTCTTCCAGCCTGGCCGGTCAAACGTAAGACCATCTGACAAATCCTCAGAGGTACCCGCCACCGTGAATCCCTTCTGATCCGCATAATCATAAAGCTCTTTTTTCTGCTTTTTCAGTACACCATACACATCTTCTGGTGCATCAATCCTGCAATATAACCATGCACTCAGCTGTCTATCCATAATGAATCCCTCCTATCCATTGGTAAAACAGATAAAACTACAGCATCCGTATCTCCATTTCTGTTATTCTCTGATCTTCTTCCAATAAAAGCCTATGATATTCTTTTTCGCTTGCTTCCTCGATTTCAATTGGGTTCTTTTCTCCTGTCTGCATAGGCACCAATTCCTTTAGAACCTCCTGTAGAAAGGTCTGATCCTGACAGCGGTTGATGAATTCACCAAAGGTATCCAGAATGAAACGATCTGCCAAATCAGTTAAAATAATATAATCTGTATTTTCCTGATGCAGCATGATAAAATTTGCAATATTGGCTGAGGACTTCTCAAAATAGATTGTCTTCCGAGTCCCATCACAGCCGTTAACATAGCCAATAATCAATTCCTTTTCCAGGAATTCACTCAGTGGTTGATTGTTCATTTACTTTTTCCTCCTTATTGGTGTTTCATCTTACAAGGACACGGCAGGGCAGAATTGTCCTGCCGCGTAGTTTCTAAGATAAAACAATCTGCTTGTTCTTCATTTAAATGCTTCTATTTGACACTACTCCCCGAAGCTTAGGCAACAGCTTAAATGGTCTGTGGTCAGCAGACCTCATAGGAATCTCACCTCCCCGTGGTTCTCACTGGGCCGCCCCCATTGCGATGTCTGTGGCTGGGCGGAAGTAGCATTATCACTGTCCGTTTCTTTGCGAAACAGCCCACCATGGGCTGTTTTATGACCAGATCTTATCGCTCGTCACCTTCGATGCTATCGGTTCGACGGATTGGTAAGGCTGTTTATGTGCCGCCTTACCAATCCGCAGGCAGTCTCCGCGTATCTGTCAAAGTCGCTGCCGCTCATCACGGCTGGACAGATCAAGTATTTATGCTGTTGGATATAAAATTTTCAAAGAGCAAAAGGAGGAACATAAAAACCCCCTCACTTACTTTCACGTCCAGCGAGGGGGTTGAGCGGAATAATTTTTAATATTCCATCAGTTTCTTTAATTTGCTAAGGATTCTTACCTTTCGATCATGTATGGTTCTCTGCGCAATATTTATTTCTCTGGATATTTGATGTTCGCTTTTTCCTTTGAAAAACAGCTCTTTTATCAGTTCTTTCTCCTTTGGTGTAAGCATTTCTAAGCAGGAGAGCATTTTTTCAATTAACACTGCTTGGACTGCAGCATCTTCAACACTTATTTCATCCGATGCAAACTGGTGATTTGAGTCCTCCAGCCGTTCAAAGGAATCCTCCCTGCTGGGAATGAGAGTAATTGCACAGCTAACGCAGTCAATATGGTAACGTTCCACCTTTAAGTCATACTGCTGATACTCCATTTTGCGGTCACTTTTTTCCAGTACCTCAATAACCGCATCACTTGCTTCGGGATACCTCTCCCGATAATTAATTCTTCTGATTCTTTTTGCCATTTGGCTTGTCCTCCATTTCATGATTTTCTAAATCAAAGAATGAAGAACAAGCGGTGGAGACCTGCATCGGGGTATTGACGGGGTTCTGTATAAAGCGACTTTTTCAGTGACTTCTTTTGTATTATTTAGTCGTTGAAACAGTTTTATTGTCGAAGCAAAAAAATCAGTACTACGCCAGGTTAGGTGCAGTACTGATTTTTTATTATATTTATTTGTAGGTGGGCAAAGTGTATGTACTCGGCTGTCTTTATCTCCACCTCAAAACACAGTTGTTGGAATGAAGCATACAGATACCCCTCTTATTTAAGCAATAAGCAAACACCGGTATCTTAATTTCTTCCATGTTTAAAAGGTGTTAAAAAAGACAGAATCCTTCCCTCAAATGAGGAGAAGTGCCATAAAGCTTTTTCTGGCGGCTAGGCTATCATAGTGCAAGAAACACCTTAGATCCTTGGCTTTGCGTCCCCGTTTTTCAACTGGTTTGCCTTTGACATATTTTATTGTGAATAAAACTATTAATTATAACTGCGGGTACTTCTGTTCTTAATGGACCACATATAAACATACACACATATTGAACACTGTAAAACTTGTTATTAATTACAAACACAGCTATCCTTTGAGAAATCTACCCATGATAAAGGAATGTGTTTGTTATTTTCTGTAACTATGTAAATTATAACATGTATATACCATGAAAACAACGAATTACGACAATTAGTACTATCGTTTAATGTGCAAAACGCACTAATTTTATCGTATATGGGAGATTTTAAAGACAATACAATTAACTGATAAGGATAAATATATCTTTGGTATATCTGATGTATTAATAATTTATCTATTAAGTCTAATGTTCTTTTTCTGTCATTAACTTTTCTTAGAATGAGGAGTTCTCATTCACGGTGCATCACGAACCAAGGCACGGTCCATGAAAAATGCAGACTAATCTCTTGGTGTAATAATGTGCTTTAAAACCTTAACCACCCCAACTATCAGCATTAAAAAATTCGCACTAAATATCCGATTATTGCGGGTTACTGTTCAAAAAATAGAGATTGCTGCTCTTGCCGCCGTTCTCCCTCCAGCGCTGCTCCTTACGAAGGTAGCCGCTTTTCTCCAAATCTGACAATGCCCTCTTTACAGTGCTTCTGGAAAGATTCAGTTCTCTGGCAATAGTACCAATTGCTGGATAGCATTTGAGGCTCTTATCAGCCCTGTCATGGAGATACATTAATACAGATTTCGCCCGGTGAGGCAACTCGGACTGATACACAGATGTAAAATAGGCCATATTTTCACCTCCTGTCCGAATGCGGTTTTTGCTCCATTGGATTTAAATTGATAGCAGGATTCGGCGTTTGTACTAATCCTCCCGTAGCTGATACCCTATCTTCTCTTTCTTCCGGCTCTGCTTCAAAAGCGGCATTTCGACGGATGATTTCTTCTTCCACTTTGCGGCGGTCGGCATACTTTACCTTTCTTGCGGACTGCTCCGTAATTTCATATGGCTTGCCGAAGGTAATACCCCATTCTAAGAACAGCTTCAGGCGGGTACGCATGGGATATGCTCCGGTCTTGGTTACAATGAACCTTCCCTTTGGCATGGATTTCAGCTCATCCGGTGTCAACAATGGACGCTCAATCATCTGTAAGGACTGACTGGGGTCATTCTTTCCCCTGCTGACAGAACCGCTCATAACAGTCTGACTGCCGAGGGCCTTTGACAAAATATGTGCCGATTCACTGTTAGGAGCAAAACCGCCGAACACCGTGTCCTGGCAATTATCGGTTATAATAGCGGCACCTTCCTTGCCATAGTTTTTCTCCAGCTGTGCAAAGCTCTGGATTATGGCAACGATGGATACCCGCCGGGAGCGGCTGGCCGAGAACATCATCTCTGCCGACTCAATCTTAGGGATGGTTCCAATTTCATCTAAAAACATCATGACGCGGTTTGGCAGCTTACCGCCATACTCATCGGCTACAGAAAGAATTTCCCGGTAAAGCTGCTGAACAATTAGGCTGATTATAAAATACTTAGTGGAATCTTCTTCCGGCATGACGAGGAAAATGGCACTTTTCTCGGTGCAAAACCGTTCAGCATCTATGGCAGTGTCAAAGCATAAAATCTGTTCCAGCTCTGAATCTAAAAAGGCATTGAGCCGTGACAGTGCTGTGGATAAAACGCTCTGCATAGCCTGCTCTGCAGAGTTGAGTGCCGCGCCTGCAAACCACTTGGTTTTATGATCATCAGGCAAATGCGCCATCAGAAGCTGAAACAACGTCCGACCTTTGACGCCGCTGGGCGCCAGTAAATCCTGAATAAGCTTAAACACGGATACGATATGCCGCTCCCCTGGCTCACAAAATTCGGCAATCAGCAAAATGACTGAGGTCAGAAGCCCTTCTGCTGCATCATAGAAGAAGGCATTTTGTCCTGCTGCAGCACTGTCGAAGCCTCCAGAATTAATGATGGTCTTGGCCGTAATCTTAGCATACTTCTCTGCTCTTGCCTTGTACGTTATGCTTTTCGGGTGAGCAAGGTACAAATCCATATAGCGGTTGACCAGATGGAGCAGGTTATTGCCATCCGAGCGGGTAGGATTTCGCAGGTCAATGACCGACACATGATAGCCGTAATAATCCTTGGCAATCCCTGCATAGTTTCGATAAAGGTCCCCCTTTGTGTCGGTAGTGATAAAGCTCATGCCAGAAGCACAGGCATATTCCAGATTTGGATAGAGAAAGTTGGCTGTTTTGCCGACACCTGCCGCACCAATCATCATACAGTGGATATCATCGTCATCTACCAGAGCATAGCCGTGATGCGTTGACTTATCAAAGAGTGAAGCTTTTCTCCATCCTACAATCAACCCCTGTGCTTTGGGCAAGTTGTTTCCCTGACGCCATTTTTCCGGCTCATATCGAATTGGGGTATAGACCGTCCGAATTTCCTTTTTAGTTGCCCAACGGGCTGTACCATGTTGACCATCACCTACAGTTTTAGACTTTATACCATTTAGGCTGTAATAATGGGCAAGCAGTGATAATGAAGCAAGTATACTAAACATTGTCGTGCCTACGACAATCAAGGTTACTATTTGTGACATCTGCATCGGTTGCCCTCCGTTTCATTGTAAAAGAAAACCACCAAGGAAAGTTTTAAACTTCTTGACGGTTTCTGTGTTTTAGGTGATTCCTAATCACATGTTTAATCTCAAAATTGCCTCTTTCTCCTGTTTTTGTTGTAACACTTGAAACTCCAGTTCTATGAACATTTCAGTTCTGATACAGTTTAATGCTAAACGAAGGTATAAGCCGCCAAGCTGTTTCTGGTCAGTCTCCGTGCGGATACCAGAAGTATCAATCATTTGGTTAATCTCAGTCATATCGCTACGAATATCCTCCAGCCTGGAACGAAGCCCTCCCCTGTCTTTATGAACGCTATAATTCGTTTGAAGTTTCTTCATAAGTTTATCCGTAGTCACCGGATGCTCCATCTGACGGCACAATTCCTTTGTTAACAACAGGGAACACGCTTCCATATATTCTATACATTCTCTTACGGACTCTTTATTTTCCGGCATAATCTTTCCGCTACTTACCATTGGTTTCAAAGCTTGATAAGTATCCTTTAACAAATATCTGATATTCCGGCTGAGACTGATTTTTTCGCATAATACAAGCAATTTCTCACATACTTGCGGAAAAAGTATAATCTTTGGGTGTTCCTCTGAGGGAATTGGAGGCATCCCGTTTTTTGCTTTTAGGTCCTCATTCCAGTCCTTGTTGATTGACTGAAGTACGGTTACATCTATATAATCATTTTCGGAAAGAATATCCTTCAATCGTGCATTTGCTTCGATCCCAGCTGCGTCATGATCCAGACAAAGGAATACTTTTCTAAGCTGCGTGTTCTGCCGGAGCTGTTGGAGCAGCGCATGCTCTGAAACTCCATCCAGGGCAACATAGCTGTGTTCCTGCCAGTCTCTTGGATACAGGGTGATAAAAGACAGCATATCTACCGGTGCTTCAAAAACATAGATTCGGTCACTGTTTCCGCTCCAATGAAAACTGAATTTTGGATCACTTCCTTCCACATTGCCCTTATAAGAATCTCCTTTTGTATAGGTACCGCGCTTATGGGCATGACGGGGTATACTATTTTCGTCCATACCTACAAACACAACATTATGATACTGGCTGTCCTCATAAATGAGCTTTTCATGGGCAAAAAATGATATTATCTCCCGATCTATAAACCGCTGCTTGATGAGATATGCAAACACCCGTCGCATGTCGTAGTTTTCCTCTGGCAGTGCAAAAACCTTGCGTGGAGACGGGGCGCTTTTTTCTGTTTGGTTCCACTCCACACCGGATTCCCCGCCCAGTAGGAAACTTACCGCCTCCGGAAAGCTCATATCATAGAACTGCTGTACAAAATCAATGGCACAGCCACCTTCTTTGCGGGAATGACGGAACCATTTGTTGCCCCGGACGGTTACACTGTCATACCGTTTCCAGCGCCATTCCCGTCCCGAACGAACCAGCTGTTCTCCCTGGCGCTGGAGGAAGTCCACCAGATCCACTGTATTAGCCTGATGTTTTTGTTCATCGGTAAAATATACATATGCCATCTAAAACACCCTCCTTATCAACGTTTACGTTTTCCACAGCGCATATGCCCATGCCGAGTGCAGAAAAAGGCCGCCCGCTGATGCATGGACGACCTTTGACATAATTGAACGGTTTGTATAGGCGGCAGTTTCTTTTTCTGTCTCTGTAAATGCTTCCCCATGGAATACCATACCTCCTTTATTTTAGTAAATTGTGAGCTTTTGTTCATGATCATTCGGAGCGTGCCCCTGGGCAATCTTTTTTTCTCTCAGCTTTCTGCGCAGCTTACTTTCCGTTTGAATACCCGGACTACCAGAGAGTCTTTTGACTTCCTCCTGAAAAATCTGACTGATATTATGCAGTAACTTTGTTGTTGCCAAAAACATGGAGGGATTACGGATGGAGTCCAAGTGGTCCAGGAAAAACTGCGCATAAATATTACCTTGTTCTGCTGAGAGAGTGAGCCATCGCACAGCAGCTTCCCTGTCGCGGGGAACATCCCGCCCCAGCAGATACAGTTTGCCGAGCTGGTATTGGGCGTATTGATTTTCCTGTTCAGCAGATTTTGTCAGCCATTTTACAGCAGCCGCCGTATCTTTTGAGATACCTTCTTCCTGCAGATACAGCTTCCCCAAGGCATACGCTGCATAGGAGTTTTCCTGTTCTGCCGAGAGGGTAAATAAATCTAATGCCCTTTGTATGTTCCTTTCCACGTAATTTCCGTCCCGATAGAGTTTTCCGAGAGCATACTGTGCAAGAGCATTGCCGTTATCTGACGCTTTTGTCAGCCATCGAAGAGCTTTCTCTACGTTAAATTTTCCGCAGTGCACATCCAGATAAATTTTTCCCAGCATATATTGTGCATTGACATTCCCTAGCCGAGCGGATTTTTCCAAATAGTAAATTGCCTCGTCCATGTCCTTTTTCGTTCCGGTTCCGGTGTAGAGCATCTGTCCAAGGCGGTAATGAAGCTTATCATCACGGCTTTGTCGTTCCATCTGCTGAAAACCATGGAAAGCAGTCTTAAAATGCAGCTGCGCTTCCTCAGTATTCCGCGCTGTTCCAATTCCGTCCCGATACATCTTTGCCATCTCATAGTCTGCATAGGGCATACCCTGTTTAGCAGAACTTTGGTACAGTTGAAACGCGGTATTTAAATTATGTTCTACGCCCCTTCCCCTGTAATAGAGAACTCCCAAAGAATATTGAGCGTATTTATAGTTCTTGGAGGCTGCTTCCTTAAACCAGTTTGCCGCTTCCACATAGTCCTGTTCCGTTCCAAGCCCTGCTGCATACAGTTTGCCAATGCGGTACTCTACATACCGATGTTCCTTTTTGGCTTCAATCGCCAGAAAAGTAGCAAGCGCTTTGGAGTACCAGACAAAAGCAGCATCTATATTCATTTCCACACCTAGCCCGTCAGTAAACATCCGCCCCAAATCATGCATGGCAAGGGCATTTCCGTCCTCTGCTTCTAGCAAAAATAAGGGCAGAGCCTGTTCAAAGTCCGGCTCTGCGATATCCGTACCATAAAGATAGGTAAGGGCCTGTTTATAGCGGCTGTTCCATGCAATGTGTGGCTTTCTGGTCACTGTAACTAAGGCAGATGCTGGAGATACGTTATTAGAGTGTTCAGTGGATGATGATTCAGAGCTATGTCCAGCCCCGGATTCAAGCTCCAACGCTTTTATTTCCCCTTCTTCATCTGCATTAAGAAAAACAGAACCGTCTTCTTCAATTGATTCTATATGATTCATGATTACTGCTTCCTCTATAATGCTTTCTTCCTCTGGAAGCAGTTCCGCCTGTTCATCTCCTTCAAAAACAACCTCCTGATTGCACAACCTGACCGCCTCCGAAATTATTATATTTTTTATCTGCTTGAATTCCTTCTGCTGGGAAAGCGGCAGCGGCGCGGGAAGGTCATCCTTGTAAGTACGTAGCACCTCGTTTCGCAGCTCCTGCCATTGGACATAAGCTGCCGATACACGTCCATCCTTCGCCAGCTCGTCAACAATCTGGTTTACCAGTTTTTTGACCGGTGCTTTTAAATAGCCATATTGCTTTTTGCCGGTGGTTCGCCGAAGCAGTTCCGCAAGCTGAGTCAACATATTTTCCAAAACCGGATTATCACAATTTCCCGCCTGCATCTGCCTCAGAAGATCCTGGAGGGTATCCCGGCTCTGTGCTGTCAGCGTTTTTCTTCTCTCCGTCTGCTCGGTATAGATTTGGAGCAGATCCTGCTGAAAGATTTCCCTTGCCAGACTGCTTCGCATGGCTTCAATGGCGGGCTTGGTTACAAAGCCCTCACGTGGATCGACCGAATACACGATCATGTGGCAGTGAGGGTGATGTCCTTCATCGTGATAGGCAGCGTACCAGCGCAGGTTCACCGATGCGATTTTCATCTGTTCCGCGAAAATATTTCTTTGCTGGCGCAAGAGGGCTGTCCACGCAGCGGCATTGTCGTAGCCAAGCCGGGCAGCATCCTCTCGCCGCAGGGAAATAATAGGTGTCCAGATGTTGCCGGGGTGAGCTGCAACCTCCTGTGCCGTCTGTGATAGAGACAGCGGTATATCCTCATCAGAGAATAGACCATGGGCATCTAACCGTTCAGCGTGTGGGCGTGTGGCAATATAGTTAACATATACTTCCTGATGCGCCAGCTGGTCTAGGTTTTGATCCAATGCAGCCGAGATAAATTCAGAGGCGCTTTCCATAGTAGGATTCGCCAGATAATCCTTATACTCAAACAGTCCTGTGGTATCCGGAAATCGATCAAGAATATCCGACACCAGAAACATCTGCTTTTCTGTGGCAGGACGGTTTCGCATGCGCTCTGGACGTTTTTCTACACCATCTCGCGTGGCAATGTAGGTTACCAGATTTTCTGCATGATCTGCCGCACTTTTTATATAACGGCATTTAAAGATAATCCTGGGCATGGTCAATCACGCTTTTGGAATTTAGCTACATCTTCAAAGGTCACAGAACCAACCGAACGCTTTACGTCCTCCACACATTTACCCCTGAGCTTACGTAAAGTATTTTCATCATAATCTGCATTGACTGCAAGAATGTTCATCATCATACTCATTTCTACTGCCAGCTTGAACATCAACCTTGACATGCGGTTCTCCGAGGTGTTTACAATGCCCGACATAGCAGAGGTAATGGCGGTGGGAAGATACTTCATTCCATCCTCTGCGGCAATATATCCACTGTAAAATCGGATTGCTTTTTCTATGAATTCACTTCGGCTCTTACAGTTATCTTTTATTAAAATCGCATCTATCCCTTTGATGGTATTAGGATAGAGCCAGAGCGGGATTCTGGTTTTTATTTCTTCGCTCATGGTTGACCTCCTTTGCTAAATATACGGGAACCACCTGACAGGTGCACCCCGGAAAAGCCTTTTTTACTAAGGAAAATACATAATTGAGAGGGGTTGGAACCACCCAGTAGGTGACCAACGTCCCCTTTAGGTGCACCCTTTTGAACGTCCACGACCCGCATTGCGGGGCGATGTTTTGGGCAGGCGGGCGCAAAGCGACCACCTGCCTTTAACCTGCATCATTTTCGCCCCCATGGTTCGCCCCAGTTTTGGCAGTTCTGACCACTGCCATTATTGTGTTGTTAACGGCGGCAACAGAGTCTTTTACTGTCTTATGGCGCAATACTCCGCTCCTGATAGATAAAGGCGTCACAGAGGCATACAGGCGGTAACAGGGGGAATCTTTTCTCCATGTTGTTACATGCTTTACTCAGTGCCTAAAATATTGTTTTTTACCATTACATTTCCAGATGCATACCCTGCTGCATCTCTCCGTTAGATACCATTGATATACTTCCTGTTTCCGCATCATACCGATAAACCTCATTAGAAAGACGTTCTTCCTCATCAACCTGGCTTTGATTAATATCACATACAATATCCTTTAAATCCTCAATTCCTCTTTCCTTTTCTTCACGAATCAAAACTAGCTCATGGATCGATGAGGGAAGAATCAGATAGTTTCCGCCAAGCTCCTTTGAAACTGCTTCCAATACATCCGGGCAGAACAGATAAGATGCTCCCTGCCACTTTTTGCTGTTACTCAACACAAACATAAAGCTGTTTTCCATGCTGGTCTGACTCTCCTCTATGGGAGATCCCATCATACCTGCAATTACATAGTCCATACTATGGAACTCATATGGCATAAGCTGCTTCATACTCTTTTCAGCCTGTTCATGCAGCATCTCTGAATCAATATTCCACAACTTTAAATGATCATTATTGACTAGGACCGTACCAAAAACGCCTCCAGCCTCTTCAATTAAATAGCGGTATACAACAGCCAGATCCTCTACTATCTGATGGGGGACAGAGGACAGCAGTTTCCGATTCTTATCAGCATTTATCGCACACATAAACAGGCTGTCTTTCAAATTTTCGTAGTCAAACATATGTATGCCAAACTTCGGTGCTGCTTCCACTGACTCCAGGTATTGTTCCGCAAGCTTCTTTAAGATTTCCTCCATACTTACACCCATGCTATAAGATTGATAGGCATTATCTAAGTATATCTGCGGAGTAAGATCACTTCCGGGTATCCGTATACTCATTCCATATAACTGAATACCATTATTTTTTAGCTGCTGACGAACCGATACCTCTTCATTTTTCCATTCCTCAGGCAGATATTCCTTGATATGCCGTTCTACTTCTTCTATAAAGTCTTTAAATTTCATTGTACAAATCCTCCTGTTCTCTGTGGTTTTTACTTTTCACAGCTTTGACGGTTTTGACCACTTTCAATATTTTAGGGATTAAAGAGTAAATTCCTATATGTTGCCTGTTGATTCAATACGTTCCTGAACCTCTGCTGGAACATTCTTTTCATAGAGAGCCTGAAGCACAGCCTCCAGATCTGCATTTAGTTCTGCGTCATTTCGATACTGCCGCAGAGCTTCCAATTTCTCCAGTTCGTAGTATATTTGGATTAGAGTTGTTTTCATAATTAAAACCTCCATTTAAGTAAGCCAAGTTGGTGCATTCATCAGAAACATCTTAAGCAACTGACTATGAATTTGAGCCAAGTTGGTGCAACCTTTCTTCCGGGTTAAACATCAGGATGCTAGAAATCCTCAAGTGCATGTATCAGACTGCCGGGAAGCTCCTCCAGCTGCGCAGCCACAGTCTGCACCTCTTGTGGAGGAGTAACTCTCAATGAGAGCTGATTTATTTCCTCTCGAACAGCCTGCCGCACAATTTGTTCCATATGACTGTTTTGTTTAGCGGATAGAATACTGGATACCACAAATTCAGTTCGGTGACGGCTGGCCTGCTGCGTGAACAGCCGCTCGGCCTCCTGGTGTCTAGGATCTTCCATATCAAAAGACAGATAGTATCTTTTTCGCATAGTCTTATCCCAGCAGGAGCTTGTACCCGTCCGCATTAGCAAACCGGTTCAGCACAGCAACAATATTAATCTCATTTCCTCTCAGCCGGGATTCCAGCAGCTCTGCTCCGCCGCCTGCAAACACAGTAGGGAGCCTTAAATCCAAGCCTCGTTCCCGCAAAGCGTTCAGCAGTTCCTTGCAGTAGGCAGACACTTCATACTCCACTGTTTCTTCAATTTTCTTATGATCAGTGTGTTGAATTTTCCCTCGGATTGCGTCAGTGATCAATGCATCCGAAAGCAGTATGCCACTTTTTTGCAGAGCGTCCTGAATGCGACTATAGAGGATGATAGTTCCCAAACGCAGACTAACACAGCTTGCACGCTCCAGCTTGAAATTATGGACTGTGAGAACATCCACCGTATAACCGCCAATGTCAACGAGGGTAATGCTTCTGTATTCCTGCAAACGAGGATAATACCTGCACAGTGCCGCATGTCCCTGGGCGAACACTTTACAGTCAGAAATACGACATTGGTATGCTGTACCTTCGAACTCAAAGGACACATTTTGTAGAAAATACTGCCGAAACGCATCTTTTTGTGTACCGTAGCTATCAATAGGAAGCCCCACACCCAGCATAATATCTGCATCAGTTACACCAGCACGTTTCATAGCTTCGGCAATGGCTGGCAGGGTGAGAATAAAAGTATCCTGCTCCATTGTCTTATCCTGCTGAAAACGCAGGCGCCGCTCTCCGATGGCGTAATAGCTGCCTTCATAGAACAGCTGAAGCTCCGGTGTTAAAAACTCCCGGTCACTTGCAGTAAAACCGGAAGCATAAAGCATCCCTTCTGAGGATTTTGTATTGTAGTTTCCATTGTCTATTCCAAGCTTTATCATGGCAGGAACCTCCTTTTCTTTTTCTGCGGTTACAGTTACATCCCCATTGTCATACCCGGCGTTTCCTCCTGAGAATCCTCTGATGGTATTTCGGATCGCACGTGTTCTGTCTGTGTCTCTGTAGCTACCTGCTCCCTCTGGCGGCGATTCTGACGGGCAGGTCGTTCTGGCCGTTCTCTTGCAGAGGATGTATCCTGGCCTTCCTGCGGCGCAGACACCTGCTCCATGCGGCTCTCCACATATTCCCGCACTTGCGCAGGAACTGCTTTTTCATAGGTTTTGTCCAGATAATCCTTCAGCTCCTGTTCAATGGTAAGCTCCTTTTTGTCCATGAAAAAACGGAGTGCTTCCAGTTTTTCCGATGGAAAAGATACCTTTAGTTCTGACATGCTCATTGCTTTTCCTCCTTTAATTTTTAATTTTATTTCCGGCAATCACGGACTTTACTATGCCGCATTTTTCGCATAAGGTCTTGCATACAGCACCTGTTTGTCTGCATCAAACAGGTCCCGGTACACAACCCGTCCTCTGGAAGATGAGGCGTCCACTACCTTGCCATTGCCGGCATAGATGCCCACATGAGTAATATTGAGATAACGTCCGTTTACTTTGTGACTCCAAAACACAAGATCACCTGGAGCAAGATCTGCTTTCGAAACGGTCAGGCCATTGTTGACACAATATTTTCCCTGCTCGGCAGCGGTACCAGGAAGATTTACTCGCAGCTGACGGTAGATCCACTGTACAAGGTAACTGCAGTCGGTATAACCTGCCTGACCACGAAGCTCCTGTGAGTAGGGATCTCCCAGACGGGACAGTGCAAACTGAACAGCCCGGGAACCAGTTTCTCCTGCTGCCAGATCAGTGGTCGGATTGACAAACTGTTCCGGCAGCCAATCCGACCACTGATCAAATCGGTCTCCTTCGCCTGCTGCGCCGGTTCCATACAAGGCCCGGTAATAAATTTCTGAAGCATTTGCCTGATTTTCGTAAGAAATCCTGAGTCCGAATGTACTTTCTAAATTTCTATAAATTACTGGTAGGGAAGTAAGCGGCACCGCTGTGGTGTAGGTCTCCTCATGCTCCACTCCGTCCTCATCCGACCATGTACGAGTGCGTTCCTCGTAACGAACAAAGCAGTCAGTAAATGACTGATAATCAATCCCTCGCAAGGATTCAGCGCCGAAATACAGAGAATAAAAAATAGCCTTAACCTGTACAGGGTCAAGACTTCCCTCCTCAATCATCAATGAGATTTCAGCAATAATCACATCAAGCTCCGAAAAACTTTTACGCATGTCCTCAATATATTCTCGATAATTCTCCGGTACCTGACCTGAAATAACTCCGTCATGAAAGGATAGCTGAACAGCGGCGTTGTTATGGTTCGCAGTTCCAGACAAAAGACTGGAAATCATGACAATAATCAGGATAAAAGGTGTTAAAATCGCGGCAATAAGAACACCCACCGCTTTCCAGGTTCGTTTATCTGCAGCTGCCATAATTGCCGCCTTTGCCGCTAGGGTAAGCGTTACAGGATCAGCCATGGTCGTACCTCCTTTTCGTAAACATACACACGGATTATCCCCAAAGGGCAGTAAAACTTATTTTTTACCACCACTTCTGTCCGAACAGATTCCCCTGCTGCGGCTCATACTGTTCCTGACTCTGTGCTAACTGGATCGATTTTTCCACTGCCTGTTCCAGAAAGTCCGTATCAAAACCAGCTGAGTGATAACCCTCCAGAATGATATTAAGATAATAATCCGAAGGGGCTCCAAACGGACGCCCATCATTCATGATATACACCATGGCTTTTACTGATCTGCCGCTCAACTCCACGGGAAACAGCTCCTTTCGGTAAAAATTTGGATATCCTTCATACTGATCAAGAGCAAGCTCGTCCTGGGGTCGAATTTTCCACAAGAGAACCGGAACCCTTGCACCGATAGAAGGCTCCACAGTTGCAACAGCACTGCTGCGACTCCCCCGAAACAGCATTTCATAATCTTTCATTTCACTAGTGCCTATTACCTCGGCAGTAGGACACCGATAAGCCATTTGAGTAAGGTTCAAATTACTGCCATAAGCAATATATAAGGTTTCTTTTTTCATTTAGGCATTCCTCCTTCTACATGAACATAGTTAGACCGGGGCTTTGCTCTTCTTCCCCGGCCTGATTTGTTTCGTATTCTGTTACAGACTCCGGCTGCGCCGAAACACTCTGTTCCTCCTCTAAATGCCGTTCTTTTTTCTGCCGTAATCGTTCTTTCTGCTGCTGGGCCTGTGCCGGATCACGCCAGGCAATACAGCCATCCAGGTGTTCCAACAGATGCAGCCTTGCGGTTTTGAATTCATCTCCGATAAGACCAAGGCGCAGCAGCCAAGTACGGAACGTATATTTTTCGTTGGTGGTCTGTGTCTTGGTTCGGCTGGCACAGCGCTGATTGAGGGCCTGTGCCGAAATCGCCATACATAGCTGAATGTACGCTTTAATCTTGCCGGCATGGGTAGTGCTGTTGAATAAACGGAACTCCACTGTACCCTTCTGGAATACACTGTGCAGGTTTAAACAGTGGTAGCGGCTGTCATGGTAATGCTCATGGCTGCCATCCGTGCCGTTATACCAGATGCTGCTGACCTGATCTAGAGTTTTAGGCCTCCTGCGGTTTAGTTCCTCCAGAAAGCGGCTTTCTACCGGCTTACACCATCGGTGCTGTCTGTCGACAGTCACCTGCAGAGCCTTATAGATCATATCCTCCTTGGCTGCCATAATATTGGTGATATTGCGCAGCGTGTTAGCGTCAAAAGGTGATGCGTCTATATGCACATGAATACCGCAGGAGCCGTTGGTAATTGCACCAGCCTCCCGAAGCTTGCGGATTAGCTCCTGTACCGTTTCGATGTCCTCCCAGCGGCAGATGGGGCTGACCATCTCAGTTTTGTATTCACTTGGCGCGGTAACGATTTGACGTCCGGATTTTTTCTGTGCAGTAATACTGGAATCACTCATAAACTTCCATTTACGCCCCTGAGGATCCAGTGCAGAATAAGTTTCATAATAAGTGCCATCGTAATGGCTGGCAGTTGTGAAGTATTCTGCGGCAACCTTTGCTGCCTGTTCACGAGTCACGCCGGTCATCTCAATTTCAATACCAAACCGCTGTTCCTTCATGTCCATGAGTTATACTCCCTTCGCCATATATTCCGGGCAGTCATCAGCGACCGCCTGCCTTTCCGAATAATTTTGCCTTATGCTCCGGTGCATGAACCATCAGGTTATAGCGTTCATTGCCGCATTTATAGAGGCACACACCCTGCTGGGGATAACGGATAAGCTCAAATTCGGATCTCTCCAGCTGGAGGGTATCCATGTAGAATTTTGCATCAATGGAGCCTGCATTAAAAAGAAACTGGTGGGTCGGGATTGAAAACAGGGGCTTGGTCAGCTCTCGGATATGTTCTACATTAAAATCCTCCAGATTCTGCGAGGCAAGAATGACGGCACTTTCCTTTTTACGTACACGTTTCATGAAGTTGCGGATATATTCAATTGCCGTCAGGTTCGTTAGGAACAGATACAGTTCATCAATGCTGGCAGCGGTGTTCCCAGTGGTTAAAAGCTCATTGCTCATATAGGACAACACGTTGAACAGTAAGGCGTTTCGCAGATTTTTACTGGCATTTAACACACCCTTAACACCAAAGGTTATAAAATCATTGCTGGTAATGTTGGTATGGCCGTTGAAAAACTTAGACTCCGCTCCTTTGCACATGGAATGGAGTCCAAGACATATTTCCCGCAGAGAATCTGCTGTATAAAGCTGACGGTGGCTTTCATCGAAGTTCTTGTATTCCGTTTCGATGAAGTCGTACAAATCAGAAAGGATGGGGTAATCCGTATGCTTTAAACGGTCAAAATTACTTCGGTCGGTGATACCCCATTTCTCATAAAGCCTCCCCAGCATGATTTCAATTGTGTCAATTTCTCTGTCAGTAAAGTCCTTATAGGTACGAAAAAAATCCTTTAAAAAGCTGATGTGCTGACTTAGCTTGCTACTCTGCCGGAATGCCTGGGGTGCCTCTGTATCTTTTGGGTCGCCGGTTTCATCCCAGCTTTTTGGCTCCAATACATTGATAATGAATTCGCCAGACATGAGGTCAATGAAGCAGCCACCGAGATTGAGGGTTAGATCCTCGTACTCCATTTCGGGATCTAGTCCAATAATGTGCATGCCGGATTCCCGCAGGTTACACAGAATGAGCTTAAGAAGGTAGCTTTTGCCTTGTCCTGAATTTCCAAGAATTAAGATATTGGCATTGGTTTTGTCATCAGCACGGCGGTTAAAATCCGCCAGAATGTTACTTCCGAATTTATCTCTACCAAGGTAGAAGCCATTGGGATCGGTCTTGCCAGAGTAATTAAAGGGATACAGGTTTGCGACCGAGCTGGCAGGAAGCACCCGTTCAAACTGATCTCCGAACACGTTATAACCAGAGGGCATGGCACATTGGAATCCCTGCTGTTGGCGCAGCATCAGGCGGTCCACGTTGAGCTTGCTCCGTATGAGTTCGGTTAAAACCTCCGTCTGTAAGAGCTTCAGCTGGTCATAATCATGAGAGGTCAGCTCTATATACACAGCAACATGAAGCAGTGGTTCCCGGCTCCGATGCATCTGTGCCACGATAGTCGCAACATCATGCAGATTGCTTTCCGCTGTGACCGTCTGCTGTAAATCCTGCGTACTGGAACTTTGCATACGGTTTTTGTTTGCAGCATTCGAGATGATCTTCTTTTCCTCTACCGGGGTAACATGACGGGTATAGAGGTGCAGCGTCACGCCGTCCTGTTCACCAAGATGACGGAGAATGGCCTGTTCAGCAGTAGAGGTTGGGTACTCGCGAAGTGCCCACACACATCGGTAAGTATTACCGCAGATAAAGTGATCGGTATTAAATTTGATTACCGAAGGGGCTATCATGTCCAGAAACTCCTGGACTCTGGTATCCTCCTTCGGCAAGGATTGAGTTTTTGTTCTTCTTGCCATCGCTTTCTTCCTTTCTGTTTTTGAATATGGGTATAGGAAAAGCCGCCACATTACGCGACGGCTTAAGGACAAATTGCTTCACTTTGATGGAGAAGTAAGGTATAATTAGCTTCAGAATTAGAACTAACTTTAATTACAGGTTATTTAAATGCTCATAGGAGACATCATGCAATTAAGAAAATACAAACCGGAGGACTGTGCTGTATTGGCAGAGCTTTTTTTTGATACTGTAATGCCGTAAACGCAAAAGATTATACAACAGCTCAGCTTAAAGCCTGGGCAACAGGGAAGGTAGACCTAAATACTTGGAATCAATCTTTTCTGAAACACAACACGGTTATTGCAGAAATAAATGGCGTGATTACAGGGTTCGGTGATATGGACGATAAGGGCTATCTTGATAAACTTTATATTCACAGGGACTACCAAAACATAGGTATTGCAACAGCTATTGTAAATGAATTGGAACAGCAGGCTATCCTTTCCGGTGTTTCTCTTTTTACAACCCATGCTTCCATTACTGCTAAACCCTTTTTTGAAAAGCGTGGCTATCATACACTCAAAGAGAATACAGTAATTCGTAATAATACTAAATTAACTAATTTCATAATGGAAAAGAACTGTGCAAATGATTATGATTGGCAGTTAAATAATTAAGGTGGTGAATGTTATGAGTAAAGAAATTGAAATACAGGGCTGTGTAGAAATTCCTGAAAACCTATCCTTTGACGAGTTTTATAATAAATTCATTGCCTTTGTAGAAGCAAATAACTGGTCATTCGGCGGCGGAATGAACGAAATCGTTGACGGATTCTACATCAATCCCGATGGAACAAAAGGAAAATACGTTTTAGATCAATCTAAGGAAAATAATTTATGACTCATTATAAATCATGGGCAGGGCTTAAAAAGCAATTAGGCGAGACTCTCTGTGACACATTAATAAACAGGGTAACATACTTTCTCACTCGGTATCATGATGTGCATAACTCCTATGGCAGAGCAGCCATCCTGCTTGATGGAAAAGAGATGGTCTGTTTTTCATGGATAGAAATGTATTATCAGGAGAGAGATATTACACCCTTATACAATGAAATGCCGGATTCTCCTTATGAAGATCTGGTCAAAAAAATGAAGCCTAAATGGGATAATAACTGCACTTACTGTGAAATGGATTTTTTAAAAGCGGTTCTTCAATTTCGTAATATGCCGATTCAAGAAGCTCTAGAATCCGAAAACTATATCATAAAAGTATTGGCGATTATGGACAGACGTGTCGGCAAAAGGACACTATCAAAAATTCTTGAAAAAGCAGCATATAACGGTTTTCCAGTTTGGGTGCGCCAGTTTTACGAATTGCGTTTATCCCAAATAGATTAAATTAATATGCCAAGCGGAAAACCGAAAAAAGTCTTGGCTTTCCGCCTTTTTCACTCGTTCAGGATAACCCATCTCTCACCATCGAAGTCCTCGAACTTTTCAGTGGTAACATTCTGCTCAAAATACACTGCCAATAGTCTCTTTATATCCTCTTTGTCAGCCCGCTTTGCAATAAAGCCCTGTTCCCGCAAGGTTTTCTCTATGCGGCTTAAATAAGGGTAAACCTCGCTTTCCTTTTCGTTACGAAGCCGTATGATGACGAGAAATTCCCTCGCCGTTGCCATCTGTACCTGAATGCGGTCAAGGTGTACCAGATCCTGCTCCAGCAGCCTTCGTACTGCCGGATTGGTCTCCAACTCCATGCGGTTTTTCAAAAAACGCTTGTTATTCTCATAGCTTTCCCGGCTGTTTAGACACAGAAATTCCAGCTCCGCCATACCTTTTAAAACAGTCATCAGTGCATATATACGAGCTGATATGCTTTCCTCCGATAAAACAGAAATATTGGTGGGCTTAATCATAAAATACACAAGCCGATCGCTCCTGTAGGTTTCAAGACAATAATCCATCACCTCTCTGGTTCCAATCAGTTGGCGGGTAACCTGCCTCTGACTTGCTCTTATCTTTTCTTTACTCATTTTGAATACCCCCATTCGTAGATCTGCTGTTTTGTTATAAAGAAGGCGCAGGCATATTTAATAAAGTCAAGGATACTGATATCATCAAAACGTATTGTTAAAAAGGCATAAAGGGCGGTAATTACAATAGGTGGCAAAAGCCACAGCTGTGCCAATGCAAACACAGAAATTAATAGCCCCACGCCGATAATGCCAATATCCCGGAGCTGCCACAGCCAGAGCGTGGCCTTTGATTTTAAGTTATCGGGGTAGATGTACATACAGATTCCTCCTGTTCCCTTTTGAATTTCCGTAAAAAATAGGCGACTCCCCGGAGTACATGCTCCACACAGGGAATCGCCACACTGTTACCCAGTGCCTTATATCTTGCGCTGTCCGAAGCTCCGGGGATATCTGTCCAGAAATCAGGATAACCCTGGAGTCTTTCACATTCTAATGGTGTCAGCCTTCGTATCAGCTTACCGACGCGAATGGGATGCACATTGTTGAGGGAATAGCCTCCGTTTGTCTTTGACTGGAGCGTTCCGCTTAAATCACCATTCTCAGCCCCATTTCGGCAATCCAGTCCGGCAACATCTGCCTCACACACAAGATCTGTTGCATCCTTGTACTGCCTGGCACTTTGGGTACTGACCACTTCATTCTGCGCATATTCATCGCTGCGCTGCTGAGAAAATACACAATGCCGATCAGTAGAGGTCACAGTATAGCTGATATCCGGCTGAACACCGAGACCGTTTCCGCCGTTGTGATCCTGCCGGTCAATGATGTTCCCGGCAATACAGTACGCCGGGTTATGTGATGCAGCTCCTACGGAATCCCCGCTTTGGATATTGAAACCGGAGATTGGTTCTGATATAAAGGTCTGCATCTGCATATTACGAGTCGCCAACAGGGCTCCGGATATTCCATTTAAGTCAACAAACTCGTCTCTTTGGTTAATATGAAATGTTGTTAGCTCACTGCTTTCCGCTATAAATGTCTGCTGCTTCATGCCAGGCTGAGCCTGAATAGCTCCAGCTACATCGTTTAAATCCCGTACCTCATCCCGCTGGTTACAGGCAAAGGCAGTGGTAACATCATGAAATTGTGCCGCTGCCTGCAGCGTTATAGCTGAATCGTCCTGTTCTCTAATGCCAAACCCGGTATTTTCTCCCAAACAATTATGCCTGATTGAGCTTTGCGTGTTAATAGGTATCGTCTCATTTTCTTTTTCTGCCGTTACATAGCCATGTCCACCGCCTTCACCTCCGTAAAGGGAAGGCCATACACCGTCGCTTTCATAAATACGCTGGCTCTGCATATCCCATGGAGTCAGGCATTCTCCATGACTCTCGCCTGGATTTCCAATGCTCTCTTGAGAACAGACGGCAGCTCCTTGCCGTGTTTCTCCGCTCGTCTGAGAATCCCCAAACAGGCTGTCTTGCTTAAATAATATTTTGGGTGCGGTGTGGCCTCCAAAATCTGCGACAAGGTATATACGTTTTCTTCTCTGGGGGGTGCGGGGCCAGTATTGAGCATCATATACTCGCCAAGCAACGGAGAATTGATATCCCAATATGGCCCCAGCAGATTTCCATACCCCTCCCGGAGGTCGAGGTACAGATACGGAACTGTCCGCAATTCTACAGGTTTCCTCAAGCACCGCCCGGAAATCCTCGGAGTCGGAGGAGCTGAACGCTCCAGGGACATTTTCCCAGCACATATATCGAGGTCGAATAGCGTCAGCTGACCTTCCGTTTGCTTTGTCATAGGCTCTCATCTCCTTAATTACCCGAACCTGCTCCATGAACAGACCGGAGCGCTCTCCCTGCAAACCGGCGCGCTTACCAGCTACGCTAAGATCCTGGCAGGGTGACCCCCCGCAGACCACATCCACAGGTGCAAGCTCCGCGCCATTCAGCTTTGTAATATCGCCCACATGGCACATTTCGTGAAATCGCAATCTTGTTACCTCGATGGGAAACGGTTCGATTTCACTGGCCCACACAGGGATAAATCCCTGTCGGACGCCTGCCAGCGGAAAACCTCCTATCCCGTCAAACAGACTGCCGAGAGTTAGCGGCTCAGTCAATATTGCAGCCGTATGCCGGAGAGAGGCGCTTCCTCTGGTATACACTTCGTACTTGTTTTACTATGTTCCATAATAGTCAATCCTCCTTGTATTTGTTCTTTCGATATCCTTTTAACCGGGATGCCCAGCCGTTTGGCCTCCGCAAGCTCACAGTGCATTCCGGTAGTAATGCGAGAGCCGCACAGCCATAGTTCGTCGCAGGCTGTAAGTACCCGAAGTCCCATTTGAATACCGTTTTTCCGTTCTTCAGGAACCAAATCATCTAAAAGCTGTGGGTAAAGCAGATGCACCGCCACCGGGGCACAGTTTTGCGATATGGCATAGCGGCAGGCTTCCTGTGCAAACCTTACATTTTGTTCAACCTCCCCTGCATAGGGGGAACAGATATATACCAGCTTCATTTTGCCACCGCCTTCACAATGGTCTTTGTGATATTCATGGCTGTCTGCCCTGCATAGACGGCACTCATAAAGTTGGCTTTTGTACTGGTATCCAGCCCGAAGGCTCCGGCAATCCGGGGAATTTCTCCTGCTGCCAGCATCAGACCTAACCCCAGCAAAGCATTATCCTTAATCACCATCAGACCGGCAATGAGGATGGTAGCCTGCAGAAAAGCAGTCAGGCACAGACCTATAATCTGCTTGCACCATCCAGTAAAGCCATCGATGTATCCACGGGGAACAGAAAACATATATAGACTCCCTACTGCAATCTGAATAAGCAGGATTCCTCCGCGTTTAAGATTTGAAAAAAATATTTTAATTACGGCATAACCCATCATAATCAGGATAAATAGCATCATGATGGGGCTAGTAATCATACCCAGCCCGCCAAATACACCAACACTGCCGGCGCTCTCAAGGCTGCCTGCTGCGGAAAGCTCGCTTATGATGTTGCCTGCAAGTGTGTTTGAGCCGCTTCCAGAGCCGGTTATGCCCGCTGTCAGACTGCTCTGCAGAGAAATGGACAGCTTGTAAAGCTCCACTGGAACCGTAGAAAACAGTCCTACCGCCATAAAGCCCTTAATCGCGTTAAGAGCAGTATCGCGGATACTTCCCCTTCCGGACTGATATTCAATCGCACATTCGAACATGGACACGACCAGCCCGGTACCATAGAGCGTCCAAGCCAGATAAACAAAAAACAGGACGATAGACTTAACCCAGCTCATCTCGAACAGCTCTGCCCCCATACCACCCATGGCAGAAAAGAAATTTCCCAGAAATCCGATGATCTGACCATAAATCCAGTCAAGAATCTGACCCAGCACCGTGTCGGCTACAAAGTCCCATATGAACATGGCATCACCTCCAAAAAAAAGAGCCCTTTCAGGCTCCTATCAATTCAAATAATCCCCCACAACATATGGGGGTAAAAAAAAGACTCCCGCTAAAATACGCGAAAGCCTTGCTATTTACTGTTATTCTTGTTTCAGCGAGCTATGCTTTATAGCATCTGCTGCTCAATACCTTCACTGGCTGTTTGTGATAGCTCAAGTTCCTCATCCAGTTTAATCAGTGTTTCATTCAGTCCCTTCATGCTTACAGTAAGATGCTCAGGAGAAAGCAGGTCTTTAGGGGAAAATACGTATATTTCCTGCATTCGAATAAAAGCGGCGGTCAGTTCTGTATCGATACCAACTGCTTGAAACAGGCTAAAATCCGAAAATGGTTTTTCTGCAAGATCACTCCCAATCCGTTCTCTTTCTTCTCTGCGCTTATATGCAAGCATTGCCTTTAATTCATCTGGTGCGGCGAGTAAATTTTGTATTTTTTCCTGCTCCAGCATCGTAGCAAGATCATAAAGATGCTTGGCAGTGTCGAATAACATTCGCCTCTGATAATAAAACTCTGCAGCTAATATTTTGTCTGCAAAAATTCTTTCAAGCTTAATGGTATTAATTGCAAATGACTTGACCCCATAAACTGAATCCAGAATTTTCTGCTGATCAGGTGCAGCTTCCGAATAAATAAGGGGTGAAATCTCCAGCGGTTCAACTGGTTCACTGATTGTAAAGGATGTCGCTTCAACCTTCACATATCCAAAGCGTTGAAGCTCATCCTGGACGTCAACTACAGTGATAGGGGTATATTCATATACGCTGGTTATACTGCCTCTTTGATTACTTTCCCTTGCTTTATCAGATGTCCTTGAGAGTGTATGGTATCCATTAGCAGCTGTTTCCAGACGTTTTTTTCCCTGACTTTTTGAACAGTCCTGTATTTCAACAGTCAAGTCAATATCTTCTGAAAAGCGCTTCATGCGTCCGATTGCCTTATATAAGGCGGTGCCTCCCTTAAAGTATGCCGGAAGCGTATCTTGTCTAGACGCTAATTCACGTAAGAGTAAGGTTAAATAATAATCTTTTTCTATGATGTCACTTCGAATGTCGGTTCTACGGCTAATATCAAAGATCAGTGCCTCAAAAGCATCTCTATCCTGATGTAACTTCATATTCCACCTCCATAAATAAATCAATGAGCGGTATTAAAACTTTGGGGGAATAGTATTTACGCGCAGTAAATATAAGCATAAGGATATCTAACTGCTGTTTTTTAGCATACTGGCGCAATAACTGTTCCGGGTTCTCTGCATCAATATGGGCATTGGGCAGTTCACTTACCAAATCAATAAACTGTAGAAGTTTCCAGTTCTCATCCATTACTGTTACAGCAGGCTTACATGTCACGATGCGGCAGCCTTCTGGCAGTTTTGCTCCATACCGGTTTGTAGTGATTTCAATATCACGCGGCAGCAAGGTTGAAAGACCCAGCTTGTTTAGCAAAGATGCTCCGCTTTCATATCCAATTCTTTTGTCATCCTGTATCTTCAGAGTTTTTATCACTATTTCATCTATGCTTGGCGTCACCTTTCCAAAAACGGTTTGCTTTATATGGCAATATACTCCTCTTTGTACTCTCTCAATTTCTCCTTTGTCAGCCATTCTTTTTAACTTTACATTGGTAAGGACTTTCGCTTTATCATATGGAAGTTCGAATTCTGCCGCCAGCTTTTTAGCAATATCCTCTGTTTGAATTACACACTCATAAGGCATATTTTCTACAGCGTTGCTAATGTGTTCTCCATATCCAATTCGTTCCACGTATTCACCTCCCGTGTGATATTACAACTTCATTTTTTCATCAATATTATATACATTATAATATCACTTTATTCAGTGAAAGTCAATTTGCATCTATTTTTACCTTACATTTTATAAAATTAAAAAAAGCCCTCCTAGAGATTCGGAAAGCATGACTTGACATTTTATCTTTTCTGAGTTTACATGGTATTGGCGGGGTTTCCCCGACAATAAAAAACGTCATGGCAGGCTGATGTGCGGGAACACATCAACCCTGCGCTAAGGTGAATCGAGCACCCGGCACAACCGCAAAGCGGCACCACGACAAGGTTATTATACTGCATCTGTCGGTGCGGCACAAGATGAAAAAATAAGCGTGTGCATGGGTAATGGGGTGTACTTACCCCCGCCTTTGTATGCGCTTTTATAATACGGGAAATTCCCGACCACATTATGAAAGGTCGGGATACTATGAATATTTTTGAACACAAATCCAGTTTTCTGGGGAGGCAGGAGGTTGAATACTCTGGAGACTCCCTCTTGTCACTGCTAAGGCTTGCCAAGCAAATCCGGCAGAGGCTTGGAACACAAGGTTATTTGCTGGACTGCTACCTCTCCCTCTTTTTCGAGGGCATCAACACAATGCTTACCTATGAGGCCGCCAGCGATGGCTTTATGGGGTGCGGTGAATTCCAAAGCCTATGCCTTCATGTACTGGACGGCACTGAGCCAGATAGCCCACACCCTCTTTACCATCCAATATTGGAAACTTATGAAGTGCAGAGAAAAAAAATATCCTTTCAGGAAAATAATACACAATTATATATGCTTCTAGTTTTTCTTGAAGACGAGTTGCAAGCTTATGCAACTGAATGCTTTGTAAAAGAGCAAATAGAAATTATAGAGGATGCGATTGATTTCTTCCAACTGAAGGAGTTATACAACCAAATTTCTCAGATTGTAGGTGAGCCATTTATGGAAGAACTTAACATACGACTTAAAAAGCGGTTTCTGCTTGCACCGATTGCAGTAGTGTTTGCACAAGGCTTTACCGATGAATTGCTTGACAGACTTATGTGCCGCGATCCAGAAACCAGCAAACTAATATTTCAGCTTATGATTGATGTCTTGTAACGATGACAAGCAAATGGATAAGGAGAAGCACAGGGAGAATTGACTATCTGTGCTTTTCTGCTACATATCCAGCACCTGCCTGTATATACTTCCATTAGGACTGTCATTTTTGTTACATTCAACATTTGTTGCTCTTGGGAGGAAATCAGTTCAAAATGGTTTTCTGAATTTTACCAGCATTTCCGCCAGCGCCATCGGACTGGTGTGAGATTCCCCGTCTTTTGCATCAGCTGGCACATTCCAGTTATTCTGACGCAAAACTTCAATGATTTATTCAAGATATAGTTTACCATCCTCCGGTAGATTTCTTCTGATTCAATCTATGGCAAGACCGGCTTACGATTCAAAAGCTGTTATTCCCCAGCATCCCATAGTTTTTATTCCTCCTACATTCCAAGTATCTGCTAGTAAATACTTGCATTAGGACGTTAGGAATGTATCTTTTTTAATATTGAAATATTAGTATACTTTTTATATAATGGATACAATAAATGTTTACTTAGGGGGACACTATGGACAAAACTATTAGAAATAACATCAGTGGTATATTGCAACTTTTACCCATTGAAACTAATAATAATTATGATACGTTTTTTAGCATGAGTGAAAATATTGTTACGATTTTGCCATTTACTGATGAATCAAAAAAAGAAGCCCATTGTCTAAGCTATACAGATGGCTCCAACGAAAAAAATCACTGGTTATTCGGAATCACAGAAGGCGGACGTAGCATCGCCTTCTTAAAAAAGAATCGGCTGTCAAACTTTCTATCGTCGCCTATCACTTTGAATGCGTCCTGTTTTCACACTCCGTTAATTGTAAAATCTACTACTCCTGATATCCTTGATTTAAGAACTTTCAATATCATTGAATTTAGAGGTGGTATCGTTGATTTGCTACATTCACCTAATCTAGCTATCGATGAGTTTTCGGATAGATCTTCTATACAATTTATGGAATACAGTACATTTACAAAATCTTTTGACATTGAACTTGCTAAAGAAAAATTTAAGATTACATATTCTATTGATCTTAGTGAATTGAAAATAGAAACAGGTAAATTACCTGACCTTAGAAATAACATCCATTCTATTCTAAGGTTTGAATTTGATGAGGATAAGCCTTTAGATAAAATAGAAATGTATTATCGATTTGCTTTATCATTTTTTCAATTCTGTAGTGGCGCATTAAATGTTAATTTCGATACAAGATTATATCAAACCAGAAGATCTAACGATAACCGTATCGTTAGATCTTCACCAATCCTTGTAGATTTAGTGGATGGCTTTGATGATTATGCTAATGAGAAACTTAATTTTACTCAAGTAATTCGTTTCAGATTTTTAGGAGACCAATTACCTCAATTATTTCAACTATTAAACATTGAAAAAACTCGACCTAATACAAATTTCTTCCCCAAAAGAAATAAAGATAGTGGCAAAATTCTATATACTGATGTAGCTGATATTTGTGCAGCATTTGAAATGGAATACTCTTTTAGTAACGTTACCTCTGATATTTCACTTAAGAAACAGGCAGAAAATCTAACAAAAGAGTTAATGTGTATTATTGATGCAAAATCAGATATCAACGATATGGTAAAATCAAAAGCAAAAAATATTCTAAGCTCACAATTAAAAGGGTTTTCCCCTTCTCTTAAAGAGAAAATTAATGCAATTTATATGGAATTTGAAGAAGTAATGAGGCAAATAACGCAAAAACCAGAACATATCGAATTGGGAATATGCAAAATATATACTTTGGAAGAGTTTAAATCTAAAATTTCTGATTTTGTGGCCATTAGAAATAAAGGTGCTCACTCTAGCATAGTATGGAATAAATCAACAGAAATCTATATGCACTTAAACCTGCTTATTTATTTCTCTATTTTGAAGCGGGCTGGATTTGAGAAAAATAAAAGCGCTGAAATGTTAAGTTGGCTATTTGGAAGATTTTTTTAAGTAATTTTAAACAGTTAATAAGGTGTAGCCATTGCTGTTAAAATAATGAAAGTAATGGATTTTTGTCAATATCTTCGACTTATACAGCGTACACATTATATAAAGGATAAACCTACAATCAATTCAAGGAATAGGCTAACTCGACGAGAGAGTCCGCCTATTCCTTTTCCTATATACCCAATATAGCCCATATATATAACGGGCATGTTAGTGCAAACACAAGGCAGGCAAATAAAATCGAAGGCGCAGCCCACTCAAATTGCCCATGCTTACGATAATCAAAGTACGTCGTTGCCAATTTAGCAAAGAAAAATACAGCCAAAATCAGGTCGATTGCCGGAAATACAACCTTGTTTACCACAGTTTTGATTTGTCCAGATGCATCTTTCCACGTGCCTTCAATTGCTCCAGCCACATCGCCGGAACCTGCTGCATAGGCCGTTGTACCAAACAGAGCGATAACCAGAAGCATGACACATAGCACATACAATATTCGTTTTGTTTTCATAAAGAATCACCTTCCATTCTTAATTTTAGGCAGAAAAAAAGACTGAGAAGTAAAGTACCTCACAATCTCTTTTGCTGCTGTCCGCTGCACAAAAAGCTGGTTTTACAATACGTTTAAACGCCATATCGTTCCTTTAGTCCGGCTTGACAGGCGCAATATGCCAGTCGTCCCAAAGACTTCCACGAATATTTATCAAGTCGGTCAGATTCATGGAAAGCATCCCCGAAGGCGTCCAACAATCTATCAGCCATGTGTAGGGGATATAACTTCCGTCAGGCATCCAAATGGGGGTAAAGTGTGTTCTGCGCTTATAGGTGGAATACTTATTGGAAGCAAATTCAAACTTGGAACTGTAGCTGGATTGAGTACGATCCAGAAGCCGCCAGTACGTCTGATACTGAAATTCAGGAAAATAGGTGACGGCATTCTGTGCATCAGTTACCGCTGAGGATTGGTTGGTACTCACATTTGCAGTGGTAATTTGGTTGATGCCATAGCCACTTGCCATAGTTTTTCCCGAAGAAGTGGGTACCTTTTCATCGGGTGTAATATGCATGGATGCGGAAAGACTGGCGTGATAAGCATCCCAAGCGAACTCCCACCATCCCTCATCCTCCCAATATCCATCATCATCTTCGTCATCACCGTCGTACCAAACCCAATTCTCCTGCCACCATGGGCGCCAAACGCCCCATGAAGCTGAGGTTTTCTGTTCCTTACTTGGCACAGATGGCCTTATGTAGCTGTCATTGCGGTCGTCCGCTATAGGATTAGGGGAATCATTACCGGAGAGATCAACAATTTTAGCGGTGATGGTGCCCTTGCTGGCACTACCGCCACCAGAGACAGAGACTCCAATATTTATGGTCTTTGGCGTAGAGGGAGTTCTCCATCGCACCCATACCAGCTGACTGTCGCCTTCCGGATAATATACTCCGCTGACGGTATAGGTTTTTCCGTCTATATTAAAGCGTACCATAACCTGGTAATCGGGGTCGGCCTGACCTCCACTTACAGTAACCGAGGTAATGACCTCCGTATTTATCCGATATTCATAATCCCAGGCAGTCACTTCAGGCGGTTCATTCGGCTTTTCTTTAAACCGGACAATTCCGATTCCGAGGGATGAGATGATATCAGAGTTAGAGGCCGCCGAGGTCTTTGAGCCTGACCATGCCGGATAACCGAGGTCTGATACCTCTAAGAACATTGAAAGGGGTAGGTTTTTGTGACTCAAAGACACCATTTTACTTCGCAGTTTACCACCGAGTTGCTGATCGTAAAGTGCTGCTTCGGTGGCCGTCATCGCCATTTTTACCCCCTGAAAGGTTATATAGGCGATTGGTTCCAGCAAGATTTTGTAATCGCCATTAATTAACACCTCATATTTCATGCCAGTAACATCAGCAATTCGCATTAAGGTATACTCTGAACAGAAATACTTTTTAATTTCCTCAATACTTGCCTGTCCGCTGCCGGAACTGATGATGCGCGGGATTGCTAATACTGGTTTTAGACACGTATACGTTGACGTTGATGGCAAGATTCTTTGCCCGTTAGTATATGAAATTTTAGGGACTTTTCCGAAATGCACAGTAACTAAAGGCTTTTTATTTGTAAAATCTATAGGTATTGTAACCGCAATTCTATCGTTTGCCCGAACTACCGTAACTCTGACTCCTTCATTTCCAGAATTCCAATAGTTTTCACTTGTGCCGTTACCCATGCCTCCGCCCCCATGATCAATGTTTCCACTTCCTTCACCATAGGAAACAACGGGTAAAAACAAAGAGATTATCATCACCAGTATAAGAAAAAGACTGATATATCGTTTCATATGATACCTCCCCAAATAAAAAAGGCACCAATAATTCGATGCCTCTCGCATAGTAAATTAAATTTAATCCATCTCGCCGACCTGTTTATTAATATCTCCTTCTCCGTCTATAACGCTCTGTTCAACTCCACCACCTTCATCTTCAATCCAGCCAAAACCTGGTACATAAATCTTCCCATCTTTCTTCTCACCATTTGTCGGCGCTTGTGTAGTTGTCTTGACCTTATCCTCTGTCTTATGTTCTGCCGCTTTGCTTGGCTCTTTAGTCACAGTTTCTTTTGGAGGAGATGATGTTTCAGTTTTGGATTTTGGAGGGTCTGTGGGAACAGGTGGTTTTGTAGGTTCTGCCTGAATGCTTTGTTCTGTACCAGTGGATTTTCCGGTATCCGCACCTTCGATCACGGCAGGTGTGTCGGTTGGTTCAATCGGTTTGGCACTTACCGTCGGTGCATTAGTCGTTTCAGCGGAGGAAGGTGGAACACTTACACTGGGTGTTACCTCTCTGGATACTGCCGGGGTTGCAAGAATTTCAGCATCTCTTGGCACCTCTGTCTTAAACTGTGAGGCGATAGCTATTACAAGGGCAATACTCACAATTCCTAGCCCGGCAAGGATAATCCGCTTTTTTGTTTTATCTGTCAGTTTCATGTAGGATGACCTCCTTTTCTCGAGAATAGTCTACGATGTGTTTTCACGACACACCATACTACAGATGTTTTCGGAAGTCTATGGACAATCCGAAAACAGTTAAAATAAAGGCATATATTTCGCCTGTGTCTTGAGATTTATCACCATCGATGGGAGAAGCTTGCCCCCAAACCGTACAGGAACCTCCAGCCTAATCACTGCATTAGCTAAAAATCCATTGCTATTGTCTGGATATCCCGGTGCCAGCGGCATATTCTTTAAATTCACGGAAAGAGCCGAGAGCCTGAATTCTATGACTCCCCCGGCATACTTCGCATGATATCCGCTCGTATAGCTTAATCCCAATAATTCATCCAGTCGTCCATAGATGTCACCATAATCAAGGCTTTCCTCAAACTCATCTGCCGAAGGCATATACGCTCCGGCATAACCTTCCCGCACGCCGTGATACACATCGTCATAGCTGTCGTTGACAGCCGATATGACTGCAGATTGTATCGCATCCCGGACGCCCTGAGCAATTATAACCAGCCTGATGTACTCAGCGGCACCGCAAAAAACAATTACCAACGCCAGTGCTACTGCAATAATTAAGGGAAAAGAGGTTCCCTTCTTATCTTTCAATATAACATAAAATTTACCAGTTGTCACTTGTGGTACACCTCACTCTTCCCGCTGGCCTGTGCCTTCAAGGTAACCGGAAAGCTGCCGAAGCCGCCGAATAATCCAAGATTCGTCTGAATGGTCACCGTCACTGTGAATTCCTCGTTTAGCTGGATATTCCCGGTACTCGACCATGAAATATCGGGGGCAAGACCGGTATTTTCGGTCAATACCTGTGCCCGCAGAGTGGTTTCACTTCCAACACGCCCTGCGATTTCCGCTTCCCGGCATAGCTCGGCAGCATAGGTATCCAGCTTATTCTTGGTCACGAATACCGGCAGAACACTTATGGCTACAGCAAGCACCAACATTACACACAGCACCAGCACGGCTGTATCAATATACCCTTCGCCTCGTCTGCTTTTCACAATGAGTTTCAGCACAGGGTCACCCCCTCCATAGGAGCTTGCTCCTGCTCCATTTTCTTTTCAAGAATGTAATCACTGAGCAGATGCCATGTGCCATCACAAAAATTGGCATCTACAACCTGTTGATTCAACAGTTCCTCTGCGGGAAGCTCCACATTGTACTCCGTGTTTCCGGGATGCCCGCTCACACTCTGACCGTTTAGCAGAAGCTGTGCTTTTTTTTGTGTCAGATATACGTACCCGCACGGTGTCATCATTTTAAAGACAACATCACGGTGCTTTTCAATAAAATCCCGAACAGTCATCGGCTTATCACGGTCAGGGGATGTATCCATGTCCTTTGCCAGCACATAAAGGCTTTCTGTATCCTGACAGTCTATAATAGACCACAGTGCATGAGAAAAGTCCTCATCATGCATCTTCTCCATGCCATTTTCCTCAATCCACTTATCCCGCAGGATTTCCAGCGGACTCTCGAATTGCAGGAGCCATGCGGCTTTTTCCTCTTTTATTGAATTTATAAAATTTTTCTTAATCAATTGAGTTGCGGATATTTCCTCCGCTTTTTCGATCAACTCGGAAGGTGACAGTGACATCCATTCCGAGACGAAAGCAGAGTAGTTTTTCTCCAATCTGTAAAAGAGCAGGACTCGATTTTTATTTTCCATTGTTACACCCCCAATCTAAAACATTGTTCCAAGGGAATTCATTATCTCCATGGCAATGATGGCAAGATAAGTAAAGAGGAAGCACATCAGCATGAGGAAAGAAAACACCCTGATTTTCGGTGGAATCTTCTGTGCCTGCCCCTTGAGTCTTTGAAGCTCCAATGCTTTGAAGTCATGGGTAAGCATCTGGAAATACACAGCACTGTCATCGCCCCGCAGTACACCAATGAGTCCTCTGACCACATCGGACAGCATAGGTGAGTTAAGCCTTGCCTCAAATCGGGTCAGCGCCGCTTCATAGCTGGAGGAACGCATATCTGCGGTCAGTACCTCCAGCTCATGGGCAAAAAAGGGGCCTGCATTTTTCTTGTAGGTTTCAATCATTGCCAGTACATCCCGACTAGCCTTTAAAGTCTGCTCAATTGTTGCCACAAACCGAGGGAGTTCCCCCTCAATCTGCTCCCGTTTTTCCCTGAGCTGCTCATCTGCACGTTTCGTTTCCTGAAAATAGGTCAGCACGGCTAGGATTACCAGCACCGGAGCCAGCATTGGCAGCAGGAAGAGACACGGCAGTGCCCCCAATCCAATGGCTCCGGATTTTGTAATAGCGTAAGCTGTGTATACCTCCGGTGTCATGGCAACTCCGGAAGCCTTCAGGATACTTGCCATGCGGCTTCTTTTGTACGCGTCCATTCGGATATATTTTGAGAGCCTTATGGCACCTGCCATCAGCAAGACTTCTGTTGTTTTGGTTTTCTTATTTTCTTTTCCTGTGTTAAGCATTGCTTTGGCAGCACCCATGGCCGGAAGCCGCAGCATATCTGCCAGAATTAGAAAGAATCCAGCAGCAAGGAGGATTCCTGTAAAAAACAATTGGGTCATCATTTCGGTCACCTCCTGTATTCAATAGGCTTAGTCAGCTTAATTACAAAAGACATTGAGATAAAGATGGCGGCAGCGCAGACCGCCAATATGATATGCCCCACCATAGTGTCCATCAGCGTATGATACCAGTCCCTGTTCAGCATATACAGAATGGGAATATTACCAACTACCAGCATGGCCATAATGATGAATTCCTTGCGTGGCTCAGAGACCAGATATTCCAGCTCTGCGTTTACGATACGCATATCGCTGAGTTTGGACACAATAGGGGTCAGCGTGTTTTTCAGACTTCGGTCATACCGGCAGGCACAGATAGCATCTGTCCATTCGTGGAACACTTCGTTCTGAATTTTGGGCTTCATGGCATGAAGTGCTGCTTCCACAGCTGGGTCTATTAATTGGGTTTGCGCCAGAAATTCCGTAAATACACCGCGCACTGGTGGATTTAAATACTGTACACTTTCTTCCACGGCAGTAAGGATATCCTCGTTTCGCAGACAGGAGGTCGTTATGATGGAGAGCGCCGTTTCCAGCTCAGCCGCCACCGCTCTCTTGTAATGTGACGCCGTCAGCCTGATGTACCAGAAAGGCAGCATCATAAGACCCGCTGCTAATACTGGTATAAGAAACACATTTTCCAGTAGAATCGCGACTGCCGCCCCTGCCGCAAAGAACATAAGAGAAGCAGCGCATACCATGGAACAGCCGTTTTCCCGTCCGGTCAGCTTTAAAATATCCTGCACTTCCATAATTTCACGGCGCAGGAACCGCACCTTTTTACGGTTTGTACTCTCTTTAATTTCAGCTCGAATACTCATATCCTTGCGAATCAGAAATCCGAACATGCCGTTTGTAAACTCCAGAGGCGATAGACCGAGGAGGAGAAACGTACCGGTAATCATGCCGATACAGGCAATCAAATTTAGCGTGGTCATAGAGCACCTCCCATTTCCATAATGTGCTTTAAGGAGCTTTGCGGCATACCATTTTCCAAAAGCCGCCGCTGCAGTCCCTGGGAAATACCCTGTACAATGCCATGGTGTCCGGTGATAATGAATTTACCGTTCTCCATGCAGTTTTCAGTAATATGGTACTGGAACAGGGGCCGGAAATTTCTTGTACCGTCGGGCAGGATCTCACACTCCATGATCTCCATAACGCGGCGGGCCTTGTTTTCTAATTGCTTACAGAACACTACCAACGGATAGGCTTCTGTCACATAGGCCATGAGGGTTTCGTCAGACATATCCACCGCGCGCTTACACAGGGATACCATCCTGCGCCATGTGGCCTCGCAGGAATTGGAGTGGATGGTGGTTAACACAGTAACGCCCGTTCGAGCAGCCTCTTGTGCCGCATTTGCCTCGGCACTTCTCATTTCACCTACCACAACATAATCGGGGTTAAAACGCAGGGACATATCCAGCAGACTAGTCTGGGTAATCCGCTGACGCTCATTTTCACTGTCGCGGGTCAGAGTGTGGATGACACTGTTTACCACTTTGCCCTCTCTGCGGCGCACCAGAGCCAGCTCACGGGAGCCATTTTCAATGGTAAAAATACGTTTGCCATCGGGAATCGTGGTCAAAAGCCAGCCTGCCAGCGTGGTTTTTCCGGAACTGGTCGCACCTGCCACACAGGTGGAAACACCATACCGTAAACACTCCGATAAAAAGTCCATCATTGGCTCTGTCACTGTACCGCCGCCAATGAAATCCTCCTTGCACATGGATTGAGGGTTGACAATACGAATGGAAGCTGCGATACCTACGTCCTCATCTACCACCGGAGCCTTGAGTACTGCAATACGGATGTTCTTGCTTAAGTGCCCAAGGGCAGTGGGGCTGGCGTTATCCAGAATCATTCCTGACACATGAAGCATCCGGCGTACTACATTCACCGCATGCTCCGGGCTTTCGAAGTGTTCCTCCAGCTTTCTGGTAGTGCCGTTGCTGTACTGCACCTCCACGTCATCCCAAGCGTTTACATCGATTTCCTCAATACCTTCCCCAAAGATGTACTTCGTTAAAAAAGAAAACTCAGCCATCTCGGTATAAAGGGCACCGGTGAGCTGCTGGTCTGACATTCCAGCCACCGATACGCGGTTATCCTGCAGATACTTGGCAATATACCGCTTGATCTGCCCCTTTCTCTCGCCGTTGCCTCCGTCCGTAATTAACCCAGCGTAATGGGAAGAAATATGTGCCTGTACCTCCCGCAGAACAGAACTGAACTCATGGGTGCTTGGAGATGAAAAAAACAGGCTCTCAGAGCCTGCCGTACTTTGATTCTTTTCTATTTTGCTGACCGGGACATCAAACAGCTGCTGATCCGCTTTTTTCTGTTTTTGGGAACTCATACGCCAAACACCTCCTTAGCTATCTTTGCAATTTCAGAACGAAAGCCTCGGCTATCCTTCAGCCCAAGCTCTCCAAATAAATCTCCGCAGAGTGCAAGGTTTTCAAGCTCCATAGAATGGGGAAGCTTAAACACTACCTTGCCAAGTACTTGTTCAATATGTTCACCTGCCTGATTGGGACGAATATTGGATGCCACCTTGTATTGTTTATCCGTATCCCATTTCTGATCCTTCAAAAGAGGAATTTGACTGGACAGGTAGCTGATGGATTTTAAGTCGCAGTTCACCAAACGAAGAACCGAGTCCGCTTCCAGCAGAGAAACCGCGGAAAGGATATCGTGGGCAATATAGCTGCCGCAGTCAATGATGATGTATGGGGCAATATCCCGCAGATGGTCAATAAGCTCTGCCGCCAGTTCCTGACTGTAGGGAGGGTAAGTGAATACATTTTCGCCCTTAAGCATAGCAATAATGGTCAGGTTCCCGATTTTCTTATGGGTCACGCAGTTCTGCCGGATGAGTAGGTCAGTCACGTGGGTAGCTGCAAGGATACTGCCGAGGGAACGCTCGTCCTCCAGATCGCTTGGCGTGCAGATACAAGGAAGCATCGGGGTTGTCATGTCACAAAGTAGCAGGGCCACGTTCTTTTTGTGGTCAGCCAGATATTTTGCCAGCCGCACGCTGACAGTGGTCTTTCCGCTGCCAGGACTGCCCCAAACTGCCAGCACCTGCACATCCTGTTCTGGTTTCTCCGAGTTGATTTCCTTCTGTCCTCTGGAGAACAGGCTTCCGTTCATGAAGTTCAACATGTTATTCACCTCCATTTTCTTTTGCAGGTGCATTTGTATCAACCGGAGCTTCCGTATTACTGGGAGGTTGCTCTGTTTCAGTTCCATCTGATTGAGCTGGAGTCGGATGCAGCTTGGATATCACCTCGTCCTGCAATCCGGTAAACTTTGCGGCACTCTCTTTTGTTCCTCTAAAAATAAGGGAAAGGTGGGGCTTACCGTCCGCTTCCAGATCTGCAAGAATTTTTGCCTGTTCGGGAGAAACTAACAGAGTAACAGTGGCTGGGAGTTTCTTTTCCCTATCATTCTTTGAGGTATCCTCTCCGGTGTCAGTGTCAAAGCCGGTGCTGGCAGTCACGCCAATGACTTCCACATAAGTAAGCTCCGGGGGAATGACCGTAGCACCCTGTTTTTTGTAGTCCGGTGCAATGACGCTAACAATATCTCCTGACATAAGCTTGCCAGAAAGTCCTTGAGCAAAGTTTTTGATGCTGACCGAAATGGCCTGCTTGTCACCGGTTAAGTGGTACAGATAGGCATTTTCAGCGGCGGGAACATCGGATAACTTGTCAGTCAGAATATAATCACCGGGGGAAAGATCAGCTTCTGCATATTTTCCTAGTACCGTTTCCGTCTGATGGATGACATTCTCCGGCAGGTTGTAGCCACCCACCTCCACGGTCTGCACCATATCCTTGGTGATCTGTTCGCCGGACGCAATATCCTTTACCACTCGGACAATACTTGTTTTCTGCGATACACTCTGATTAAAAAGAGGTGTAAGCGCAAAACAAATAAGTAAGGATAGCACGATGCAGAGCACCCCCAGCACCGTGCGATTTTTTAGAAAATTCATATAGTAGATTCCTCCTCTTATTAAAGGTTGACTGACCGTTTTGAAAGTCTGCGGCGAGATTTGTGAAAAACCAATGCTGTAGCTGTAAAGATAGTAACTGCAAGGCAAGCAGCTGTAAAAAGTTTCTTTTTCATGATTAAACCTCTTTCTTCATATTAAGTAGGCTATAAAGCAGCCAATCGACAGAAAAGGTGCGAGGGGGTATGCTTTTGGCACAATCCCTCCTCGCAGTTTTTGGATGATAAAGCTGAAAGCATGGAATGCAAGCAGCAAGGCAAAGCCCAGCATCAGTGCTGTCATACCTTTGTAAAAGCCCAGCACCACCCCGCTGGCCGCCATGAACTTCACATCACCGCCGCCCACACCGCCCCATGCAAGGGCGGCGATGAGCAGAATAACCCCCGCAAGCAGACCGAACAGCTTTTCCGGTGTGAAAGAAAGCAGGGAAGTCAATGCAAGGCCAAGGCAGAGACGGTCGGGGATGATCCGTTTTCGGATATCCCATAAAGATACTGTTGTCAACAAGGCAATTAGAAAGCCGCCCTGCAGTAGGAGCGGCAAATTATTTACCATAATTGAACATATCAACTACTCTCTGCTTAAGAGTAGGAAGTACAGTTTCACCAAATAAGGCGTAGAGTCCGGCCAGCACCAGAGCACCGATGACAACCGCCATCAGTATCTTGATCGCAGTGTCCACGAAGTTTTCCCCGTCTTTTCTGCGAAGCAGAGCCTGTGCTTCCAGCACCTTTAAAGTCATCTTATTTCTTACCTTGGATACTAATTTTCTCATTTAGATTACCTCCATGATATTAATTGATTATTTGGATTACTAAAACTAGTTTAAAGTCCCTCTATCTTGTGACTATAGCTTCATCTGTGGTCCCTGGTCTTGCTCCTGCTGTACCTCCTGAAAAGATATTTCTTTGAATCCGAACGTGTCACAGTAATAAAAAGTGCAGCCGGTTTCATCATACAGCTCCAGTACATCGGACATGGAAAGGCTATGTCCCACATAGCCCAACGGTTGATCGATATTGAATTTTGTATAGAGTGCTTCCAACTCATTGGTATCCACCTCGCCGTCATACACTACCCGATAGTTGGCAGGGTTCGGTTCACCGAAGCGGCTTGTGAATGCATCATAGCCAATGAATTTCATCATAACATCTGCTTCTGATGCAAGCTGCCAAACACGGCAGCGTTTGTGCAGTGCTGCGTTTCCCTCCGGATCAATGGTTCCTGCCGCCAGTCGCTCGAAGGTACCGGGCTTCCATTCCACCTCCAGTCCTTTCTTTTCTGTGAGATAGGACACCAACTCATCGGTCTGAAACATGGGATCTACCACAGCTTTTCCCCTTGAGAGGTAACCAGCTATGTTGCCATAATAGAGAATACGGTTGATTCTAAATTGGATATTACTCATGAGAATCCCTCCCATCAAGTGCATTCTTACTGAAAGTAAAACTCAACACTGTAGGTAATATTGCTCTTGTTGTACATGCAATTGTGATTTGTGTAGTAGTAAAACTCCAGCTGACTGTAGATGCCGGGCGAGATGGAACGGCTGAAGGTGATGCCGTTTGTGGTGGTTCCGTAATCCAGCTGGTCCCACTGTCCGGTGAGGGTGTTGTAGCCTCGGACTCGGCCATAGTCATTGCCGGAATGCCCGGATACCGGCGGCACTGTAAAGGTATAGTTGGTGATGGTTGCACCGGAAATGCCCTGCTCTAAAATCACTGACTCCGGACCGGTCAGGGTCATACCTCCACCGCGGTTTGGGTCAGCTACAAAGAATACTATGGCTGCCCAGGAGGATTCGGCTCCGGTGGAATCTACTGCTTTTACCCGCACTACATTTTTGCCCAGTGGATATGCTGTGCTGGTTTCAGCAGGGCGCCCCTCCCAAATGTAGGTAATGGCATCACCATCTGGGTCTGTGCTGTAAGCAGTAATGGTGACAGGAACACCAGGGGCTATACTGTTTCCGTTTGGTGTACGGGTAATGACTGGAGTGCTGGGTGCAGAATTGGTTACGGTAAAGGTAATATCCGTCCAGTCAGAATACCACCCCCATGCATCTTTGGCACGTACCTTAACGGTATGGGTACCCACCGCATAGTAGCTATCAGCAGTGTTACCTGAGTATTCCAGCGTTACTGCATCGCCATCCGGGTCTGTAGCTGATGCAGTAATGTCTACCAACAGCTTACCATTCCGAGCAGTTCTATAGACTGAGGCGTATCCTACAGGCTTGTTCGGCACATTATTAGTAACCACAAAGCTCTGGGAATAGCTGAAGGTTCGGCCCATGCTGTCGGTAGTGCTGGCAGTCAGGACATAGCTTCCTGTGACATTGATAGAAATATTACCTCCGCTGTTGGATAGGTTTCCGGTATAGCTGGCGGTACTGCCTCCTTTTGTTAATGACCACGAAAGGATTCTGCCGTCCAGTCCGGTAGCTGACGGCAGGGATACTTGAAAACCGGTACCAATGTGAACATTAGATGGAACTGTAAACGGGAAACTGGCAATGGGCTTGATGGTCCCGGTATTGGAAGTAAAGGTGAATTTCCGACTGTTGGAATCAGTCACTTCTGCCACCAGCTTTACAGCTATTGTTTTGTCTGTAGAGATACGCAGATTTCCGCCATCCGCAGATAGAGAGCCATCAGCATGCTGGGTATAGGGCTTTGCTGCCCCGCCATCCACTGAAAGGAGCCATGCTATACTCATATTATCCAGCTCGGAACCTGTGGCATTGACCGCCATAGTATCTCCGCTGTAGGTCAATGCTGGAATACTTATGTTCATATCAGGGATTGGGTATACGGTAAAGCTTTGGGTTCTTTCGTAGGCACGGCCGGCAGGGTCTGTCATAGTCAAAATCAGCTGATACTTACCCTTTGCAGGGAATGTAATTGTACCGCCCATTCTGGTAAGGGTTCCGGAGGCGGAGATTCCATAAGGCTCTAAGCCTCCTTCGTCCTGAATAATCTTCCAGCTGGCAGTGAGGTTCTCCAGGTCCGTACCACTGACGGTGACCGTTCCGGTTTCACCTGTATACCAGACGAGAGGTACATTTAGTGTAATCGTAGGAACTGGATAGACTGTAGTACTGGCACTGTAGGAAAATATCCGTCCCAATGCGTCCGTCATAGAAACAGTCAGAGTATAAGTTCCCACTTCTTTAAAACGGATTTTCCCGCCATAGGCATTCAGGCTGCCCTCCAGCGCATTGGTAAGCTCCACAGGATTTCCATCCTTTGTGATCGCCCATTCTATCGGCAGTGTGTTATTGTTACCGCGGGTGCGCAGATCAATCGTTCGGTCGGTGTGAGTCGCTTCCGGAAGTTCGAAAGAAAGAGACAGTACCGGAAGTACTTCGATTTTTCCTCCATTTTCATACAGGAATACACGCCCGGTTTCATCGGTAATTCTTGCAATGATTTCATAAACTCCGGCGTGCTTAAAGCGTATCGTGCCGCCGCTATTTGTCATCGTACCATCAAGATAAGTCGCAAGATTCTGGAATCCAAAGCTATTCTCTAACAGCCATTCCACAGTTAAACCATCCAAATCCATGGTTTTGGGAATCACAGAAACGGGGGTATCCGTATGGGCTGTTTCCGGCAGCTGGTAGGTAATACCTGGAACCGGATAAACCTTAATGGGTGAGGTATAGCTGTAGCTGCGTCCGGCAGGGTCTGTAAAGGCTGCTTTTAAAACATAATCTCCCTTTTTCTTAAAGCGGACAGTACTGTTTTTATCGGTCAGCGTTCCTTCAATATAATCAGATAGAGTGACTGCTTCACCGTTTCGGGACAGTGACCACTGGATTTCAGAAGTCCCAAGATTCTGGAATGTAGCTTCTACCTGAACACTCTTGTCCGTGTGCGTAATTTCTGGCAGGTACAAACCTACAGAGCCTACCGGGTAAATAATAATAGTTTGCGTAGCATCAAAGACTCTGCCGGTTTCATCAGTTAGCGTTCCGGTAATCCGATACACGCCCTTGTCCTTAAATCGAATCTTTCCACCCTCATTGGTCAGGGAACCTTCCAGCTCGTCTTTGATTTCAGCCGATTCACCGTTTTTCATTAAGCTCCAGACCACAGGTAATCCATCTGCATTCATTCGTGCTGCAGTAACTTCCAAGGCGGTATCGGTGTGAGACGCTTCTGGAAGCGTGAATGCAATCTCCGCGACGGGATAGACTCTTGTTTTTTCCGTATGGATAAAGATGCGCCCGGTTTCATCCATGACCGTGGCAGTGAGGGTGTATGTGCCCTCGCTTTTAACGACAAAGCTGCCTCCCTCATTAGAGAGAGTACCGTCCAGAATATCGGCTGGCTGAACTACTTCTCCGTCCTTTTCTGCCGTCCACACAATGTCATATCCATAGAGCGCTTCCAAAGAGAAGGCCAGCGTAACGGATTTGTCTGTATGAGTCGTTTCGGGCAGGGAAAAGGTCAGGTCAATCGTCGGATAAATGGTCACTGTTTTAGCCAGCAGAGTTTCTTTTCCTCTGACATTTTTTGCAGCTGCGGTCAGGGTGTATTTCCCTGGTTCCCTAAACTGGAGCGTTCCTCCCTCCAGACCGAGAGTACCGATACCTGCAAGCTCCATTGGCTGTTCGGAGCCATCCGCAGCAGTTTTCGTCAATGACCAGGAAAAGCTCTCCATGTATTTCCATACCGGCATGATTTTAATTTCAGTATCGGTATGAGCGGTGACGGGAAAGTCATAGCGCACCTGCGTATCTGGATAGGAATAGGAACCACCGCCGGAATCACCACGGTCATCCGAATCCCGTCTTGGTTTTGGTGTAAGTGTAGGCTTCCCTGGCGTAAGCGTAGGCTCCACCGGCATTGGCGTTGGCTCCACCGGAACAGGCGTAGTGGGCTCTGGGGCTGGTTTGGGTATTTCTGAGGTTGGAATAGGCATCGGCTTTGCCTTATCAATCATTTTCTCTGCTTCGCCCTTGGTGATTGGTTTATTCGGCTTCAATTTGCCGCCATCCTCATCTCCAATAATGTCATCCTCCCTGCCAATGATGACATAGCCCTTGTCACCATTTTTGATATCCTTGTCATCGTCATATCCACTGTGACCTTTGGTATTCTTGGCCTCCTCATCCCTTCCGCTGATACGCACCAGCATCTTGATAATCTCTGTACGGGTAATTGGTTCATCTGGTTTAAAGCCATCTGGATAATCAGCAGGATCAATAATCCCCGCATTTGTGAGTGCCTCAATATACTTCTCCGACCAGTGTCCTTTGATATCCGAAAAGCTGGCTGTATCCTTTTTTACATCCGCCGTATCCAGCGGAATGTCACGTACTAAAATTGCGGCAAATTCACCGCGGGTGATGATTTCATCCTTCGGTATAAACAATTCCGGACGCTCCTGGGTATAAATAAAAAAACCGCCGCCAAGCAGCAGGAATAGAAGGAGGAGGGCAAGCACGCCGACCCTCTTCTTTTTTTTATCTGTCATGAGAGTACCTTCCTTTCATTTTTTAATAAAAACAATTAAAGTATGTAATCTTCATAGCTTAAACTCCATACCGCTATTTTGCTCCTGTTCCTTTTGATGTGCTTCTAGCATTTCCTGAGTCGGATAAAGGAGCTTTCCCTCCTGCATCTCAAATACGCAGAAGTCATTCCGGTCGCAGATCATAATCCTATGCTGGTAATCCATCTGCATTTCTATAAATTCCTGCATTTCCTTTTGGCTGCAAAGCCATACACCGGAGGTGTAGCGACCATCTGGCAGAAAACAATAGCCGCTGTACTCCGGTTGATGGTTTTTTAAATCCAGCGCTCCTGCCGGGCGTATTTGACTAAGCTGGAGCCTGGCATGGTCTGTGAGGATTTCCGGCTTTGCAATGCCCATGAAATCGCTGCGGTTCCAGCGTGTTTGCTCGCCGTTTTCCAGAGACACGGCAAAAACCGCCCGTCCGCTGGGATTGGGCTTGCTGCCGAAGCCTCCGGTACAAAAATACAGCTGTTTCTCCGCACTTCTATCATTTTCAGGCAGAGAGGATGCGCAAAGAATAACAACCTTGCCGGCAATAGAAAAGTCATATCCAATCTGCCGGCAATCCAGAGGGGTAAAAAGCTTATTTTCTTCCATAACTTAGTCCTCCTTCCGCTGCTTAAGAAGCTCAGTCAATTCTCCAATCAGTCCAAGACGTGTGCCGTCCGGCATTTGCTTAATGGCTGCACGGACGAAGGCCTCCACCGCTTCCGGGGACTGGTCTCCCACCTCGATGAGCTCCACCTTTTGAATACTGACTGCACCCTGTCGGACATTCATCTTTACGATATCGCCATAGTCCAATCCAGACGCGGAGCGCATCTCCTTTGGAATCAGTACACGACCCTTGCAGTCAATAATTCGGTATGTTTTCTTTGAATTCATAAATAGTATCCCTCCTTCCTCATTACCTCCCGAATAGTATCGGGGTGAATTCCAAGTTCCTGGAAAAGCCCAGCTAGTTCCTCCGGCAGACGGTTCAAAATATCCGAGGCTAAAATAACAATAGCACCATCGCCGCAGATGATTTCCAGATCACTGTCGGCAGAAATCCCCGCCCCTTCCAGCACCTCTTCTGGAAGATTAAGACCGTCCTCATCCTCTGGTTCATCCTTTTCTTCCAGCGTATCCTTCTCTGGAAGAGCGCACAGTGGTATGGAAACTTCAATCCCTGCCTGCGTAAGTAAAAGAAGTGGAGCTGCTTCATCTCCCCTGGATGCAAGAACCACTTCAACCTGTTCACCAGGGGTAAGTCCGGCAGGAATCACAGGAATAGTCAGAATCCCATGGTGGTCGACTGCCGCTTTTGTTTTCATAATTTTCAAAATAAGTTCCTCCTTTAAATTTGTTTTTTCAGGTTAAGACTCATTGAAAAATAGTTCAGAATCAAAAAGATTCATTTGTAATGGCCTATCCCTCAGCCGTTCCCCGGTGTCATAGTTGGAGATAAATACCTCCGCGTATTCACTTCCGTTGTCATAGCGCTGTGCCAGATTGTTAAGACGGCTGACTGTTTCTATATGAAAGTCCTTGTACAGTTCCCGGATAAAATCGCAGTCATTGTAGCTGACCAAAAACTTACCCTTGCAGACTGTCAGCGTATCCCGCAAGCGATAATGATCTTCCTTTCTGAACTCTACCGCATAATGTCCTTCTGTCTGATAGTAAGGAGGGTCACAGTAAATGAAGGCATTCTCCCGGTCGTACTGCAGGATGAGAGCTTCAAAGTCCTTGTTTTCAATAACTGTGTCCCTTAAACGAATGTTGGCCTGCCAGAGCAGATGGAAGGTCTTTCGGATATCGAAAGGCTGACAGCCAAAGCTGGTACAGCCGCTTCCGTAGCTGTAGCGAATGAGCTTAAAAAATGCAGCTGCACGCTTGACGTCATTCATTACCGCTTGCTCCGTTAGAATCTGCTGTATGTCCTCATAATCAGGTGGAGGTAGGTGACGCTCCGCAAGATCCAGCTCCTTTGAAAGATACTCGCTGGTGAATTCCTTCTTTGAGAGATACCTGCGCAGTACACTAAATTCATCCCGGCTGTTCAGCGGCAAAAAATTCAACTCCCGAACCAGGTCAAGAGTCTGCTCCTTTGCACACTTGAATAAATTTGCCAGATCGGAGTTGAAATCGTTATACACCTCCATGGCAGTATCCATGGGACGCCCGAACAGCACCCAGCCACCACCGCCAAAAACCTCAATGTAACGTCCGAACTCTTTGGGCATTCGCTGATAAATCAACTCTCTCAACGCCTTCTTTCCTCCCACCCAGCTGATGATGCTGTTCATTTTTTCACCTGCCCTTGCTGCGGCGGTTGATCGCATCAACATCCGTTTTCATACAGGTTCCATCTGGACTCCAGCAGATGAAACCGACTTGGGGGTATGGACAGCCATCACAGTGTGAGAGATCCTGTGGAAGTGAGACACCATAGCGTTTGGGTAAACTGGTTGCTCCCGCACCTTTTCTTTCTGTTGGCTTTGTATTTTGATTCATGCTTTGCACTCCTTTTGCTGAAAATAAAAAAGGCACCATCTTTTTTTCAAAGACAGCGCCCATTTTTAATTAAGTTATTATTAGGTTGTAAACAAAAGAGCGTCTCTCAGTTTCCAATGAAACCAAAGAACGCAAATTAAATATTATCTTTATGTGAGACTGGTTATACAAGCTGCATACCTCCCATCTTCTGCCCCTGTTCCAGTTCTTCCTGCGTCATTATACTCCAGCTATTGCCGCTGTTCCATAAACTAACATAGATTTCTCCAGCCGAAGTTTTAATCGGCCTCTGCTCGAAGCCTTCTCCGAACCCGTCTGCAGCCTGGCCGATGATCGTCTCTTTGAGCAGATCAAGTTCCTCTGCGGTCAGCTCACCATGTACCCGGCACTCAGCTACTCCAATTAATTTGCCGTTAACTGGTTCTACCGTAAAGACATAGGACTGGACATTTCTGTTGATACTGTCATCCTCATCATAATATTCCATGAGACCGCGCTCCCCTTCCTGCGGCATTCGCTCCTTCAAAAGAGCGGCAACTATATCATTTTCATGAGCCAGTGCGGTTCGGTTATCAAGCTCTACCGGTTCATTTTCCGTATCTCCCCATTCGTTCTTCTCATAGAGTCTGATGGTAAGTGGCATATATAGCTTCAATGTCTGAAGCTGCTTTTGAATCACACAGAACTGATCCTCACCGGGGATAAGGGCAATAGCGCGTCCGTTATCCCAATCCATGTGGAGCTGACATTGGTCATCAATAAAATTGACTGTTCCTTCAGTGCCGGGCGACACCGGAGAATAGGGATCATTCATTTCCATAAGCCTGATTCGCGTACCGGGTGGATACTGTTCCTTCATAAATTTAAGCCATTCTGGATGCTTCTTCATGTGACATTCCTCCCATCTTAATTTTATGTTCATTGATTTGCTCTGCCATTTTATTCGGGCAACGGCTTTCTGTTTTAAGTTCATCTTCTGTACCTCAAGTCATATACCGTTAAGTATGCCTGGTAATCCCCGAAGGCAGGATTGCAGCGCAAGCAATAGCGGTAAGATGACGTTCCATAGTTTTCTACAAGAGTATCATGTAACAATTTCACTACCTCACCAGCGTAGTATACATCTTCTAAGTTTCATGACTGATCTAGCTTTACATAGTCAAGCATCGGCAATATCTTATTCACCTGTTCTATGAAAGCCTTTTGCAAATTTTTTATTATCCATGTTCTGTTCACTCCTTTGTTCGTTGTTTTATCTATTATAAAAGGGCATAAAAAAAAGGAGTTCATTAGCAGAAAAAACCCCTTTTTTTAACTCTAGTTTTTTTAATCAATACCTATATTAAATATAATTGGCAGTAGAATTTTCCAATAAATTTTATATATACTTTTTATATGAATTTATTTGATAATTTTAACGAAATTTTTAAATTAGTTGCTTCGATGTTTTGTTTTATCGCAATATCAGTTGGATTAATTTGTTCAGCTTTTTGATAATTTTTTTTTGCATCGTAATATTTTTCTTGCTCATAAAAAGCATTACCTAAACATAAATAAGCTTGGTCATTATTATCAAGACTCAATGCATCTTCTGCATATTTTTGAGCTAGTTTATAATCTTTTAGTACTTCACAATAGACATTGCTAATAATTCTAAATATTGTAGACCGTTCCTTATCATCTAGCACTGTGGTCTCATCACTTAATAATAATTCACTAATAATATCATTTGGAGAATACTCATCATAATTTTCATATGGAATTAGACCAATTCTCTTTGAATTAAAATTCTCCATCAACTTTATTTGTAGCATTGAATGCAATGCACATCCTAAATTATAGTGTGTTTTTGCTTCAATTTCTTTAACTATGTAATGATCTTTTACATTGCTAAAAATAGAAATCAGCTTAAGTACTTCCCTATACTCTTCTACTGCTTTAATATATCTGTTAGACTCATAATGTTTATTGGATTTATCAAAAAGTTGATACAACTCTGTAATATTCATTTGTTCATCTACAGATAATTCATCTTCATTAAATATATCATTTTCTTTTTTAAAAATATTTCTTCGAATTTCTTGAAATTTCTTCTTATATTCATTTGCATTTTCTTTATCATCCAGAGTTGTCTCATATAGTGATATTAAATTTGTATAAATATTTGCTAAAAGAGCAATATTACGATTATCATCTTTTGCACTAACTAAATAATTTAATGCCATTTTATAATCCGAAATACTATCTTCATATAACTTCAAGTCATTCTTTATTTGTGCCAAATCTCTATATATATTTGCTCTTCCATTATGTAAAAGTGCAATCTGATTCTTATTATTCAATCTCCCTTTCTTCTCTTCATGTTCAAATTTACCAATAGAATCATTATAAATATCAAAGGCACTATCTAAATCTCCTTTTGACCGAAGGACCTGACCTAGATTCGCATAATTATAATATATTTCATTATCTTTTATGCCTGTAGATCCGATAACATCTTCCATGATTTCTATTGATTTTCGTATATTTTTCTCTGCTAGTGCTAAATTATCTATAGTTTTATTCTTTAAGTAACACAATCCCAAATTATTCAATATATTTGAATATATCATCTTTGCTTCATAATCCTCATTATCTTTTACTAACTTTTCCGCCTCTAACGATATAGTTATTGCCTCTTCTATTTCTCCTTCATTTTTTAGATTAATGCTTTGGCTCAACAGCACTGAAGCAGAACTGTTAATTGACAATTCTAATCTTAATTTACCTTTACTATTAATTTTTGTAATATAATCGCCTAATAATTTATTAAACTCCAAAGACTTTTTAGAATTCCCTATTCTTCTATAATAATCCGCATTTAATATATATGCTTGAGCTATTGTGTTATGATCTCTCTCTCTGCACTTTTCTGCAATTTCAATAGCCCTATCTATATAATTATAGTATGTCTCATTTCCTCCAAATGCATATGATAAATACACTTGGGACCTTGTCAAATATGTGCGTATTAATTCTTTTACATAGGATTTAGAATTTTTCTCCATGTACGAAATTGTATCGTCCATATATTGCAAAATTCCATGTAAATCATAGGCATTAATATCTAATTTTACAAACATCTTATACACATAATCAATATTCATATTGGGAGATTGAAGTAACTCATTCATATCAATTGGTAAGTACGTTTTAATAAAATAAATAATATTAAATATTAGATACTTGTGGTAATTCTGTGTTACACTAAAATCCAAACTAATAACTTCTTCTTTCCATTCTCTGCATTTCTTCTTAACTCGTTCTTTGTAATTTAAGAAAATATAATCCTTTATACTTGAATGTGCTATTGATAACACACTTCCTCTAAATGTTCTCTTTTTCTCTAACAAACAATTAATATCAGCTAAATATGCCAAAAGTTTAAAGTCCGGTTTTTCTCCATTTAATAAATATGAAATTTCAGAAATTACAATACCTTCTCTTGAAATAGCCAATATTACTAATATATCTATAATTTTATTATAATATTTTTCGCTATAAGTTTTTTCAAGGATATCTAAATACTCTGTAAAAATATTACTGGTATCGATATTATCTATACTTTTATTTTTCAATATATAGTATATAGGGCGTATATATAAAAATTTATTTTCCGCATTTGCAATAATATTATCGATTATATCTTGATTATTAATTTTCAATTTGTTTTTAATAAAGTTTTTAAGAGTGTTAATATAATCTTTATCATCTGAACGAACATCTAGAGTATCATTAAAATTAATTTTATCTACCTTTTCATTTAAATATTTTATATTTTCACTTTTAGTACGCATAGTTGCTAATACATATACTCCATCTTGTAAATCATCAGAGCCAGGAATAAAATCAATTATATTAAGTTCATTAAAAAAAGGTATTTCATCAAGACCATCTATAATAAACAATAACTTATCTACTCCATATTTTTCTTTATAAATACTCAAAAAGCCAGCTAAAATATCAGCAAATTCTTTTCTTAGACAGTCTGTATCACTATTAAATTTCGGAATATTTCCTTTAATCTTATCTGTTTGAGCATTATTTAATTGTAACTTTTCAATCACATTATTCTTAAATATCTCAATATTAAATGAATACGAACTATTTATATAAAAAGCTCTAACAGCTACCCCATCCATTTTTATAATATTTTTAGAATGTGGATCTAACATATGCGAAAATGTTGTCTTTCCCATTCCTTCTTCCATCTGTAATAAATATGAACCCTTGGAATTATCAGAAATATTTTTATTTATCCAAGCTTTTAATTTTTCTTGAACAATACTATCATCAACTGAATTAATAAATTCTACGGCAACTTCTTCACTCTCTATATAGATTTGACTATCCAATACTGAAGTTATTTGGTTCTCAATTTTAATATATTTTGATACATTCTTTATCATTTCATCAAAATAGTGGATTCTAATCTTTATCATTTCTGCATCTATATAATTTAATAATTTCGTCTTCTTTTCCTTTTTATAATATGAATCAAAAAAGTATATTCCTCCATTTTCAACTCTCATAAACTCATTTATTTCATATTTAGTGCCTGCAGAATAAAAATAAATCTTACCATTATTTCTTAGCAATGTTTTATCAAAACCACATCCAACTAATTTGGTAAATCTTCCCTTGGACTTGTATGTTAAATTAACGCTCTTATATTGTTCTTTACATTCATCTAAATGTATTTTTATTAATAATAACTTGCTTACTAAATCATCTCTAAAGCTTTGCGTATTATCAAACATTAATGCTCCATGCCCTATTGTATCATTTCTCCAATTCGTTATATCATTATCTTGGTACACAGAAACAATATTCTTTAGTACTGTCATTATTTCACTACCATCATCTAAATACGTACAAGATTTAGCAATATTAAACCAGTGTCCTAATGACAGCTTCTTATCTAATAGGGAGCAAATTATTTTATCTTCTCTTTTGCCCCTCTTTTTATTGTTGCAATATTTATTTATAATAAGAAGAACAGGCAACTTTAGTAACACTTCAAAAATATCCTTTATTTGAAACAATACACCATATAATTTATTTTCATTCAATAAATCATATAAACGCTTATACTCCATAGAAATAAAAAATGGATACGAATCAAAAACCTCCAAATTCCATATTGAATCATCTTTACACTTCTGTATATACCATGGCATTTGACTGTAAGTGAAATTGCTAATAACACTTTGAAAACTGCAATCTTCATTAGGGCAAATTAATTTTTTATTTAATAAAAATAATTCCTTATTACAAACTGGACAAAAATATTGCATAATCATACCTCCCTATTCTTTTGTATATATACGCTTTCAAATTACAGCTTCCCATTATGGTACATATAGAGAGTAAGCATTTTTCTTGAGTGCTTGCTCTCGTTCTTTTACAAAGGGAGAAGAAATGGTCCGACGGTTCTCATTATGGATTTCGCACCCGGTAGTAATAGAGTCAGCTATCTCCCGTTATAAAACATTCGATTAAACTGGTTGAAACTTTGCTTTCGTGTCACTCACCATATTGATTCACAACGCGGTAGATGGAATGCCATTGCAAAATACTACGAGGAGGAATGCACATGATCAGTGTCGGCATAGATGCCGCAAAAGGAAAAAGCACCGTCTGCATAATGAAATCTTATGGGGAAGTAATTCTTCCGCCAAGAGACATAGCGCATACTTCATATGCCATCGACCAAAATGCTCATACTGGAAGCCGCCAGAAATTTAATAAATCAATCTCACGATATCAATTTTCCTATCACAAATGCAAGATTTAGCATACCAGCTACCTGAATACCCAATTGTTTCTGCTATGAAAGGTGTTGGCGAACGACTTAGTGTACTTCTGATTGCAGAAATTGGTGATGTACGACGCTTCATAGCGGAAGTGCTTCTTGTCGCCTATGCCGGCCTTGATGCCCCACCATATCAATCTGGTACATACTATGGGGCAAAACGACATATCTCCAAGCGTGGCTCGTCTCAGTTGAGAAAATTATGCTTCGAGGCGATGATGGCATTGAAATTGAAGCCACCAAAGGAAGATACCGCTGTATATGATTTTATGTTAAAGAAGGAAGCCCAAGGAAAAACCAAAATGGTTGCAAAAGTGGCAGCCATTAATAAGTTCCTTAGAATTTACTATGTCAGAGTCTTAGAGTCTTACGCTGCTTAACATTAAAACAATCCTGCTAGGCTTCTGATTTAGCCTGGTATATTTGTCACGCCCTTTTTTTAAGAACAAAGAAGAATTTTTTAGTTGACAACATATTAGCTGGTATTGCTAAAATATACTCTGTTTTCTTTTCCTTCACCCAAAAGCCCCCTTTACATATTCTCTAAAGTTCTAGATAATTTCTTACTACATTTAAAAATATTATATAAATACAACTACCTTATATGTCGTTCCATCCCCCGTAGTTATTGCATGATTTGCGACACTGAGTTTTCAAAAATATCACCCTCTTCAAATATTTCTAGCGCCTAAAATAAATAACTTCAATACTTTATTTCATTTTATGACAAATTGTAAAATTATTCAATTAAATAATCGTAATTCATTATTCTATTATTAGATTCTTCTCCATAATGTAAATCAGGATAATTATTACCCTAAATATCTTTATCCTCACTGTCTCGTATTACAGATATATGCAGATTATGATGTCAAATTGTCACCTTTACATATCTTCGATAATACACAATCAGCCATGAAAACGGCAAATAAAACAAGGCATATTCTCATCACTGAAAACATGCCTTTTAATTTCTATCCCTGATTTATCAAGTGTCCCATCATCCCTATAAGTGAAAATAATAGCCACAAGCAGTCATGACTGTAGCTTATAGATTAAGCAGAAGTGGACCTCTTGAATGCCATTCAAGCATTCTCCTTGCTGAGATATATCCCATCCTTCTACCTATCAATAAAAGCTGCTTGGAAAGATTTTGCCTTTAACTCCCCTATGTCATCCGTGGAAGAGCAAAAAAAACGGGGCTGAAAATCGCATTTTTTAGCCCCATTTTTTGCTCATTTTTCAGTCGAAAACCACAACATCTTGTGGTCTAACCCCTGTTTTTCTTATCCAAACCACAATACGTCATCATTATCACCGCTTCAACATGGGTGGTCCAAGGAAACATATCCACCCCCCACGCCTTCTTGGCCTCATATCCCTTTTTCTTAAAATACTCCAAATCCCTAACCAAGGTCTCCGGCCCGCAAGACACATACACCACTTTATCCGGTCTCATTTTAGAAACGGAATCAATAAACTCCTCCGTGCTCCCGCTTCTTGGAGGATCCATAAACACAACATCCACGTGCTCCCCGGATTCCGCCATATTGAACATGAATTTTCCTGCATCATTGCAATAAAAGGTTGCATTTTTAACATCATTTAATTTTGCATTTTCGATTGCATCGCGTACCGCATCCTTGTTTAATTCCACGCCAATTACTTCTTTTACATGACTGCTGGCAACAATTCCGATTGTACCAATACCGCAATACGCATCAACAACACGCTCTTTTCCGGTCAGCCCTGCTAATTCAATTGCCTTCTTATAAAGAACCTCTGTCTGAACCGGATTCACCTGGTAAAACGACTTGGAAGATATTCGGAAACGACATCCGCAGAGAACATCCTCTATATAGCCCTTGCCATAAAGTACATTCTCCTTATCTCCAAGTACCATGCTGGTTCCCCTGTTGTTTAAGTTTTGTATCACTGTTGTGATTTCCGGATGGCGTTCCCGCAGGGCCTTAACAAAATTATTCTTTGAAGGAAATATCGGAGAGGCAGTCACAAGAACTACCATAACCTCACCAGTCACAAAACCTCGGCGAATTAAAACATGACGTAACAGACCATATCCTGTGTCCTCATCGTAAGTTCGGATTTTAAACGATTTGAGCATCCCCCTGATGGTTCCGATAATCTCATCTGATTTCTTGTCCTCAATCAGGCAGCTTTCCACTGGAACTACTATATGAGAGTTTGCTTCATAAACGCCAGAAATAGGATTTCCCTTTCTATCGTGATCAAATACAGCATGTACCTTATTGCGATAATGATAAGGGTCACTCATTCCAATCATAGATTCCAGACGGCAGAATGGCTTTAACAAGGTTTCCAAATCATTTTGTTTTTGCTCCAGCTGTTTCTTATAAGGCAGATGAAGGAGCTGGCAGCTTCCGCACTTTCTATAAACAGGACACTGAGGCGAACCTCCCTGCCCCCGGTCCTTGTGAAATTTATTACCCGGTCTCTCATCCTTTCCTATCTTATCATTTCTCATCTTCCCATCTTGTCTTTTATCACTTTGTGACGTCCGGGTAAATGTCTTCTCATCTTGCACATTTCCCTTCTGCACCTTCCCACTTAATTCTTTTTCATTCTTACCCTTCCAGCTTGAATCCTTCTCTGTCTTCCCTTTCCAGTTTGATTCCCTCTCTGTCTTCCCCTTCCAGTTTGATTCCTTCTCTGTCTTCCCTTTCCAGTTTGATTCCCTCTCTGTCTTCCCCTTCCAGTTTGATTCCTTCTCTGTCTTACCCTTCCAGCTTGAATCCTTCTCTGTCTTCCCTTTCCAGTTTGATTCCCTCTCTGTCTTACCCTTCCAGTTTGAGTCCTTTTCTGTCTTTCCCTTCCAGTTCGAATCCTTCTCTGTCTTACCCTTCCAGTTTGAATCCCTTTCAGTCTTCCCCTTCCAGTTTAAATCCTTCTCTGTCTTACCCTTCCAGTTTAAATCCTTCTCTGTCTTACCCTTCCAGTTTGAATCCTTCTCTGTCTTACCCTTCCAGTTTGAATCCTTCTCTGTCTTCCCTTTCCAGTTTGAATCCTTCTCTGTCTTCCCTTTCCAGTTTGACCCCTTCTCTGTCTTATCCTTCCAGCTTGAATCCTTCTCTGTCTTACCCTTCCAGCTTGATTCCTTCTCTGTCTTACCCTTCCAGTTTTCCCTCTTTTCACTCTGCGTTCCCACGCTCTTTTTCTCGCTCAACGCCTTCCCGCCCGGCGTCTCCCCTCTCCTCTTTCCATCACTTACAAACTCTTTTTTATCCGCTCTTGCCGCCGGCTTTCTTCCTTCTGTTCGAAACTTTTCCTTTTTCAATCGATTATCTATCATTTCATTAATCCGCCTTTTCTTCACTATTATCAAAAGCTATTATAGTATATTCTTCCCCATAAAACCACCGAATTCCATTGTTTATTGAAAAACTATTGCATTTTCGCCATTGACGTTTATAATAATTCAAAAAGAGAAAGGGCAAAAACATCAAATGACTGATACAGGCACCAGCTTCTATATAGATAAAACACTTTATAACGGAAGACCCGCAGATGCTTCAGACAGACTGGAGAAAGAGATCCGGACCTACGATTTCTTGGACCAGCTTGAAATTCCCTACCAGAGACTTGACCATGAACCGCTCCCCACCATCGATGCCTGCCACGAAGTAGACGCACTGTTGGACATTGATATTTGCAAAAACTTATTTCTTTGCAATGCACAGAAGACGAAATTTTACTTACTCCTGCTTCCGGGAAGAAAGAAATTCCGTACTGCCAGTCTTTCCAAACAAATCGGCTCCTCCAGACTCTCATTTGCCGACGCGGAGTTTATGATTCAGTTTCTTGATATCACTCCTGGTTCTGTTTCCGTTCTTGGACTTATGAATGATAAGGAGCAAAACGTTCAGTTGCTCATTGACAAGGATGTGCTCTCCTATGAATTCTTTGGCTGCCACCCCTGCATCAATACCAGCAGCCTGAAAATAAAAACCACAGACTTAATTGACCGGATTCTTCCTGCCATTAATCACAATTTTATCCTGGTAGATCTTCCTGATGAAATGGATTCCATAAAACAATAACGAAAATCGAGTAGGAGGGAAATTTAATTAAATTTCCCGACCTCTCACACCACCGTACG
>CAURBV010000001.1:0-599047 GCA_963523055.1 uncultured Paenibacillaceae bacterium | reverse complement strand
GTGATACCGGACCTACCGGTGATACTGGACCTACTGGCGATACCGGACCTACTGGTGATACCGGGCCTACTGGACCTACGGGCGATACCGGGCCTACCGGACCGACTGGCGATACCGGGCCTACTGGTGATACTGGACCTACCGGCGCGACCGGACCTACTGGTGATACTGGACCTACCGGCGCGACCGGACCTACTGGTGATACTGGACCTACCGGTGATACCGGACCTACTGGCGATACCGGACCTACTGGCGATACCGGACCTACTGGTGATACCGGACCTACTGGACCGACCGGTGATACCGGGCCTACTGGACCTACTGGCGATACCGGGCCTACTGGACCTACTGGTGATACTGGACCGACTGGACCGACCGGTGATACCGGGCCTACTGGACCTACCGGACCGACCGGTGATACTGGACCTACTGGCGATACCGGGCCTACCGGACCGACGGGCGATACCGGACCTACTGGTGCGACTGGACCTACCGGTGATACCGGACCGACTGGCGATACCGGGCCTACTGGTGTGACTGGACCGACGGGCGATACCGGACCGACGGGTGATACCGGACCCACTGGACCTACTGGTGATACCGGACCGACCGGTGATACCGGACCGACGGGCGATACCGGACCTACTGGTGCGACTGGACCGACTGGACCTACCGGTGATACCGGACCTACCGGTGATACTGGACCTACTGGCGATACCGGACCTACTGGTGATACCGGACCTACCGGACCTACTGGTGATACTGGACCTACTGGTGATACTGGACCTACTGGTGATACTGGACCGACCGGTGATACCGGGCCTACTGGACCTACCGGTGATACTGGACCTACTGGCAATACCGGACCTACTGGTGATACCGGGCCTACCGGACCTACCGGTGATACTGGACCGACTGGTGATACCGGACCCACTGGACCGACCGGTGATACTGGACCTACTGGACCTACCGGTGATACTGGACCGACGGGCGATACCGGACCTACTGGTGATACCGGACCTACCGGACCTACTGGTGATACCGGGCCTACTGGTGCGACTGGACCGACTGGCGATACCGGACCTACGGGTGATACCGGACCCACTGGACCGACTGGTGATACCGGACCTACCGGTGATACCGGGCCTACTGGTGATACCGGGCCTACCGGACCGACTGGTGATACTGGACCGACTGGACCGACCGGTGATGCCGGGCCTACTGGACCTACCGGTGATACCGGGCCTACCGGACCCACCGGTGATACTGGACCTACTGGCGATACCGGACCCACTGGACCGACCGGTGATACCGGGCCTACCGGACCTACTGGTGATACTGGACCCACTGGACCTACTGGCGATACCGGACCTACTGGACCTACTGGCGATACCGGACCTACTGGTGCTGCCGGTGCATTGGCCTTTAGTAACACAGCCGGAACTATAGCTGTCTTTCCACCTCTAACCACAGAGGTAACGGTTGCATCTGCAACGACTCCTGTTACTGCCGGCAATAATATAAAAGCTGACTATGGAATTGATTTACAAAACGTAACAACTGCTGCTTACAGTTATACTGCTGAATTAAGATTATACAGAGATGGAACTTTAATAAACACAAGAACTGCAAGTTTCAGTGGTTCAATTGCCGCTACGCAAGATACAGCAATTGCTAACACTTATGTTGATACTGCTCCAGCTACTGTTTCTTCAACCTATGAATTAAGAGTAATCTATACTGCTGCTACCAGCATCGCAAGCGCAAATGTTATTAACAGAAATCTGAACTTAATCGTATTCCAATAAACGGAATTTCTTACAAAAGTATTATTACCAACAAAATACGACACTCTATAGATCAATTTATTAAGAGTATTCATCAGCAAGTAAGTTTTTTCTAACAAACTTACAACTAATCACATATGATATGTTATAAAGGATTGAAAAAGCCCTTTATAATACACTTCACATCTACAAGACATCATACAAGTAAAAAATTACACCTTGACAGGAGGGAGTTATAATGAGTAATTGTAGAGATTGGGACAGAAACCACTGTGGTTGTGGTGGTTGCGGCGGGGGCTGTGTAGGCCCAGCCGGACCACAGGGGCCACAGGGACCAAGAGGCTGCCCAGGCCCAACCGGGCCACAGGGACCAAGAGGATTCCAGGGTCCAACCGGACCTACTGGACCTCAAGGAATTCCAGGTCCTGACGGACCTACCGGACCGCGTGGTCCTCAGGGTCCTGTAGGACCACAAGGACCTCAGGGTATTCAGGGTCCTGCTGGACCTACTGGACCTACTGGCGCCACTGGTGCCACTGGTGCTACTGGCGCTACCGGACCTACCGGACCTACTGGTGCTACTGGTGCTACTGGCGCTACCGGCGCTACCGGACCTACTGGCGCTACCGGCGCTACTGGCGCTACTGGTGCTACCGGACCTGCCGGACCTGCCGGACCTACCGGACCTACTGGCGCTACCGGCGCTACTGGTGCTACCGGCGCTACCGGACCTGCCGGACCTGCCGGACCTGCCGGACCTACCGGTCCTACTGGCGCTACCGGCGCGACTGGTGCTACTGGCGCTACCGGACCTGCCGGACCTGCCGGACCTACCGGACCTACTGGCGCTACTGGCGCTACTGGTGCTACCGGCGCTACCGGACCTACCGGACCTACTGGTGCTACCGGCGCGACTGGTGCTACTGGTGCTACCGGACCTACTGGTGCTACTGGCGCTACTGGCGCTACTGGACCTGCCGGACCTGCCGGACCTACCGGACCTACCGGCGCGACTGGTGCTACCGGTGCTACCGGACCTGCCGGACCTGCCGGACCTACCGGGCCTACCGGCGCGACTGGTGCTACTGGTGCTACCGGACCTACCGGACCTACCGGCGCTACTGGCGCTACCGGTGCTACCGGACCTACCGGACCTACTGGTGCTACTGGTGCTACTGGTGCTACCGGACCTACCGGACCTACCGGCGCTACTGGTGCTACCGGTGCTACCGGACCTACCGGACCTACTGGCGCTACTGGCGCTACTGGCGCTACCGGACCTACTGGAGATACTGGACCTATCGGGCCTACCGGACCTACTGGCGCTACTGGCGCTACCGGTGCTACCGGACCTACTGGAGATACTGGACCTATCGGGCCTACTGGACCTACTGGTGCAGCTGGGCCAGCCGCTCAGCTAAGAGGCCTGGAAGTACTATTAACTACAGGAACAACTGTTGCAAATGGCAGCCCTGTCATTTTTAATACAGTGGTAAATGACCAAAGTTTAAACATTTCTTATAATACAGTAACAGGTGTCGCAACCATTACATCCACAGGTATCTATTATGTTTCCTGGTGGATCTCAACAGATGGTGCCGGACCTTCCACTTATGTTGAATTCTCAACTCAGATAAATGGCAGCGGAGGAATTCCTGCAGATTCACCAATCGTTACTGGTCAGCTTAATGGTTCTGCTTTGGTGACAGTAGGTGCAGTTCCTGCTACCGTACAAATCATCAATACAACTGGTCAGGATGTATTCTACGGTACAACTCCGGTTATCGCTCATATGATAATCCTTGAAGTTTCTGTATTGTAATAGATCTTAAACCACCAAAAGCGCCGGTGTAAAAACCGGCGCTTTTTCTATCACATAAGCGGTGCAAACAGCCTGAGTGCCCGCCCCGCAAATCTTTCATACCACGGATCATTTGGTATATCTTCTAACGAAATTCTTCTGCATAAAGACAGGGTTTCCTGATAATCCCGTTCCACATCGCGGATTACTTCATTGCGGTACAGATACGTCCCGCATTCAAAATGGAGATACAGGCTTCGAAAGTCCAAATTAATTGTACCAACTGCTGCCTTGATATCATCACTTGTAAAGACTTTTGCATGCATGAACCCCGGAGTATATTCCCATATTTTAACGCCTGCCCTTATCAGCTCACCATAGTGTGATTTGGCAAGCAGAAAAGCATATTTTTTATCCGGGATATGCGGAAGGATAATGGAAACATCCACCCCTCTTTTTGCAGCAAATGTCAAAGCTTTCACCATCTCATAATCAAGAATCAGATAGGGGGTCATAATATGAACATAGTATCTGGCATTATTAATGATATCTAAGTAAACCTCTTCCCCAACCGATTCCTTATCAAGAGGACTGTCTCCATAGGGAATCACAAATCCTTCCATATTAAGCTCCAGAGGGTAAAAATACTCCGGGTCTCTTAAATATTTATCATATTTTTCCGGTTCCTTCTCAGATATATTCCACATTTGAAGAAACATCATGGTAAAGCTTGTAACGGCATCTCCTTTGAGCATAATTCCGGTGTCTTTCCAATGGCCAAACCTTACTTTTCTGTTGATGTATTCATCTGCCAGGTTGATTCCGCCTGTGAACGCAGTATGACCGTCTATTACAAGAATCTTTCTATGATCCCTGTTATTCTGATAACTGGATATCACTGGTTTGATTGGTGAAAATACTTTCGCCTTCAATCCCTTTTCCTGTAGTACTTTAATATAATTATATGGAAGCACCGTTAATGAACCCATCCCATCATACATAATTCGTACTTCTACCCCTTCTCTGCTTTTTGTTTCCAACAGTTCCAGTATAGAATCCCACATTTCCCCTCTTTCAATAATAAAAAATTCCAGAAAGATAAATCTTTTTGCCTCAGCTATCTCCCGTTTCATAGCTTCAAACATTGCTTCTCCCAAAGGATAGTACTGTGCGTTGGTATTTCCATAGGTTGGATAATGACCATATTTTTTCATATAATGTGACAGATTTGCATTTCTCCTGCTGACTTTTAATAAACGTTCCATAACCCTGGGATTCTGTTCCAGAAAGCACTCCGTCTCATCCATACTGGACTTTAACTTCTTCTCCATGAAACGTTCAATAATCTGTAATTCCACAAGCATATAAAAAAAGGTTCCAAAAACAGGAACTGCTGTTACAGGTATCATCCAGCTCATCTTAAAGCTTGGATTCTCTTCTTTATTTAGAATATAAATAATAACCAGTGCGCTTAACAATGTAACTGCACCATAAAAATATGCCAGATAAAAACTCAGAAAGCGGTATGCTGCTGCTATAACCAGAATCTGTATCATAAGAGAAATAACTGCAAACATAGACCTTCCAAAAATAATCCTAAGCATCTTTTTGATACGACCCATCCTCTGTACCTCCACTCCGCCATTTGTTTCTTTACATGGTTCATATTATACCGCCTGACCAGATATCTTGCAAGTATTTGCCAGACAGCCTGCGGAACAAATAAGTTTTATTGAAATTTCCTTTTATTTACAGTATAATGCATAGTAATAAAAATTATCAAAAGGAGACCATCTATGGAAAAATCCAAGGTTTATTACACAAATTTTCATACCACCTTCCGTGAAAACCTTCCTCAAAAACTTGCCCGGCTCATTAAAACAGCTGGTATGTCTGAGCACATTGATTTTCAAAATAAATATGCCGCAGTAAAAATCCATTTTGGAGAACTGGGCAACTTATCATTTTTACGTCCTAATTACGCAAAGGTAGTGGTTGATTTAATTAAAGAAGCTGGTGGAAAACCATTTTTAACCGATTGCAATACCTTATATGTGGGAAGCAGAAAGAATGCCCTGGATCATTTGGATACTGCTTATGAAAATGGATTTTCACCATTTTCCACTGGCTGCCATGTTCTGATTGCCGATGGTCTGAAAGGAACGGATGAAATCCTGGTTCCAATAGAAGGAGAATACATTAAAGAAGCGAAAATCGGACGGGCGGTTATGGACGCTGATATTTTTATATCTCTCACGCATTTTAAAGGACATGAAAGCACAGGTTTTGGAGGTACTCTAAAAAACATCGGAATGGGGTGCGGTTCAAGAGCCGGCAAAATGGAGATGCATAACGCGGGGAAACCTCATGTAACCGAAGAAACATGCATCGGCTGTCATGCCTGTGAGAAAAATTGTGCTCATGATGCTTTTTCATTTGAAAACAAAAAAGCAATGATTAACAGCAATAAATGTGTCAGCTGCGGCCGTTGCATTGGCGTCTGCCCAGTAGATGCCATTGAATCTGATTGTGATGAATCAAACGATATTTTAAACTGTAAAATAGCGGAATATACTCAGGCAGTACTAAAGGATCGTCCAAACTTTCATATCAGCCTTGTGCTGGATGTTTCCCCTTACTGCGACTGTCACTCAGAAAATGACATCCCGATCATTCCGGATGTGGGAATGTTCGCCTCCTTCGATCCCATCGCACTGGATGTTGCATGTGCAGATGCAGTAAATAAGCAGCCGGTTATGGCAGGAAGTATTCTTGAGAAGCACGGTAGCCATCACCATGATCACTTTAAAGATACCCATCCTACGACAAACTGGAAATCTTCCATTGAACATGGGGTAAAAATAGGTCTTGGAAGTGCTGAATATGAATTAATCTCAATATAAGGATCCAAAAAGAGAGAGGTCAAAGCCTCTCTCTTCTCTTTTAATCAGACCACCCTATATGATAGATTCCATCTTCACTGAGGGGGACCTTATCCCTTCCGATCTGCCATACTGAAATCTCACTGTTGTTGACCTTTTTTTCAGAAACATCCTTGGCTATAATCAGCTGAGGCCATACATAGGTGGTATCTACCTCTTTACCGTCAAGACATACTTTCGAATAAGGAGTAAAATTCTCACCATAAATCAACAGGTTGGAATCATTGTAAACCACTTTATCAATTTTTATTTTATCAATTCCCATCTTTAAATCTGTCTTCAGATAAGGACTATCTCCGCCATATACTTTATGCTCTCCATAAAGGATATCATACTCCAGATTTTTCATATCCTCCAGATAGCTTTCCTCATTGGCGTTTTCCCCATTTAAGTATTTTTGATGAAACCGGATCATAGTTCCTTCGTGAATATTCAGCATATTAAGAACATGAGAAGAAAGCTGATAAGCCTCCACATCCTTTTTAACCACAGGCAGATTCATATTATTCCAGATAACGTATTCTGTCTGGAACAGAGAGTGATTCTTCATCTCATCCTCACTCCATTCAAAACCCGGAAGATGATCTCCATACAGTACCAGTACGATGGGTTCTTTTCGGGTTCTTAAGGTATTAACAAGGGAACGGATAAACTGATCCATCTCATTAATCTGCTGGCAGTAATACTCAAAATTTGGATACTTTCCATGTCCCTGTACTGATATTGTGTAAATATAATCCGGTCCTGGTGTAGAATCCAGCGTCTTAATAATCTCGCCAGTTAAAATTTTGTCCTTACACCAACCAGTGGGATTCCGCTCAATATTGTTCATATATTCAATAGGGGTAAAGGTATCAAATCCAAGCTGTGCAAAGACCCGGTTTCTGTCATAAAAAGTGGCTTCATTATTATGAATGGTATGAGCTGTATATCCCAGATTTTTCAAATCAAAAGCAGTGCTTTCACAGGAAGTTTTTTTAAGAACCGTCTTATATGGATACTCACCTGGGCCGAAAAAGTCCAGATTCATACCAGTTATATTTTCAAACTCTGTATTGGCAGTACCTGCTCCAACTGAAGGAACGCTTAAATATCCCCCTGGATAATTTTTTTGCAGCTGGTGGAAAAAGGGTATGGGATCATAATCTACCGGATTGTTCTTCCACAAAGATGGGTCAAAAAACGATTCCAGCTGAATCATAATTACATTGGGTTTTGTGTTTTCCGTAATTGCATAGGTGTTTTCAGGCACCAGTTCCTCCGATTGAATGGTTTCCAATGTTTCAGACCCGTATCCTTCCGGCTTTGCTATCCCGGTATTAAATACGGAATTGGAAAAACAGTAAGGAAATCCGTAAGATCGAAAGCCTTGTCCGATGTTACCAAAATGAACCGCTACCAGTCCGTACTTCATGGCACCACTAGTAATGCCAAGTACCAGTGCAGTACTCATAAAAATGATTGCCAATCCATGACTTAGTCTGGTTTTCTCCTGACTGACTGGTGCTTTTTTCCAGACTCCCACTAATAAGATAAATGCCAGTGCACCAGCTGATGCCATGAGAATAATCTGCATCCAGGTAAAGTAAACGGTAGCAAGACTTATGGCATACTTCACAAGACGCAGATCGGCCGCCGTAAAGGGAGTCGTACGGAAGATCAGAAGAATACCGTTTACAATCCCCATAAAAATCCATAAAAAGGTAATTAAGATACAGGCAAATGCTTTTCGCCTTGTAATAAACATAATAGTAAAAGGAAGAAAAATAATTAAAGTATTAAGCAGAAAGATAAAAAAACTATTCCCTATATAAGAACCCAGATTCAACAGCGACTTCCGGCTGGCCAGCTCTATTACTATATTAATTCCTGCAGAAAGAGCTAAAAGCTTCCAAAGCCATCTGACATAAACTTTCATTGTATACCTCATCTTCTATACACATTTGCGAACCGGGTTTAGTCTACCACATTTTACAGCAAATTTACATACCTTTTTTTAAATAAGCACAAAAAAGGACCGGATTTAATCCGGCCCTCGTAATTATTCCTGTTCTTCCGTAGGTTCAAACACATCATCATTCACAGCGTTAATTCCGGCAGTTGCATTCACTTCCTCTGCTGAGGTAGTCTGCTCCTTCTCATCCATCTCTTCTGACTCAGGATCAGCTGCTGCCTCCTTCACAGGTGCACCGCACTTTCCGCAATACAGAGAGCTTTTGGGAACCTTTGCTCCGCATTCCGCACAGATACGGCTGCCTTCGCTTTGGGTCAATTCAATCTCCAGGGCGGCAATTCTTGCCCGGCCGGCTCTGACTGCTTCATAAGCTTTGGTATAAGCTTCCTTAGGCTCACTGTTGTCTTCATAATACAGTTTTCCGATGACTGCATAAGCTTCTTCCAGCTTTGTTTTCTCTGCACCGATCTGTGTCTTTAGCTGTATCGTCTCAGTCAATGCTTTCGCCTTCGTTGCAACCTCTTTGCCGGTATCACTAAGTGTCTTTCCCAGCTCTTCAAAAAATGCCATCCGTGATTCCTCCTTTGACTTTCGCTCCTACCATTGTAACTTTATTGGAAGAAAAAGTCAATGAAAGACTGTTATCTCAATTCCTGTTTATGGCTTGATCGCTTCTCTTACTGAATCAGGAAGCTGCTCCAGAGGTACAATATACTGAATCTCACTGCGATTGCTCAGTGCACTGCTGACAGCTGAAAAACCAATACGTTCTGTATTCCAGATACCAAACGGGTTCATTCCCGCATATTCTTCAATCGCGGCCTGACTCATAATCTGATCAATCAACTGGGGATCTGTAACCGTATAGTATTGAGAACTGTTGTTTTCATAAACTGCCGTATCATACTTGGATAACCGGCTTAAATCAAAACTGATTTCTTTAATACCTTCATAGGAATTCCAGCTATCTACATCAAGCTGGCATTCTCTTAATAAATTCAGAGTATTAGTAAAGGAAGGATAGATCGGGTAATACCCTCTGGAAGTCAGATCACTATACTGCCAGGAATTCTGATTTACCTCTCTCTTACTGTCTGCTTCAGCCTGAATCTTTGTCATAAACTGAATGGAGGCTACCGGATTTTCTTTGCTCATAGTCTCAACTTTCAACTGACTTAAATCTGTCTGATATGCAAGAAGGAGTTTTTCCGTCATAGCCTTATCTGTACCATTTTTGTCACGACTTATAATACTTGACTGTGATCCTCTGCTGACTCTCACTGCAGATGTATTCTCAGTTGTCTGACTGAAAATAGGATATACTGCCTGAATGAAGTCCTGATCTTCGTATAGCTGGGACAGTTCCTCTTTTACCTCTGAATTTCTTAAGGAATAGCTGCGATATACGCTTTTTCCGTTCTTAAGGGTATATTTTACAGAGAAATCACAGTTCCTGTCTGATTCTCCCCAATCCACATAAGTGAATTTATCCCAATTTTTACTCCTGTTGTATTCAACCGCCTTTTTAACCATAGCCAGTGCCGGTGCCTGATTCTCCAGCTTCATATGACTGAAGATATAATCATCTCCACTTTGATATTCCCATTGATAATCCTCAGTGATATCGCGCACTGCATCACCATATGAAACCCAATTGTTATCATTATTCAAGGATATAGCCATAGAATCTATGGAATTCTCCGAAGGTATATAACTGTCATATCCAAACAGATCCATTTGAAAGCCGCCAAATATCACCGCGGCTACAAGAGCGGATGCAATCATCTGCTTCCAGTTTGAAAATAATTTCCTAAAGTCAAAGTGGTATATGATTTCAATGACACAATGAGATAAAAACATTCCACAAAGCAAACCAAATACCGCCCACCCCATGTCAGAGCGGATGGTCCAGAAAACAAAGCATCCGGAAAGAGAAGATAAAACAACAATGGGAATCCGGATGATCGGCATACTGATTTTAAATGCCATCGCCTTTTTTGCAGACTCAGAACCTCTTTTTTTATATAAAAACAGACAAAGGAAAGTGAATATAACAAACAAGAGAGTTACAATTATAATCTGAGGAATTAATTTGGCACCCAGTTTTCCGCCATTATCAAGTGCAACATTATATATAAATATTGCATATGGAGATGATTTTACCAGAAACGGGTGGAATAGCTCTTCTCCGCTTTTATAGCTGGTATGAAAAAAGTACCCGTAACATCCCTGTAAAATAAACAGTAAAATTGTAAAATAACCTTCGAAAACTGCTGTGCCAAATATACCTACAATCACGCTTCCTGTCATAATCATCGCCAGCACTGTAACAGCGTACACCATGGCATAATGCAGCAGAAAAAGCAGATATCCTGAAACAACTGAACCAATAAGTACAGAAGGTGATATACCATAAGCCGTAGTAACACCCAGGGTAAGAATTAGATTAACCCCATAAACAACTGCCACAATCAATATACCATTCAGATAATTGGCCCAGAATAAATGTTTTCTGTTTACCGGAATTCCATGATAGAAGTCAACCTTTTGTCTGGAGTGAAGATAGGAAAAACTTGTGACTCCCATCACAATGGATAAAGCAATCATCAAAAAGGTGATAAATCCATTCTGAAATCCCATTAAATGCCTTAGTTGAGAATGAATACTGGTTAAGGTTTCCTCCCGTTTCAGTAGTTCTCCAATTACCATAGCTATGGTAACGGGGAGTGAGAAGAAAAACATCAGAAAAGCAAGAGTCACCGCCCAAAGTCTGCGCTTACCATCTTCCTGTATTAATTTAAAAAATAAGCTTTTTGATGTCATATCCTGCCACCTCCGTTTCACTTATAAATATTTCTTCCAGTGATAAGGGAATAATCTCATAGAAGACAGGCTGTAAGGATTCCATCATTCCAACAACCCCTTCCTTAGTTCCCCGCACAGTCATGGTATACAGCTTCCCTCTCATCTCTGTCTTAATCCGGTCTAAAGATACCAGGTCGGCCTCTGTCATACCATCTTTTAACACACACTGAACTTTATGAATATTCAGCTTTAAATCATCTAAATCCTTTGAGAGCAGAATGCCTCCTCTATGGAGCAATCCTACATGGTCACATATGTCTTCCAGCTCCCTTAAATTGTGAGAGGCGATAATGGGGGTTAAGTTTCTTTCCGCCATATCATTGGCAAAAATACTTTTTACTGCCTGGCGCATAACCGGATCCAGACCGTCAAATGTCTCATCACAGAATAAATAATCTGTATTGGCACTGATGCCGCAGGCGACTGACAGCTGCTTTTTCATACCCTTTGAAAAGGTATGTACCTTTCTTCTCATTTCCAACCCGAAATTACCGATCAGACTTTCAAAGCGCTTCCGATCAAATTCCGGATAAACTTTACTGTAAAATTCCATCATATCCCGGGGAGTTGCATTATTAAAATAATACTGATCATCTGAAATATAGAAAAATCTCTTCTTAACATTCTCATTTTCAAAGACAGACTCTCCATCTATGGTCACAGTTCCCTCATCTGGTTTTAAAATTCCGCTTAACAGCCTTAAAAAAGTGCTCTTGCCAGCGCCATTGGTACCGATCAGACCAAATACATTCCCGTCCTTTATCTCAGCACTTACATGGTCCAGTGCCATGATATTATCAAATTGTTTTGTCAAATTTTCTGCCTTAATCATTCCTTCACTCCTCCCCCTGATCCGTTTTCTTCATAAATCCATTCCTCTGCCAGCCACGAATGTGCTTTATCCTCTTTTATTCCAGCCCGTTTTGCCTCTTCAACCCAGTTCCCCAGCTTATTTTTTAATTCACTGGTTTTGAGAGCACGGATGGAACTGGTATCTGCAACAAAACTGCCTCTTCCTTTCACGGAATAAATAAAACCTCTCCTCTCAAGCTCCATATAAGCTCTCTGTATGGTATTGGGATTAATAGATAAATCTGTAGCCAGACTTCTGACAGAAGGCAGCTGGCTGTCTTGTTCCAATACTCCACAAATCATAAGGTCTTTTAATTTTTCCACTATCTGTTCATAGATAGGTCTGCGATCTTTATAATCAAGCAGAATCATAATTCACCTCTTCCCTAACTGTACCAACACATTTAATACACTTAATATAGCAGATTGCCTCCGATCTGTCAACCGGAGGCAGCATTATTTTAATAATTTCTTCTGTCTTCAACAATCAGGATCCGAATCGCATTCATAGTATTGCTCCAGTTAAATACATATAATGTATAAGAAGCATTTCCTCTGATGTAAAGATTAGAAGAAAGCAGGATGTTTTCGCTCTGGGCATTGCTGCTCATTACCGAAACCAGGTAAAAACCGATCTTTTGGTATTTAAAGGCAGTAACCTCTTTATAGTCCACCTCCTTAAATGTAAGTACTCCTCCATTTAAAAATACGTTTACTTTTCGATTTGTAACGGATAAATTGCAGACCCGAAAACACCCGGTGTTAATTCCACCGTTGCAGTACATATCCATGATCTCCATTATTTCAAGACCGGTATCTGAGTTGAACACTGCCACCGTCATTGCCTTCCCCAGTGGGACATTGATCTGTTTTTCTATATAAACGTATCCATTCTCCCCTTGAACCGTCACAGTCTGCGTCTTGGCCGAAACTCTTCCGTATTGACTCATGTCCCCGTTACCCAGTCCATTTACAGCAAGTTGTTTGTTAATATAAATCTGAAATGGATCGTAACCAGATGCTGCATTTAAAAATCTTACCAGTCCGTATTCACTGGTATTACAAAAATAGCATGGTATAATTGGCTTGGGAAACACGGTGATTACGGAGGTCCAATGTTCGTCAGTATCCGAATTTTCACTGGGATTTCGTTTCAACGGCCAATCCTCACTAAGATCCGGTGCAGGTATATTAGACGGGGTATCCTGATTATCTGGCTCATCACCGGTATCTGATGGCGAAGTATTTACTTCCTGATTGGAGTCAGGGGGTTGATTTTGATTGGTCTCATTTTGCATATAATAAATAATACCCATAAAATACCTCTTTATTATCGTTATATAGTAAGTTTATTCCGTGAACAATCCTCAGTGCCTGTCAGACAGGAATCATTAAGCATTTGTTATCATATTATTAAAATTTATGGATTATATACAGTATGGGCAGATAATAGAAAAGAGGTGCACCTGGTCTTCTGACCAGGTGCACCTCTTTCTATCAATATTTTAATTATTCATTGCCGTATAAAGTAACCAGCTTCTGAAGATATTCAAATCTTGATTTTGCATCATCCTCATTCTTGGAGAATAATTCAGCTGCTCTTTCCGGATTCTTCATTGCTAAGGATGCGTAACGAACTTCACCCTTTAAGAATTCCTGATATCCTTCCAGTGCAGGAGCCTTGCTGTCTAAGGAGAATTTCTTCTCGGCAGCAGGATTGAAACGGAAGTTATTCCAGTATCCGCACTCTACAGCGAGTTTCTCTTCTGTCTGTGCCTTTGACATACCCTTCTTGATACCATGGCTGATACATGGAGCGTATGCGATAATTAAGGATGGACCTGGATATGCTTCTGCCTCTGCAATTGCTTTAACAGTCTGATTGTAATCAGCACCCATAGCAATCTGAGCAACATATACATAACCATAGCTCATGGCAATGCTTGCAAGATCTTTCTTCTTTGTATCTTTTCCGCCAGCTGCGAACTGTGCTACTGCACCAGTCTTGGTAGCCTTGGAAGACTGACCGCCTGTATTGGAATAGATCTCAGTATCAAATACCATGATGTTGATGTCTTTGCCGCTAGCAAGAACGTGGTCAACACCGCCGAAACCGATATCATAAGCCCAGCCGTCACCACCAAAGATCCACTGAGACTTCTTACCAAGGAAATCTTTATTTTTAACTACAGCCTTTGCTAATTCGCAATCAACGCCATCTAATGCTGCAACCAGTTTGTCAGATGCAGAACCATTGGAAACACCAACGCTGAACGTATCTAAATACTCTTTGCATGCTGCTTTTACTTCATCAGATGCTTTATCGGAGTTAGCGATTTCTTCTACTTTGCTCTTTAATCCTTCTCTGATTGCATTCTGAGCTAAAAGCATACCATAACCGAACTCAGCATTATCCTCAAATAAGGAGTTTGCCCATGCAGGACCCTGTCCCTTTGCATTAACGGTATAAGGTGTAGAAGGTGAGGAGTTACCCCAGATGGAAGAACATCCAGTTGCGTTTGCAATGTACATTCTGTCACCGAATAACTGAGTGATTAATTTTGCATAAGGTGTCTCGCCACAGCCTGCACATGCTCCTGAGTACTCAAGAAGAGGCTGTTTGAACTGGCTTCCCTTAACGGTTGCTTCTTTGAATTTATCAATAACTTCCTGCTTAATTGGCAGAGTCTGACCATATTCAAATCTTTCCTGTGTTACGTCGCAGTTCGCTTCCATGTTTACCATAGTAAGAGCTTTTTCGCCCTTCTTTCCAGGACAAACATTAGCACAGGATCCGCAGCCGGTACAGTCAAATGCAGATACAGTGATTGCGAACTGATATCCTGGCATTCCGGTCATAGGAAGAACTTTCATGCTCTCTGGTCTCTTAGCAGCTTCTTCCTCTGTTAAAGCAACAGGACGGATAACAGCATGAGGACATACATAAGAACAGAAGTTACACTGAATACAATTGTCTGGATTCCACTGAGGAATGTTTACTGCAATACCGCGTTTCTCGTAAGCAGCAGATCCGGAAGGTGTGGAACCATCAATATAATCAACGAATGCAGATACTGGTAAGGAATTACCATCCTGAGCGTTAACTTTTGTCTGAACGTTGTTTACGAAATCAACAACATCCTGTCTTCCTTCTGTGATCTTCTTATAATCAAGACCTTCGTCTTCGCTGTTTTTCCAGCTTTCCGGAACTTCGATTTTAACAACGCCCTTTGCACCGGCATCAATTGCTGCCCAGTTCTTCTGAACGATTTCTTCGCCCTTACGGCCGTAAGTTGCTTTAGCAGCAGCTTTCATAAGCTCGTTTGCTTTTTCTGCAGGGATGATTCCTGTCAGTTCAAAGAATGCAGACTGAAGAATCGTGTTGATACGGGTTGCACCCATACCAGTTTCGATACCGATCTTCACACCGTCGATGGTATAGAACTTAATGTTATGCTCAGCAATATACTTCTTAACCTGTCCTGGTAAGTGCTTTTCAAGGCCTTCCTGATCCCATGGGCAGTTTAATAAGAATACACCACCGTCAACCAGTTCCTGTACCATGTTGTACTTACGGATATAAGAAGGGTTGTGGCATGCTACGAAATTAGCTCTGCGGATTAAATAAGTGGATTTAATCGGTTTATGTCCGAAACGTAAATGAGACATAGTGATACCGCCGGACTTCTTGGAATCATAATCGAAGTAAGCCTGAGCGTACATATCTGTATTATCACCGATGATCTTAATGGAGTTCTTATTGGCACCTACAGTACCGTCAGCACCAAGACCCCAGAACTTACAGTTAGAGGTACCCTCTGGAGTGGTAACGATCTCAGCTCCTGTCTCAAGAGAAAGGTGAGTTACATCATCCACAATACCGATGGTAAACGGAGTCTTTGTCTTGTTCTCGTAAACAGCTACGATCTGAGCTGGAGTTGTATCTTTGGAACCAAGACCATAACGTCCGGTAAGAATCTTAACCTGATCAAACTTAGTTCCCTTTAATGCTGCAACAATATCTAAGTATAATGGTTCGCCTAAAGAGCCTGGTTCTTTTGTTCTGTCTAAAACAGAAATTGTCTTAACTGTATCAGGAATAGCGTCGATCAGAGCCTGTGCGCTAAATGGTCTGTAAAGACGAACTTTAATCACACCAACCTTATGGCCAGCTGCAACTAAATAGTCAAGAGTCTCTTCAATGGTATCGTTTACAGAACCCATGGAAACAATTACATGATCTGCATCAGCAGCTCCGTAGTAATTGAAAAGTCTGTAATCTGTACCAATCTTTGCATTTACCTTATCCATATATTTCTGAACAATTGCAGGCAGTGCATCATAATATGGGTTGCATGCTTCTCTTGCCTGGAAGAAAATGTCAGGGTTCTGAGCAGATCCTCTCAGACATGGGTGATTAGGATTTAATGCGTGACGGCGGAACTCGTCAACGGAATCCATATTTACCATCTCTTTTAAATCTTCATAATCCCATGTTTCGATCTTCTGGATCTCGTGAGAAGTACGGAAACCATCAAAGAAGTTAATAAATGGTACTTTGCCTTCAAGAGCTGCCATATGAGCAACCGGAGTTAAGTCCATAACTTCCTGTACGCTGGATTCGCATAACATTGCACAACCCGTCTGACGACAGGCATAAACATCAGAGTGGTCACCAAAGATTGATAAGGCATGGCTTGCAATAGCACGTGCAGATACATTGATTACACCAGGTAACTGCTCGCCGGCAATTTTATAAAGATTAGGGATCATGAGTAACAGACCCTGGGAAGCTGTATAGGTGGTAGTCAGAGCACCAGCTGCCAAGGAACCGTGAACCGCACCTGCGGCACCTGCCTCAGACTGCATCTCGGTAATGTGCACTGTCTGGCCAAAAATATTAGTTCTTCCGTCTGTAGACCATTCATCTGTAGCTTCTGCCATAGGTGAAGACGGGGTAATAGGATAAATTGCCGCTACATCAGTAAATGCATAGGATGCATGAGCTGCTGCATGGTTTCCATCCATGGTTTTCATTTTTCTTGCCATTCTTGATTTCCTCCTGCAAATGTGAATATTTGTATAATTTGGTTCCCCTTAGGGGAAAGTGACCTGACATTATTATAACAATTATTCAACAAAAAGCAAATAATAAAACTGGAAATTAAAGTATTATTTTCAAAACAATTTAAAAAAAGACAGTACCAGGCGTTAAAACGTGTCTGATGCTGTCTTTTTCGGTTATTTAAACTACTGACTCATGGGATTTGGCTGAATGATACTTTGGGTATTTTCCGCTGTTGTTCCTTCCGTCTCAGCCTGGGTTGCGGGAGTATTCTGGGTTTCCGCTGCTGCAGTGGGCGGCGTCTCACCTGTATTCGTTCCCGGACCGCTGCCTGGTACCGTCTGAGTAGGAGTATTCCCCTGGTGGTTCTCCTGTACAGTCTGGGAAGGATCTGTTGCAGGTACCACAACACCAGTCGTATTTCGTTTTATTGTAGCTGGCTTACCGCGGTAGGTACTGTTATGGAAGAATTCATCACTTACCACAGTACCGTTCTTCTTAGTAACCAGATTGGTTACCCAACGGCTTCCCTTTGTTTCCTGCTTAATCACTTTTTCTTCCCCTGGCTGCATGGTCTGGTCCTCTTCGTAAATTGGTGCCGGAGCATCTAACTCTGCCGTTTTGTTGGAAGTCATAGATAATGTAACACCATCTACCAGAATCGGGATACCTATAATAGAAATCTTAAGCTTGCGGTCAGCAAAACTGGTTCTGATAGCGATAGCACTGGAAGAATTATTAACAAACTTCATATCCGGTCCGCCAAAGCTTACCATCGCATCCTCACCCGGAGTCACATAACTGGGTTCATAACTGTGTGCATGGCGCTCCGTAGTTGTCAGTCCTGCAAACACAACTGCATTATACAGGGTAGAAGAAACCTGGCATACACCGCCACCCGGCTCTTCAACCAGTACTCCGTTTAAATAAGCTCCTGCCGGACGGTATCCCTTTGCAGAAGAACGCTCACCGGTCGCCTTATTAAAAGAGAATTCCTCTCCTGGCTGCAGAATCAGTCCATTGAGTGCAGTGGAAGCAAGCTCAATATTCTTATTCCTGTCGCTGTTGGTCGTTGTTGTTGTCCCGTAAGTTCCTATTACTTTATACAGTGCCTTTGCCTGCTCTTCCGTAATCTTAGGAGCTGTCTCTGTGGCCTGGGCAGCTATGGAACCCTTATAATTCTTTGCTTTAATCTGTGCCAGAATATCGGCAGTCAGCTTGTCCTGGTCAATTGCAATTCCCTTTTTTTCGCCAGCGTAAACAAACTTTCCTGTGGCTTTGTCAAATCCTGAGATTGAACCATTCTTGGCAGGTACATCCCACTTTCCAGCAATGGCTTTCACCTCAGTTTCTACTTCATCATCCAAACCATCTGTATCGATGGTATATTCTTCTTTTGTATCCTTACTGTAAATTTCATCCAGCAGGGAATCAATCCTGTCATCTAAAAAATTCTTCAGTTCGTAAGTTTCATTCTCATAAGAAACTTTCATTCCCCAGCCTATGGACTGGTCAATTGCTTTTTTAGCTTCCGTCTTTGACAAACCCGTAATGGAAACTCCGTCTACATGTACCTCTTTTTTTAACTGGGTCTCAGAGACTTTCGTAGAGTTCACATCGGTCTCTTTTGTCTTATGACCCCCAATATACTTAACAGCAGCCATAACACTGATAACGGAGGCAACAGCGAAAACAGCAGCCAGTAAAATCTTCGTAATTCCGTACTGCGGTCCTCTTCTTCTCTTCTTACCGCGTCTTTGCTGATAGGAGTTCCCTCCCCTGTAAGACTGGCTTGTCCTTCTGCCTGAATTGGGCGTATTTCTTTTGCTTCCGTTCTGGGAGGAATTGGTTCTTCCACCGCTTCTTTGTCTGTTATCATCCTGACTCATTTACTTCACCTTTTTACATGATTATGTAGCATTACACTGAGTAGTATACCATACTTTGTGGGAAATGCTATTACGTTTTTATGAATTTTCTTAATTATTTTTCGCGTAAATTCTACATTTTACAGAACTAAAAAAACATGTTACTATAGTATTAATAAACTATTTCATTTCGGAGGTACCTATGAATTTTATTGATCTTCACGTACATTCAAACGCTTCTGACGGCACCTTTTCACCTGCCAGTGTTGTAGAACTGGCGGCGCAAAAAGGGCTTTCAGCAATTGCACTTACAGACCACGATACAATCGAAGGAATTCCCGAAGCTCTGGAGGCAGCAAAAAATCTGCCTTTGGAAGTGATTCCCGGCATTGAACTCTCCTGCGTTTATCTGGGTGAAGAAATTCACATTTTAGGGCTTTATGTCGATCCGGCTGATAAAAACTTTATCACTGAAACTGACATGTTAAAAGACATCCGCATGACGAGGAATACGGAGATGATTCACCGTTTTCAAAATGCCGGTATTGACATCACACTTTCTGAGGTACAGGCCGGTAATCCCGATACGGTCATTACCCGTGCACATTTTGCCCGGGTTCTGTTAGAAAAGGGCTATGTCAAAAATATGGATCAGGCATTTAAGAAATATTTAAGCTACAGCGGACCATACTGCCCGAGAAAAGAAAAGATTACTCCGGAGCATGCCATGAAAATACTTTGTGACTGCAAAGCATCTCCCGTTCTCGCCCATCCATACCAGTATCACCTGGGAGACAAAAAAACAGAAGAGCTTGTTTCCTATTTAAAGGAGATAGGACTTCATGGTCTTGAAGTCTATCACTCTTCCAATAATCAATATGATAGCGGAAAATTAAAGAAGCTTGCAAAAAAATACCAGCTCTTTCCTACCGGCGGCTCTGATTTTCACGGAACCAATAAGCCTGATATTGATTTAGGCACAGGAAGAGGCGGTCTTCGCATCTCAGCCCTGCTTCTCGATGATATTAAAAGAATACGGCAGGAAAAGGGGTTGTAACCTTACCTGCCAGAATCACGTACTATCCGATTTTTCCTTCGTCCATATATCGGGCAAGATCTATGGCAAAATATGTGATCAGAATATCTGCTCCCGCACGAAAGATACTGACGGCTGATTCACAAACAGTTTTTTCCTCATCCATAAAGCCGGCTTTTGCTGCAGCCTTAATCATGGAATACTCTCCGCTTACACTGTAGGCTGCCACAGGAACTTTAGTGCTGTCTGACACCTCACGTATGATATCCAGATAGGAAAGAGCTGGTTTTACCATAACAATATCTGCCCCTTCTGCTACGTCAAGCTCAACTTCCTTTAATGCTTCTTTCCTGTTATGGTAATCCATCTGATAGCTCTTGCGGTCTCCAAAAGCAGGTGCAGACCCGGCAGCCTCCCGAAACGGACCGTAAAAGGCAGATGCATATTTTGCAGAATAAGCCATTATTGGCACATTTACAAATCCAGCTTCATCAAGTGCCAGCCTCATGGTATGAATTCTTCCATCCATCATATCAGAAGGAGCGACCATATGAGCACCCGCTTTTACATGAGAGACTGCTATGCGGTTTAAATACTCCAGAGTCTGATCATTATCCACATACTCTCCCTCTAATATGCCACAATGGCCATGAGAGGTATATTCACACATACACACATCCGTTATGATATAGACTGCCGGATAAAATTCCCTGATGTAGCGAACCGCGCGCTGCACAATTCCATCCTCATCGTAAGCCTGGCTGCCGCAGCTGTCTTTTTGCGCCGGTACGCCAAACAAAATTACCTTATTAACTCCGGCAGCAGTCAGTTTATCAAGAATTACACAAAGCCGGTCTACACTATATCGATATTGTCCCTCCATAGAAGGAATTTCTTCTACAATGCCTTCTCCATCCACGGCGAACAGGGGATAAACAAGAGCCTGGCTGGAAACTCTGGTCTCCCGCACCATTGTTCTTAAAGTCTCAGATGTTCTAAGTCTTCTGGGTCTATATAATAAGTCCATTTCCATTACCTCCCTTTTATTCCTGTCCTATTATACACCCTCTCAAATAAGATTCAAGTAATTCTTGCGGCATTGGAAAAGATTGCTTATAATAGCAGATGTACAATACGAACCAGAAATGAGGTATTTTATTATGGAAGAATTTTATCAGGCAATTGAGGATGCCATTCGTAATGCCGGATATGAAGGCCCGGTAAGCGGACAGGACATCTACGATGAGATCTGTGATGAGATTGAAGACAAAGAACCGGGAGCTTATGTGTTTATGTCTAAAAAAACAGATGAAATATTTTTTGAGTACAAGATTCAGATCTTTGAAGATCAGTTTAACTTAAGTGCGATTGACATTCACAGCTCCGGTACGGTTTATCACGCAGACCTTGATTAAGTCAGAGAAAGGATTCCCCAAAGTCTTCATTCAGGGAATCCTTTCTTATTGTTTTACTATTTCTTACGTTTTGCCCGTTCTTTCGCCCAAATTCTTTTGTTCACATTTTCTCTTAAAATCGCATAGAAAACGGAACAAAGCGGGATAAATATCAGCATACCGGCAATTCCCATGGCACTGCCGCCAATGGTCACCGCTACCAGAACCCAGATAGCCGGAAGTCCCACCGAATTACCAACCACGTGAGGATAAATTAAATTTCCTTCGATCTGTTGAAGAACAAAGAAGATGATGAGAAACAAAGCTGCATCAAAGGGTCTCACCATCAGCATTAAAAAGGCTCCGATTGCACAGCCGATTAATGCCCCAAACATAGGAATCAAAGCGGTAAACGCGATCAGTACTCCAATAAGAAGTGCATATGGAAGGCGTAATATGGATAATGTGAGAAAGAACATGCTTCCCAGTATTACTGCCTCAACACACTGTCCAGTCAGAAAATTGGAAAACGTACGGCTGGTGAGACTTACTATCTCTAAAATTCTGTTCGAAACAGGATCAGGCAGAAACGCTTTCATAAACTTCTTTATCTGTCTTGATAAATTTTCCTTCTGCAAAAGAATGTAAACTGCAAATACCACACCAATTGCAAAGGTTGTCACCCCGCTTATAATATTTAAAGCTGCGGATAAAGTAGAGGACAACACGGTTCCGGCACCAACAGATAAAAACTGTACAATTTTCTCAAGATAGGATTTCCAGTCAATCTGTATATTGTTAATATAATCTGTAATTTCCGGATATTGGGAAAACAACTTCTCTGCTCCCTGCTTTAAATCATTGAAAAAAACAGGTAAGCTGTACTGCAGACTTAAAACTGTATCAAACAGCTGTGGCATGACTACAAAAGTAACCACAAGCAAAATTCCGATTACAAACACAAAAGTTAGAACCAGGCTTAAAGGGCGGCGAAACTGACTCTCTTTTTTTATCGGAAGAATACGTTCTATCCCCCGCATGGGAACATTTATTACAAATGCCATAACTCCGCCTAATAAAAAAGGGGTTAAAATTCCCACCGCCCTGACAATCAGGGCAAATAAACTTCTATAATTAATACCAGCTACTACGGCAATCACAGTAAATATAATTAACCATCGTAATTTTTTTATTGTGCTGTCATTTAATTCCATTAAATCCTCCTCTGGATCTCTTCCTGAAACACTTTTTGAATTTCCTGAAACGATGTCTGAAAAGTTCCCTGTGCCAGCAGAGTATTCCCTCCGCCCCGGCCATTTAATTTTTCATTTAACTGGCGGCTGAATTCCCTCATATCCATATCACTGCTTCCTGCTGCATACTGAAACAGTCCATCTTCTCCGGAACATACCAATACAACGTTCCCCTTCTTCTCCTCATAAAGCATGGTGGCAAACTGTCTGAGCTGTGCTGGCAAAAGATGCTCTTCAAGCACCAGCAGGGGATCGCCGCTAACAGGATATTGTGCTGTTTTATACTGGAGCAGTTCTCTGGTGAGGCGGCTTGCATCAACATCCTTTTTCGCTCCGTCCTCTTTTAGCTTTGTAACTGTCTCCAGTACACTGTCGGGTTTTGCTGATAATAACACGGAGATTCCCTGGACAGCTTTTAATTTTCTGCGGTAATCAAGAAAAGCCTCTCTGCCGCACAGCAGGGATATTCTCACGCCGCCTTTATATCGCATCAGACCGGTGACTTTTAAAATTCCAATTTCTCCAGCAGTCATCACATGGGTTCCACAGCAGGCACATATATCTGCTCCAGGGAATTCAATAATCCGTACCTGACCGCTTAATTCCTTTTTGCTTCTGTAATTCAATGCATTTAGTTCTTCCTTTGACGGATAAGTCTCTACAACCGGTATATTCTGCCAGATCAGTTCATTCACTTTAGCTTCCACTTCTTCTGCCTGTTCCAGAGTCAATATACCGTTAAAATCAACGGTGACCTCATCTTTCCCCATATGAAACCCTACATTATCGTAACCGTAATACTTATGTACCACGCCTGAAAATAAATGTTCTCCGGAATGATTCTGCATATGACTGAATCGTCTCTCCCAATCTAAAATTCCAGTTACCAGGGAATTTTCAGGAAGAGGCCTGTCTGTAATATGAACGATTCCCTCCGATCGCTCTCTGACATCCAAAACAAGGGCGTCTCCCAATGTGCCTGTATCCGCCGGCTGCCCTCCACCCTCAGGGTAAAAGGCTGTCCTGCTTAAACGAACCAGATATTTACCATCTTTATCTGGTATACACCCAGTTACCTCCGCTTCAAACTGTTTCACATAGGGTCTCTCATAATATAATTTTTCCATCTTTTGCTCCTTTTAATCCTGCTGTTACTAATTATACACAACATTTCTTTAAGTTCAATCATATCAATTCTAAAATTTTTCAAAAAAAATGGAAACAGTGGCAAGCTGACATTCATACACTTACAGTGTAAACAAATTATTTGGAGGAACCAATATGAGTGATCTGGCAGCAACTAACTGTGGATGCGGATGCGATTGCAACAACGGAGGATGTGGATGCGGTAATAACAACGGCGGTTGTGGTTTTATCTGGATTATCCTTCTTCTGTTCTGCTGCGGCGGCAATAACAGCTGTGGTGGTGGTGGATGCGGCAACAGTTGTGGCGGTTGCGGAAATGATGGTTGTGGTAGTTGGATTTGGATCATCATTCTTCTGTTCTGCTGTGGCGGATGTGGCGGCGGATTCGGCGGCGGATTCGGCTGCTAAACAAAACATAAAGCAGGGCCCGAACCATCTTTGGTTCGGGCCCTGTTTACGTCTAATTGCGGCTCTGACCTTTTTCCTGTCCCGGTCTTGTAAAAGCAGACTGGTTACCTGTTCCTTCCTGGCTGTTTCTGTTTTGCTTTTGTTTCATGCACTCATCATCAATTTCATAAACCGCATTTCCATCTATGATTAATCTGTTTCTCATATAAATCACTCTCCTGTAATACTAATATATGCGGCCGCATATATTGTCAACAAGAAAAGTAAGGATCCCATGAAATGAATAATGAACAAAATGTCCACGCAAATGAATTAGACTCCCGTATCGGGGATAATCATCTTGATATGATGAAAGCCGCCCTGCCTTATATGAATGTTCCCCAGCAACGTATGATCTCCACCTTTGTTAAATTCAACGAACTGCAGCGCACCATAAACCTATTTGAAGATGGAGAAGTAGCTGCTATGGGAATCTGTTCTGCTGGTGAAAAGGAACGGTCTACCTCCCCCCTTGAGATGTTAAACACCATTAAACCCTACGCAGATCCTTCCGAGCAGGACTTAATTGACTTATTTATCAACATCTTCCAGGGATTTAATATGGCAAATGCCTATTCGGAAGCCGTTCCAAGCTCTACCATCCCGCTTCAGGCACAGGCACAATCACAGCCTCGTAATCAGGCTCAGTCAGACGGACAAAACCGTTCCAATAACTCACATCGCCAAAACAACAATCCATTTGGCAAAATGCCCTTTGAGCAGTTAAAGAACTTCATGCCTCCGGAACAGCAGTCACGGCTGGAAACCATGCAGATGATGATGTCCGCCATGCAGCAGATGAACTAAAATACAACTGTCACCATCTTACTCCATACATATTCACAGGAAAGGAAGGATATCAACTTATGAATTCCAACTGGAAACAGGACCCACGGTTAAAAAATATGAATCCCCAGAAGCTTTCCATGCTGACCGAATTTGCAAAACGTGCTGAGGCCTCTCCAAAAGACCAGCTTTTTCAAACGCTCATGAGTCTGACAGCGGAAGCCAATCAGAAGGGCATCCATTTTAATGATGATGAAACAGATCTTCTTATTTCTATACTCGGCGACAATATGAGTCCAGCTGAACGGCAGCGGATCGAAACCGTACGCATGCTCTCGAAAAATATGATGAAACGAAATGGAAAGAAATAAAAGCAAGGACATTATAGACAACTCCTGACGGGGCGGCCCATAATGTCCTTCTTCTATTTTTCAAATGGTTCTATTTGCAGACGATATTTACAATTCTTCCAGGAACATATATTTCTTTCACAATGGTTCCGGTAATCTTATCCGGAATCATTGCCTTACCAGCCTCAATTGCATCTTCCTTTGAAACATCCGCCGGAAGCTTTACAACCGCTCTGGTTTTTCCATTTACCTGAACAGCCACTTCGATTTCATCTTCTTTCATGGCTTCCTCACTCCACTCCGGCCATGTAGCATGGAATACAGTATCTGTGCCGCCAAGCTGCTGCCACAGTTCCTCACCGATATGAGGTGCAAATGGAGCAAGAAGAATTACAAAGGTCTTTAATGTCTCTTTGTCAATTCCGCCGGCTGTCTTTGCAAGCTCAATCAGCTTGTTGTTATATTCCATAAAGCCGGATATTACGGTGTTTAAGTTAAACTGGTTGAAACGCTGTTCAATGTCAAATACCAGTTTGTTGCGGAGACGGATCATCTCTTTGGTGGCTTCCACATTCTTTTCACAGTTATCTGCTACCAGATTATAGAAACGGTTTAAGAAACGGCTGACGCCTTCAATACCTCTGTCATCCCACTCAGCATCTAACTCCGGCGGTCCTACAAAGAGTTCATACATACGGAGGGAATCACAGCCATAATCCTGAACAAGCTCATCAGGGGAAACCACATTACCTTTTGATTTGCTCATCTTAATTCCGTTTTTACCAGTAATCATTCCCTGGTTAAACAGTTTGGTAAATGGCTCGTCAAAGTCTACTACACCGATATCATTTAAGAACTTGGTGTAGAAACGGGAATACAGAAGATGAAGAACCGCATGCTCCACACCGCCGATATACATATCAACAGGAAGATATTTGTCCGCTTTCTCTCTGGATACCAGTTCCTGATTATTGTGGCTGTCTACATAACGGAGGAAATACCAGGAAGATCCTGCCCACTGAGGCATGGTATTGGTCTCTCTCTTTGCAGCCGCGCCGCATACCGGACAGGTAGTATTAACCCACTCGTCAATATCTGCCAGAGGGGATTCTCCTGTACCAGTCGGCTGGTAGCTTTCCACTTCCGGAAGAGTAAGAGGAAGCTGATCTTCCGGCACCGGAACATTGCCGCAGTGAGGGCAGTGAATAATCGGAATCGGCTCACCCCAGTAACGCTGTCTGGAAAATACCCAGTCACGAAGCTTGAAGTTTACTGTTTTCTTTCCAAGACCTCTTGCTTCGATCATGGCAGGTGCCTCTTTTTTGAGAATGGATGATTCCATGCCATTCCATTCCCCGGAATTGATCATGGTTCCACTGGCCTCTGTATAGGCCTCTGTCATATTCTCAATTTCTTTCCCATCTTTTGCAATTACCTGAATGATCGGAATATTAAATTTGGTTGCAAATTCAAAGTCTCTGTCATCGTGAGCCGGAACGCACATAATTGCACCAGTTCCATAGTCACCCAGTACATAATCGGAAATCCAGATCGGAACTTTGGCTCCGCTTAAAGGATTGATTGCATAGCTACCGGTAAATACTCCTGTTTTTTCCTTATCCTGGAGACGGTCAACATTAGATTTCATGGAAGCGTCATAGATATACTGTTCCACTTCTGCTTTGGTTTCCTCTGTTGCAAGAGAAGCCGCAAGGGCATGCTCAGGTGCAAGCACCATAAAGGTCGCTCCATATAAGGTATCAGGTCTTGTGGTATAAACCGTAATGGCTTCTTCTTTCCCCTCTACCTTAAAGTCTACTTCTGCACCGTAAGATTTTCCGATCCAGTCTGTCTGCATCTTTTTAACCTTTTCCGGCCAGTCAAGCTTATCCAAATCATTTAAAAGGCGGTCTGCATAAGCAGTGATCTTTAACATCCACTGTCTTAAATTCTTCTTTGTAACTGTGGTTCCGCAACGCTCGCAGCAGCCGTTTACTACTTCCTCGTTGGCAAGACCGGTTTTACAGGAAGGACACCAGTTAATGGGGAATTCCTTTTCATAGGCAAGACCCTTCTTAAACATCTGGACAAAAATCCACTGGGTCCACTTATAAAATCCAGGATCTGTGGTATTTACTTCCATATCCCAGTCGTAAACAGCCGCGATCTCATTAATCTGTCTTTTGATGTTACTTACGTTCTCAGCCGTTGATTTTGCCGGATGAACGCCCATTTTAATGGCATAATTCTCTGCAGGGAGACCAAATGCATCCCAGCCCATGGGGTGAATGACATAATGTCCCTTTAAAATCTGATAACGGCTCCAGACGTCAGAGATAACGTAACCTCTCCAATGGCCAACATGAAGGCCGCTGCCAGACGGATATGGGAACATATCCAGACAATAATATTTTGGTTTCTTTCCATCGTCAACATTGATGGGGTTCTTTTCCCAATTCTCGCGCCATTTTTTCTCAATGGCACTGTGGTTATAAGATGATGCCATAACAAAATTCCTCCTTATTAGACAGTCACGGTAAATTTGATTCTGATTGCATAAAAAAAGCGCCTCCACCCGTAATAAAACGGCTATAGAGACGCAGTATCTACCGCGTGGTACCACTCTATTTCATACAAAACGTATGCGCTCAACCGGACAGACTCTCCTGTCCGCCCGCTGTAACGGTCGGGATTCCGGCTATACCTACACAAAAGCCATGGCTTTCTTCAGTATGCTACTCAAAGGCCAGTTCAGCAATCCTTCCCAACCGGCTCTCACCAACCGCCGGCTCTCTGAATGTTTCAGACTGCTTACTACTCCTAATCACAGTATTTTTGCTAAGTGTAAATGTAACATAATTGCCCGGATGTGTCAACCCGATTTTATGAAAACTCTGCAACAACAAAGGAAATGGCAGACAATACAAAAAATAAAATCATACCAACATTCAAAAACAGGATTTTACCTGCCCCCCTGCCCCATACCGATTCCTCACCCTGCCAGAACATCCATTTTTCCCTTGTGACAAAAAATAATACGATACCAGCGATCATAGATCCATATAAAAACAGGGCATAGACAACTGCAAGGGGTTTGGAATTCTGAATATAAATAGCTGCAACTGATCCAAGGAAATTAATGATCATATGAAAACCAATGGTATAGCGGATTCTTCCTGTTCTGGTATAAATATAGCCAAATACAAGACCGATCCCAAATGCATAGAAGAATTGATAAAAATTCCCATGACACAAGCCAAAAATAATAGCGGATACCAATATAGCCGCCTTATCTCCATATCTGCGTACACGGTCAATAATGAGTTTTCGAAAGAGAACCTCTTCGCAGACCGGTGCCATGACAACCATAATTGCAAAGATCGTTCCTGTGTTCAGTCCCTTAAGCACTTCTGCAATGGGATTCATCATGGGTTTTCCTTCCAGAGCACTGATGAGACTCATAAGCAGCTGTCCCACCAGGTTACCGGCAACCAATGCACTGATACAGATAAAAAAGGAATAAATCAACAGCATTTTTTCTGGTTTACGGCTTACCGGCTTATGGGTAACAGGTATATTCTTTATAATCAGATATAAAACCAGCCCTCCTGCTGCATAATTTGCCAGGGAAACCGAAAATAAAGACCAGCCTCTGGACAAATTAAAAAATCCTTTCTGACTGACCACCTCAATCACAATTCTTAACACAATCTGCAGTACAATTGAAGCAATGAGAAAACCCGTATATCCCAGTCCGATTCTGCCAAATACTTTTTTTGCGCCCTTTGTCTCTTCCACCAAAAATCTTACCTCCTGCTGAATTGATATCAGTTTAACACAAAATGAGCAAATACGCAATTCTTCTGGTTGCTGCCATTGGAATCTAGATGCTTAAAAAGGCAGATCCAATCATGCATTGGATCCGCCCTGGTTACTATTTTATCCTTCCATACGGTCAACCTTAGATGCCCGTTCCTCAACTTCTTTCTTCTGAACATCTCCGGGTGCCAGCTCATAACGGCTGAACTCATATTCAAACGTACCAATACCACCTGTCATAGAGCGAAGGTCTGTATTATAGCCAAACAGCTCAGACATTGGAATATCCGCCTCTATGACCTGTTTTCCATGATGATTGGAATTCATTCCAAGAACACGTCCTCTTCTCCGGTTTAAATCACCCATAACATCGCCTGTAAACTTATCCGGCACAGTGACCTTTAAGGAAGCGATGGGTTCCAGCAGTACCGGGTTGGCATCCATAAAGCCTTTTTTAAAGGCCAGGGTTGCAGCCATCTTAAAAGCAAGTTCAGAGGAATCCACCGGATGGTAGGATCCGTCTGTCAGCGTTGCCTTGATTCCCACAACGGGATAGGCAGCTAATGGTCCTTTTAAAACGCATTCTGCAATTCCCTTTTCCACTGCCGGGAAATAATTTCTGGGAACCGCTCCGCCAAATACGGATTCTTCAAAGATATAAGGAGCCTCCAAATCACCGGAAGGCTCAAAGGTCATCTTTACATCACCAAACTGACCATGACCGCCGGATTGTTTCTTGTATCTTCCCTGAACCTCCACTTTTTTGCGGATGGTCTCGCGGAATGCAAATTTAGGTTTGCTTAATTCAATCTCAACTTTATAGCGGTTTAACAGCTTGCTGACCACTACCTCCAGCTGCTGATCGCCGATTGCATACAGAAGAGACTGACGGTTCTCCGTATCATTCACTGCCTTTAAGGTCCAGTCCTCTTCCGTTAATTTAGCCAGTGCATTGGAAACCTTATCGTCATCACCCTTTGTTTTCGTCTTATATCGCATATACGTATATGGAGTAGAAATCTCAGGCTTGTGATAGACAATGGGTGCGGAGCGAAGGGCTATGGTATCACCGGTCTGTGTCACGTTCAGCTTGGATACTGCACCAATATCTCCTGCTTTTAATTCCGGAACTTCGATTGCATCTTTTCCTCTTAACAGATAGAGTTTTCCAATCTTCTCTTCTGTATCTTTATTTACATTATAGATGGCTGAATCCGCTTTCAATGTTCCTGTGCAGATCTTCATCAGAGAATACTTGCCGATAAATGGGTCTAAGATTGTCTTAAATACCCGGGCTGATAAAGACACATTGTCATTGTATCTGGCAGTAAAACGTTCTCCGGTGGAAACATCCACACCGATGCATTCATAGCGCTCCGGTGATGGAAAATACTTGTCAATTGCCTGTAAAACCATCTTTACACCCTGGGCATTAATTCCGGAACCAAGCATGACCGGAACAATATTTCCCTGTATTACATGTTCCCGAAGTGCAGAAGAAATCTCTTCCAGGGTAAACTCGTCGCCTGAGAAATACCGTTCCATGTATTCCTCACTGATTTCAGCAACTGCTTCCATCAAAGCTTCTCTGGCAATTCCTAAATTCTTCTGGCTATACTCAGGAATCTCACATTCCACATAATCACTGTTAACGGTGAAGCGCCGCCCAGCCATTTTCACCACATTCACAAATCCTATGAACTTTTCGTTCTCTCTGATAGGAAGGTGGAACGGAGCTATCTTTCTTCCGAATTCTTTCTCCAGCTTTAAAAGAAGTTCACGAAAGCTGGCCTGATCATCATCCATATTGGTTACAAAAAACAGTCTGGGTAGCTTGTACTTTTCACAGAGCTCCCATGCCTTTAACGTACCAACTTCAATTCCTGCCTTGCAGTTTACTACGATAACAGCAGCATCTGCTACGCTGATTGCCTCTTCTACCTCACCAACAAAATCAAAATAACCGGGAGTATCAAGTAAATTAATCTTGATCGGTCCATCCTCTCCTTCATACTCCAATGGAATCAGGGAAGTGGAGATGGAGAACTGTCTCTTAATCTCTTCTTTGTCATAATCGCTGATGGTATTGCCATCGGTAACTTTTCCCATTCTGCTGATGGCTCCGGTCACTAACGCCATTGCTTCAGCAAGGGTAGTTTTACCGGCGCCCCCGTGCCCAAGTAAGGCGACGTTACGGATTTGTTTGGTTCCATACACGTTCATAAGCATTCCTCCTGTTCGGTATTTAAGTCTATAACAATATTTTACTAAAGATGTCTTATAATTGCAAGTAAAAGGTACAATTTGCACAAATATTTTTCGACATTTTTCTATATTTTGATAAAAGAAAAGAGGGCCCCGCCCTCTTCTTTTCCTATATTATTCTATATATATTGTATTTATAACAAAATCCGAGTTTTCAGGGTATGTGACGAAATTTTACAGCAGCCTGGAGCGCCGCGTCAAGTGCTGTAATCCGTGGTATGGAAGTCCTCACCTCCGGCAGTCCTTTCTTTACTTTTTCATCCACCATCTCCCGCAGAATATCATTTTTCACAAGAAGGCTTCCCCAGTACCAGAGATCAAATCCGTCTGCTTTCATTTTAGCTGCTGTATCATGGATCAGCCCCCATAAGGCGTCTGCACATTCCCGGTGTATCTCTATGGCTGTCTCGTCTCCCAATGCTGCCGCCTGACAGGCAAGAAGGGAAAATCTGGCGATCTGAGATTTCTCCATAAGATTGGCATTAATATAATTATCTATTTTACCCAATGTATCAATTCCCGTTGACTTGATAAAAAGAGGCGTAAGAATGGGGCTTCTGCACCGCCCGGATAAATCATTGCCCACCGCTCTTAAAACCTTCAGCCCCAGATCAAAACCGCTTCCTTCATCGCTTACAATGTGATTATAGCCTCCTGTTCTGTATATGTTCCCGGTCTCATCTCTTCCAAAGCACACGGAACCGGTGCCGGATATTATAACAAGAGCCGGCAATTCCATCAGATAAAGAAATACTTCGCAGTCATTGATTACCTTTAGTTTATCAGGCAAAAATCCCATTTCTTCAAAGAAGGATCTGCAATCACGTTCATGAACCGGAAAATCAATTCCGCTTGCTGCCACACAGATTCCCAGGCAGCTAATAGAATCCAGTTTCAGCCTTTTCAAAGCTGGAATTACCAGTTCCCGGTAGCGCAGTCTGCTTTTTTCAGCTCCATCTGTATTGAGGCTGCAGCCAGGTGCTGTAAATTCCCCCAATACATTACCTGCGGGATCGCAGACTTTAAGGCGTCCATTGGTTCCTCCCACATCCAGTCCGGCATAAAATCCTGTCATAATCCTCCACTCCTTCCGGTTGTTATTTCCATAGCATAAAACCTGCTGTGGTAAACATCTCATTTCCATCTAAAAGATACTTCTTTAATGAGGTCTGCAGCGAAGTAGTGCAGGAAAATTGTTCCAGTGCTTCCATGGTAAAATCAAAGCCCATAACCCGCTCCAGTATCTGCGGCTGCCCGGTCAGTACAGGCATTTTATGAAATCGTTTCATAAAGCTTATGATTTTGCTGTGCTCAGGCAGGATGTGCTTAAGATGGGGATCCAGCAGCCAGCTGTCGCAGACAAGAATCTGATTTTCATAATAGTTCCTTGCAGTATGAAACGAAAAGTCAATGCTGTCGGAGGACAAATCAGAACCTTCCGGAATATGAACGGCAACCGCCATCTCTCCCGGTGCAAGCTTAAGCTCCCACTCCGCTCGATTTAACAGAACAGGGGTGTCCATCTTTACAGTTCCTGATTTTAAATCCACCCTATATCCTGTCAAAGTCCTGTCTCCAAAATCCAGATAAGTTTTTGTTTCACAGTTCACACTTCTTCCATTTGTACCAGAGATATATCCGTCCTGGTCAATCATCAGATCCGGACATGCCAGTGCCTGAAGCTCACCGGATTGTCGGTTTTCAAAAATCAGAAACGGGAATTCATAAGTCACTTCCTCAAACTGCAGGCTACCAAATCTTCGTACTTTTCCGGCAAGGGAGCGAAATACCCACTCAATCCGGTCAAGCCCTACCTGACCCTTATGATATTTGCCATAGGACTGAATCCAGATTTCAACATCTTGGAAAGAATCCTGGATAACAGCTTCCGGGATGCCCTGTATTTCCAATTCATGTACCAGTTCTGGTAACATCCAGTCAATGTAAATAACCGGAAGCAAAAAGCCATCCAAATGAAGGAGTCTGGCATGCCTGATTCCAAACATCACGGCTTCTGCTGCTCCCTCAGGATCTTTTTCCACCAGCAGAAGTTCCCGGCATCTGCTGTAATTTCTCATAAAATATTCATTACTCTCATAGGCAGCGGCAAAAAAATCTACCGCTGCCTGAGTATCTTCACTAAATATACTGAGTTTTGTCATTGTTATTTGTAAATCCCACTTTCAACGGTCCTGCTGTTAAAATACGTTGCTTTTCATCAAATACCGGCCGGAGATTTTCTGCATAGGCTGAAAACTCGGCAAGGGATTTAAATTCCTGATTTCCTGCACATACGCAGAAGTAAGCAATATCATCCCCATAGGTACGGAATTCGCATTCAAACAGCTGGTCATCCACGGGTTCCAACGTACTGCTGCACCAAAGAGCCACAAAGCCACCTGCCTTACTGCCGAAGAGCCAATTGCCGGAGATCATCGTCTCGGAAAACTTCGGTGAGGGAAAATAAGCATGGGTGAAATGAATGGGGTGCTCCTCCGGTATATGATAAACAGCTCCCAGTAAATTTCCGTCCTGAACCAGCGCAGGCATTACTCCATTACCGAACCAGTACCCCGGCCTCATGGAACAGGAATCGCAGGTTCCTCCCGAGTGGTTTGTAAAGATGTCTGTCTCCATATCAAGGGCTGCATACCACATGTGCTGCTGATAGCCATATACGCCAGGCTCAAAGCAGGTGGTACCATGGAACCGTTCGTTCAGCGACTTGGTGTATTCACAGGTTGTGGGATCGGAATCCGGATCCAGAGTCAGGTTTTTCCAGCGTTTAAATTCCCGGTCTGGTCTTGGAGACTGAACGGAGGTCATACAGTACTCTGATGTTTTCTTCAGCCTTATGAGAGCATTTCCAGTGGAATAATCCATATCTGCCGGACGCTCCATAAGTTCTTTTAGTCCTTCTGGGAGGTTATAGCTGCTGCAAGAATAAAATCCCAGCCAACCTTCTCCGTAGGAATAAGGGACGTCAGGATTGATCAAATTCATCAGTGCCTGGGCTCCCTGCTCAAAGGGATGAATCACTTCCCTGTATACTCGTCCCATAGGGGCGATTACAACACCGTCATAGGTATGGAGGCACAGCATTTCAAGAAGTTTATGGGTAATCCTGACTGCTCTTTTTGAAATAGCTTCCTCTGAAAAATCAATTACATTTAACAGTGCTGCAAACGTAACGCACATATAAACTGTGCTTAAGAATTCTTCAAATCCATGTTCCTCCACATCCGCCAGCCATGCTTCAACTTTAGCTCTTCCGACTTTAAAAAGCTCTCTGCCGGTCATGTCTGCCCGAGGGAAATACTCATCCGGATACATCTCTCCTGCATTCATGGCACAGGTATAGAACATAAGGGAATGATTTTCGCTCCAGAAGCACATGGCGTCAGATCCTTTTTGATCCATCCAGTAACGCCAGTTTAAAAGAACCTCTTTTGCACGTTTTGCCAGATCCTCACTGACCGGATAATTTTTTAGATACCGGACCACGCCGCACACCAGAAAATCAGAACAGTCATATCTGCTTTCAATCTGGGAAAGAGTCTCATAAAGAAGTTCTATATCCCGGCCGCTGTCCATTCCAAGGGCTTTTCTCGCAAGAATATTGGAGATGGAAAATCCGAATTTATCACCTCTAGACAGACTTTCTGCCTCAGCAATTCTATGGAAAACGGCCTTTTTGTTCTCCTCAAAGTCTTTGTCTTTGCCATATTCCGGTCTCTGAGCCAGGATATTCTCCACTTTTCTGGTGAGTACTCCATAGTCATTTTTTACACTTACTAAAATAACACCTGGCTTTTGGGCATCAAGTTTCACCTCATTCTTCCCGCCAATCTCCTGCCATTCCTTCCGGCTTTTCACCTGCGCGAAATCAGGACTTTGGCTGTCGTAGGCGAAAGAGGCACCTTCGGGAGCGCGTTCCTTAAAAGTCATGATGGAATTCTTAATGGAAATGGAACCAAGCCAGTTTTCCATCTGAACCAGTTCATCAGTATGTTTCTCATCTGGCAGTACAACACAGATCTCTTCCATGTGATCCATAATCTGAATACCAAATAACGTTCTCGTATCCCTGACACCTAGTGTCTGCAGACTGATATAAATTTCATTGATTCCCTTTTTCAGGCAAAGCTCCATCTGTTTCTTTTTTATGGGCTTATAAACCGGCGTATCCATACGGCACACCAGTTCTCCGTTGCACCAGACATCAACTGCCGCATAGGACCATACAACAGCATTCACCGTGATGTCTTCTTTTACCTCGATTCCCGTCACTGCATCCAGTTCCACTTTCTGCAATGTAGAATAGAATGTGCTTTCATCTACAAACCAGTTTCCATAATGATAATAATACTTCCACGGCATTTTAAGTCTGCTGGTTTCTCCAAGGATAACCGGTCCTTCGGGGCAGGATTTGTTTAAGTCCGCCACGAGGGATCTTAAATGCTGTTCATAGCGCAGCTGGTTGTCATCTGATTCATGATTGATAAAATCCGTTACTTTTGGACCGGATATCAGGTAATTCGTAAGAAACCCGGTTCTGTTCAATTGTAATTTTTCCATTGTCTTATTCCTTTACTGCCCCAGTTGGTGCACAAATAAATATATTTTTGATTTGTTTTATCTCTATATTAATTGATTTTCTTGGAAAATTACATGGCATTTTCCATGTTTGATGTAACTTTTTTTAACATCATCCTGCCATATAACTGCTATTTATACAAAATGTCCGTGTATCAGTAGATTATTTTCGACGGCTTCACTAATAACTCTTATAATCTGCAGGCAGATTTATCATAATAAGTCTGAATTTTTTCTTTTTCGCTGTGAAAAATTGCCTGTGAAAAACATTAAATTTGTAATTTACTTTAAAGTGTTAAACTTTAACGTATAAAAGCGTTGACAACTCCCCCGCTATCCATTACAATGGGGATTAATCATTTGTGAGAAAAGAGGAAAAAGAGATATGATTATTATTATGAAACCAAACGCTTCTGCAGAGGCTGTAAGTAAAGTAAAGCACTTAATTGAATCCAACGGCCTGACCGCTCATTTATCTGAGGGAACGGAAGTAACCATAGTAGGTGTTGTAGGGGATAAAACGAAACTTCAGGGTGCTAATATCGAGATGATGGATGGCGTTGATAAAATCGTTGCGGTAACGGAAAGCTACAAGGTTGTAAACAAGAAGTTCCATCCGGAGGATTCTGTTATTACAGTGGGCAATGCCAAAATCGGCCCAGGTCACCTTACCATGATGGCCGGTCCCTGTGCCATTGAAAACCATGACATGCTTTTAGAAACTGCCTATGCAGTAAAAAAAGCCGGTGCCCAGTTTTTAAGAGGAGGCGCTTACAAGCCAAGAACTTCCCCCTACGCATTTCAGGGTCTGGAAGAAGAAGGGTTACAATACATGAAAGAAGCCAGAGAGGCGACTGGACTGAATGTAATCTGTGAGGTGACCAGTTTAAAGGCACTGGAAACTGCGGTAAAATACGTTGATATGATCCAGATCGGCGCAAGAAACATGCAGAATTTTGAGCTTTTAAAAGAAGCAGGAAAAGCAGGAATTCCTGTTCTCTTAAAAAGAGGTCTCTGCGCTACCATTGATGAGTGGTTAAATGCAGCAGAATACATCGCTTCCGAAGGCAATCCTGGCATTGTTCTTTGTGAAAGAGGAATCCGCACATATGAAACTGCAACCAGAAACACCCTGGATATCAGCGCAATTCCCGTTATCCGTTCTAAGAGCCATCTTCCAATTATTGTGGATCCCAGTCATGCCACTGGTGTTCGCGCTTACATTGAGCCTATCTCCAAGGCAGCCCTTGCAGTTGGTGCAGACGGTCTGATTGTGGAAGTTCATCCCTGTCCTTCCTGTGCATTATCTGATGGTCCACAGTCTCTCACCTTTGAGCAGTTTGAACAGTTAACGGAGCAGTTAAAGCCTTACGCAAAACTTTCAGGGAGGGTTTTCAATGAATGATGAAGTCATAGCCTTTATCGGGCTTGGTCTGATCGGGGGGTCTATTGCCCGGCGGATCAAGCGTGAAGCACCAGATACAAAAATAATGGCTTATATGCGGACACGTTCCAGGCTTGACAAAGCCAGAGAAGACGGCATTGTGGATGTTATTCTCGACGGTATTGGAAAAGAGCTTTCGGAATGTGACTTTATATTCCTTTGTACGCCAGTGGAATACAATGCAGAATATCTAGGCAAAATCCAGCCCTTTTTAAAAAAGGGAGCCATCATTACCGATGTGGGAAGCACCAAAACCGACATCCATGAAGCTGTAATCCGCCTTGGCATGGAATCCTGGTTTGTAGGCGGCCACCCAATGGCTGGCTCAGAAAAAACCGGCTATGAAAATTCTACGGATCATTTGCTTGAAAATGCTTACTATATCATTACTCCAACTGCGCAGACAACGAAGGAGCAGACCAATCGTCTGGTTCATATTGCAGAGATGATCGGTTCCATTCCCATCGTTTTAGATTATCATGAGCACGATTTTGTGACGGCTGCCATCAGTCATCTGCCCCATATCGTTGCCTCAAGTCTGGTAAACTTAGTAAAGGACTCTGACAACCAGCAGGGGCTTATGAAACGGCTTGCTGCCGGAGGATTTAAGGATATCACGCGAATTGCCTCCTCTTCACCGGAAATGTGGGAACAGATCTGTATGACAAACCATAAGAATCTTTCTCTTATTCTGGAGCGCTACATCGCTTCCTTAAATCTGATTCTGGGCGAATTGAATAAAAAAAATGGCAGTTATATTAACCAGCTGTTTGAAACCTCCAGGGATTACCGGAATTCTTTTTCTGAAAAAGCAACCGGTCCCATTGCGCCTGAATACTACTTTACGGTTGATATGGCAGATGAAGTTGGTGCCATTTCCACCCTTTCTGTTATCCTGGCTGCCAAAGGGATTAGTATCCGAAACATCGGAATCAATCATAACAGGGAGCACGGAGAAGGAACCCTGCGCATTGCTTTTTACGACAAGGAAACCATGGATCAGGCCTGGAAGCAGCTGGAACGCTATCATTATGAATTAATATCTAATTAAGAGAGGTATCCTATGAAATTTACAAAAGCCTCCCCTCTCAGGGGAGAACTATCCATACCTGGCGATAAATCCATTTCCCACCGCAGTATTATGTTCGGATCTCTGGCAAAGGGAACCACTGAGATCACCAATTTTCTACAGGGTGCTGACTGTCTGTCCACCATTGCCTGCTTTGAAAAAATGGGAATCGGGATTGAAAATAACGGGGACTCTGTGATCGTTCACGGAAACGGTCTGTTTGGGCTAAAAAAACCGGAGACAATTCTGGACTGCGGAAACAGCGGAACCACCACCCGCCTCATATCGGGTATTCTGGCTGCTCAGGACTTTGACGTTACTCTTACCGGCGATGATTCCATTAAAAAACGTCCAATGAAACGGATCATGGATCCGCTCTCACATATGGGCGCAGACATAAGAAGCCTGGAGGGCAATGGCTGTGCACCTCTTGCCATTACCGGAAAGAAGCTTTACGGCATTCATTATACCAGCAAGGTAGCCTCTGCCCAGGTAAAATCAGCCATACTTCTGGCAGGTCTTTATGCGGAGGGTGAGACTAAAGTAACGGAACCTTATGTATCGAGAAACCATTCTGAAATCATGTTAAAATACTTTGGCGCCGATGTGACCACAGAAGGTACAACTGCGTCCATACAGCCTGCGAAAGAATTGTTTGGTAACAGAATTGTTGTTCCCGGAGATATCTCCTCTGCCGCCTTTTTCATCGCGGCAGGTCTTTTAGTACCCGGCTCTGAAATCCTTTTAAAGCATGTGGGAATCAATCCTACCAGAGACGGAATTCTTTCCGTATGCCGGGATATGGGCGCGGACATCACACTGCTTAACAAAAATACCGATTCCGGTGAACCGACTGCTGATATTCTTGTAAAATCCAGTACTCTTCACGGAACAGAAATAGGCGGTTCCATCATCCCCACATTAATTGATGAACTTCCCGTCATAGCTGCCATGGCATGCTTTGCAGAGGGGGAAACCGTAATAAGAGATGCAGGGGAATTAAAGGTTAAGGAATCCAACCGGATTGAAGTAATGGTACGCAATCTTTCTGCAATGGGAGCCGACGTCACAGAGACTGAGGATGGAATGATCATCCGTGGTGGCAGACCCCTTCATGGGGCCGTAATAGACAGTAAGCTGGATCATAGAATTGCCATGACCTTCGCTGTTGCCGGATTATGTGCAGAGGGTGAAACCGAAATTAAGGGAGCAGAATGCGTAACGATCTCCTACCCCGGTTTCTATCAGGACTTAGAACGCCTGGGTAGATAATTTCAATTAAAAAGCAAAAAAACAGATCAAGCAGCTGTTTTTTTGCTTTTTTTATGTCTTAATTATAAAATGGTAACCTGGCACATCTTCATGGAATTCAGCGCATTTTCATGGCTTTCTGGTGTTACCCCTGCACAACAGGAAGAATCCACAAGTACCGGAGTCTCCGGAAGAAAAGCCTTGATTAACAGGGCATTGGAAATAACGCAGATATCGGTGCACAGGCCGATCAGCTCTATGGATTCAAAATTGCCTGATGTTGCATATTCCCCCACAGCTGTACTGGCGAAAGTGTTTTTCTCAAAACGTCTGCCCGGAATCTCTTTTAACACATCAGCAAGCTCCCAGCCCCCGGTCCCCTTCACGCAGTGCAGCACTGGAAGGTTCTTTCCTTCCTGGGTATCCATGTAATTCTGTTCATGAGTATCAAGAGTAAAGATCACATCGTCTCCTGCCACCTGATATTCTTCGATTTTCTTCTTTACGTTGGCAACGATTGCCTGCGCCTCTATCGTTCCCAATGAACCATCTATAAAATCCTTCTGCATGTCAACAACTACTAACAATCTGTTCATAAATACTCCTTCCATCGCATGTCTTTTTTTTATTCTATCACAGATCCCGGAAAATAAATAAAGTTTTTCTAATTACCTGTTGACAAAATTCCTTTCACGCATTAATATATTGATTAATAAAAGAAACCGTTGAAAAAGAAGAGTAAGCTTTCCCAGCAGTATTTCAGAGAGCCGCCGGTGGTGTGAGTGCGGTATAGTGCAGATAGCTGAATGGACTTTTGAGGGCAGCCTTGAACCGAATGGTAGTAGGGGCTGACGGAATCCACAACCGTTATATAATGTGGCATATATGTTAGTATATGAAAAGAGGGCTTATAGTAAGCCAATTTGAGTGGCACCGCGGATTGTATGATTCGTCTCAAGTATGTGTATAACATACTTGGGACTTTTTTTATGCAAAAAAAGCTTTTGTATCAATAAAATAAATTCTAGGAGGAATTATTATGAAAAAATCTGCAAAAATCATGTTACTGGCAGCACTTGCTGCTACCCTCACCGGATGTGCTTCAGGCAAAGCACCGGAAAAGACACAGGAAACCACTTCTGCAGCATCTGCAAAAAGTGAAGGAGCAGGAACTTATACCATCGGAATCGCCCAGTTCGCAGAGCACGGCTCTCTCGACAACTGCCGGGAAGGTTTTTTACAGGGACTTGCCGCAGAAGGGATTGAGGAAGGAAAGAACTTAACTGTCCTCTATGAAAATGCACAGGCCGATGGTGGTACAGCAAGTCAGATCGTAAACAACTTTCTTGCAAAGAAGACCGATTTAATCTGCGCCATTGCAACTCCCATGGCACAGGCTGCCTACGGCGGAGCGAAAAAAGTCAACGTTCCTGTTATATTTACAGCAGTAACTGATCCGGTAGCTGCTGCCCTTGCCAAAGAAGACGGAACTCCGGTAGGGGAAATTACCGGCACCAGCGACAAGCTTCCTGTTGAAAAACAGTTGGAAATGATTCGCAAGATTCTTCCGGATGCAAAGAAAATCGGAATTCTATACAGCACAAGTGAAGTAAACTCAGAGACAGCCATCAAAGAATACAAAGCTGCTGCTGCAAATTATGGATTTGAAATCGTGGAAGGTGCAGTCACCTCCACTGCTGATATCTCTCTGGCAACTGACAGCATTTTAGAAAAGGTTGACTGCCTTAACAATTTAACTGATAATACCGTAGTCAGCTCTCTTCCACTTATCCTTGACAAAGCTGGCAAGAAAAACATACCGGTGTTCGGCAGTGAAGTGGAACAGGTAAAAGTCGGATGTCTTGCAGCAATGGGTCTTGATTATGTGGATTTAGGAAAACAGACCGGTGTTATGGCTGCTAAGGTATTAAAGGGAGAAGCCAAAGCAAGCGAATTAAACTTTGAAGTAATTAAAGATGCGGCATTTTACGGAAATTCCAAGGTTGCTGATACACTTGGTATTACCTTACCAAAGGAACTGACCGATTCTGCTGCCAAGATGTTTACAGATATTTCAAAAGGAACAAAATAAGAAGAACTGAGTGGAGGAAGTTAAATCATGTCAATTATACTTGGCGTTTTGGAAGAAGGTCTGGTTTATGCCATTATGGCGCTTGGCGTATACATCACCTATAAGATTCTGGATTTTCCGGATCTTTCCGTTGATGGGACGTTTCCCCTTGGAGGCGCTGTTACCGTTACGCTTATATTAGCCGGTATAAATCCTCTGGCAACCCTGTTTATCGCATTTGCCATTGGAGCTCTGGCCGGGTGCATCACAGGTTTTATCCATGTAAAATTAAAAGTGCGGGATCTTTTGTCTGGTATTATTGTCATGACTGCTTTGTACTCCGTTAATTTAAGAGTTGCGGGAAAAGCCAATGTTCCATTTTTCAATGTGAGCACCATTTTTGAAAACAGCCTGATTAACAAGCTGTTTCCCGCGTCACTAAGCGGCATTACTGTGGTTGTAATTCTGGCAGTCATCGTTTTCGTTGTAAAATTTATTTTAGACCAGTACTTAAAAACCCGCTCCGGATATCTGTTAAGGGCAGTTGGTGATAACGAAACACTTGTCACTTCCCTGGCGAAAGACAGAGGGATGGTTAAAATTGTGGGCCTTGCAATTGCCAATGGCCTGGCAGCTCTGGCAGGTTCTGTATACTGTCAGCAAAAAGGCTTCTTTGAAATCAGCATGGGAACCGGAACCATCGTCATCGGGCTTGCCAATGTGATTATCGGTACAAAGCTTTTTAAGCGGATCGGATTTGTAAAATCAACCACTGCTGTCATTATAGGCTCTATCATATACAAAGCCTGCGTATCGTTCGCAATTTTCTTAGGAATGGAAGCTTCAGACTTAAAACTGATCACATCAGTTTTATTCCTGGCCATTCTGGTATTGAGTAACGGCAGGGAAAAGAAGGTGAAAGCATGATTGAACTGAAAAACATAAATAAATATTACAACCACGGGACTGTCAATGAAATGTGTCTGTTCCACAATTTTGAATTAACCATAAAGGATCAGCAGTTTGTTTCTGTAGTGGGAAGCAATGGATCTGGAAAGACTTCTCTTTTAAATCTGATCTGCGGCAGCATTCCTTTGGACAGCGGATCCATACTCATTAACGGCACCGATATCACCAGCATGCCGGAATACCGCCGCCAGCGCCGCATCGGTAGAGTCTATCAGAACCCGGCGATGGGAACCTGCCCGAATATGACCATTCTGGAAAATATGGCACTGGCTGATACGAAAGGAAAACCCTTTAATTTACTGCCCGGAACCAATAAGCAGCGGATTGGCTATTACAAAGAACAGCTTCATACATTAGGTCTTGGACTGGAAGACAAACTTCACGTAAAGGTAGGGGTTTTATCCGGAGGCCAGAGGCAGGCCATGGCACTTTTGATGTCAACCATGACTCCCATCGAGTTTTTGATACTTGATGAACACACAGCAGCACTTGACCCGAAAACGGCTGAGATTATCATGCAGCTGACCGATAAGATTGTGAAAGAGAAACAACTGACAACCATCATGGTAACCCATAACCTGCGCTACGCAGTGGATTACGGAAACAGGCTTCTGATGATGCATCAGGGCAATGCAGTCGTGGACTGCGCAGAGGAAGAAAAAAACGGCCTGGATATTAACTTTATTCTTGAAAAGTTTAACGAAATCAGCGTGGAATGCGGAAACTAAAAATAATAAGCCTGGATCAGTCAACTAAAGTGATCCAGGCTTTCTTCTATTCCTTTTCTCTCATCCAGACAGTCATCTCTCCCTCGCCCCGGTTGTTCCAGCAAAAGTAAGGAATTGCTTTCAACTCTGATTGATGATAAACCGGCCTTTCTTCCCCATATAGAGAATCTCCTGCCTTTTCATAATCAATACGGCTTCCCTGTAATCTGGCGCACAGGGTACCTTTTAAAAGCTGGTGGTCAAATTCTTCCTGCGGCTCTACGCTGGTATCGATAACCGCTCCGGATAGATATTTTCCATTGTCCGCTTCTTCCAGGCAATAAACCACCGGTCCCTTCATCAGGCTTACTTTTCCTATATTATGTCGAACCCTGGGATTGGATCTGACGTATCGAAACGGGACATTCAGTTCCATAACAACCTTATCATCCATTTCCCAAATTCGTGTTAAATAAAGATACCCTTTTTCCAGGGTTCCAGTCTCTTCTTTTCCATTGATTTTAAGTACCACTCCCTTGCAGTAAGAAGGAATGCGCACAGCAAGGGTAAACTGGCTTCCTGGTTTTTCCGGATTTATAGAAAGAGTGACCGTTCCATTTTCAGGAAAATTGCATTCCTGACTTACACAGATACCAACTCCTGAGAGCTGACATTCCATTCTGCTTCGTATAAAAAGATTGACGTAGATCGTGCTTTCATCTGAAGCGTATATGTAATTACCAAGGGAAGCAAGGGTTCTGGCAATATTGGGCGGACAGCATGCCACTCCGAACCAAAGCTGTCTGGTTGTTTTTATATGCCGGTATGTGGGATTTTTTTTCGCCACCTCAGGCACTACCTCCAGTGGATTTACGTAGAAGAAATGCGTTCCATCCATGGCGATTCCTGCAAGAAGGGTATTATATAGGGCTTTCTCCACAACGTCCATGTATTTTCCGTCTCTGGTCAGGTGAAACATCCGGTTGGAGAACATGGCAAGACCTACTGTCGCACAGGATTCTGAATAATTGGTATCGTTGGGAAGGTCATAGTCTGCTGTAAACCGTTCCCCATAGGCGGCTGATCCAATACTGCCGGTTATATACATTCGTTTATTTACAATGTTTTCCCACAGCGTTTCACACTGGCTTTTAAGAGCTCCGTCCTGATATTCATAAGCCAGGTCTGCCATTGCACTGTAAAGATAAACAGCCCGGACACAATGGCCTTGCGCAGTCTCCTGTTCCCTTAATGGTATATGGGACTGATTATAATCCAGATCAAAATCCTTAAATTCAGGGAAAATATAGTTCCCGTTCTTAATACAATCCTCATTTAGGAAATAGCAGGGTCTCTCTCCTCTTGTTCTTACAAAATAATCCGCAAGCCAGAGATAATTTCTATTTTCCGTCACCCGGTATAATTTCACCAGTGCCAGCTCGACTTCCGGATGCCCCGGATAGCCATGAATTTTACCTTCCTCCGGTCCAAAAACAAGGCAGAGATGATCTGCAAATTTACACATTACATCGAGAAATTTTCGTTTCCCAGTGGCCTCAAAATACGCCACAGCTGCCTCCATCATATGACCAGCTGTATAAAGTTCATGTCCTTCAAATAAGTCTGACCATCTTTTGTTTCCGGTAATTGTATAATAAGTGTTTAGGTATCCGTCCTCGCACTGGGCTGCAGCAATCAGATCAATGGCCTCATCCGCCGCTTTTTCCAGACTGTCATTTCTGTTTTTATTGAGGGAACAGGCAACTGCTTCCAGCCATTTTGCTACATCGGTATCCTGAAACACCATGCCCTTATGCTCTCCTGTCTCCTTCCCGGCTGCTATACGGAAATTCCTGATGCAGTAGCTTTTTTCCGCTCCCTCCACCCGGTCATTAATCAGATCCCATTGAAATGGCAGAATCACCTCATCCACCAGATCTATATATTTACCCCAGAATGAATCCTGAATTGTAACGTGTTTTAAATCTGCACCCGTCAGTTTATTTCCCACCATACCTTTTCCTCGCTCTGCTATCTATTTTCCTGATTCAGTTTTTTTACCGACTCCCCTTCAATCAGAGTACAGGGAAGTGTGATGCTCACCTCTCCAACGCTGACTCCGCTTACATGATCAAGCAGAAGCTCCATAGCGCGGTAGCCCATCTCCTGCAAAGGCCGTTCCACAGTTGTAATCCTTGGCGTCACGTATTGAATAATATCAGAGTTGTCAAAGCCTGTGACAGAAACATCATCAGGTACCCTAAGTCCCAGCTCTCTTGCTGCATCACGGACACCCACTGCCATATCATCATTCATCGCTACAATTGCTGTAGGGTGATCGCTTTTATTCAATAATTTCTTTGCAGCTTCTTTTCCTTCCCGGTACTTCCAGTTCCCACAGGTTATATTCTCCTCTTTCATGGTAATACCGGCATCATTTAACGCTTTTAAAAACCCATTGTATCTTAATGCGGCGGGCTCTGACTCCTTTAATCCATTAATAACCCCAAACTCTTTATGTCCGTTTTCGATGAGCATTTTTGTCATATGATAAACTGTCTTTTCATTGCTATAGCGAACCGATGATCCTTCTCCGTCTGTGTAACAATAGCAGTAAACCACCGGTTTTTTTATATTGCCCAGGATATGACTGATTTTACGATCATGCATGCCTACATAAATAATGCCATCCACCTGCATTCCGATCATTACATCCAGTGCCTTATCAATATCCTTCTGATAGTTGGAAATGTGATCAAACTGGGATTCAATTTTATTTAACAGCCTTAAATTGCTCAGTATGGTGTTATAGCCTCTGGCTTCTGCAATCTCATTGATCCCGTCAATAATATAAGCCGTATGCCAAACCGTTACATCCTCTACAATCACTCCTACCAGAAAGGATTCATTCCTTCTTAAGCTCTTAGCCAGGATATTGGACCGATAACCGGTTTCCTTGATAATTTTCTCTACCTTTTTTCTGGTTTCATCACTGACCTGTGCCGTATTATTTAAAACATACGATACCGTTGCCACGGAAACTCCTGCCATTGATGCAATTTCCTTTAGTGTCATGTATTTCTTACTCTCTCTTTCCTTTTCCCTGTTTAGCCCTTCAGCCCGGACGTTTTAATTCCTTCCACTAAAAATCTGGATCCAAACAGATAAAGCAGCATGGGAGGCAGAATCATGAGCGTGGAAGCAGCCATTATTGATGGCCAGTTGATTACAAACGCATTACCTGAAGTATACATAAATGTAGTCATAAGTGCAATGGTCAGAGTCCTCCATTTATCACTGTTGATATAAAAAACCGGCTGGGTCAGTTCATTCCACCAGAAGACGCAGGATAACACGCCAATTGTGGTAAAGGTTGACTTTGATAAAGGAATCAGTACACGGAAAAAGATACCGATTCTGCTGCAGCCATCCATGGTAGCAGCCTCATCCAGTTCCTTCGGGATTGAACGAAAAAACTGCCGGAACAAAAATACGTTATAGGGATAGGCAAAAAATGCAGGTACAATCATGGGAAGCAGGGAATCCAGCCAGCCAACTTTTCCAAACATGATATACTGAGGAACAATGAGTGCGATATTGGGAATCATCATTGTTCCCACGATCAGGGAAAAAATCAGATTCTTCCCGGGAAACTCCATTCTGGCCAGAGGATAGGCAACCAGTGAGGAGGAAATTAAAGTTCCAGCCGTGGTTCCAGCCATCAGAAGAACTGTATTTCTGACATAAAGCACATAATTGGAGTGATAAAAAATATACTTATAGTTTTCTAAGGTCCCTTTTTGGGGGAAAATACCAGATGATGAAGTAAACTCTGTTAAGGTTTTAAAGGAACCGGTAATTACCCAGATAATCGGAGAAAACATGACTATTCCGACCAGAATTTTCATCATAAAAACCAGAATCCGGCTGGCTCTTTTTTTCGTTTTTGCTGATTTCATATCTCTCCCCCCCTTAATTTTCATAGTAAACAATCTTTTTTGAGATTGCAAATATACCAATGCCAAAACAACACGCAATCAGAAAAAGTATGACAGACATGGCACAGGCATATCCAACCTTCATATTGCTGAACGCTTCCTTATAGATCAGAAGGCTGAGCACCTGTGACATTCCGTTTGGATCCCCATTTTCTCCAGTCAGTGGATATAACAGAGCAAATGAGCCATTCAATGCACTGATACAACCCATAACCGCATTAAACAGGATAATGGGTGATATCATGGGAATGGTAATCCCAAAGAATTTTTCCAATGGACTGGCTCCGTCAATTTCACATGCCTCATAAAGCTCTCTGGGCACATCATTTAAACCGGATCGGAATATCAGCATCATTTGTCCTGTGTTGTACGTAAACAGGGTGATAAAAAACAGAGCCAGATAGACGGTACGGCTGTCATACAGCCAGTTAATCATCACATTCTTACCCGTTAATGCAGAAATAATCCCATTTAAAAGCCCTGCTTCCTTTCCGAATATGGTTCGGAACGTATAGGCAAGTGCTACCGTCGGGATAACCGACGGTAGAAAATAACAAAACTGAAAGAGACCATTGAGTTTTTGCCTGTAATTTAACAGCAGCGCCATAACTACAGCCCATACAGTAGTTACGACCATCATAACAATTGTAAAAAACAAGGTTACACGAATGGAATTCCAAAACGTGGCACTTTGAAACATAGTTATATAATTGGCCAGGCCTATGAACTGGGTAACACCACTCAGTTTCCGGTTTGTCAGACTTACAGCAAATAAAAAGGCAATGGGAAACAGGGTGAAGCATACAAATCCTATCATCCACGGAGCGCAAAAAGCGTAGGCTGTCAAATGATTCATAAGCTTTTTCTTCTTCGCCGTCTTACTGCTTTCTTTTTCCATTATCATTCACTTTCCTTCCAGCTTACCTTTTAATAGCCAATGGTTTCCCGGGCATAGGTATCGGCTTTTTTTACAGCTTCTTCGGGTGTCTTCTGGCCAAGTACTGCCGCGTTAAATTCGCTGACTGCATTGTTGGTAACTCCGGAAGGAAGACAGGTATATCCAAATACACCGGCTTTTAACGAATCGGTCATAGCATCCCAGTTTTTGATGGTAGTGGCACTTTCCACCTTCCATGCACCTTTTTCAGCAATGGATTTGATGGCAGATGGATTGCCGCTGGACTTTGAGTTAATGGTCTGTCCCTCTTCTCCCATCAGATATTCGATTACCTTAAATGCGGCATCCTGGTTCTTACTTTTTGCGTTAATGCTGTAAAAGCCGGTATGAAGGGTGTTGTATTTTACCTTATCAGTAGGTATGGTAGCAATATCCCACTGAAAGGGAAGGCTGCTTCCATAAGTTCCGATATTCCAGCTTCCCTGCCAGCTCATCGCGGCCTTACCAGAAGCAAATAAATCTGCCGTATCGGAAGATGGTTCCGGCATCATCCCGTTTTTGGCCATAGCAGCCATGTCTGAGACAAAGGATACCGCTCCGTCACCAATGACCATCTGACCCTTGGAAGGGTCATAAACCTGATCGCCTGCACCGCCAATTCCCGCCCACCAGGTCTGAGTATTGGGTAGTGTACAGCCGTACTGTTTTGTTGTACCATCATCCGCCTTTTGGGTCAGCTTTTCTACAGCGGACTTATAATCCTCATAGGTCCAGTTATTATCTGGATAAGAAATCCCGGCAGCATCAAACATATCTTTATTATAGAAAAGAAGCTCAGTCGCAGCACACCACGGCAGACCGTATGTACCTCCAAGCCCGGCGGACAGTGTAGAAACTGCGTCAATAAAATCTCCTGTTTTAACGGTTGAATTTTTCAGGTAATCATCCATGGGAATGATACCTTTTGCCTTTGCAAAATTGGCAATATCATTCTCCCAGATCACATAGATATCAGCAGAATTATCCCCTGTGGAAACCATCTGATTTAACTTGGAAGAATAGTCGCTTTCCGGAATCACCGTTACTTCCACTTTAATCCCGGTTGCCTTTTCTGCCTGGGCATACATATTCAGCGCCTCATCCTTATTGGGTTCATTCCAGACAGCGATGGTAACCTTCTGACCTCCGTCCTTTTTTGTACCCCCAGCTGTTTCTCCTCCCTTTGTACTGCAACCGGCCAGCATTCCCACTGCAGCCGCTGTCAGAAAAAGTAATCCCCATAATTTCTTCCTTCTCATAAAATTTTCCCTCCAAATTATTTTTTATTTAATCGTTTAAACTACCATGTTTAAGAATAGCTAAAAGATAATATAGAATCCTTCAGCATAAGTATTGTTTAAACGTTTAAATTGTAAATTATAGAACTTTTGTTACACACATTAACTAATATAACTATATAATATAATTTTAATTTTGTCAATTATGCATTACAATTTTATTTTTATATCGTTTAAATTCTATTATTTTATTTAAAGGTTTAAATTCATTATAGGATGAATACTATAATATTAAATCAGGCGGAGCAGAATTTTCATTATCCTGTTCCGCCTGTCAAAAAATCTTATTTACCTACCTGCTCATCTCGCTTTGAGGTCCCTTATCATTATGTTCCCGAATTACAGTATTCACTTCACTTAAATCAGAGGTTGGAAGATCACCTGGTATGGTGTTCTTTAAAGCCGCAGTGGCATTGCCGTACTGAACCGCTTTCATGCAGTCACCGCCAGTGCTTAAAAGGCCATAAAGTGCACCTGCTATATAAGCATCTCCGCTTCCAATCCGGTCAACAACATCAATATTATGGTATGGTTCTTCCTCATAATATTCGTTTCTTGCAGCATCGTAAATAATGGAACCGAACGTATGGCTTTTCGGACTATGTACGATTCTCTGCGTAGAAGCCACGATAGAAATGGGGTAATCTTTTGTAAAGCTCTTCATCATTTCTTTGGCAGTTCCTTCTTTTTTGAAGGTCAGCCTTGCTGTATCTTCCGAACAGAAGAAAATGTCCACAAAGGGAAGGATCTGCTCGATGCAGGCTCTTGCTTCCTCTCCTGTCCATAAATTACCGCGGAAATTTACATCAAAGGAAATAATGGTGCCGCTCTCTTTGAATTTGCGTATCATATCAATGGCAGTCTTTCTCGTATTCTCACACAGAGCAAGGGTAATGCCGGTGGTATGAAAGCAGGTGGTTGCTTTGTACATGTCCTCTGGAAAAGAGGCTTCACTGATATTATAGAAAGAGCTGTTCTTTCTGTCGTAAATTACCTTGGGTTTTCTAGGATATGCACCATATTCGTAATAATAAAGTCCAAGTCTGGCATTGGAGCTGTTATCATAAACAAAATAATCATCACTGATTCCATAAGAACGCACTTTGTTCTTTACAAAATTCCCCATATCATTGGCTGGAAGCTGGGTTACCACACCGGTATGAAGCCCTAAAAGAGCCGCTCCTACCGCAACGTTTAACTCTGCTCCACCAACCTGTTTCTGAAAGGAATCTCCCCGGACCAGTCGTTCCACTCCGTCCGGAGACAGACGTAAAAGCAATTCTCCCAGGCTTAATAAATCAAATGGTCTGTCACTCATCTTGATCGTTCCTCCATAGATTTTAAAAAAAGGGGGTCATTGCATAATGACCCCCGATATCTTTCCTCGTTCAGTTAGAGGCAGTCATATCTACTGCCGAAAACAGTTCAGCCTGATTATCTCTGAACACGTCCTGATCCGTCACCGCCAGCAAGGCTGTCAACATCTTCTCTGGATACAAGGTTAAAGTCGCCAGGAATGGTGTGCTTTAATGCGGAAGCAGCTACTGCATATTCCAGAGCAGCCTTGAAATCTTTCTTATCAGCCATACCGCAGATTACGCCTGCTGCGAAGGAATCTCCGCCGCCTACACGGTCTACGATTGGTGTTACGTGATACTTTCTGGAGTGATAGAATTCACGGGTAGCTCCATCCATAATGCATGCAGACCAGCCGTTATCGGAAGCGGAATGGCTTTCACGTAAAGAGCTGATTACATATTTGAAGTTGAACTTGTCAACCATCTGATTGAAGATATCAACATATCCCTGTAATTCCAGTTCTCCGGAAGTAACATCAGTGTTGCCTGGCTTAAAGCCAAGTACTTTCTCTGCATCTTCTTCGTTACCGATACATACGTCAACATACTGCATTAAGTTAGTCATAACCTTCTGAGCTTTCTCAGAAGACCATAATTTCTTACGGAAGTTTAAGTCAACGGATACAGTTACACCATGAGCCTTAGCTGCCTTTAAAGCTGCCTCAGTCAGTTCAGCTGCACTGTCGCTGACAGCAGGAGTGATTCCTGTAAAATGGAACCAGTCTGCACCCTCGAAGATCTCATCGAAGTTAAAGTCTGCTGCTGTTGCAGTAGAGATAGAGGAATGTGCTCTGTCATATACAACAGTAGAAGCTCTCATAGCAGAGCCTGTCTCTAAGAAATAGATACCAAGTCTTTCACCGGTCTTTGCAATGTGCTTTGTTCCAACATTGTATTTTCTTAATGCTGCAACTGCGCAATCACCGATTGGATTCTTTGGAACTGCAGAAACGAATTCTGCTTCATGTCCGTAATTTGCAAGAGAAACAGCAACGTTTGCTTCGCCGCCGCCGTAATTTACATCAAACTCATCTGCCTGAATAAACTTTTCATTGTTCGGGGTAGATAATCTTAACATGATCTCGCCCATGGTTACGATCTTTGCCATTTTGTATTCTCCTTAATTCTCAAGTTGTTTTCTATTATTTGCGAGCTGCTGCTACTGCTTCAACAAATTCTTTTGCTTTTGCTGTAACTGCTGCAAAATCGCCTGTATTAGCGCCCTTTGTCAGGCTGCTGCCTGTACCAACGGCATATGCACCTGCCTTGATCCACTTATCAACGTTATCAACGTCAACACCGCCGGATGGCATGAAATCACCCTGAGGAAGGGGTCCTTTAAAGGAGCTGATCGCTGCCGGTCCCATGATGTTGCCTGGGAAGATCTTGATGATGTCACAGCCGCACTCCAGTGCAGTGATTGCTTCGGTAGGAGTCATAACACCTGGAAGCATCGGTACTCTGTAACGGTTGCAAAGCTTGATTGTCTCTACGTTTAAGCCTGGGCTTACCACATAGTTTGCACCTGCAAGGATTGCTGCTCTTGCAGTTTCAGGATCAAGTACGGTACCTGCACCGATTACAACATCTTCATTGGTGCTATATTTTTCAGACATTTTAGCGATGAATTCAATTGGGTTACCTTCATCCATAGTCATAGTGATTTCAATAAAATTGATTCCGCCTGCAATGATTGCATCAACGACTTTCTCGCCCTGCTCCAGGCTTTTTGCACGAACAACAGCAACCAGACAGTCTTTTTTCATCTTTGATAAAACTTGTTCTTTTTTCATGATTGTTCTTCTCTCCTTTTTTTGAATTCGCATATACGAATCAACTTCATATTTACGATTCTTATACTTGAAATATTAATCGCTTCCAGGCATTTTGTCAATAAGTATTCCTCATATTTTTCCAAGAAAGCCTAATAACCTGGAAACCTCCATACCCTTTCTGGAAACCAGCGTTCCAAGAGCCTCATAATCTTCTGCCGGCTTATATAAGCTTGATATGCTGATCGCTCCCAGTACGTTGCCATCCCGGTCAAAAACCGGTGCTCCCACGCACTGCATATGCTCTTCCATCTCTCTTGCATCAAAGGCGTATCCTCTTTGTCTGACTTCTTCCAGTTCAGCAAGGAGGCCTTCTCTGTTTTCAATGGTTCGTTCTGTATACCGGGTAAATCGGATACGGCTGATGATTTGATCTCTGCTTTCCTCATCACTGTATGCAAGAATCACCTTCCCCAGGGAAGTGCAGTACATCGGATTTTTCGATCCCACCGTAGCGGTTGTAATGATAGGATTCTCCGGTTCGAACTTACATATGTATACAACATGATGATCCGACGGAATTCCGAAGAAAACAGTTTTTCCTACTTCTTTGGAAAATGCCTTCAGTACCGGCTCAATAATTCCGATGAAATTCAGATTATTGGTATAATTAACTCCGATTCTGTATGCCATTAAGCCAATGGTATAATTCTGCTTCTGCCCCCGTGTCACATTGACCATGCCCATCTCTCCCAGAGTGGTGACAATATCATAGGCACTGGTCTTAGGTAAATCCAGTTTCTGACAGATATCATCTAACGTTGCGCCTTCCGGTGTTTTCGAAATAAGCTTCAGGATTTCTACTGTACGTTGTGTGGTTCTGTTAAGTTTCATGGTATAGCCTCCGTTTCTAGGCTCTAGTATACTCCCGGGATCTACAAAAAAGCAAGATTATTTTCGCATATACGAAGTATTTGTAAGTGTTTACAGGATTATACTGTTTTTATGGATTATTTTACAAAATTAATAAATGAGGGATTGTAATATATATCATAATTATGTATAATAACTTAGGAATGTAAATACTTACAATTACGGAGGGATGCTTTTGAATATTTATGATGTTTCCGAACATGCTCATGTTTCAATTGCCACCGTTTCCCGCGTGATTAACGGGAATCCCAATGTCAGTGAGAAGACCAGAAAGCGGGTTCTCGCTGTCATGGACGAGCTTGGTTATACACCGAATGTGTTCGCCAGAAGTCTGGGGCTTAACACCATGAAGACCATTGGAATCATGTGTGCGGATTCCTCTGACCCATGGCTTGCAGAGGCTGTCTATTTTCTGGAAAAGCAACTGAGAAGCAGCGGATATGATTCCATCTTATGCTGCAGCGGCTATCTTCCCGAAACAAAAAAGAAGTATCTGGAACTGCTGCGTTCCAAGCGCGTGGACGCCATAATCCTTGCCGGCTCCCATTACGTGGAAGCCAGAGAAAAGGACAATGCCTATCTTTTGGAAGCTGCAAAGGACATCCCTATTATGCTGGTTAATGGCTGTCTGGAGGGCGGACAGATTTACAGCACAGTCTGTGATGATCAGGCCGCTGTTTATTCTGCTGCTGCAAAGCTTTACGAATCAGGGCGATCGGCTCTGTTATATCTTTATTCCGGTACTTCTTACAGCAATTTACGGAAGCTCTCCGGTTATCGTCAGGCCACTGCTGCTGCTAATTTACCGATTCGGGACGAACTTATGGTTCTCTGCTCCAAAGATCCGGATCTTGCCATGGAACAGCTTAAGGAACTATCTGATTCCGGAATAAAATTTGATTCCATTTTAGCTGCTGAGGATATTTTGGCCGTTGGTGCGGTAAAATATGCGAATCAGACCGGAATTTCCATCCCTGAGGGCTTAAGCATCATCGGATACAATAATTCCATATTGTCCCGTTGTACAACGCCCGAAATCACTTCCGTGGACAACAAGGTAGAAGCTCTCTGCACCACTACCGTCAATACTTTGATGAAGGTGCTGGAAGGAGGCAATGTGCCTGCAAAGACCACCATTACTCCAGAGCTCATAAAGCGAGGTACTACTAATTTCTAATCACATATATTTTTAAGGAGGACTCACCAACATGAAACAGTTTATGGACAAGGACTTTTTACTGTCTACCCAGTCTGCAAAAGATCTTTATCACAATTATGCGGCAAAGATGCCTATCGTAGACTATCACTGCCACATCAATCCACAGGAAATCTATGAAGACCGCAAATTTGATACCATTACACAGGTATGGCTGGGCGGCGATCATTATAAATGGCGTCAGATGCGTTCCAATGGTGTAGAGGAAAAATACATTACAGGAGATGCCTCTGACAGAGAAAAATTCCAGAAATGGGCAGAAACCATGCCAAAGCTCATCGGAAACCCTCTTTATCACTGGAGCCATTTGGAGCTTCAGAGATATTTTGGTTACACCGGCTACTTAAACGGAGATACAGCGGAAGAAGTATGGAATTTATGCAACGAAAAGTTACATCAGGATTCCATGAGTGTACGCAATTTAATCAGACAGTCCAATGTAACCGTAATCTGTACTACTGATGATCCTGCTGATACATTGGAATGGCACCAGAAAATTGCTGCTGATTCCTCATTTGAGGTAAAGGTTCTTCCAGCATGGAGACCGGACAAAGCCATGAATGTTGAAAAGCCTGATTTTGCATCCTATATTGCAAAACTGTCTGCAGCAAGCGGTATGGAAATCAAAGACTTTGCTTCTTTAAAGGCTGCTTTAAAGAACCGTATGGAATTCTTTACAAGCCAGGGCTGCTGCGTTTCCGACCATGCACTTGAATATGTAATGTATGTGCCTGCAGATGATGCAGAGCTTGATGCAATCTTTGCAAAGAGCATTTCTGGAAAAGCTGTTACGAAAGAAGAAGAACTGAAATACAAAACTGCATTTATGATATTTGCAGCAAAGGAATACAATCGTATGGGATGGATCATGCAGCTTCATTACGGCTGCAAGAGAGATAACAATGCATTTATGTTTGAGCAGTTAGGACCGGATACCGGATTTGACTGTATCAACAACTACGCTCCTTCCGCACAGATGGCTGATTATCTTAACGCCTTAAGCGCGACTGATGAGATTCCGAAGACAATTATCTACTCCTTAAACCCCAATGATAACGCTTCCATCGGAACGATCCTTGGCTGCTTCCAGAGTCAGTACCCGGGAAAGATCCAGCAGGGTTCTGCCTGGTGGTTTAATGACCACAAAACCGGCATGACAGACCAGATGACTTCTCTTGCCAACTTAGGATGCCTTGGAAACTTCATTGGTATGCTTACCGACTCCAGAAGCTTCTTATCTTATACCAGACACGAATATTTCCGCAGAATACTTTGCGAACTGGTAGGCGGCTGGGTAGATAACGGAGAGTATCCGGACGACCAGAAAGCGTTAAAAGAAATTGTTGAAGGCATTTCTTATAACAATGCCATGAAATATTTTGGATTCTAAATTATCGGAATAAGAACAGGGTGCCGCAAAGCATAGCTGATTTCAGCTGCTTGACGGCATCTTTTCTTTTTACTTCACGATTTATCATTATTTTCTGGAATCAGATATACCGTTTCACTCCCGTTATGATCGGAATCCGGTTGTTTGACAATTAAGAGATTATCCCCATAAGACAGCATAACTCGAATATCTGATGAATCGTTATCTAAATCAAAATTTTGAAGCTCAATTTTTCCCGTACCCTCATCCATTCTGTAAATCTGATTGGTATTTCTTTTATATAAGTATTTATAAGTAGTAAGCCCGGAAAAATCACGGACATACTCAACATCATCTTCATATAAAAGAGCCTGATTATCGCCTTTATCAAGATCACTGACAATGGTATGATTGGAATAATCCGTAATCGTAAAATAGTGATTGAATACGCTGAAAGAGCCTATCCCGCTGGTTATTTCATAGGTTTTTAACAGATCAGTTATATTTGTTTCACTAACAAAAGCGAAATCAGAATTATACTTAGTAATAAAGCAATTGAAACTTAAACCAGACTTGCTTTTTTCTAAAGCATATAGATAGCTCCCATCACTGGTTATATATATAATCTGGCGGAGTGGGTTTACTTTACCTGAAATCGGGGTACCAGCTTTTGAATCCAGTTCCACCTTCTCCATGTTCTGGTTACTGTTCATTGTTTCCACAAAAGAATAAAAGCCTCCATTTTCCGTATTATTACCCTGAAGAGAAACCAGGCTGCCCCCTATAACTGTTAATGGTATAAGCTTCTGGGAATACATATTTTTAGTTACTGCATACATCTTATCTTCCGAAAAATTTACAGCATATAAGTCATTCTCCAATTCAGATCCATTGTAAAGACTTAAATAAAAATAGAGCGTGTCATTGATCAATGCGTTGCTCAGCCCTTTCAAAGCAAAATTATCTACGGTTAAAATCTTTTGATTACTTCCATCCTTAAAATTGTAAATATAAAACGTAGCATCCGACTCACTCATCTCCATATATAATAATTTGGTTTCATAAATATCTATATAGGTTCTCAGAGCAGAATCATCAAAGGTCACATTGTATGCCTGGACTTCATTTGATGTGGATTCACTGGTATTGCCATGATCCATCTGAATATGGCATCCTGACAGGAATATGATGCATATCATGATCAGCGGCAGGATAAAGCCTTTGAATTTCTTATTCATATATTCAGGAACTCCTTCTTAGTGCCTTAAAAAGACCAAAGGGAACATATCCCCTCAGTCCTTTTAAGAAATCTGACATTCTATAAATTTAATACATAAATCCAATATTTACCCGGCTGTATGCTTTATATAAAGTAGAAGCAGACTTCGTATATGTCCAGGATTCTCCGTCCAGTCCTGAACCAGAATATCCAATCCATGGATCACCCATGGCAAATGCGGATTTATCACTTTTCGCTCCATACACGGACATGAAATGACCGTTTGTTGAATAGAGCCAGCCGTCACTGGTTGAAAAAGTCACTCCAATAATGGGAGCCGCTTTCGAAGTGGAAACACCATTGTATAATAGTCTGCACATCTCAGAGGAGGTTTCATTGTATCTTCCTACGTATCTGTTTCTCGTCTGCTGACTGTTAATATAGTTTATCATATCCGCAAGATAAGAGCCATTGGTGATAGTCCGGCATCCTCTTGCAATGTCCGCTTGATTGCGAGAAACTCCAAGATAATTTAATGCAGCCTGAACAGTTGCCGGGCCGCAATTATAGTTTGTAATCTGGCTGTATACAGTATATCCGTTTAAATACTTCCAGGAAGTGGCTGCCTGGCGTGATAGGCTTTGATTCAGTAAATCATCCTTCTTAACCCCTAATTTATCCTGCGGTCTTGCAGATCGGGCGCCATTGGGAGCTTTCAGGAAATCCCCGCTTGCAATGCTGCTCTCTTCACTTACAGATACTGTTTTCGCTTCTATAAATTCTTTCGCAGAATCCTCCTGTGCAGCAAAGGAGATGCTGTTGGCTGACAACGCCATTGTTAAAGTCAGAAGCATTAAAACCAGCTTTTTCATAATAATTACCCTCCATTTTCTTTTGTTACCAGATTCTTTTGATTCATTTACCGGATATCCGGCGACCTGATGCAATACTTAATACGAAATGCCACTCACCTCCCCCTTGGTCTGTTGTTACAATATACTACAAAATTCTACAAAAAACGGGATCATGTTGAAAATGGCAGTTTATATGTAATAAAATACTGGTTTTATGTTCCACTAAAATGAACAGACCCACACAGGTTCGATTTTTATTCTACCTGTGCGGGTCTGTTCAGTCTGATAAATTGTAACACTCTTCTTTTAAAATCCAATGTAGTAAAGGGCTCCTGGTACCAGTAGGTGCAAAGCTATAAAAAGAATCGCCAGCAATGCCATTCTCCTGTGCCATACTAAGATTACAGCTTTTTTCTTTATGGAAAAGAGCACTCCAAGAATCACCGCTGCAATGCTGACAATCCAGGCAAGGGTACCTGTATGAAGCCGGATTGAACCAAGCGCCAGGTATCCATGAATAAGGGAAATCACTGCCAGACCAAACCCGGCAGGTTTATGGATCTTTCTAAACCTCATTCTCCAACTGGTAATTATACGATTTTTCCCTTTGTAGAATATCCGGTTTATATGCCTCAGCAAAAACGGCATCATAACAATTGCAAACAAAACTGCGCTTGTAATACCTAACACTTCATACATATCATCGCCTCCGGTTTATTCCACTATTTTTCCTACTTCTTTCATCTTCTTTAAAACTGAAGTTCCGTGAGGAGATACTTTCTTAATCTCTTCTGTCAGATCCTTACCAGCTGTATAGCCGTTGTGTTCTCCATCCTTCCACATCTTGCTTTCAGTAACATCATAGATCACGCCGTCAACCGCGATGTAAGCAGGATTTCCGTCTTTACCATTATATTTTGAAAGTTCATCCAATGTAAGCTCCAGTTTTTCTGAGGATCCAGTGGTATTGTCCTGAACTTTTGAACCGGCGCAGCCCGCAAGCAGGAATATAATCAAGAATGAAAGAACATAAATAATCATGTTTTTTTTCATAGAACCATCTCCTTTGTATCTTTTTTTGTATTTGCTATTATATCAGTATATTTATATTTTATCAAGAATTAATCTAAATTATAAATCGTTTTTTTTACATATTCTGTTAAATTGCTAGAAAATTAACAAAAAAATGCTGTAACACAAGTCTTGTATGAAAAAAGCTTGTGTTACAGCATTCTGATTCCTATATCACTTTCTTATATAATTACCTTAACCGGACACTTAGCCGCACATTTACCGCAATTGGTACATTTGTCATAATCAATGATTGCAACATTATTGTCCATATGAATGGCATCAAATTCACACTGTTTGATGCACATGGTACACCCAATACAGCCCACTTCACATTTAGCCTTAACATCTTTTCCCTTATCATGGGAGTTACACTGAACTAAATATTCTGCTTTATATGGAACCATATCAATTAATGCATTGGGACAGGAAGCCACACATTTGCCGCAGGCAACGCACTTCTCCTTATCAACTACCGCAATACCGTCCACAACATGGATCGCATCAAATTCACATGCTTTCACACAGGATCCGTATCCCATACAACCATAAACACATGCCTTCTCACCAGATCCAGGTACGACTGAGATCTTGCGGCAGTCATCAATGCCATAATAATTATACTGTACTTTTGTCTTATCACAGCTGCCCTTGCATTTTACAAAAGCAACTTTTTTATCAGCGGCACCTGCGGAAACTCCCATGATTTCGCCAATCTTTTCTGCTACGGCAGCACCGCCTACGGGACAGGCACCAACGTCAGCCTGACCTGCAGCAATGGCTTTTGCAAGAGCATCGCAGCCCGCATATCCACAGCCGCCGCAGTTGTTTCCTGGCAGCTCATCTCTGACAAGAATTTCTTTTTCGTCAACCTCAACTTTAAATTTCTCACTTGCAATGCCGAGGAATACGCCAATCAGAATACCGATAATGCCCACAACGGCCGCCGCAAAAATAATTCCTGTTATCATATTCTTTCGTCTCCCCCTTCTAAATTAATCCGGAAAATCCGAAAAATGCAATCGCCATCAGGCCAGAGGTAATCAGAACAATCGGTGATCCCTTAAAGGAATGAGGAACGTCATTATATTCGATTCTTTCACGGACACCAGCCAGCATAATAATGGCAATGGTGAAACCAACGGATATACCCACACCATTGATAACACTCTCCAGAATGTTATAATCCTTCTGAACATTGGTCAGAGCCACACCTAAAACGGCGCAGTTGGTTGTGATCAGGGGAAGATATACTCCAAGTGCTTCATAAAGAGCGGGCATGGATTTCTTTAAAAACATCTCTACAAACTGCACCAGTGCAGCAATGACAAGAATAAATACTATGGTCTGTAAAAATTCCAGATGAAGTCCAACCAATACGCTCTTATATATAACACTGGTAGCAAATGATGCTATGGTAATAACAAAGATAACAGCCGCGCCCATGCCGGCAGAAGTTTTCACGTTTTTGGAAACTCCAAGGAATGGACAAAGGCCGAGGAACTGGCTAAGCACAACGTTGTTGACCAGTGCGGAGCCAATGGCAATTAATAATAATTCTTTCATCGATCCACTCTCCTATTCGTCTTTCTTGGAAGTTGCAGATGCTGATTCTGCTTCTTTTCTGGCAGCTTCTGCTTTTTTAGCCGCAAGCGCTTCTTCCTCTGCCTGTTTTTTTCTGGTTTCCAATACCTCATGATTTGACATACAGGAAGAACCAGTACAGGACATACAGTTACCTCCGCAGGCTAACTTAGACTGTGGAACAGAGCCGTTGGTTGCAGACGGAGCTTTGAATTTGTTCTGCAGGGCAGTTAAAATAGAGAGCACAAAGAATGCACCTGGAGCCAGAACAAAAATAGCAATGTGATAATTCTCCGGAATAATGGTGTGCCCGAATACCGCACCAGAACCCAGGATTTCACGAATAAGACCGATACAGGTTAATGCTACCGTGAAGCCAAGTCCCATACCGATTCCATCAAATGTGGATGCCACCACGTCGTTCTTGGAAGCATAGGATTCCGCACGTCCTAAGATAATACAGTTAACTACGATCAGCGGAATGTAGATTCCAAGAGCTGAATAAAGGCTGGGCACATAAGCCTGTAAAAGCAGCTGCACAATGGTAACAAGAGTTGCTACAATAACAATGTAAGCCGGAATTCTGACGCGGTCCGGAATGATCTTACGCATAGCAGAAATAATCATATTAGAAAATAACAGTACCACAGTCGTGGAAAGTCCCATACCTGCTCCGTTTACTGCAGATGTGGTAACAGCCAGAGTCGGACACATACCGAGCATCAGCACGAAGGTCGGGTTCTCTTTTACGATACCGTTAAATAAACGTTCTGTACATTTGTTGTTCATCTTCCCACCTCCTACTGATTCATATAGTGATGCACATAATACAATGCTGCATTAACCGCATTGGTAGTAGCGCTTGATGTAATGGTAGCTCCGCTGATGGCGTTGATTTCAGCATCCCCTGCATTACCTGACTTGGTAACAGTAAGTGACTCCGCATTTTTTCCTGTATACTGATCTTTAAATGCAGGATCTTTTGCTTTGAGACCTAAGCCCGGAGTATCGCTGATTGCAAGAAATTCGATTCCGCTTATGCTTCCATCGGCTTTAATTCCTACAGACAGTTCAATTGTACCGCCGTAGCTGTCATCGGAATGGGAAGTGATAACATAACCAAGCAGGGCACCGCTTGCGTCTACTGCCTGAAGTGCATTGTTTACACCAACCTTGCCAAAGTTTTGTGTGGTGAGATCGGTGTTGCAGGTTTCAATGGCAACCTTCATCTTATCATCAGACTTAAAATCAGCCGCTTCCGGAAATACTGCTTTGTATGCCACAATGTTGGCAGCCAGAGTTGCCTTCTCAATGGGAGCCTTGGTAATCTGATAAGCACCGCCTAAGAGGAAACCGGAAACCAGAGTAATGACAAATAAAATCAATGCGTCTTTCATATATCCGCCACTTTTCATCTTATTTGCCCTCCTTTCCAAATGCTTTTGGAAGTGAAATCTTCTCAATCAGCGGAACCAGAATATTGCTGATGATGATTGCATAAGAAACTCCCTCTGCAGAACCTCCGAAAAGACGGAACAGACCGGTAAGCACACCTAACAGAATTCCAAAATAGATCTGTCCCTTTGTTGTAACAGGACTTGTTACATAATCGGTTGCCATAAAGAATGCACCAAATATAATACCGCCGCCGCATAAGTGAGTCAGGACGTACATCAGGTCATGCTGTCCAAACACAAATACAAACAGAGAAAATGTAATTAAATAGGTAGCGGGAATACGGATTGATATTACTTTTCTTGCGATTAAATACGCCGCACCAATCAGAAGGGCGATAACGGAAACTTCTCCGATTGTTCCAGGAATTTTTCCGATAAACATGGCAGCCACATCAACTGACTGACCAGCTTTAAACGCTGCAAGAGGAGTAGGGCTTACAACCGCGTCATTGTATGTAAACGTGGTCATAGGACCTGCAAAAGAGATCAGAAGAAAACATCTTGCCGCAAGGGCAGGGTTCATAAAGTTCTGTCCCAGGCCGCCGTAAAGCTGTTTTACAACAATGATCGCAAATATACCGCCTAAAAATGGCATCCATAACGGAATTGCCGGAGGCATGTTAAGTCCAAGAATCATTCCGGTTACAAGTGCACTGCCGTCACTGACAGTTACTGGTTTCCCCATAAGGGTTTCAAAAACATACTCACTTAATACACAGGATAAAACGCTGACAAGTAACACCAGTGCAGCTTTTACTCCAAACTGATATACACCATACGCAGTAGCCGGGATCATGGCAATTGCAACATCCAGCATAAGATTCTGTGATGTTACCTGGTCCCTGACATGAGGTGATGATGATACGTTTAATAATTTACTCATACTTCACTCTCCTACGCTTTTTTTCTGCTTGCGATCACTGTTTTGCGCATCTCTTTAAATGCCTGGGTTAATGGCAGTTTCGCCGGACAGGCATATGCACAGCAGCCGCATTCGCAGCATTCCATACCATCTAATTTTACAAATGTATCTATGTCAGATCTCATAGCTGCCTGCATCATCATCTGAGGAACCACGCGGCTTGGACATACATTGACACATCTGCCGCAGCGGATGCAGGCAGTAGGTGCGCTTAGTGCAACCTCATCCTTTGACATGCAGGTAAGCGCAGAGGAGGTTTTGGTAACAGGAATATTCATGTTAAACAACGCCTGCCCCATCATGGGTCCTCCGGAAATTACTTTCTCCGGTTCTGTTTTAAATCCGCCGGAAGCCTCTAACAGCTCGGCATAATTTGTTCCTGTTCTCACATTATAGTTCTGTGGATTTGCAATCGCATCGCCGGTAACGGTTACAATTCTTCTGATTAAAGGAGTGGATTTTGCAACTGCATTATATATGGATATCACCGTATCCACGTTATCCACCATGCAGCCTGCATCAGCCGGAAGCATGGAAGAGTTAATCTTTCTTCCTGTTACCGCATAGATTAAGGCACGCTCTCCACCCTGTGGATATTTTGTCTTTAAGGGGCAAACCGTGATTCTTGGCTCATCTTTTACAAGCTCCGTCATCACTTTAATTGCCTCTGGTTTATTGTCTTCAATTCCGATTACACCTTTTGCATTATCAAACAGCTGAAGAATGATATTCAGACCTTTAATAATACTTTCCGGCTCTTCCAGCATCATCCGATAATCGGAAGTCAGATATGGTTCGCATTCTGCTCCGTTAACGATAATCGTATCAATCTTTGTCTCATCCTTTGGTGTAAGCTTTACATGTGTGGGAAATCCTGCACCGCCAAGTCCTACAATGCCGGCTTCCTTTACGATATCACGTATCTCCTCTTTTGACAGGGATTTGGGATCCCGCTGTTTTCCAAAACCTTCCGCCTCCTGATATTTGCCATCATTATCAACAATGATTGACATTACCATGGAGCCGTTGGCAACCATTCTTGGTTCAATGGTTTTTACTGTTCCTGAAACAGAACTGATCACACAGGCAGAAATAAAACCGCCTGCTTCTCCGATCTTCTGACCAACTAATACCTGATCACCTGCCGCCACCAGAGGCTTCGCAGGAGCACCGATATGCTGGGATAGCGGGAACACCATCTCGCCTTTTGGCTGCAGTACCTGCACAGGTTTATTTTCCGACAATTCTTTTCCTTCATAGGTGTGAATGCCGCCTTTAAATGTAGCCAAACCCATTAGACTAACCCTCTTTCTCTACAATTCTTTATCTCTCCCGACAAAATCTTCTCACTTTGTCACCGGAGTAAGTATAACACAATCTGTAGGCCGAAACAATCCGAAATTACATATTGTATACTGTGTTCCGATTGTAATTCTTACCATTGGTGGGTGGAATGACCTGCCTTCAGTTGCAGTTCATTGTTAAATATTAGACAATCAAACTTTGTAACCAATGTCTTTGTTTTCCAAAAAAAACAATCAAATCTTCTTGTATACATAAAAAAACAAAATAATCAGTTTTTTTAATTATTGTTTTTATTTTTATACATTCTTCTTTGTTAAATTTTTGTTAATTTTTTCTTTTTATTTAAAAATTCTCTTTATTATTAATAAATATTTTTCATTAATCAGCCCGTTTATTTATTAATAAAAATAATAACAAAACAGGAGCATCCGACTTGCCATGAGCAGAAATTCCTTCCCATTCATAGCTTTGCCCAATGCTCCCTCACTAAATCAGCTGTTAAAAACCATGGATTAATCCAGTTCTGCTGCTCCGGTGTAAAGTTGGTAGTATCGTCCTTTATGATTTAAAAGCTCCTCGTGATCTCCCCGTTCGATGATCTCGCCATTTTCCAGTACCATAATGGCATTGGCATTTCTGACTGTGGACAGCCGGTGAGCGATTACAAAGGTGGTCCGGTTGGTCATAAGGCGGTCCATCCCCCGTTCAATATGCTTTTCTGTTCTTGTATCTACGGAACTTGTTGCCTCGTCAAGAATTAAAATGGGGGATCTGGAAATAGCTGCTCTTGCTATGTTAAGAAGCTGTCTCTGACCCTGGCTTAAATTTGCTCCATCTCCTTCTAAAACCGTCTGAAATCCGTCATGCAGTCTCATAATAAAGGAATAGGCAGACGCTGTTTTTGCGGCCTCAATCACTTCTTCATCTGTCGCATCCAGTCTTCCATATCGAATATTCTCCATTACGGTTCCTGTAAACAAATGGGTGTCCTGGAGCACCATGGCAATGTTTTCCCGAAGATTTTCTCTTTTTATATTTCTGATATTTACTCCGTCAATGTTAATTTCTCCGTCCTGTATATCGTAAAAACGGTTTAACAAATTGGTAATCGTAGTTTTGCCCGCTCCAGTGGAACCTACAAAGGCAATCTTCTGGCCTGGCTTTGCATAAAGGCTGATATCTTTTAAAATCACCTTATCCGGATTATAGCCAAAGGTCACGTTCTTTAATTCCACAAACCCATTCATTGGCTCCAGCACTTTTGCATCTTCCCCGTCTGCAGGCTCCGGGCTTTCATCCATAATTGCAAATACCCGCTCTGCTCCTGCAAGAGCAGAAAAAACGTTGCTGATCTGCATGGAAATTTCATTAATTGGCCGGCTGAACTGTCTTGAAAAGTTTAAAAATACCGTCAGTCCGCCAACGTCAAAGCCTTTTATCACACATAAAAGTGCTCCGATGCAGGCAGTTAAAATATAATTCAACTGACTTAAGTTAAACATAATCGGCATCATGACGCCGCCGAAAAACTGGGCTTTTATCATGTTATTCTTCAAATCATCATTGAGAATTCCAAATTCCTCTTCTGCGTCATTTTCATGGCAGAATACTTTTACCACTTTCTGTCCGCTGATTGTCTCTTCAATATATCCATTCACTGCACCCAGAGAGCTTTGCTGGGCGCTGAAATACTTCTGGCTTCTCCCACCAATCATTCCTGCTGCCTTTATCATAACCGGTATCAGCACCAGTGTCACCAGTGTCAGCCAGATATTCGTATAGATCATAAGAAACAGCGTTCCCACAATACTTAATGCTCCTGAAAAGAGCTGGATTAAGGTATTGCTTAACATCTGGCCGATGGTATCCACATCATTGCTGAAACGGCTCATTAAGTCTCCGGTATTGTTGGTATCATAAAAACGTACCGGAAGGGCCTGCATCTTTTTAAATAAATCATCTCTTATTTTTTGAAGGGCGTTCTGGGCAACCGATATCATGATCCTTGACTGGGCATAGTTGGCTGCTACTCCCACCAGGAAAACTCCTGCCATAACTGCAAGCCCCTTTGCAAGACCTGCCGCATCTCCCCTGCTTCCGTCTAACGGTGCAATAAACTGATTCATAATGGGCCGCAGCATATAAGAGCCGCCCAAATTAGAAAGAGTTCCAATCACTACACAGACCATAGCAACTGCCATCTGGGGTCTGTATTCTCTTAAATAAGACAGGAGACGTCTGGCAGTGGCGTTGGCATTCTTGGGAGTACCTTTTTTCATGGGTCTTCCATGTCCGGGGCCTCCCATACCTCTCTCGCCTTTTTGAGCTGAGGCAGACCGGCCGTAACGCCTTTTTAAGCTTTCTATCTTCTTTTGTTCTTCCATTATGCACCTGCCTCCTTTTCCCGGTCTTTTTGTGAATAATATATTTCCTGATAAGCCTCACAGGTTTCCATCAGTTCTTGATGCGTTCCAATCCCTGCAATTTTCCCTTCGTCAAGAACGATTATTTTATCCGCATTTTCCACTGAGCCGATTCTCTGGGCAATAATAAATTTTGTGGTATCTTTCAGTGTGGTTGTAAAGCTCTGCCTGATTCTCGCTTCAGTTGCTGTATCCACAGCAGAGGTGCTGTCATCAAGAATGAGAATTTTAGGTTTCTTTAAAAGGGTTCTGGCAATACACAGCCTTTGCTTTTGTCCGCCTGAGACATTGGAGCCGCCCTGCCCCAAATCGGTATCATACCCGTCTTTGAAGCTGGAGATAAATCCATGAGCCTGAGCGCTTTCTGACATCAGGACTATTTCATCCAGATCAGCCGTTTCATTTCCCCATCGTAAATTTTCTTCAATGGTTCCCGAAAAAAGAACATTTTTCTGAAGCACCATACCTACGCTTTCTCTTAAATGCCGGATGGAATAATCTTTTACGTTAATCCCGTCTACCAGCACTTCGCCTTCCCCTGCATCGTAAAGGCGGGGAATCAGCTGAACCAGGGATGTCTTGCCGCTTCCGGTCGCGCCGATAATACCAATGGTCTCACCGGGATTTGCAGTGAAATTAATGTGATCCAGAACGAGATCGTTCTTGTCATATTGGAAGCAGACATTGCGAAACTCCACTTTTCCCCCAGTAATCTGTGCTGATTTTTGAGAAGCATGTTCATCTGTCAGGTCAATTTCCGTATCTAAAACCTCTTTTACTCTCTTTAAAGAGGCCATGGCACGGGAGGCCTGCAAAAACACCATGGAAAGCATCATCAGAGACATGAGAATCTGAACAATGTATATGGTAAATGCAGTTAAGTCTCCTACAGGCATTTTGCCTGCGATAATTAAGTTTCCTCCATACCACACGACTGCGATGGTGGTGATGTTCATCATCAGCATCATTAAGGGCATGGAAGTAATCACTACCTTCATGGCATTTAAGCTGCCTTCTTTTAAGTCCCGGTTGGTATCCTGAAACTTTTCTTCCTCATGGCTTTCCCTGACAAAGGATTTTATTACCCTGACATTGGTTAATGCCTCCTGTACGCCGGAGTTTAAACGGTCGATCTTCTTTTGCATGACCTCGAACCGGGGAAATGCTATAATTAGTATAATGGCAATTATAATGACAAGCACCGGAATCACCACAAGAAGAATGCTGACCAGCTGCCTGTTCATTAAATATGCCATGATTAACCCGCCAATCAGCATGCCGGGAGCCCGAAACATCATACGAAGGGTTAACATCACTACGTTTTGAATCTGCTGAATGTCATTGGTCAGCCTGGTCACCAGTGATCCGGTACTGAAATCATCAATATTTTTAAAAGAAAATTCCTGAACCTTATGAAAAACATCTTTTCTTAAATCAGTGCTAAAGCTGATGGAAGCCTTTGCCGAGAAATAAGCGGCTCCGATTCCACCGATTGCCATGACTACAGCAATGAGAACCATGATAATACCCATTTTTACAATGTATGTTTCATCTCTGACCAGCACTCCGTTATTGATAATCATGGAAGTCAGCCTGGGCAGCAGTATCTCCCCGAACACTTCCGTGAGCATCAGAACAGGAGCCAGAATAAAGGCGCCCAGATAGGGTCTTATATATTTCCAATATCGTTTCAAGTTGTTATTCCTCTCTTTCTGCCATGTCCTTTTCTACAGGTATTTGGGATAAATTTTCATAAATACGGTCCAGAACCTTGCCCATATTCATTAAATCTTCATTGGAAAAGCCCTGAAACATCTTCATTTCTACATTACGGAAATATTCCCGGCTTTTGCTTACCATATTCCTCCCTTTCTCTGTCAGGCACAATTGGTTCATCCGATTATCCTCTTTGTCGACAATCCGGGTAATGTAACCTCCTTTTTCCAGTTTCTTTACTGATACCGCTATGGTGGCAGTGGAAACGTAAAGGCGTTTTGCAATCTCCTTTTGTGACACATTGGAATGTTCAAAAAGCATCATTAAAATCTGATGCTGGCTTCGGTATACTCCCGTCTGCTTACCCTGTTCATCTAAAATGCACCGGTGCATCTTCATGATCTTCATATATTTTGTCATAACGTTGTGCATCGGTGAGCTCATTCCCATTGATCCTTCTGCTCCAAAGTGGCACATCGGCTTCATGTTCACGCCTCCTTTTGTTAGCTTGTTAATAGTTAGCTAATTAACTATATAAAATTATAACACCGCCTGATTCCCTTTACAATCCTTTTTTTAATGGAATTCAGGCGGCTAAACCTATTTTTTTTGTAAGGTTTTGATATAAAATCTCAATTAAGGTTAAAAAAACGTAAGCTCCTGCTGCTCATATTCCTGACGCCGCTTCAGCGGAATCTGTCTTTCCTCCAGCATATCGCGGAACGCTTCTTTGTCAGAAAGCCAGTCCCTGATCTCATCCTTTTCCAGTATCAGCGGCATCCGGTTATGAACCGGTGCCACAAAAGAATTGGCATTGGTTGTGAGAATTACGAACCGGTCTTCCTCAGCCCGCTGATAAAAGCCAGCCAGAAACATGGTAGGATGATGTTCCCTGTAAAAGACCGCCTTTTCCTTATTTTTACTCCATTCATAAAATCCGCTGCATGGAATGACTGCCCTGCGTAAGAGAATGCTTTCACGAAACATGGGCTTTTGAAGCACAGACTCTGATCTGGCATTAAAAATCACACCTTTTTTCTGAAAGTTCTCAAATCCGAAGCGCTGCCAGACAGGCATCACCTGACGGTCCCTGCTGATAAGAACCACTGCCTGGCTGGTGGGATAAACGTCACCGGTCAGGCGGTCTCTGTTTATTTTGTTGTCAATTTCTCTTACCAGCTGTTCAATCTCCCGTGCTGTCTCATCATCCACATAATACCTTCCGCACATGCCATTCTCCCTCCCTGTATTTTATTTTGGTAATATCATAACCCATTTGCAGGCTTCCATGTAAAAAATCAGCTTAAATTCATGGCGTATTCCTCCGATTATGGCTTCGCACCCATATTCTTTAGAAGGAATTCCTGAATAAATTTTATTTTCGCTATGTTTTACCGTGATTTCCCTTACCGTCTGGATCTCTCCGTCATCGCCTTCAAATTTAAAGCTTAACGGTCTTAAATTACAGCTGGCTGTAAACCACGCCTTACAGGCTATATGATACATTTTACCTTTTATTTCTCCGCTGTCAATCGCCTCTGCATTGATCCCGATTCCAAACGTGGACATCCTTCTCACTTCCTGTTTTTATAAAATAGTCTGTCTGCTGTAATCCACAGTCCTTTTTTCCCTGCTGATTCCGCCTCCCATATGATCCAGACAGCGTGCTGCCGTATTCTGTGGTGATGTTAAAAAAGAGGCTCTTATAATAGAATCATTGCCGAACCGTTTTCTGATTTCATCCACGGTCTCATCAAGACGCTGCTGCTTTTCATAATCTCCTGTGTCAAACAGGCCAAGCTGCCGGTCACTCCCTTTCGTAATCCGGGTTGTGTGAATTCCAAGGTGGCGGACCGGCTGTTTATCCCATGCCTCATCAAATACCCGGCAGGCTGTCTGAAAGATCTCTTCTGTTATATTGGTCGGGGAAGAAAGAATGGTCTGATGGCTATAATAGTGAAAATCCCAGTCCTTAATTCCCACGGCTAACACTCCAGCCCGGACATTATCCGACCGAAGTCTTGCAGCAAGGGTTTCCGCAAGGGATAACAGCACCAGATGGGCATGTTCCTTATCTGCTACATCAAAGGCGATGGTGGTGCTGTTGCCGTATCCTTTGTTGGGCGGCGGAACTGGTTCTACCGCTGAAAAATCCAGTCCATTGGCAAAGCACCAGATCACCTCTCCCATTTTGCCAAAATGGCTTTTTATGAGTCCAGGGTCGGTTTCCGCCAGATCTTTGATTGTTTTTATTCCCAGCTGGCTGAGTTTGCGAAACGTGGCCCTGCCTACAAAGAACAGTTCACTGACCGGCAATGGCCAGAGCTTTTCCTGAATTTCTCCGGTCCACAGCGTATGAACCCGGTCCGGCTTTTTAAAATCCGAAGCCATCTTTGCCAGGACTTTATTATCAGCAATCCCAATATTAACGGTAAAGCCCAGTTCTTCTCTGATTCTCCTCCCGATTTCCAAAGCTGCTTTCCGGGGTTCTCCAAACAGTGCTTCCATTCCCGTCATATCCATGTATGCCTCATCAATGGAATATTGCTCTACTGTGGGAGAATACTCCTTTAAAATGCGGATAAAGCTCTCCGAGGACCGCTGATACAGATTATAGTTGGGCGGAACCAGTAATAGGTCTGGACACTTCTGGAGCGCCTCCGTAACGGACTGACCGGTGTGGATGCCATACTTCTTTGCCGGGATGCTCTTCGCCAGAATAATTCCATGGCGCATGGTCACATCTCCCCCCACTGCGGATGGCACCAGCCGCAGATCTAGATTTCCTGAAAGATGCTTTAAACGATAAACCGCTTCCCAACTTAAAAACGCAGAATTTACATCAATATGAAAAATAACCCGATTCATACACTCACCTCTGAGTATATGATAACCGAATGTATGTTCGATTAATAGTGGAAATAAAAGGATGTATTTTTATCGGAATACATCCTTTCATTTTTTATCTAAAAGCCGTTTTGCCTCTGTTTCTGTAATCACTTCATAGCAGTCAAATTCCGGGGCATGGGGATAAAAATATCCCAGAGACACTCCCTGTCTCACCCATTCTCCGTTCTCATGTCCAAAGAACTGCACCTTTTCTATGCCTTTTGGAATTTCCATAGAATCAGAAAGTTCAAACATCTGATTCCCCAGTTCTATGTATTCCCTGCTGCTGACATCCTTTATCAGTCTTTGTTTCTCATACAGTTCATGGATTTTTCCGTTTTTTACACCGAAGCTTTCCGGTGTATGATACTGAAGCTCAAATGCCTGCCCTTGTGGTGACCGCAGTATGGTATTGATTCCATTATAGGGATTTTGATTATCAAGCCAGTAATTCTCAATTTCAACCGTATTATAACCAGAATTTTTGTAGATCTCAATAATTTTTAAAACTTTTTCTGAAAGCACTTCCGGAGAAATGGTGTAGGTGTAGCGCAGGATGTCTTTAATTTCACACGCCTGCCCTGTCTGGCTGTATTTTCGGTAGAATTTTTTTAAATAAGTGGTGACTGACTTGATCCGGCACTGAGTACCGACCATATCCACACCAGTCTGCTTTGCCACACGTTTTACTTTTGTTGTAATAAGCGGTTCCTGCTTCAGTGCCTGTTTATACCACATTATGCCTTTTATCCACGCTCTTAGTACGTTTTTTTCTTTCCTGACTGCTTTCAGGCAGTAATATGGTTCCCTTACCGGCAGGCAATCCCGGTAATATTTCTCCCTTTGCATCGCTCTGAATTTCCTTTAAATTTTTATAGTACCATTCAGAATATGCTGCCTGCCCTTTAATTGTGTCTATTTTCTGCTTTTGTTCCTGTGAAAAGCGGAAGCCAATACCACCTGACTTCCGCTTATTTTAACTACAATCGTCGCCGCTGCAGTTCCCATTACAGTTATTCCAGCAAGATTCGAAAAAGCAGTCCAACGTTCACACCTTTTAGTTAATCCACTTAGGTATTTAAATGTTCCTGACAGCAAAGAGCTTTCTGCGACGTAAAAGTTTCACCAGCCATTTGTGCATTTTGATTTATCTGCTGTACACTTTATTATATGGAGTACAGAGACAAGATGTGAACTGCCCCAAAAACAGAGCCGGCTCCTGCAAATACCGCTTTACTCCTCCTTATTTTTAAAAATAATACGAAAGATAGGGAAAAAGACCCAGAATGAAACAGCTGAATTAATCAGCATTGTGATCACATCTGCCATGGTTTCACCGCTCCTGCCTAAATGAAACCGGTTCATAAAGAGATCATAGACCGGAGCCTTATAAAGTCCCTGCAGGGCAGCTGCACCAATGGTAATGATCACATAGGCGATCACATACCACACGGCTGCCTTAAAAACACTGTTGCTGGCTTTGAATGTCACATTTCTCTGAAGAAAGAAATTGATCACCTGTGCTATTGCCATGGTAATTTCCACTGCCAGAAAGTATGCAAGTCCTCCGCCTCCGCCCATGGAAAGAGTTCCTGCCCCGTAATTAAAAATATAGTAAGGAGAGCCATCTAAGTTGGAACCGATGTGGCCGATCTGGAAATTGGTATTTACAAGAGCGGTCATTTCAAATACATTCCTGAAAACCGGCATTAAAATCATCTGCAGGACCGTGACCCCGTTGGATACCATAAAAAATATTATAAACTGTGCCATTGCGGGATGTCTGCCTGTAAACGACTTCCACCCTTTTTTTAAACCTGTCAGCATTCCATCACTCCAATCTATTTTCCAGACAGCTTCTTTTCATAAATCCTGTTCGCTTTTGCATTGGAAAAAAAGCCTCCGATCACTTTTTTTATCCCTTTCAGGAAATGTCCGTTAACAACAAGAACCATTCCCTCTGCCATTTCCATGCTGACCATGCCATTTGTCATTTTTGCAATTCCCCGAAACGGAATGCTGTAAATAAAAAGGAGGTTCAAATCCGGTTTCCCCTTTGCTTCACTTTTATTCTTCAGTCCTGTCAAAATGGCGTAAATAAGTCTGGCCAGCCGGCTCTTTGCATAGTACATCTGGCAGAATGCATCATTGATTCCCAGCTCTCCGCTCCATTTTCCGTTGGGTATGGGGCGTCCTAACAGCATCTCAAATTCTTCTGCGGATACATCAGCAATTTGCCCGGAATAATAAGATTTCATTTTTTCCGGTGCATATGGCAGTACATCGGTGCTACCCGAACGAGTGAGCGTCCCGCTTAATCTTAAATCTTCTACGCTGGCTCCAATGGATATGGTATAATCTCCGTTTTCCACTTCAAAGCGTTCTGTCACCACATTCCAGTATCGGAACGTCTTGTCGTCAAAGAGGATCTCCACCGTCTTACTCTCCCCTGCTTTTAAATCAACCTTTACAAAGCCTTTTAATTCTTTCTCCGGACGGAAAATTGTTTTCTCAGGCCCGCCTGCATAGAGCTGGGCCACCTCTTTCCCATCCCGGTCCCCCTTGTTGCTGATGGTAAAACGAACACGGTCTTCCAATAACTGCAGACCGGAATAATCAAATGTTGTGTAGGACAATCCGAAACCAAAGGGATAACGGACGGAGATCCCTGCCGTATTGTAATACCGGTAACCCACAAAGATCCCTTCCCTGTATTCTGCACATCGTTCCTTCCCTGGAAAATAGCGATATGCCGGGGTATCCGTAAGGTTCATGGGATAGCTCTCTGCTAACCGACCGGAGGGATTGGCCTCACCGGTTATCACTGATATCATGGCTCCGGCTCCGGCCTGACCGCCTAAGTAACCATGGAGAATGGATTTGCAACAGGACTGCCACGGCAATTCTATTACAGATCCTGCACTTAATACCCCCACAATGTTGGGATTGACCCTGGCCAGATCTTTCAACAGGCTGATCTGGTTGCCTGGTATTTCCAAATGAGTCCGGTCCTGCCCCTCGGATTCACTGAGTTCATCAAGCCCGAAACAGTAAAGAACTGCATCGGCTTTTGCCGCCAGGGCAAGTGCCTGGTTTTTCAGCGCTTCATCCTCTTTGCCGTTTCGATCATATCCTTTGGAGCATCCCACCAGATTTAAGGGGGCACTCTTTATTACTGACTCAATGGTCTCCAGAGACAATGGATTAACAATGGAAGATCCTGCCCCCTGATAACGGGGGGTAAATGCAAAATCTCCGATTACGGCTACCTTACACCCGGAATTTAACGGAAGCAGACCATCGTCATTTTTAAGAAGTACAATACTTTCCAAAGAAGCCTTTCTTGCCAGTTCATGATGGGCTTCTTTGTCAAAGGATTTCTTTTTATTTTGGGGAGCTGCTGTAAGATCCAGAACAGCATCTAATAAATCATCCACACAGGCATCCAGTTCCTCCATGGTAAGTGTGCCGTTTTCTACTGCTGTTAACAGTTCTCTTGCAGAACCCAGCCCGGGTGCGGGCATCTCTAAATTAGAACCGGCCAAAACTCCCTCCACATGGTTGTTGGAACCGCCCCAGTCCGTAATGACAATTCCGTCAAATTTCCAGTCACTGCGCAGAATATCCTTTAGGAGATGCTTATTCTCATTGGCATAAACCCCATTTACAGCGTTGTAGCTGGTCATAATGGACTTTGCGCCGCCTTCTTTTACCGCAATTTCAAAGCCTTCCAGATAAATCTCTCTGAGTGTCCGTTCGTCAAGGACGGAATCAACGGACATCCGAAGCCGCTCCTGGCTGTTGACTGCAAAATGCTTGGGGCAGGCGTAAACTCCCTCACTTTGGATTCCTCTGATATAGGCCGCTGCCATCTTACCTGACAAAAAAGGATCTTCTGAAAAATATTCAAAATTTCTTCCGCAAAGAGGGCTTCGCTTGATATTCAGCCCCGGCCCCAGCAGGACATTTACGTCCTGGCTGGAAGCCTCTTCTCCAAGGGCCTTTCCGATTTCCTCTGCAAGATCCTCATCCCAGCTGTTTGCCACGGTGGCAGCCGTGGGGAAACAGGTCGCCGGCAGAGAGGCATTGAGTCCTAAATGATCCCCTGCACCGGCCTGTTTACGGACTCCATGGGGTCCATCCGCACAAAATATGGAAGGAATTCCAAGCCGGTCGATATTTCTGGACTGCCAGACGTTTTTTCCACTTAAGAAAGCCGCCTTTTCCTCCATTGTCATTTTTCGGATGATATCCTCATGTTTCATTCTGTCATTCCTTCCTTTTCCAGCCGCTTTTTGTAGTTTTTAATAATTGTCGTTTCTAAAATAATGATTCCTGCTGCCAGAATTACATCAATGATAATTGCCGCAATCTGCCACATCAGCAGGCTCACATTTGCATTGTTTCCTTCATAGGCACGGCTGTTTACTACTGTATACATAATATTTTTACTGGACTTTCTCATGGCATTTAAGCTGGTGGCGCTGGTTTTGTCTTTTACATGATTTGTTTCTGTATCATAGGCAACCAACATGGCGTCATTGCCGTTGCGGATCTCCTGATCTGCATTCTGGAATCCATAACCTCCAAAATAATCGGTAAGAACAAATCCCTGAAATCCCCATTCATCACGCAGAACTGTATTAAGCAGTGTATCATTGGCACCGGAATACACGGTTCCTATATAATTAAAGGAGGACATAACTGCCTTTGCATGACCTTCTTTTACTGCGATTTCAAAAGGCTTTAGATAAATCTCACGGATTGCCTGCTCATTGGACCAGGTACATAGCATATTAAGACGGTTGGTTTCCTGGTCGTTTAATGCAAAATGTTTGATATATGCATAAACTCCGTGCTTTTCAGCTCCAGCCACTGCTCTGGCTGCCATCTGTCCGGAAAGTACACCGTCCTCAGAATAGTACTCGAAGTTACGGCCTGCAAATGCACAGCGGTGGATATTCATGGCCGGTGCATACCAGCCGGATACCTTCATTTCATCCGCCATCTTACCGATCTTCTCTCCAAAAGCCTCTGCTATATCATGATTCCAGGTGCTGGCAATCATAACCGCAGATGGAAAACCGATGGACCCGGTTCCCGTAAAGTTGTTATTGATGGAAGCAGGGCCGTCACAGTCTACGGTTCCAACTTTATTCACACTTTTTGCCTCTGAAGTCTGATAACCTCCGATTGCAGTCAGCGCATCCATATCACTCACCGTCAGCTGGTCAAGCAGCTTCTCCCACTTGGGGTCATCAAAGGACAGTCCCCGCATATCAGCAAGCTTTATCCCGTTTTTCGCTCCTGTCACCGGCATGGGATCACTGTCATTGTTATGGGCTGCCGGATCGTAATTACTGTTGTTTACAAAGGTTTTTTTGTATTTCTCCGGCATGCTCATATTTTTTGGCGCTGCCGTTGCTTTTTCATAGTTGGCAAATCCATCTGCACGGGAAAGATAGGTCAGATCTCCGCTGGCATCTTTAAACTGATTACCTGCAACTGCCTTATCTGAGGTACGTGGTGCAGACTCATTATATATGACAGTTTCTGGTACGTGATACTTCTGTTCCGCAATGATATTGTGGGAATCAGACCGGATCGATATGCCATAATCACCGGATTCCAATACATAGCAGCCGTTTACCGCCTCATCAAAGGAAGCCATGTCTTCCGCCTGAACGGATATCCTGATGGTCTGAGAGTCCCCTGGTTTTAAAACATCGGTTTTATCAAATGCGATCAGATTCGCAGAAGCTTTTTCAATTCCCTTATTGGTATAAGGCGGATTGTAATAGACCTCCACTACATCCTTACCTGGATTATTCCCTGTGTTGGTTACTGTCACATCAAATGAGATTGTTCCGTCCTGCTCTGTTAATTGTCCCATTTCCTGCTGAAAGGATGCATAGGATAATCCATAGCCAAAGGGATAGATGACCTCTTTTTTATAATCAATCAGTCCTTCTGCTGCTGCCGTCTCGTAGAAACGATAGCCGGTGTAAATGCCTTCTGTATAGTTGACAAAGCTGGGATAGGTATCCGCTCCTTTAAATGCCTTGCCTTTGAATTCATTCATGTTGTCGTAGGTGAAACTTCCAAAGTTATTGTAATTGGGTGCTTTTGTCAAATCAGCCACAAAGGTATCACTTGTTTTTCCTGATGGATTGACGGCACCACTCATAATCTCACCCAGTCCTTTAAAACCGGACTGACCGGTACCCGGACACCAGAGAACGCCTTTTATCTGGCTGTAATCATTGACAAAGCCAAGTTCCATGGCGTTGGCACCGTTGTATACTACAATGACATTGTCAAAGCTTGAGCATACCAGATCCATCAGATTTTTCTCTGTCTGGCTTAACTGCAGATAATGTTCCCCTGGTTCAAAATCCTTGTAATCCTTGGAGTTATCGGTGTATGTAACCTTGCTTACATCTGTGGGAAGATCTGCCCCCTCTCCCCCAACGCGGGTAATGACTACCATAGCTGTATCGGAAAAAGCTTTGGCATCTTCCATAAGCTTATCGCCATAGGTATCTGCTGCAGGCTCCGGCAGCGTCCAGTCCTGATCCCACATACCAACGCTTGGGCGGTCTGTCCGGTATGCCGTATAGAAATCAGTCAGACTGGTATTCAGTTTAAAGCCCGCATCCGTCAGACCCTGAAGCAGTGACTCCGTCTCATATGCCTTTGACAAAGATCCCGAACCCGTTCCTCCATAGCACGGGTTTGTGGATGCCCAGCCAAATACGTTTAAATTGGAAGAAGTCTTTAAGGGAAGAAGGTCTGCATCATTTTTTAAAAGAACAATCCCTTCCCTGGCAATCTCGGTACAAAGAGCGGTTGCCTCGTCAGATGTTTCCTGTGAAATAGTTCCGCTGCCGGTTGCCAGTGAAATCAAATTGGACATTGGTCCCCAGCAGATTAAGTTTACAACTACAACCAAAGCAAGAAGCATAGCCATAAGACTGTTTTTACGGATCAGATATCTTGTAGACCCCTTCTTCTTTCGGCATACCACCATGACTACGACCGCAGCTGCCACAACTACGGCAAAGCCAATAAGATACGGTACACACAGCTTGACGATTTTTAGCACATCATCAATATTGATCTGTAACATTTCTTTCATCCTCCTCCATACATCGTTTTTGTATTCTTACTTTAGCACAGTTATGGCGGACCGGATTGTCAATTGCACAACTGGTCGGTTTTTCTGCATGAAAAGCAGTGCCGCCTGTCCGGGTGGACAGGCGGCACTGAAGGATTATTGACTCAATCCTCTCTGGGAAGGGGAATGACCACATTTAGTTTAAACCAGTTATCCTTCGTATCAATGGTTACCCAGCCATTGTATTTTTTAACCGTATATTTAATGCTTTTGATACCATACCCATGATACTCCTTGTTGGCCTTAGTCGTCGCTGGCTGATTATTCTCAAACTGAATATTTCCTTCAAAATAATTCTCAAACCGCAGAACAACAAAGTCTTTTTTGGATAGGACTTCCACGTGAATCAGCCGTTTTTCCTTTTCTTCGATTTGTATGGCACATTCAATGGCGTTATCCAACGCATTTCCAAGAATGGTGCAAATATCCATCACATGGATGAAATTTAACAGCTTCCCATCCACCACAGAGGTCAGCTCGATCTCATGTCTCTGACAGGTCATACTTTTCCCGGTAAGTATGGTGTCCACCACGGAATTGCCTGTCTTGTTCTGAGCCTCATAGGTACGGATCTCGCTTTCCATTTCATCTAAAAATGCCAGCCGTTTCTCCGAGTCCTGTTCTGCTCTTAAAACAGCGATCTGATGTTTTAAATCATGGTATTTCCGGTTGACCATCTCGATGCTTTCCCCGGATTTGCGGTACTGGGAGTACTGGCTCTGCAGGATGTTACGCATAGCCTCTAAATCATATTTTACCTGCATCTCCTGTCTTAATATGTGATATGCAAAAAGGATGACAAGACCGCTTAGATCCACCAGAGTCCTGATGTTAAAGATTTCTTTTGTAATCTGGCTGCTGAATGGGGAATTGGAATATACAAAGCTTAAATTGCTGACGAAAAATACAGTCATTCCGGTAGCCGTCACAAACAGCAGTTCTTTCAGCGTAATCGTTTCCTTCCGGATATGTTTCCTCTCCAAAAAATAAGCGCCTCCAAATACAGCTACGAAGACGATAAAAAAAACAAGAATATCCAGCCACATCTCCGATATCTGGGTGCTTAATACGGCATTATAATAAAGCTGCCACTCTAAAGATGCCGTAAATTCTGCCAGAATAAAAGACCGGACACAGTAATACCCTGCACTGCCCGCCGTAACCTCACAGGTGATCATAAAATATACCTGCATCAGGCCGATTGCCAGAAGCATTCCGGGAATCCACAGTGACTTGGGAAATGTACCTGCCGCCAGCTGTATCCCGCATTGCAAAAGGCAGGCAGCACACATGACTGCCACAAGGGAAGGCCCTTTCAATTTCCTTTTCAGATTCAAAACATAGATGGTGCATGCGGCCCATTCCGCGATCCCCGTGTACAGCCTTGGAATCTCTGTCAGCGCAATATGGTTCATGATAAAGCCCCTCCCAGATAATTGGTCAGTTCCTCCATAAACTCCTTTTTCCTGGTTCTGCTGATGGTCAGCCGGGCTCCCTTCATCAGCACACAGCCCTCCTGCACGCTTTCCACATGTTCCAGGTTTAAAAGATATCCCTTACTGCAGCGGAAGAAATTTAAACCCTTCAGTCTTTCCTCCACCTCTTTCATTGCCCCAAAGGTCACATATTCTCCTGTCAGTGTATGAAAAATAAGCCTGTGTCCCAGACTTTCAATATAATAAATATCCGGCAGATACAGTTTCACCGTACCTCCCTTTATATTAACTGCCATATATTTTTTCACATTCCGGTTGATACGCCCGATTACCTTATCAAGTCTCTGGGAAAAAGAAAAATAGGAAACGGGCTTTAACACATAATCAGTTGCCCGAACGGTGTAACCTTTAATGGCATACTGTGCCATATTGGTGATAAAAATAAGAATCACCTCCGGATCTTTTTCCCGGATCAGTTGTGCTGCCGTCATCCCGTCCATAAATCTCATTTCTATATCCAGCAAAATAATATCGTACTCTGCTTTATAATTTTCAACGATTTCATCTCCGTCAGAAAAAGTGAGAATGCTAAACATCTCATTTCGTTCGCTCTGATACCGGAGTAAGTATTCCTTTAGCTGTAATACACTTCCTGCATCATCATCCACGATTGCAATTCGAATCATAACTCTCTCCTCCAGTGGGTTAATCAATACATATCTTTAAGGATACACCAATTTTTTCCAGCTGGCAATCAATTTGGATTTTGATCCATTCGCAAAAAGAAATGAGAGATACCAATCGGTACCTCTCATAAAATTCTTCTTATTTTGTCCTTGATATCAGGAATTCTTTTAAATCGGAGATAGACATCTTCTGCTGATCCAGAATGGAAGAAACTTCCTTAAACTGTTCCAGACTGATCTTTTCCTGGATTTCCTTTTCTTTTTCTATTAATTCAGTAATTGAATTCTTATGCTGCTGAATTGATTCCTGTACGTCTGCCAATTCCTTCTGAAGCTTTTCAAGTGATGATTTTCTTACTCCTCTAGCCATATTTAAGTCTCCTTGCTGATTCTGGTATTCTGACCATATATTAGCAATTATTGAAGTAAAAATCAATATTATTTCCACAAAATGGAATTGGTAATTTTTTCCATCTTATTTTGATATAATGTACTCTTAACAATTAGGATCGGATGACCATGTTTCATCTAGTTGTTTTCCTTTAAATACACGTCTTAAACCATTGGACTTTTGCATATAAACATCCTCATCGGGATAATAGCAGGTATCCTCATTTTCCTTTGTTCCCACATCAAGAATTACCAACGCTTCCTTACCGGAATTAAAGAATGTATGAGCGATGTTTTTTCCTGCGGGTTTTGCGATAAAATCATCTTTCCCTACTTCCTGTTCCTGTCCGTTTAACCGTAAAGTTCCTTTTCCGGACAAAATCAGAAAAAACTCCTCCTGTTGTGAATGGCTATGGTATTTCGTGCTGAATGCTCCCGGAGGAACGGAATCAATATTTACATAAAGTTTCTGGCTTCCTGCTGCATCCCCTAATGATTTGGTAACCAGTCCTGCTTCATCACTCCAAATAAACTGCTTTGATAATGTTTCTATATTCATTTTTATATTTCTCCATTCTGGTCTGATTTTTCCATTATAATATCTTTGCATTGATTAAATAGTGAAAATCTGCTGATTGCTGCATCAATGGCTTCATCCATCCGCTTCGTCCGTTTCACATCTGGCTCAAACCATATATTTTTTACCAGTAATGACTGTTTTTTCGTATCGGCAGATGCTTCAATTCTGCCGATAAAACGATCACCATAAATGACTGGCAGCACATAGTGACCGTATCTGCGTTTTTCTGCCGGTGTGTAAATCTCCCATTTATAATCAAATCCAAAAAGTGCCTGTATTAACTTTCGATCCCACAATAAATTATCTAAAGGTGCAATGAATTCGCATCTTTTTTTCCAGCTTGTGTGATCTTCACACTGTCTGGCAAGGGGAATGTCCTCCACCAGCATGTAAAGTTCTTCTTTCATTCCCTCTACATGGACCGTTTTTATCTTCCCTTCTTTAAGTAGCCGGGTAAATGCAGCATTCCTCTCCGATGATTTTAGTCCTCCGATGTTCAGCCATGCATCCGAGGCCCTGTTCCATAACAGACCCACTGAGCCAATTCTGCGCAAGACACGCCATGTCTGATGGTCATGCTCATCCGGATAAGGCTCATGGTCTGATAAAATTGTCTTGGGAATGCAGTTTTCAATCAGATCATAGTACTTGATGGATCCCGCTTTATGATGAACAGCCAGCTCACCGGTAAAGTACATATGCTCCAGCACTGCCCTGGAAAGTTTGGTACGGCTCCAGTACCAGTCCACCTTATCCGGCATATCAAGATCCCCGGAGCACACGGGACCGTGATCTGTGATATGTTTTCTCACCTGACTCCGAGCCCCACGAACTGCCTCATGACTTCTCTCCCATTGCCGGTGCTGCTCCCGGAAGCGTTCAAAATACGGCCAGTCACCAACTGGAATAATTGAAAGGTTTTTATCAAAATAATCGACTAGTACCCGGTCCTGATATAAGAGATCAGAAAGCATCTCTTTGGAAAATCGTTTTATCCGTGACTGCAAAACCAACTCAGCATTTTTACCGCACACATCCACTGGATCAAACTGGATACAGCCTGCCTGACGGATAAATTCCATAATTCCCTGCTTTCCCTCAAACCGGTAGTCTCCAAGCAATCCCTGCTTTAGAAGCAGAAAACAGCATGCCTGTCTCTTTGTAAAAGATATCATTTCCATCTCTTCCCTCTCTTTGCAAATGTCCCTTATTTATGTATTCCTCTCAGAAAATACCAGTGTACTTCACGTAATTACTGATGTAATATAGTAAAAAAACATAAGGGGTAATATAGAATGCCAAATTCATATTTTAACAAAAATAACTCTGACCAGAACGGCCTGGTACTGGGCATCAGCGTTGGTTTGATCTGTGCTTCAGTAATTAATAATCTTTTAATCGGATTAGCAATGGGAATTGTGTTTGGTATGTTATTTCAAAAGGGGTTTTTTAGAAAAAAACTGTAATACATAGAATCCGGATTATTTTCCCATAAGCGTTTCCTGAAAAATTGTTTGAAACAGAGAAACAGGTTCCTGATTCAAATAGATTTTAAGCATCCCTTTGGGCGTCATTTTATATTGCTCCAGCTCGGTCTTATGGGACAATAACGCGGAAGCCTCAATATTGAGATGATCTTTAAACGGGATAAGACGGACAAACTTATCTCCCACATAATAGCTTGGTAATTTAGCCCACAGCCGCTCCTCTGCTTCACATGGTACGCTTTCCATAATCTGTTCTCTTATTTTCATAAAGAGCTGTTTTAATTCGTCACTGTATTTATTCAAATAATTTTGTACGTCTTCATTCATAAGAAACACCCCCTTTTTAAGTATATTAACTTATACACCTCCCCCAGTCAAGAAGAGTAAATAGAGAGAATTTAAAATACCTTTCATAGAATCGGCATGCCTAATTTCATGTTCCGCCGCCATTCAGGAATTTCACTATCATCGCCCCAATACTCATTTAACTGTATAATCTTACCTTGTTCCACTTGAAAAAATGAAACAACATGGAAGGATACCTCAGAAGACCAGATTCCTCCAGTATCAGACTGCGCAAAATTCATTGAACGCAAAAACATCCTATCACAGAAAAAAAGACAGCTGTATGTCATGTTTTATAAAGTAAAGGTATTAAAATATTTCAGTAAAACATCATATAAAATAATTTATTTTATGAATACGCCAATATCACAATAATACGTTTTATTCACAAAAATTCCACACATCTCACATATTTTCAGCTTTACATAATGATGTTTTTAGGTTATACTTACTATAACTCTTCTTTGGAGCATCGTTTCCCCAATTTCTACGGTGCTCTTTTTTTGTCCTCATTTCGTTATGAATCATAATACATAGAGAACTTCTTGAACCTTTTTGCATGAGATGATATAATCATTTCATTACAAGACAGGAGGTATTATATATGAACTTTACCTACACCCCTAATAAGATTGCACTTTATCATTCAGACAGTAATCTGCTGGCTGAAGTTACATTTCCAGACGTAGATGACAACACGGTTAATATTAATCATACCTTTGTGGATGATTCTCTCAGAGGACAGGGTATCGCAGGTCAGCTAATGAAAGCGGCGGCAGATCATTTACGCTCGGAAGGAAAAAAAGCAGTTCTGACATGCTCCTATGCTATCACCTGGTTTGAAAAGCACCCGGAATATCAGGATTTGCTGAAATAAATAATATAAAAATTGCAGGTCTGATACAACAGATTTGCAATTTTTATATTATGCCTTTATTTTTTTATTTTACCATCTATAAATTTCCTGAAGCTTTCTACATCTCCTTCAATAAAACCATTTTTATCGAGAGGAATAAATATTCGCCCTTCTAAAATAAGTATCATCAAATTCTTAGTCTCTATATATTTTAAAATGTGTTGATACGAAATCTCCCGTTGATTTTTATTTTCTGTAGTCATCAGGATGAGATCCTTAAATTCAACCATGCATTCACAATCTGACTTCCCGTACATTACCTGCATACGCCGCTGATTTAATCGAATCACTTTTTCCAGCTTGGCAATCAATATTCCTGCCAGTAAAACTGGAGCTGCCAAATTAAATATGGTCAACACTCCAATGTCGTGCTTCATAAATTTCATGACAAAATTAATAATAATCAATAAGTACACAATTAAAAACGGGATTATCAGCTTCCGGTAATAATCCAGCATGACTGCATAATGGTATTCCTTCATGACTTTTTCAGTATGTATACATCTGTTTTTCATCATTCTCCCCTTGAATCTATATTTTACTTTTTCATTTTATCAACTGAATCATCAACAAGCAATGATAAAATGGTAAAAAGATAACTCTTTTTCCGCCCTATGCCTCATTTCTCCGATTTTCCAAACTTTTCTATCCCTATTTTGGGCATACCAGCAAGCATATCTTTATTCCTGCCTCGCCGTCATGATCTTGCGCGGCATAGACAGTATCTTTTCCCTACGTATGCCCTGTTTCTTCAATTTCATCATTTCCTTCTATACCATATGGGGCATAGCAGCAGATGAGTCTTTGCCTATGCCCCATATGAGAATAAGCTGGGTAAATCAGCATTGACCAGCGCTGTTTACCCGGCTTACGATTTCACTTCGGTATTGTATATTAATTTTTATATTCTACCAGGGAATTACATTGAATAGCAACACAGCTGCAAGTGCGCCAATCACAGGACCAACTACGGGTATCCAGGAATATTTCCAATTAGAATCACCTTTTCCTTTAATAGGAAGTAATGCATGGGCGATCCTGGGGCCTAAATCACGGGCTGGATTAATGGCATATCCAGTTAAACCGCCAAGAGACATACCAACGGAAACAATGATCCCAAATACAAGCAGTTTGTCAACGCCTGGGGCTAAGTTTGCTACATTTCCAATGCCTTTAATTGCAAAAACAAGCACGAATGTTCCAACTGCTTCGCTTAACAAATTCAGTCCGGTATTGGGTACAGATGGACCGGTGGAAAACACGCCCAGTTTTGTTGCAGCATCTTCTGTAAGATCAAACTGTCCCTTAAACAACACATAAACCAGGGTTGCTCCAAGAAATGCTCCAAGTAATTGTGCAATGATGTACGTTGGAACTACATTCCAGCTTACAGATCCCTCTGCCGCCAGGGCGATGGTTAATGCAGGATTAAAGTGTGCTCCGGAAGAGGCTCCGAAAATAAAGGCAGGCAGCATAACTGCAAGACCCCATGCAAATGTTATCTGGACCGATCCGGCCCCTTTCATCCCCGACTTATTTAACGTAACGTTGGCTACTACGCCATCACCCAGTAATATCAGCAACATGGTACCGATCAGTTCTGAAATAAAAATCAACATACTCCCTTACCTCCTGAAATCTCGGTTTACAGAAACGATATCATTCCTTTGCCCAGCCATAAGAACATTTAACAGCTTTATTCCAGCCATTTACAAGTTCTGTTCTCTCAGCTTCGGCCATATCGGGACGGAATACTTTGTCAATCTGCCAGTTATTTACGACCGCTTCCTTATTCTCCCAGTAACCCACTGCAAGCCCTGCAAGGTATGCAGCTCCCATGGCAGTCGTCTCTACACACACCGGTCTGTGTACCGGCGCTCCCATAATGTCAGACTGGAACTGCATCAGGAAGTTGTTTGCACTGGCTCCCCCATCCACTTTTAATGTGCTGAGGGTAATGCCCGAGTCTGCCTGCATCGCGCTAATTACGTCATTTACCTGAAAAGCCAGTGATTCAAGAGTCGCCCGAATAACATGGTACTTATTGACTCCTCTTGTGATGCCTACAATGGTTCCTCTGGCATATTGATCCCAGTGAGGCGCACCAAGTCCTGTAAATGCAGGAACTACGTAGCAGCCATTGGTGTCTTTTACCTTTTTCGCCATATACTCAGAATCCTGTGAGGAATCAACCAGCTTCATTTCATCACGAAGCCACTGTATGGCAGCACCCGCCACAAAGATGGAACCTTCCAAAGCATAGTTTACTTTTCCATCAAGACCCCAGGCAATTGTCGTAACCAATCCATTCTTTGAATATACAGGCTTTTCTCCGGTGTTCATAAGGAGGAAACATCCGGTTCCATATGTATTTTTAGCTTCTCCAGCTGTAAAACAGGTCTGACCAAACAGAGCGGACTGCTGGTCTCCCGCTGCCCCGCCAATGGGGATCGGTCCACCAAAGTACTGGGAATCGGATTCCCCGTACACAAAGCTTGATGGCTTCGCTTCCGGAAGCATACATTCAGGAATATTTAATTCTTTTAAGATATCCTGATCCCATTTTAGCTCCTGTATATTGAATAACATGGTTCTTGATGCATTGGAATAATCCGTCACATGAACTCTGCCTTTTGTCAGCTTCCATATGAGCCAGGTTTCTACGGTACCAAAGAGCAGTTCTCCTGCTTCGGCACGTTCTCTGACGCCCTCCACATTGTCTAAAATCCATTTCAGCTTGGTTCCTGAGAAATAAGCGTCAATAATAAGACCTGTTTTTTGCCTGAACGAATCGGTGAGTCCCTTTTCTTTTAAAGAGTCACAATACTCTGAAGTACGTCTGCACTGCCATACGATTGCATGATATACCGGCTCTCCAGTTGCTTTGTCCCAGACAATTGTTGTCTCTCTCTGATTTGTAATACCAATCGCAGCAATATCTTCAGCAACTGCGCCAATCTTAGACATTGCTTCAACCGCTACCCCTAACTGGGAAGACCAGATTTCATTTGCATCGTGTTCAACCCAGCCGGGTTTGGGGAAATACTGTGTAAACTCTTTTTGAGCCACACTGCACATCTCACCCTTCTCGTTAAATAAAATGCATCTGTTGCTTGTTGTTCCTGAGTCCAAAGCCATTACGTACTTCGCCATCAATAATACCCTCCTTTGATTTATTTATTTAATAAGTACATTACGTACCTTTTAAAACTTGTTAACATATCCTGATTTTGTCAGATTCCGGTATATCACTTCCAAAGACTGACCTCCTGCTGCTGCAATGGTTCCTGCAACGGCACCTTCCACCAGCGGGCAGTCAACCATTTTTACTTTGTGATTCTCCATGGATTCCAGCACCATTTCTGTGGTCATCACAGCACTTCCCATATCCATAAGCACCAAAACACCGTCACCGCTATTTGCCTCTTCTATAGCAGCAGAAATAAGCTGATAGCTGGTGCCAAAACTCCCATCCTCCAGCCCGCCGGCTGGAATCACTGTGACACGCTCCGCCATAAGCTTGGTAAAATCGGCTACACTTTCAGCTAACATCCGGCTATGGGATACTATTACAAAACCAACCATATATCCCCTCCTGTCACATCTGGGAAGCAATTGCTTCCAAAAGGAATACAAACGACGTTGCGCCGGGGTCCTGATGATCAATGCTGCGTTCACCAAGATAGGCCGCCCTTCCTTTTGTTGCAATAATTGTCTTTGTATACTCAATTCCCTCTCTGGCTGCAACAAGACCTGCCTCCATTGATTTTTTTCCGTCGCCGGAAATCGTCCACTCCTGTTCCATTGCACGCTTTGCAGGCAGCATGGCATCCAGCATTGTCTTCTCACCCTCTGCAGCCTTTCCTCGTGCCATTACTCCCTCTATGGCCCACTGAAAAGCCTCTAAAAAATCGGGAAACGTAACTTCTTCTTTCCCTTTTAGAAACATTCCTGCTTTCATAAAAGCGGTGCCATACAGTGGACCGGAGGCACCTCCAACCGTAGATACCAAAATCATTCCAAGGTTTTTTATCATATCACCAGCATCCATCTTAGCCAGTGAATCTCTTTTTTTGATTATTTCCGAGAAACCTCTTGCCATATTAATGCCGTGGTCCCCGTCACCAATGACATTATCAAGCTCTGTCAGAAACTCTTTTTGTTTCTCCATAGCAACTGCCATCTGATCAATTACCAGGATTATTTTTTCTTTGTTCATCTCATCACTCCATTATTATCATGCTTTCCATGCGGGTGTATCAGCTTTTTCATCTAACAGCGATTTTAACTGCGCATCTAATTTCAACAGGGAAACAGAAAATCCTTCCATCTCAATGGAGGTCATGTATTCACCAACGTAAGTCTTATAGACGGAAATTCCCTTATCTTTTAAAACGTCTGATACCCGGTTGTTGATAATTAACAGTTCCATCAGAGGAGTCGCACCGGAGCCGTTAATCATAACCGCCACTTCGCTTCCCTCATAATCAATATCAGCAAGTATTTTATCCAGGAGCAGATCCACGATTTCATTGGCTGTTTTTATTTTTTCCCGATGAGTACCAGGCTCACCATGAATCCCAATCCCAACCTCCATCTCATCCTCTGCCAGTTCAAAACCCGGCTTTCCTGCAGCGGGTACGGTACAGGGACGGATAGCTGCCCCCATTGTACGGACATTGGCAATTACTTTATTGGCTGTTTCCTGAACCTGAGCCAGGTCATCTCCCCTTTCAGCTGCAGCTCCCGCTATTTTGTGTACAAACACTGTGCCTGCCACACCTCTTCTGCCTACGGTGTATAAACTGTCTTTTACAGCTACGTCATCATTTACAATTACCTGTTTTACCAGAATACCATCGGCCTCTGCCATTTCTGCTGCCATTTCAAAATTCATTACATCACCGGTGTAATTTTTAATTACCATTAATACACCGGCATCATTTGCAATTTCCTTGATCCCTTCATAAATCTGATCGGGAGTTGGTGAGGTAAATACTGCTCCTGCCACAGCAGCATCAAGCATTCCAGTTCCAACATATCCTGCATGGGCAGGCTCGTGCCCGCTTCCGCCGCCGCTGATCAGTGCAACCTTTTTTTCTTTTTTATTCCTTCGGACTACTACGTTACCGCAGTCAAGCTTTCGTAAATCCTTTGGATATGCTTTAACAAGTCCCAAAATCATCTCGTTCTCTGCCTGGTCCACGTCATTCATGAACTTTTTCATCTTTAACTACCTCCTCACAATTAAAAACAATTTCTTTTTCGCTACATAAACCATACCGCCTGGTCAGAGGTTGATATGGAAAGCGCACCGCTTCCTAAAGCTGACATCACATCTTCTTTATCTGAAATCAGGCCTCCAGCGATTACAGGCACTTTGCTGATTTTACAGACCCTCTTTATCACTTTTGGCATAACTCCCGGCAAGATCTCAATGACATCCGGATGTACCCCACAGGAAACATTCTGCTTTTCAATATTCACCAGAGCCATGGAATCAATCACAAAATATCTTAGTACCGTATATAATCCAATCTCTTTTGCCCGTTGGATTAAAGACTGTTTGGTGGTTATAATCCCATCTGCTTTTGTATGTGTTCTGATAAAATCAACAGCAGCCTCCTTTCCGCTTAAGCCAACCAGCAAGTCCATATGGACCATAATAATGTTATCTTCTTTTTTCACTTCGTCTACGATCTCACTGATATTGCAAACATCTCCAAATAGTATGAAAATCACTTTAACATCTGATTCTGCACATTTCTTTAAGCCAGCCATATCTTTTACTGCAGCAATGATAGGGTTGTTTTCAATAACCATCCATAATTTGTTGTCCACCTTCAACACTCCTTACTTGTCTATTGACCAGCTTTTGTAAATATGAATTTATTTTTTCTTTCAAAAAAAAGAGTGCATAACGACTAATCAGCATTTCTGCTGCCGTATCTGCACTCTTCTCTCTAGGATTTTACTTAGATACAATATAGCACACTTTTGTGCATATTGCAATATTAATTTTAAATTACTTTGATTTTATTGTATGTATTGCATTGTTTTTTATTTAACATAGTTCTTTTTTTATATATATTGCATAGTTTATTTTCGATTTCTTGCAAATTAATACATGCTATTTGACTGTTTTCTACTTGTTTCAACGGGTCTGTACCGTCACTTGATTAATTGTATCCTACAAAAAACCAGTTAAATTTTTGTGATTATCAGCAGGATAAGACTAAATGTGCGCTATATTCGTTATTTGTTTCACATTGTTAACAATGGAGGCGAACTTGAGGCGTAAAGCGGAATGCATACAATAAAGATCTGCCGGGAACAAGAGGTTTGTCCCCTGTCCCGGCAAATATATTAGATCCTTATTACTCTGTGCGCGTCTTTCGTCCTTTTATAATATGAATCATTTGCTTCATGGCAAGATCAGCTTCTGGAATAGGAAGTACAGGGAATACATGGTTCATTTTGGGATACTCAAAATAGTTGATCTCCACATTCTCCCGTTTGGCTAACGCTCTGAATCTTCGGGCATCAGCCAAAAATAATTCATGGGTTCCTATAAATAATGTAATCTTACCTAATCCATAAAGAGGACCGTTAATCGGACTTAACAAATAATTACTCCGGTCAGTATCTCCTGCATAAATTTTACCAGTCTCAATTAAAAGCCGCAGATTCAACATAGGATCGACTTTTTTCAGAACTGCTATTTTGGGATTGGTTAAGGTAATATCCAGCCACGGAGAAAGGAGTATAATGTTACCTGGCTGTGGTATCCCTTCGTTCAATAGTAATTGCGACAAGGCCAGCGCGAAACCGCCTCCTGCAGAATCGCCCATGATCACAATGTTTTCTGGTGAAGCCTTGGTCAGTAAATCTTTGTATATCGGAAGAACCTGCTCAAACCCTTCACGATATAGATGATTTGGTGCTTTGGGATAGATTGGAACTGTGATGGTTCCATTCAGCTTCTGTGATAACCGATGTAAAAAGCGCCAATGCCACATAAGCGGCTGATCCATGTACCCTCCTCCGGGCAAAAATAAAATCTGTCTTTTTTCTGCTTGGGATGGAGATTTCAGCATATAGGTATCCAGTGAGTACGTATCGATTTTCCTGATGTTGTATTTTCGCCTCAGATTATCTGGCAATACATAGGGGGACGCGTTCTCTATTTTTTTCTTCTTTAAATAAACAGAAGGTTCATACTGTTTTATCACTATTTTAATTAATGGCTCAAAAATAAAACTCTGCCAACTTCTTCTCATTTTTGTGATCTCCTTTATTGTGAGTAAGGGTTATAAGTCTTTAGTATTTCCTTTGATCTGGTTAATTATTACGAAATCAAATTTTTCCAGAATTCAAAATTAGTATTAATATTAGCATAAGGAATAAGTATTTACAATGTAATGCCATGATACTAACAGAAAGCTAACAGAAGCGTAACAGAAAAAATCCCCTGAACATTACTGTCCTGAGGATATAAATTATGCATTATTATTTCTATAAGGGTCTCACCTTGGTAGATCTTTAGCACTTCCATTTAATGATCCCATACTACAAAACAAAACGGATGGCCCGCGGGATCCAGCATAGTAATCCATTCTTCACCGCAATACTGGTCCTCTGCTTTTTTTGCCCCTAACATAACTGCTTTTTCCACTGCTTCCTTCAACTCACTCTTATCCGCAACAGCAAAATCCAAATGTGCCATCATCTGTTGCTGCCCGGGCCTGGCAGGCCAGGTGGGTGGAATATAATTTTCATCATACTGGAAAGCGATCCCCATATCGTCTTCATTTGAATGTATTCCTACAAATGTTTCTAGTTCATATACTACCGGCCAATGTAAAAGGCATGTGTAGAAAGATACTAATTGGGGTATATCCCGGCATTCTAAAATCACTGTTTTTAATTGTATGTTCATATCAGAATAATGCCTCCTTTTTATTTCTTTCATTGTAACAAAGAAGGCAAATACTTAAAACCTTAATGATAATTAGAACTAATGTTGAGTTTTAGCGACTACTATTTTTGCTTCATACCAAAAGCAATCCACCGCCCGTCTATGTCTTCTAATACAAATTCCAAATTATTATAATCTGTCATCTTTAGTGTACGAACGATTTTGGCTCCTTTGCTTATAAATTCATTTTGCAATTCTTCCTGATTATCCGTAATAAAATAAGAATCTTCCCCGTAACCATATAACTCCCTGTTCGTATAAACTTTATCAGTATTTGCTTTTGTCAAAACTATTTCCACATGATCACGGTAAAGGCAAATATGAGGCTCCTTTACATCTAAATATTTAACCATTCTAAATCCCATAACTTCATTATAATATTTAGCGGTCTTCTCAATATCTGGGGTGGGGAACACTGCCAGTATTGAATAAAGTGTCTTTTCCATATATAATACCTCCCTATTACAGCATATTAATGATATTTTATTTATAGACTACCATAAATTAATCGCATATACCAGCATATGATTGAGACTTGGGGTCGAAAGGTCATACGTTAAATTATCTCCGTAATATGTTTATTTTCCAATAGAATTCTGCTGAGCACCGTCTTCGAATAAACGTTTGGAGAATTTAAAATGGAAATTGTTCATACCCTCCCTCAAATAAAAAAAATGTGTATTTTCCCGCAATTTGTTGCAGGCTACTTCAATTTGTGAACAGCCGTTAATTTTTGCAATCTGGCAGCTTTGGTAAAACATTTCTTTTCCAATCCCTTTATTTCTGTATGTATCTGCAACTGCAAATTCAAGGATCTCTGCGATATGTTCCGTATGATGCAGCTGCGCTTCAAAACGTAAGTTCAAAACACCAATCACTTTGCTGTTCTGTTCACAGACCAAACAATAATAGTGGCAGTCATTTAACTGATCCTGATAAATTGTATAAAACCTGTCATAGGACAGTTCCTTGTTTTCCATATCGCATATTAGAGAATGGATTGCTTTACAATCGTCTAAATTACCTTTTCTGTAATTCATACAGATAGCCTCCTTGATTTTTAAACCAATCTCATATATAAAATCGGATAAGGATTCCCCTGCTCATCCGTGTCAGATCTATTATAAACCTGAAATCCCATATGTTCATAGAACGCTTTCGCTTGAGGGTTTTGTTCATTCACTCCTAATTCATCAATGGAATAATTCTCTATCCCATAATGGATCAGCTGTTTTCCTAATCCCTTTCCACGATACCCGGGGGATACAAAAAGCATTTCTAATTTTCTATCTTCAATTCCCATAAATGCAACAGGATTATTTTCATCATTAAATGCAACAATCAAATGAGCGATTGAACTCAAAGCCTGTGGAATATACCTGGATATATTTTTAATCTCTGAGTCAGATAAAAATAAATGTGTTTCCCGAACCGATTTGTCCCAGACTTCAAAAAGTTGCTTTATTAGTACCGTATTTAATTCTTTGACTTCAATTAATTTCATATTTACTCTCTCTTGATAACGAGTGACCGCCGTACACACCGAAACTGGAAAAGCCTGGGTAACTCCAGACTTTTCCAGTGAAACTTACGGGTGCTAATTAATAAATACTACAGGTTTAATCAGATCCTTTGGCTTCTGATCCATTAAATAAAAAGCATCTTCAATTTTTGATAAGCCATTATATCGATGTGTGATAAGTTTTGTTGTATCTATCCTACCATATTCAACTAAATTAAGCAATTTTCTAATTCGTCTGGCGCCACCAGGACAGAATCCGCCGCGAATTGTTTTATCAGACATTCCAAGACCCCATGATGATGTTGGCATAGAGAGCACGTCCTGAGCGTCAAAGAAATTAACATTGGAAATATATCCTCCCGGAACAGTCATTTCAACTGCCTGCCGAAGAATATCACCGCTTCCTCCTGCAATAATGACAGAATCAGCACCGCCTTTGGTTAATTCAATTATCTGTTTTACGATATCGCCATCTTTGTAGCTTACGATGTCTGTTGCTCCGTATTCCTTTGCAATCTTAACGCAGTTCGGACGAGTACCGATTGCAATCAGCTGACCGGCACCCTGCAGTTTGGCTCCGGCAACTGCCATAAGTCCAACAGGACCGATTCCGATTACAATAACCTTATCACCAAATCTCACATTTGCGTTTTCTACACCATGAAAACCAGTGGACATCATGTCCACTGTCATGAGAGCAGCCTCCGGCAATACGTTTTCTGGCAGAAGGACCAGATTGGCATCTGCCTGATTAACATGAAAATATTCCGCAAACGTGCCATCTTTGGAACCCAGGAATTTAAAACTTTTCATGAGTCCTTCATCATGTGCATTATATTCTCCTTGCACATTCTCAGCGAGCCAATTGGGAGTCGTGCAGGGTACAACAACCTTATCACCTGTTTTAAAATTATTAACCAGATTGCCCACTTCTACTATCTCACCTACAGCTTCATGTCCAAGAATTAAATCTTTTCGTTCTCCGAAGCCACCGTGAAGAAGATGGTTATCAGAGGAACATGGCGCGAGTACGGTCGGGCGGATAATTGCGTCTAAAGCCCCGCATTTCGGCCGTTCTTTTTCAATCCAGCCCGCATTTTCAATAGAGTGCATTCCAAAACCTTTCATTATGTATACCTCCTTTTCGTTATATAAAAGAGTATATTACATCGATAAAATTATATCAATATTTTTTTACTTATTTAATATTTCATCGTTTATTGGAAAATGGCAAAAAAATCATCTAAATTCTTTTTGTCGACTTTTTTTGTGTAGCAGGCGGGAGTTGAACCCGTAAAGAAGAACAGCGGGAATATCAGTATATACCAGGATTCCTTGTGCCACGCCTCACCATCCAATCAGGCAGATTTTTATAACAAAAAAGAGACACCGGGGTGCCTCTGCTAGGCTGATCATTTCTTTTTAGTTTTCTTATAATATTTAACTGCCTCTACCACAATGGATATAACAATTAACAAACCAATCACATCAATTAATATTTCCAGCATATTCTCGACTCCCCTTTACACGATACCACCGATAGCTGTTAAAAAAAAGATTGTTTACCGTCTCTACTTCTTTTTATTCTTTTTATTTTTTCTATAATATTCAATCGCTTCAACAATGATTGAAATAAATAATACTATGTTAATTATATTAAGTATTGCTAATAACATATTCTCCCCTCCCTCTTCATCATACCACTACAGGCAGGAAAAGAAAAGAGACTGGATTGGGCACCTTCTCATACTGCAGATATGATCTTACATCTAAAAGCTTATATATTGACCATTCTGAAACCTTGTTTATTCGCTTCTTCATCAAAATTTTTTCCATCTATATGAATGCAATAAACCTGACTCCTATATTCTTTAGGTACTAATTCACATAATTTTCTTAGTGATGTATGAACACTATCTTTTGAATCATCTATGCATGCATCATGATATACTATATTTCCACGATTTAAGAAATTGATGATATCGATATTAGTCTCATAGGTATCTCCACTATAAAAAATACTATTTCCTATATCAAATTTTAAAATATACGAATAAGTATTAAGTGATTTAACATGATTTGTTATTTTTGAATCTACCTTTAGACTCAATGATTCTATTCTCTTCTCATTGGGGTTTAGTAATTCGAAACTTTCATTTTCTTTTAGACCTAATAATTCTAAAAACACCTTTATTTTTTCTTTTTCATTAAAGTATACTTTTGTCGATATTTTATATTTCCAATAACAAAATCCAATGAATCCCCCTAATGACCCTATATGATCTGAGTGCATATGTGTTATTAGTACATGAACTTCTTTAACTCCATCCATTAAATTTTTCTCTAAGATTTTCTTAAATACCGTTTCTCCACAATCAATTAATAATAATGTTTCATTCTCTTTAATAAATGCTGATGTATTGGATTCTGTAGAATGATATCCTGAACCTCTACCCAGAAATAATAGCTCATTCATAAATTACCCCTTCATTATATCTTTGTTTTCTAAATTAAGGATAGCATCAAACTTACTAACTATCAATATTAAGTCTTTAATGTATAATAAATTAACTGAATCTCAGTTTGCTTTATTTCTATTTTTGTTCTATACTCTGTATAATATAAATAATGGAGGCGTTTATGAAGAGAGCACAATCTGGCAGTATTACTATTATTGGGGAAGGAATCCTTCCAGTAAAGGTATGCGACATCAAAAACGGTAAACCTAAAGTGAAACAAATTGAAACAGACAAACATTTCGAATTTATTCTTACCTACTCACTGTTTCACAAGGTTCATAAAAAATACGATAAACTAACATTAAAAGAGATAATTTAATGTCTACCTCTCTGCTCCGGAAAATACTAATCACTATCATGACATTCCTACTAGTGTAAGCTATAATAATTACAATAATAAATTTTTCAGCTTTTAAAAGGAGGATACGCTATGATAGAGATATATAGCTCAATAAGTATTATTTTAGGATTCACTGCATTACTGCTTCCTTTGGCAGTCCTTCCCCTATGCAGTAAAATCAACTATCCAATTTATACCGCTATTACAATGGCAAGTTTTATATCCTGTGCCTTTTCAATATGTGCACAGCTTTTTAGCACCAGTTATTTAGTAAACGAGAAAGATTGGTCGACACTTTTGGATACCGCTCATGGAATAGCTATAATTTCTGTGTGGTTGGTCAGTATTACATCTGTTATCAATATTGTAGTATCACTAATATATTTCAGTAATAAGAAATCCTTTAAATACTAATTGCCTGATTTAGAGTAATAAAAAAACTACCAACTCAATATAGATAGTTAGTAGTTTCATTTATAAAGCTCCATTGAAACTAGATTATCAACAGTTCTCTAGACGACTTATGAAGAGTAATCACTCTATACTCCACCGGTGTCTATTACATTAGTGAAGAATGAGTCCTGTGCTAGTTGAACCTATTACATAATTAACCAGAACATTTTGAATATGGTATAAGCCGCAAAAGGTATAGTTCTTGACGTATTCTATTTTGATTACTTGAAATGTTGCTTCTTCTACTGTATTGGTATACTCTTAGCCTATAATTTTTTTATGTTTCTTCTATTCTTTAGGCTGAGGACTTATAATTTAATTTTTTTATCTATATCTTTTATATAGCTGATTATTTTATCTGCTTCTTCTTGATTTATCTTCCAAATAGTATACTCGTATGGTAGGCTTCTATTCTGAACAATTATTATCCCTGAGCCTTTTACTGTATATTGAACGTCTTCTACGCCATAACAATATATGTTATAGCTTAGTTCCCCAGTTCGTGATTCCAGGGGGAGGAATAATTTATGTTTCTCACTTACATTTCCTAATTGAATAGCTAATCCGTTTTTCTCTGAGTCTAATAATTTTTTTAAATGCTGAATTCCTTGATAGTCATACCATTCTATATCTACCTCAGTTGCCTGAACTATCCGGTCCCCACTTAAACTCATATTATACCCGATGAAATAAAGAACCAGGAAAATCAGAAATATAATACTAAAAACAAACCAGAAGTACTTTTTCAGCATTATCATATTTTAATCATTCCTTTCGCTTTGATCCGCAATTTTACTACAAAACAGTAATACACTTCATAACCCCAAAAAAGGAAGTACTAACTGAATGAATCATAAAATTAATGAGCATTTTGAATCTATGCAACACAAAATAAAAAAGCCTAGTATTTACTAGGCTTTTTCGAGTGGAGCAGACGGGATTTGAACCCGTGTCCAAAAACCAATTCCCTGTTCTTCTACTATCATAGTTAGTTCATTGACATTCCCTCCACAGTCCGGGAACTAACACCCTGACTGCTTCAGTAGCTTCATAATACATCCATATGCTCAAAGCTTTGCATACGTCGTTTCTCACATAGTCGATGCCGGGATCTTAAAGTGTGAGTGCTCTAAGGCCGACAAGCTGCATTAAGCAGCTAAAGCTAATTTATTATTGTTAGCGTTTATATTTAGGTTTGCCATTTAACGCATCGCATACGGATAGCTTCACCAGCTGCATAGCCCCTGTCGAAACCAGTACTGCCCCTGACTGGTACTCTTCAAGCGAGCATTATCATAGTATCACGAAAAAAAACAAATGTCAACATCCACTGCGCTCCATTTACAGATCGTCAATCAGGGCGCTGCTCTTGGCATATGCTGTGCTTCTTGCTTCAAAAAAATCAGTTTTTATTAAATTTGCATTGCTATACTGGCTGACCCAGGACATACTCTCCGGCTCTCTCTCATGCCCCTCATAAATCCGCTCCCAGCCAAGACTTTCACACCTGAAATTTCCCAGATACATGATGTAATCTGTGATCATCTCCTTTGTTAATCCGGGAACCTCATCTCCAATGGCATAGATTCCCCATTCGATTTCCTGCTCACACCCTTCTTTGATCATGCTTCGGTACTCACTGACGCATTCCGGAGTAAACAGTTGGGGTTCTTCCTTTTTCAGTTCCAGAATGATGTTGCGGAACAGCCATAGGTGTGTATTCTCATCCCGGTTAATATAGCGGATCTCCTGGGAGGAGCCTGTCATTTTATGATTTCGTCCCAGATTGTAGAAGAACATAAAGCCGCTGTAGAAATAGATTCCTTCCAGGATAAAGTTGGCAACCACTGCTTTCAAAAATGCCCGGCTGCTCTTGTCTTTCTGAAATTCATTATACAGATCTCCGATAAAAGTATTTCGTGCCAGAAGATGAGGATCATTCTTCCACTGATACAAAACCTCATTTCTCGTCTGGGGTTCGCAGATGGTATCCAGCATATAGCTGTAGCTCTGACTGTGAACTGCCTCCTGAAATGTCTGAATTGCCAGACAGAGATTGATCTCATTGGCTGTTATATATTCGCTGATGGCCGGTAAGTTGGCTGTCTGGATGCTATCTAAAAACACCAGAAATGATAGAATCTTATCGTACGCCCTGCGCTCACCCGGACTTAAAAGAGGATAATCCTTGCTGTCTCTTAACAGATTAATCTCCTCCGGTATCCAGAAATTATTCATAGCCTGACGATACCAGTCACTTACCCAGCCGTATTTCATGTTGTTAAAATCATTTAGATTCGTGGTATTGCCATTAATCATGCGCCGATCTCTTACTTCCACGGATCCTTCCGGATTAAATAGAGGTCTTTTCTTTAACTGTTCCATGGGTTCTGGTTCCACTCTCCTTTTTATTGTCTTATTTTCTTAACTTCTTAGCTGGAGCATGCCTCACAGTCGTCCACTTCAAGGCTTTTGGATCGGATGTAGTAAATGGTCTTTACTCCCGATTCCCACGCCAGAATGTACAGCCCAAGCACCTGCCTTAAGGTATAATCATTGGTAATATACAAATTCATGCTCTGAGCCTGGTCTATATGGCGCTGCCTGACCCCTGCTGCCTTTACAGACCAGGTCTGGTCAATATAATGAGCATTTTTGTATAGCCAGAATGTATCCGGAGAAAGCCCAGGCGCAACCCTTGGAACCAGTCCGTTCTTTTTCTCTTCCAGATAGTACCGGCTCATAATGGGATCAAGCCCTGCCGTTGTCCCTGCAATCATGCTTGTACTGCTGGTAGGGGCAATGGCAATCAGCCAGCCGTTTCTCATCCCCCATGCATTCACTTTCTTACCTAATTCGGTCCACTCATGGGATTCATAACCCCGTTTCTTAAAATAAGCACCCGTCTGCCAGTCGCTCCCTTTAAAGAGCGAATAGCTTCCTTTTTCTCTTGCAAGATCACAGCTGGCCTCCACCGCTGCATAATTTATAGTTTCAAAAACCTGATCTGCGAAAGCCAGATGTTCCTCTGATTCCCAGGCGATTTTATTGTTGGCAAGCATATGGTGATAGCCGCTTACTCCAAGACCGATTGGGCGGTATCGTTCATTGGTAATCTCTGCATAAGGAACTGGAAAATAGTTAAGATCAATGACATTGTCAAGCGCACGCACTGCACTGCGGACCAGCCCAGTTATTTCTTCTTTGGAATTAACATCTATTTTACCAAGGGATAAACTGGCCAGATTACAGACAACAAAATCGCCGGGCTTTGTCACGGTTACTACAACCGTTTCCCCGTCCACGGTCTTCATGCTCTGTTCCACCTGTTCCACTGGGCTCATATTCTGGGCAATTTCCGTACAGAGATTGCTGCAGTAGATGATTCCCTTATGGCTGTTTGGATTGGAATTATTGACTGCATCCCGGTTAAATGTAAACGGAGTTCCTGTTTCTACCGCACTCTTTAAAACAAGTCGGATAATGTCCTTAATCGGGACAACTCTCTTATGAATTCTTTCGTCATTTACACACTGGAGGTAACGTTCCTCCCACAAATCCCCCCAGCAGTCTTCCAATGCCCAGCCCATTACAGTAAGTATCTCGTGGGGACACATCAGATACCAGTTACTTTCCATATCTTCCTTGGCCTGCCGCCAGAAAAGATCGGGGTAGCATACTGCTGGGAAAACATCGTGGGCTTTCATGCGATCATCGCCGTTATTGGTCTTAAGCATTAAAAATTCCGGAAGATCTTTGTGCCATACATCTAAGTAAACTGCTACCGCACCCTGGCGCATTCCCAGCTGGTCCACTGCAACAGCCGTATCATTGGCAAGCTTGATCCAACGGATCACACCTCCGGCCGCCCCTTTAAATCCCCTTATGGAACTTCCGGCCGCCCGGACTTTTCCAAAATACAGTCCCATGCCGCCGCCAAATTTACTGATCTTGGCAAAGCTGTCTATACTTCGGTAAATTCCATCCAGACTATCCGGCACTGTATCTATAAAACAGGAAGAAAGCTGATGGTAGGGTTTTCTCGCATTGGATAACGTAGGAGTTGCCATGGTCACCTTTAATGTGCTGAGCATATCATAAAACTTCTTTACCCAGCCGTCCCGGTCCACCTTTTCCAGCATGGCAAGATGCATGGCAATCCCTAAAAACATCTCCTGAGGTGTCTCAAGGGGAACATTCTCCCTGCTATGAATTACGTAACGGTTTAACACCAGTTCCAGTCCGGAGTAATTAAACAGACGGTCTCTGGCAGGATCGATATAAACTTCATACCGGTTAAGTTCGTCTTCGCTGTAATTTTCAAGAATGTAGCTTCCGTACAGATTCTCTCCCGTTAAATAAGCAACTTTATCATAGAAGCTTTTTAAGCCATGCCTGTCAAGCTCTGCTTTCAGGGTTCCTCTAAATTGAACCAGATAAATTCTGGCACTTACGTATTCCCAGTCGGAGGCTTCCTGAGTCGTCAGCTCAACTGCTGCCTGAATCAGTGCAGAAAGTCTCTCTCTGCCAGTCATGTCTTCTTTAAAAAATGTCATAAACTTTATATAAAGCTTATTAAGACCGTATGACGGTGAATTCCATTCTCGCTCTATCTCATCAAGTACCGGACTTAATTCAGGTACTTCCTTAAAGTATGCCAATATCTCATTTTTACCATATAATTCATCCATACTATTTCCTGCCATTCTAATGCGTTATAATAATATCAATAACTGTTATCAAAGCTATATTCATGAATATACCACAAGATATTGTTAATTTCAACCATCCGATCACAAAATATTCGTTTTTTTATCTTTGCAAAAGAATCATCGGGGGAGAAAATTCATAGCGGATTTTAACTCCAGATCCTGAAAAAGTGCATTTACAGCAGAGGTGTAGTCTGATAGATTTTGGGATTTTTGTATCTTTTTCCCGTGCTTTTCGCTATTTTCAAAAGACTGAAGCATATAAGCCCACAGTTCTTTCATTTTAAACAGCAGATTGCGGTCACCAAAAATCGTTTCCTGGTATCCAGAAAGGATTTCGTCATGAAATGCCCTCAGCTGCTCTTTTTGAAGACGTCCCTGTCCTTTTATTTCTCCTGCAAGCATGGGATTGGCTATCAGGCCCCTGCCAAGCATTACCCGGTCCACAGATGGGAATGTTTCAACCATTCGGTCATAAGCCCCGGGAGTAAATAGATCTCCATTATAGCAGACGGGATTTTTACTAACGGTGACTGCCATCTGAAACATGTCCCAGTTTGGAGTATTCCTGTAAAAATCTGTTTGAATTCTGGGATGGATAATCAGTTCCTTAACAGGATACTTGTTATAGATTTCTATAAGACGGTAAAATTCCTCCGGACTGTCCTTTCCGATTCTGGTCTTAATAGAGATGTTCATATCAATGGAAAAGATGCGGTCCAGAAACTGGTCTAACTGATCAGGAACTGCAAGAAATCCAGAGCCCCTTTGCTTGGATACAACCGTTTTCGATGGACATCCCAGATTTAGATTTACCTCATCATATCCATATTTTTTAAGTTCCATAGCAGTCCAGACGAAACCCTCCCAATGATTGGTCATAATCTGGGGAATCGTCCTTGCGCCCTCATTATGCTCCGGAAGAATATCATTTTTTTCTCTGGAAGAAAATTCACGGTTCTGGGTCGGTACAATAAAAGGTGTAAAGTATACATCTACATCCTTGAAAAACTTACGATGTGCATTTCTGTAAATATATCCTGTAATCCCCTCCATGGGGGCGAAGTAATAGTTCATAAGCAGTTCTCCTGTTCCTTTTTTACACTCCCCATTCTACCACAGGAGATGAAAAATTCATAGAATACCATTTGCAGATTATGGCAATTAGTGCTATAATATTGGGCAAAATGCCATTACTCAGGAGGATCTATCATGTTTCGTTTTAATCAGATTTTTAAACGTACTACCGGTGTCATAATGCTTGCAGCCCTGTTCTCATCTTCTGTTGTTTTCACAGCAAAAGCGGAAGAAGAATCCGGACCTGCCTTTGCTCCGCCTGTAAACCATACTGCAGCGCCTGAGATCGGTCCTGGAATGAGTTTAAACTCCAACTGTGTGGTCGTTTTAGACCCTGGACACGGAAAAACAGACGGTCACTACTCCGGCTGCCACTTCGAACACGACGGAGTTACCTATTATGAAGATATCATTACAATGAAAATAGCCAATTATACGAAAGAATATCTGGAGAAAAATTCCAACTATACCGTTTATATGACGAAAGACAGTTCCGAAGTCACCGTTCCTTTGGATCAGCGGGCTGCCTTCGCGGCATCCGTCCGCGCAGACTTGTTTGTCAGTCTCCACGTGGATTCCATTGCAGGAAACGGCACCACAAGGAACGCTTACGGCGCCAGTTCCATGTCTCCCAGAACCGGACGTTTTAACAATGACGTGGCCATTCAGTCCCAGGATGCAGCAAATACCATTTTAAACCAGCTTACCAGCCTTGGGCTTCACAACAGAGGATTAATTCTTCAGGATTCCAAAAACGGAACCTTATATCCAGATGGAAGTACTGCTGATTACTATGCAATCCCCAGGTATTCTCAGATGTACGGTCTCCGCGGCTTTATCATTGAACATGGATACATCAACTACATCAGCGACTTAACCGGATTTCTCTCCACCGATGAGCAGTTAAAGAAACTGGGAGAGGCTGATGCCAAAGGTATCATTGAATATTTAAACAAAGCTGGAAAGTCCACTTTTACAACAGCCACTGCTACTGTTTCGGCGCCACCTACCAACTAAGAGCTCATAATCCCTGCCTTCCTGCATAAAATATATCATAAATCAGGGCCCAAACTGGCAGGGAGGAACAGGTTTGTCAAAAATTCTGGATAACAGTTATTATGATTTAATGATCAGCACTGCCCTGGCTCCAACCTATGATACGGGTGATAATATCACCTATTTAAACAGACAGAACTCTCTGCTTCATATCCCCGCCGGCAACGGAGATCCCTGTGACCTTGGAAAGCATTCTTACAGCAGCTTTCCTACCCTTTACACCCTTGCCTCAACCATAAGCCTGGAAAAATCGGGAGTTACTACGGTACAGACAAATCCCTTTCTGGCTTTATACGGGCAGGGGGTATTGGTAGCGGTCATTGATACTGGGATTGATTACCGCCACCCGGCATTTCTCTTTAATGACGGCACTTCCCGGATTCTTACCATGTGGGATCAGACCGATCAGTCAGGCACCATCCCCGATGAATTTACCTTTGGCACTGAATACAGCAGGGAACAGATTAATGCTGCCCTTAAGTCACCAGACCCTCTCAGTGTTGTTCCCACTACCGATGTGCTGGGTCACGGAACTGCCATTGCCAGTATTCTGGCTGGCTCCCCCAATGAACAGCAGGGTTTTAGCGGAGTTGTTCCCCAATCCGATCTGGTGATTGTTAAGTTAAAGGAAGCAAAGCCTGTTCTGAAAAAAGTAGCCTTTGCCCCTGAAAATGCAAACTGCTATCAGGAATCCGATTTAATTCTTGGTATTCGCTATGCCGTTACAGTTGCTTCCCGCTTTAACCGTCCTGTGGTCATTTGCATTGCTCTTGGAAGCAATCAGGGCGGTCATGACGGAAGAGGCGCAGCCAGCTCTTATTTAGACCATCTGGCCCTTCTTCCCGGCAATGGGATCTCTGTTGCTTCCGGCAATGAAGGAAACAGTCAGCGTCACTACTACAATTCCACTCTGGTTGCCCCTTACTACAACGACATCGAGCTGAGAGTCGGCAGCAGTGACACTTTATTCGCCATGGAAATCTGGACTTATGCACCTGCCAGACTTTCCATCGATATCTCCTCTCCCAACCGTGAATCTACCCAGCCGGTTTATCCGGGATTAAACCAATGCAGAAAATTCAGTTTTATTTTTAATAAGACCACAATCTATGTAAATAATATTATTTTTGAAGAGGAGACAGGGGAACAGGTGATTCTCCTGCGTTTTAGTAATCCCCTTCCCGGAATCTGGTATCTGCGGGCGCAGAGTCCGGAAAATGAGGCTTTTTCCTTTCATTCCTGGCTTCCCGCCGGTAGTCTTTTATCAAATGATACCTTTTTCCTGGATTCAAGTCCGGATACGACCATTACATCACCAGGCAATGCAAGACACCAATTGACTGTAGCCGCCTATAATCAGTTAAATGACAGCATTCTTCCAGAATCAGGAAGAGGCTATACAAGAACGGGTCAGGTAAAACCCGATCTTGCAGCTCCAGGCTTTGAGCTCACCTGTGCAGTGCCGGGAGGCCTTTACGGAACCGCAACCGGAACGGGAGCTGCCGCTGCCCATGCAGCGGGAATCATTGCCATGGTATTTGAATGGGGAATTGTAAAAGGAAATTATCCCAGACTCACCGGCAATGACGTGAACCGGCTGATGATAAGCGGCGCTGTGAGAAATCCGGCAAACACCTATCCCAACAATATATGGGGTTACGGCCAGGTTGATGTAAACCGGCTGTTCGAGCGTTTCACCAATAATTAAAAAAAGCCTTCAAGCCAGGCAATAATAAATTGCCTGTGGCTTGAAGGCATGTCTGCCGTTCAAAGATGACTGCAGGTTTATTCTTCAACAAACATATCTTTACCAACTCCGCATACTGGACAAACCCAATCCTCCGGAATATCCTCAAATGCAGTGCCTGGCTCAATACCAGAATCAGGATCTCCGATTTCCGGATCATATACGTATCCACATGGTTCACAAACATACTTTGCCATCCCTGTCACCTCCTTACATTTCTCTGTGCTTCTTTTATAGCATATAATATGTTTTTTATCAATAGATTTATGATGATTTGTCCTTTAACTTACAAATCTGCTGTGTCATGGTTCCCATGGGACAGTATACGCACCAGGATCTTGGTTTATACAAAACCATGGTGATAATACCGAGCACTGTGGATGTGAGCATGACGCTGTAGAATCCGAAGGCAAACTGGGCAACCCAGTCCGCTGCTATGGTTCCATGATAAGCAAAATGCCAGGGAAGTTTAAAGGTCCATAAAAGCTGCACTGCCTGCTTTAAGCTTCCTGCTTCTGAAAAAACCAGATAGGTGGTAAACAGCATATTTCCAAACATAATAAGAAAAAAGAGGAGAAATCCATATCGGAATCCACGGCTTCTTATCAATGCAGGGATATCTTTTTTCCGGGATAATTTCAGTTTGTTTCCAAGAAGATCCAGAAGCTGGCCTCTGCCACAGTAATGATTGCAATAGGTTTTATTTCCCTTCACTGCAGAGATTCCCAACGGAATCAGGAAGCAAAGGAGTCCCAGCCAGGCAAAAAGAATATTAAAGAATCCCAGAATCAGATAGAGCAGGGAGGCCAGCCAGAGATAATCATACCAGTTCTTTTTCTTATTCATTCCCATCTTCTTCCCCCCTTTTTGGCATTTCAATATGAATCACTGATGCCGGACAGGCCTTTGCACACAAACCACAGCCAACACATTTTTCTGTGTCTATTTTTGCTGTGACCCCACATGGTATTGTAATGGCTCCTTTCGGACACACTTTCATACAGCTGCCGCAGGCGACACAATGGGTCTCATCTACAACTGCATACCTCTTGTTTTTTTGTAACGTCATTGCTTCCTCCATGTTTTTTTCTAGATCTTAACAGATTTTTTCCAGTTTTTCCGTGACCATGTCACTTTAGACAATCCATTTTGATCAGAAAAGAGGAAAAAGATCTGTCTCTGCCTTGATTTCAGGCAGAATACAGATCTCCTCATAACCTTTTATGATATAAAATCTTCTCTCATCGGGGTGAAAATATCAACTAAAATTCCTTTTTCCAGGCATACACAGCCATGCATCACACCATCCTGTTTTAATAAAGTATCTCCGGCCTTAACTGTCTTTACTTCGTCACCGATGGTAAATTCAAAGGCACCGCTGGCCACATATGTAATCTGTGTATGGGGGTGATTATGCATCTTGCCAATGGCTCCCTGCTCAAAATGATTCTCTACACACATCATGCCGTCACAATATGCCAATACCTTTCTGACAACACCGTCTCCTGCTTTCTCCCCTTCAATATCCTGATTGAATACCCATCTTTGGTTTTTTTCCGTTTTCATGTTATGCCGCTCCTTTTCGTAGTTTTCTTAATTTTAAGTAATTTCAGCTATAATGTCAAGATGATCTGACAGCCGTATTCTACCTGTCAGTTTTTATTTCCAGTCTTTCCAGGTATCAGGCTGATAACCGATTGTCGCCTGTTTTCCATTTCTGACAATGGGAGTTTTCAACACCTCCTGGTTTTCTAAAATCTTATCATCTTTATCCTCAGGAGCAATGTATCTGATAAGAGCCAGAATATCCTGATTCCGGCAATTCTCATCAAGCATGGCATCCGTACCGCCCACGGCCTGTCTCACACTGTTATACTCCCCTTTGCTCATCCCTTTTTCCTTCATATCAATCAACTGATACGAAATTTTACGCTCTTTAAAATAACGTTCCGCTTTTTTCGTATCAAAACACTTTTTGGTTCCGAATATCTGTACATTCATGGTGTGCCCTCCTTTGCCAAACGAAAAATGGTACTGTTGTTTTTATGTCTCAAACAACAATACCATTTTAAAGATAATTTTACCAGACCTCTTCTGAAATTTCTTTTACCAGTTTTATTTTTTCCCACTGCTCTTCTTCTGTCAGTTTATTTCCTTCTTCCGTTGATGCAAAACCACATTGAGGACTTAATGATAAGCGGTCCAGAGGGATATAACGGGAAGCCTTGCGGATTCGCTCAATGATCCGTGACTTTTCTTCTAAATCCGGAGATTTCGTTGTGATCAGCCCAAGGACTACCTGCTTATCTCCATCCACATAATGAAGGGGTTCAAAATCTCCCGAACGCTCATCATCAAATTCCAGGTAGTAAGCAGAAACATTTTCTTTTCCAAATAAATGGGGGGCAATGGGGGCATATCCGCCGGATGAAGCCCAGGTGGAATGATAATTACCTCTGCATACATGTGTATTGATTACCAGATCTTCCGGCAGATTCTCCATCGCCAGATTATTCAGTCTCACATATTTTTCTGCCTCGGAGGCTACAGATTTTGATCCCTTCTGTCTGGCTTCCCAATACTTTGTGTCACAGAACATTCCCCAGGTACAGTCGTCAAACTGGACATTTCTGCATCCTGCTTCATACAGATCAACCAGTACGGTGCGATAAGCAGATGCAATATCCCGGATCAGCTCTTCTTCATCCGGATAGTAAGACTTTGTCTGTTCCAGATTATCTCCCCGTTCCAGTTCAGCCAGAAACTGAGCTGGTGCCGGTATGGTCTGTCTTGCAGTCACAGAATCATCCTCAAACAGCTTCACAAATTTAAAATGCTCTACAAAAGGGTGATTTTCTCCAGAGATTTTCCCCCGCAGGCCGGCGGATTCTCCTCTGGTCACTTCGTCATGAAACGCATAGCCACGTTCCACTTCCATTTTTTTAACACCCTGAAGTCCCCACATGAAATCCAGATGCCACCAGCTTCTGCGAAACTCTCCGTCTGTAATGACGGGAAGTCCTGCCTCTTTTTGCTTTTCGATCAGCTCTGTGATGGCTCTGTCCTCAGTCTTTCTTAATTCCTCCTCTGTGACAGTTCCATTTTTCCATCCTTCTCTTGCCTCCTTTAAATAATCAGGGCGCAAAAAACTTCCTACTATATCAAATTTAAATGGTGCTCTTTTTTTCAACTGTGTCATGGTTTTACTCTCCTCTCTTTTTTCCTGTCTTGTTTTTCTTTATTTTAACGGATAAAGGGATTCGTGTAAAATTCTATATTTTTATGACCTGATATAGTTTTAAACTATACCACTTTGTGTTAGAATAAAAGCAGAACGAGAAAGAGAGGAATCCATTGCAATGACGCTTCAGCAGCTTCGTTACATCATTACTATTGTAAACTGCGGCTCTATTTCAGAGGCTGCAAAACAGCTTTTCATCACCCAGCCCAGCCTTTCCAATGCAGTGAAAGAACTGGAACAGGAATATGGCATCACCATATTTAACAGAAATCCAAAGGGGATTTCTCTTTCCTCAGACGGAAGTGAATTTCTTTCCTATGCAAGACAGGTTCTGGAACAGGCTGATTTACTGGAACAGCATTATTTGAAAAAAACTCCGGCAAAAAGGATCTGCTCCATATCCACCCAGCATTATGCATTTGCTGTGAATGCTTTTGTCAATCTGGTGGAAAGGCAGGACAATGACGAATATGAATTTACTTTACGGGAAACAAGAACGTTTGAGATCATTGAGGATGTGAAAAATTTCAGAAGTGAACTTGGTATTGTTTATTTAAATGATTTCAATGAGAAGGTACTTGAAAAACTTTTTAAAGACAGCGGACTGATCTTTCATCCATTGTTTGAAGCTTCTCCCCATGTATTTATCAGCTCATCCCATCCCCTTTCCGGTCGTTTATCGGTTACAATGGAGGATTTAATGGCTTATCCTTTTCTGGCTTTTGAACAGGGGGAAAATAACTCCTTCTATTTTTCTGAGGAAATATTGAGTACTGTTCCAAGGAAGAAAATCATATACGTCAGTGACCGGGCTACGTTATTTAATTTGTTAATTGGCCTGAATGGGTATACCATCTGCAGCGGGATCTTAAACAGCAACTTAAATGGAGATAATATCATTGCCGTTCCTCTTGTTACCTCGGAATGTATGAGAATTGGCTGGATTGAAAATCCAAAGATACACTTGAGTATATTTGCGCGAAATTATCTGGAGGAGTTAAAGGACTTAATCCGAGCAGATGGGCTGGCTATTTTTGTGGAGTGATTTTAACAGAAAAAGCGGCCCTGCATCCTTACTCCCTGCAGAACCGCTTTTATACTATCTCACTGTAACCGGACAAGCCTTATACTGTAACTCTTCACGAAAATATTTCATAATCTCAAACACAGCAGTTTTCACTTCCTCCAAAGGACCAGTCAAAATCAGGGTACCGCTGAACCGGTCTAAAAATCCCAGTTCCACGTACCCGGCTTTTACCGCGATATCTGCTGCAATAACTGTGGATTCCGGAGGGGACATATGAATGGTGCCGATTGACATTCCCTTAAAGTCCTCTCCTGCATGGGTACCTATGTCCAGGCCCAGATTCTTATATACAGAAGGTTCGGAAACTCCGATGACATGGGCCATTGATATTTCTTTCCCGGAAACGGAGACTTTCACCACTCGTATCTGCTCATTTCCCCCATGTCTGTGTGTTTTTCCTAAAATCTGCTGCAATGCTTCCTGATCAGGCCGCTTTTCTGTCATTTAAACACACCCTTTCTGGGTTTATCCTTTTTTCTCTTCCCCTAAATATTCCTTCAGCAAGGCAATGCCTTCCCCAGTGATACTGCTGACTGGAAAAATCCGTTCACATCCGGCTTCCTCCAGCCACTGCCGCACCATGGCAACCTTAGCCCCCGGAGCGTCTATTTTGGTTATGATACCAATCATAGGCCGGTTGCAGGCATTGATAATCCCTGGCGGAAAGAGATTAAAGGGCTCATCTGCCCCGCACAGCAGGCCAATGACATCTGACTCATAGGAAAAGCAGCAGAGAGCCTGCATGGAGATATTCTTATTTTCCACGTATTCTCCTGGTGTATCAATGGTAACATCCCAGTGATTGACATACTGGGTCTTATGATAAACCACCGGCTCTCCCTTTAATGCCTGGGTCAGAGAAGTTTTGCCTGCTTCGCTTCTTCCGCATAAAAACAATTTTTTCATCTTATCACCGCTTTGTAATCTGACAGGTCACATACCCCAGTTCATTATGAAAATACTGTACGATCTCCGTAATCGCAGCCTGAACCTCTGCAATTTCACCGGTTATAATCAGTGTGCCGCTAAACCTGTCAGCAAATCCCAGATCAATATTTCCGCTCTTTACCGCAATATCGGATGCTATGACTGCCGACTCCGGAGGAGTCATATTCATAATTCCGATAGCAGATGAACGGTAATCAATTTCCGGGTTTAAACCCAGCTTACGATACACCACTGGCAGCGGTCCTCCGATAATATGAGCCAGAGTAATTTCTCTTCCTGCCACTGTTTCCTGAACGATACGGATCTGCTCTCCCTGTTCTGGTGAAGCTCCATATTCATTTCCCATTTAATACCACCTCGATCCATGCAAATATAAACTTTACCAGTCAATTATAAGCGTTTCCCTCTAGGGCAATGTCAATGCCTTATTATCCAGGGAACCACATGTCCATATTTTCTGGATTTTAATCGATCCATCTCTCCAGTTACAGATTTCCCAGGCAAAAACCTTTCCCATAAGGGTAATGTTGCCGTCAAAGAACTTAAAGCGCCCCAAGCCCTTTTAATACACAGGTGACCACACTTCTCAAAAATTCTTCATCAATCCCCTCCCCGGTAATTAAAAGCCGGTAAAACAATGGGGCATAAATCATTTCCACACACAATTTAAGATTCAGTCCGCTCTTCATCTCTCCCCGCTCAACTCCACGCTCCAGAATAGTTCTGGATACTTCTCTGCGAGGTGAAAAATATCTGGACCGGTAAGCCTCTGCTACATCAGAGTCAGACTGGCCTTCTGCAATCAATTCCCTTATAACCCGTCCTTCGTCCGATGCCAGGAACGCAGAAAGATTGCTGATCTGGATTACCAGATCTTCTATTGCTGAACCGGTATCCGGAACAGGATACTGCTCCTTTAGAGTTGCGAAAAAGCTGTCTGCCACTACAGCAGCCTTATTAGGCCACCATTTATAAATTGTTGCTTTGCTCACACCTGCATGCTTGGCTATCCCTTCTATTGTAACAGCCTGAAATCCATGGTCTGACACCAGCGTGTGGGCGGAATTAAGGATTGCTTTCTCTGTTGATTCACTGCGCGGTCTTCCCTTGCCTGCCATATTGCGTTATTGTCCTTTCTATTAGCAAATTTACATAATGAACGTTTCGTTTATTATATATCTTTCATTTATTTTTTTCAAGGAAAATCCATTGACATTTGTAAAAAATAAGATTATGATTTAATTACTAAACGATACGTACAGTTTATATAATTCAAGAGAAATGAGGTCTCTTTATGAAAGAAAGTAAAAGGAACAAAAATCAATCTCCTCTGTGGCTGGTATTCCTGCTGGCTGCCTCCTGCGGTCTGATTGCCGCAAATTTATATTACGCCCAGCCTCTTGCTGGATTGATCGGCAATTCTCTTTCCATGCCCAGATCAATGACAGGGCTTATTGTCACCATGACTCAGCTGGGATACGTAATTGGGCTTATTTTTATCGTACCGTTAAGCGATATGGCAGAAAATCGGCTTTTAACCGGCTTAGGCCTGATGACAGCTGCCTGCGGCCTGCTCATTAGTGCTCTCACTCACCACGGCGGCCTGTTTCTTTTTGCAGCCTGCCTGACCGGTTTTGGTTCTGTATCTGCACAAATATTAGTTCCTTACTCAGCCTCGCTGGTTCCGGCGAAGGAGCAGGGACGTATGGTGGGCAATGTCATGAGCGGACTTTTACTTGGTATTATGGCAGCACGCCCGCTTTCTGGCCTGCTTGCCCAATTTACCAGCTGGCGCAGCGTATTTCTTTTATCTGCCGGTATTATGGCAGTCATTGCAGTTTTACTGGTGCAACTTCTTCCTCCCCGCAGTCCCGGGAAGAATCAGTCATACCGCAGCCTGATCGTATCTTTGTTACCGCTATTGATTCACACACCGGTACTAAAGCGTAGGGCTGTGTACCAGGCCTGCCTCTTTTGCTCTTTCAGTCTTTTCTGGACTGTGGCTCCCATGTGGCTGGAGGAACATTATCATATGACCCAGACCGGAATTGCATTATTTTCTCTGGCTGGTGTCGGGGGCGCAGCGGTATCCCCTGTTGCCGGAAAGCTGGCTGACAGAGGGTTTACAAAACCACTTACCCTCCTGGCGTTCCTCACTGCATCAGCCGCATTCCTGCTCACCCGGGGAATCTTATCTCCCACCAGAATCTCCCTTATGGTCTTTCTGGCGGCTGCACTTCTTCTTGATATGGCTGTTTCGGGAAACCTGGTACTAAGCCAAAAGGCAATTTACGAACTGGGTGATCAGACCCGGGGAAGAATGAATGGCCTATTTATGGCGGTTTTCTTTACCGGAGGAGCGCTTGGCTCTTTTCTGGGCGGCTGGGCTTATGCATATGCAAGCTGGTTTGGCGCTTCTCTCATAGGAATGGCCATGCCACTCATCGCCCTTCTTTACTTTCTGACTGACAATGGATATAATCATAATTATAAAAAGGAGATCATCAATGAACAAATTATTTAATTCAATGAAGATTCGTAATCTGGAGGTAAAAAACAGAATTGCCGTACCTCCCATGGTAATCTACAACCGTACCGATGACACAGGCTATGTAACTGATATTCAGGTAGAACATTACCGTAAGATTGCACAAGGCGGACCGGGACTCATCATCCAGGAAGCTACCTGTGTGGAAAAGGACGGAAGACTTTGTGATTCACAGATTGGAATCTGGGAAGACGGGCAGATCGAAGGACTGAAAAGAATTACAAATGCGGTTCATGAAACAGGGACACCGATCTTTGTACAGATTCATCACGGCGGCGTCTTCGGCTATATGGAAGAAACCGTCTGCCCCAGTGATACCCAGTGTATGGTGAAGGGAACTATGAAAAAATCCAGAGCACTCTCATCTTTGGAATTGCACCGGATTCAGAACTCATTTGCAGATGCTGCTGTACGGGCATATCAGGCAGGTTATGATGGAGTGGAGCTTCATGGATGCCACAACTATTTAATCAGTCAGTTCTTAAACAGCCGGGTGAACGTGCGAAATGATGAATATGGAAATAATCCGGCGCTGTTTGCTCTGGAAATAATCAGAGAGATCCGGAAACGAACACCTGATTCTTTTATCGTGGGAATGCGGCTGGGTGCATTTGAGCCTACACTTGCCGACGGAATTGATCATGCCCAGATTTTTCAGGCGGCCGGGATTGATTTTCTCAACATCTCTTTTGGATTTATGCAGCTTTCAGATCCATTTAAGCCGGAGGGCTACCCGTTCACGGACTTAATTTACGCAGCACAGGAGATCAGGAAACAGGTCTCTGTTCCGGTTTTCACTGTAGGCGAAATCATTTCCCCAAAGCAGGCCGATGAGATATTAACAGCAACCGGTATCGATATGGTTAATATCGGGCGGGGAACTTTGGTTAATCCCAACTGGGCAAATGATGCAAGGGACGGAAAAGATACAGGAGCCTGCATTCATTGTAAAATCTGTATGTGGCGGATTGATCCTGAAAAATGTCCTGGCAGAATCCGATACGAAAGAAATAACAAATGACAAAAAGAAGCGCAGCTCAATGGATGAACCTCATCTTATGAGCTGCGCTTTCTTATATTAAGACCTGATTCGGTCTTTTATTTAATATCTCATAGGCATAATTTCAAGATAATCCTGAACCGTTGCGCCCTTCATGAACATCTCAATAATCTGCTTTCCTAACGGATTTAAATCATCTGTATTGTATTTCACCAGCTCCTGTCGGAAGAACTCGGTTAAGATTGCAGCACCTGCGTCATAGCCATCAATTCCCACTTCCTGCTGTGTCTCCGGTCTTAAGAATGCTCTTCTGATATATTGTCCGTCAATCTTTAAGGAATCAAGACCAAATCCTAACAGAGGACAGCGGGCTTCTACCAGATGCTCTGGTTTGAACTTCGCGCTTCCGCGGCGTGCAATGTATTCTCTGGAGATCCACTCAGGCATAAAGCTCACTTCATACGCTCCGATGTGCTGATTCGGAATCAGAACATAACGGGTGTTGGTAGACTGTAATATCTGATCCAGAAGAAGGTTTGCCTGTGTTACCATCTTACCGGTTGCAAATGGCCAGTAGGAGCCGACTCCTTCGCTGGTCATTCCCTGGGAGTCAATGATACTTGGGTTGTTGTAGCCTCTTGGTGCTACCAGACGCCACAGCCATGCAAGAGCAGGCGGAAGGATATGCATAATACCCATAATTCCGTATGATGGATTCGCCTTTGTACAGGCAGGTGTTCTGACACCAAAGCTTCTCACATCAACCTCAACCGGCTCATCAATGGAGTTTGGAACCAGTTTTCTTGGCAGAATTACACGTGGATTAGGACAAGGTTTTCCGGTGCTGTCCATGGTATGCTCCCATGGCAGACAAGTGGCTTCCGGCACTCCCTGAAGGTTTAAAAAGATTAACGGTTCTTCCGGCTGAATGAATATTCTTTCATACTGGGGAGAAGCTCCGTAACGCTTTATGTTATCCACTCTTAAGAACCAGGAGGACTCTGCATCCTTTACAACCAGCTTCTTACTGCCCTGCTGCATCTTAGGATGGCACAGTGCCATATCATCCGTTACAGGAATTAACTCACAGGTCTCTGAGAGATTTAAGAAATACTTCTCTTCTGTCACCGTATTTCTTCCTAATACAACTCTTCCATCCATCTCTTTATGGATATCTTCCAGCATCTCACTTTTTCCGCCGCCGGAAGCTCCTTCATGCATAATCACGATTTCATTGTCGTAAGGAGTGATCACCTTTACTGCGGATGCATGTGCAGTTACCCAGCCTTCTTCCTCACCAATGTCTAAAAGTACGCCATAAATACCTTTTTTAGCACTTGGACCTGGATAAAGATTATAGGCATATACCTCATGTATTCCCTGAAGGCGGTTATGAACCACTACCTGTTTTCCATTAAAATGTGTATGGCGGAATGGCGGTGCGAGAAAAACGACTGCTCTCGGTTTAAAATCATATGTGATTTCGTCTATGTTTAAAAATCCCTGGAGATCTGCAAGGCCTGCTGCGAAAAATCCTGCGTTGGCCGGAGCTACTAAAACAGAATCATAACCATACTCCAGACCGCCGGATTTAAATGGGAAAAATATCAGTTCCTGATTTTTCAGCCAGTCAAAGGTATCCATTCTGAGAATCTCAAAATCTTTGTGATAAACATCTTCATATCTTGGCTTATCCGTAGGATTCTTATCTGCAATCAGCATGGAGTTTGGATCACGTCTGCGCATGTAATCTTCCATATAATTCACTACAATACCATTTTTACATTTGGTTGCAGTCGCCTCTAAAACTCTTCCCTTGCCTTCCACTTCATAATCAATATCAAATGTAATGTTCTCACTGCCGCCCATAGCAAGAGTTAACAGTTCATTTCTTGATTTTGGAATGACCACACCTTGTGACTGATTTAAAATATCCTGTACATACTCCGGTAAATTTAATTTACGTAAACATTCTAGCATATTTTCCTCCATTCCTGTGCATAATTATGCACCTGAAGTTTGTACCGAAGACCGCACTGGTACAAACTATGTAGTTTCAAAACCCCAAACATTAGTATTACATAGTTTATTTTAGACATTTTTCGTCAGATTACTCGCCCAGCATTTTTTGTCAGATTTTGACATACCCTCTACCCTTAACCATGAACTTTATTTTTCTTACTCCTGCCGATCAGCCTCCCTTTATCAGGCATTATGGGAAAAGCCGATACCCGTAACCTGGATATCGGCTCAGTTACACCTTTATGCAACCCGTTTTATATGTCTTCCGGTACTATGAAACTGTGTAAATCCAGTCTTATCCTATGCCGTCATTAGATAGTGATGTAGAAAAACACTTTAGAAGAACAAAGTCCTACTGTAGAGATACAATATCATGAAAATTCTGTCGTGTCAACGTTTTTTTATGCAGAAAAACCGCTGACACCAGGCGGTTTTACGCTTCATCAATCGCCTTACCGATATCATGTCTCATGTATTTATTTTCAAAATCCACCCATTTAACGGCTTCATAAGCGTTGGCTCTTGCTTCTTTTAAATTATCTCCAAGAGCTGTCACACCAAGAACTCTTCCACCGTTAGTAACGGGAATTCCCTCTTTATCAAACCTGCTTCCTGCATGGAATGCATAGTATCCATTCTGTCCTTTAAAATGCTCCAGCCCTTTGATTGGAAATCCTTTTTCATAATGCTCCGGATAGCCATCAGAAGCCAGAACCACACAGACCGCTGCATTATCTTCGAATTGTAAGTCAATGTCATTTAGTGTACCATCGATACATGCTTCAAACACCTCTACAATGTCATTTTTCATTCTGGGAAGTACCACCTGTGTTTCCGGATCACCAAATCTTGCATTATACTCTAAAACCTTAGGACCCTCGTTTGTCAGCATTAAACCAAAAAAGATAATTCCCTTAAATTCCCTGTTCTCAGACAGCATCGCATCCACTGTCGCCTGATAGATGTACTTTTTACAGAATGCATCGATTTCCTCTGTATAGAAGGGACTGGGGGAAAATGTACCCATTCCGCCGGTATTAAGACCTCTGTCTCCATCCTGGGCCCGTTTATGATCCTGGGCAGAGGTCATGATCTTTATGTTTTTACCATCTACAAAAGAAAGTACGGACACTTCCCTGCCTACCATGAATTCTTCCACTACAATCCGGTCGCCTGCAGAGCCGAACTGCTTGTCCAGCATCAGGGTTCTGACACCGTCTTTTGCCTCTTCTAACGTACTGCAGATTAAAACTCCTTTGCCAAGAGCCAGACCATCTGCCTTTAAAACAACCGGCATTCTGGCAGTTTCCAGATAAGCAAGCGCATCCTCTGCCGAATCAAAGGTTTCATAAGCAGCCGTGGGTATTGCATATTTTTTCATCAGATCCTTGGAAAAAGACTTAGAGCCTTCCAGACAGGCAGCCTTTTTCTCCGGACCAAATACCCGGATTCCTGCATTTATAAACGCATCAGCAGCACCTGCCACAAGAGGATCATCGGGTCCAACAATTACCAGGTCAATCTCTTTGCTTCTGGCAAATTCCACCTGACTGTCAAAATCCATCACTCCGATGTCAACGCATTCTGCAATTTCAGCAATTCCGGCATTTCCCGGAGCGCAGTACAGCTTTAAAACCTTAGGGCTCTGGGCGACCTTCCATGCAATAGCATGCTCTCTGCCGCCGCCTCCAATAATCAGAACCTTCATGCTTTTTCCTCCTGTTCCTTTGCAATCAGTGCAATCGCCTGGGGAAGAATGACCCACTCCGCTTCTTCCATGACTCTTTTCTGAAGTTCTTCCGGCGTATCGCCTTCCTTTACTTCCACTGCCTTTTGCAGAAGTATGGGACCTGTATCCGTTCCCTCATCAACATAATGTACGGTAGCACCTGTAATCTTCACACCTCTGGCCAATGCGGCTTCGTGAACCTTCAGTCCAAAATAGCCGGTTCCGCAAAAAGAAGGGATCAGGGAAGGATGAATATTAATCATTCGGTTTCTGTATTTCTGAATCATCGCTTCAGGAATGGTAACCAAAAAACCGGCAAGTACGATTAAATCAAGATGATACTCGTCAATTCTCGATAATAGTTCATCGTGAAACTGCGTTCTGCTTTCAAATTCCTTAGGGGAAATACAAAGAGCATCAATTCCATGATTCCTTGCACGTTCCAGTGCATAGGCGTTTCGGTTATTACTGATGACTACTTTGATTTCTGCGTTTCTAATCTCCCCGCTGTCAATGGCATCCAAAACAGCCTGAAGATTGGTTCCCCCGCCGGATACCAGAACGCCGACTCTTAGCATAAGACCACACCCTTCTCACCGGCTTTTGTACAGCCGATTACATAAGGGGTTTCTCCTGCAGCTTTGATTGCCTCCATGGCCTTATCCTGATCAGCAGGATCCACAGCCAGCACCATGCCAATTCCCATGTTAAAGGTATTGTACATAATCTCTTCTGCTATCTCACCCTTTTTTTCCATGAGTCTAAAGATCGCAGGTACTTCATAGCTGTTCTTCTCCACTTCAGCACAAATTCCTTCTGGAAGCATACGTGGTATATTCTCGTAGAATCCGCCTCCTGTAATATGGCTGCAGCCTTTGATATTCACACCGCTCTCTTTTACGCTTTTTAATGCTCTCACATAAATTTTGGTGGGCACAATCAAACATTCTCCAAGGGTTTTACCCAGTTCTTCATAATAGACATTTAAATTCTCTTTTGTCACATCAAACACCTTGCGGACAAGGGAAAAACCATTGCTGTGGACACCAGAGGATGCAATACCGATTAAAACATCCCCAGCCTTAATCGATGTACCGGTAATCAGATTTTTTTCATCAACCACTCCTACTGCAAAACCTGCAAGATCATATTCATCCTCAGGATAAAAACCAGGCATCTCTGCAGTTTCTCCTCCAATCAGTGCAGCGCCTGCCTGCTTGCAGCCTTCTGCCACACCGCTGACAATCCCTGCAATTTTCTCCGGATAATTCTTTCCGCAGGCGATATAGTCAAGGAAAAACAGAGGTTCGCCGCCTGCACAGGCAATATCATTGACGCACATGGCTACACAGTCGATCCCAACGGTATTATGTTGATCCATAAGAAATGCAAGCTTTAGCTTAGTTCCTACTCCGTCGGTTCCGGACACCAGGGTCGGCTTCTCCATATCTTTGAATGCTGACATGGAAAACGCTCCTGAAAATCCGCCAAGTCCGCCAAGTACTTCCGGTCTCATGGTTTCCTGTACATGCTTTTTCATTAATTCAACCGATTTGTATCCAGCTTCAATATCTACTCCGGCATTCTTATAATCCATCTCTTTTTCCTCCGCTTTTTCTTCCTCTATTTCATCTGGGACAAGTATTCCCGATACCCGATCTTATCCAGCTTCTCTGCCTTTTTCACTACATCATTCTTCAAATTCTCAGAATAATCCTTCAGTCTTGCCAAAAGCTCTGCATCTCCTGCAGCTAATATCTTCGCTGCCAGTATTCCCGCATTGGTACCTCCGTTAATAGCTACCGTAGCTACCGGAATACCGGAAGGCATCTGTACGATGGAATACAGGGAATCCACTCCCCCCAGATCTGAAGTCTTCATAGGAATGCCAATGACAGGCATTGGAAATAATGCGGCACACATTCCCGGAAGGTGAGCTGCTTTACCTGCTCCGGCGATGATCACTTTAATGCCTCTGGCTTCTGCTGTTTTCGCATATTCAAAAAATATATCCGGTTCTCTGTGTGCAGAAATAACAGTCATTTCAAATTCTACTCCCAGTTTTTCAAGAACCTCTGCAGCCTGTGCCATAACAGGCATATCTGAATCACTTCCCATAACAATAGATACGTTTGCCATAGTAATTTCTCCTCTTCCTCTTCCAATCGTGTGTAATTCATTATTAAGAGTAATGCTATTAATAAGTCTATCTAATATTATATGCTCATTAATTAATTTGCACTTATTAATTATAATACTAGCTTTTCTCTGACTCGTCAATATCTTTCTTTATAATTTTAAGTATACCCGGTAACGAAAAAAACAGGCGGGAAAAACCGGAAGTATTAAACAACCTCCTGCTTTTCACACCTGTACTGTATTTAATATTTGCTGTTCTTAAATGAAGAGGAGTCTTCGAAATATACCGGGTCAATGACAACCGGCTCCAACTCTGCTTCTTCCTGATAAACCGGAATAAAATCAATGTCTGCATCTTTCTTTTCCGCGTTTAAAGGCTGGCTGCTCTTCTCAGCTGTGCTGCCATGAACCTTGAATTGCTCAATCAGGTTTTTCATAATCTGTGCCTGTCCGGATAATTCTTCACTGGCAGCTGCACTCTGCTCTGCCGTAGCAGAAGTGGTCTGAACAACACTGGAGATCTGATCGATTCCCAGAGTAACCTGGTTAACAGCGGCAGCCTGTTTGTCAGAAGCGGCAGCTATTTCTTCTATAATCATATTAATGCGGCGGCTTCCTTCTACAACCTCCTGCATGGCTTTTGCTGTTTCAGCAGTAATTCTGCTTCCATTCTCTACTGCCTGCAGACTTTCTTCAATGAGTATTGTAGTATTTTTAGCGGCTTCTCCTGACTTGCTGGCAAGGTTTCGGACTTCGTCTGCTACCACAGCAAACCCTTTTCCTGCCTCTCCGGCTCTTGCAGCTTCTACTGCCGCATTTAATGCCAGAATATTGGTCTGGAATGCAATGTCCTCAATGGTTTTAATGATCTTGCCGATTTCACTGGATTTAGTGTTAATCTCAGTCATGGCCTGATTCATTTCCATCATCTTCTGATTGCTCTTTGTTACATTAAGACCAGCTTCTTCTGATTTTAACCGTGCCTCTTTGGCGTTCTCAGCATTTTTATTAATCTGATTGGAGATATCATTAATGGTAGCTGCCAGTTCCTGAATGGAGGAGGCCTGTTCCGTCGCTCCCTGAGACAGAGCCTGAGCTCCGGATGATACCTGCTCAGAACCACCTGCAACTAAATCAGCGGATTCATTAATCCGGGTAAACGCATCGCTTAGATTATCCCTGATATTTCTGATTGCCAGTAAAATTGGTTCATAATCCAGAACATACTGTTCCTGGTCCTTTGAAACAACCGTAAAATCTCCCGCAGCCATAGATCCAAGGATGTAGATAATATCATCAATAATATTGCCAATATTTAGTATGGTGGAACGCATACTGTTGCCAAGGGCACCAAGTTCATCCTTTGACTGATAATTTAAATCAACATGGAGGCTGCCTTTTGACATCTCAGCTGCTGCTTTTTCAATCTGTTTAACAGGGGTAATAATGCTTTTGGTCATGGCTGCTGCAAGAATGATGGTGGCTGCCGCTCCAATAATCTGAAGCAGGATAACTATCACCTCTGTGCCGGTCATATCAGACTGGGATCTGTTAAAATCTCTGTCTGCACTCTGCATGGCAGAATCACTGATTTGGATCAGATCAGATTGAATCTGGTCAAAACACGGTTCCAGTGATTCAAAGAAAACCTCTGTCGCCTGCCTGGTTCTATTTTCCTTTGCCAGGGTGAAAACTTCTTCTTTGTGAGGTTCTGCTTCACTAAGCGCCTTTTCAATATCTTCAACCAAGGCCTTGTCACCCTTGTATTTATCTTTTAAATGTTGAAGATTTCCTTTTAATTCATTAAAATCAGCCTCGGACTGGTCAATATAGTTCCCTTTTTTAATTAAATCCGAAATCATGGTTGCATAGCCCACATTCTTTGCTGCTGACTCAACATTGCGTCTCATCTCAACTGTCAGCATAGATACCTCATGACCGTTGTTATAAAATTCTACAAACCTGGAATTATTAACGATCAGACTGTATAAGGAAGTGCCTGATACAGCTAAAAACAAAATAAAAATAATCCCAAAAGAGACTGCAATCCTTTTGCCAATCTTCAAATTCTTCATATGGTATCCTCCAACTATCTCTTTTGTAAATTTCTCACACCGATAGTGTATTATCGGCAATTATCAATAAACCTTAATGAAAACCCTTAAGTTTTCGATTATGAAAGCTTATAGCACGGAAAATGGCAGATTTAATTCTTCTGTACCTTTTAATATAAATTTTCCATCTTCAATAATTAACGCTCGTTTTCCATCTTTGCAAACCGTTTCAATCTTATCCAGTTCCGCATAAGGGATGGTGATATCTGTATGGCAGTTAAAATACGCCTTGGAAGCATCCTCTTTTCTGAGCGCTGAAATCTCGTTTTCCTTGGCGATAATCTCCTTGCCATTGGGGTTATATAGCTTGCTGTCTTCCGACCAGCTGTAGCACGTATCACCAACTGCAAAATGTGGTCCCATCTTCTCCACAATTAAAATAGGAAGCTTATCAAGAATATCAAACTTTCTTGCCATTGCGTAAGCAGTGGTATTGGTTCCGATGGCAAACTCACCCATGGGCAGAGTATCATGGTTCTTTAAAATCACCTGTCTGATCAGTTCTTTTCCTTCCTTTGGATCTTCAAAATTACTGCAGGAATAGTCTTTGATCATGCCGTCTTCAAATATCATAACCAGATCCTTAAACTGGAAATCAGCAATGTATACCGTGCTGACTTCTAAAACACCACTTGTTCCAGCCAGTCTGGGGGATGTAAACACTTCGCCAAGGGGAATGTTCGAATCGGCCACACAGTTTTCAAAATTTGTTTCTTTTTCTCTGTCTTTTAAATGATGGAGTGCAACTGTTAAACTGGTTTTATTATTCCCTTTTCCTGTAATCTCCACATAGTCTGCTTCATCCAGTGCATCGATAATGGTTTGCTGCAGACCTTTGTACTTTTCATAATCCAGGGTATTGATGGCAATGGTCTCATTAAATATCTCTTCAAATTTATCACCGATTTCCGGAACAGGAAATGCAATGATGGTAAAGCTGATTTCATCACCAGGAACATATTCATTTAAAATACTGGCTGTCTCACCGGACATTTCCACAGAAAGCTTCTCCTGTTTGGGATCAAGGTGGTTGGCTTCCGGTTTATTAACCGGCTGGAAGCCCTCTTTTCCAAATGTCTGAATTACTGCAGGTCCTGCAAAAGCGGCAGCCAGATCTTTGTATGTCTCGTAAGCAACTTTAAGTACAGAAGCTTTTCGGTCTTTAAAGGCTTTATTGACATAGATGGCTTCATCGTAACGGTGATCATAATCATACTGTCGGTTCGGTGATGTACTATAATAGCCTGCTTTCCGTCCTGCATTGGTATTCACTGCCCAGACTGCAGCACGGCACAAAATCACTTTAAGCCCCAGTTTTTCAAAATTCTCCATGGCATATTTAACCATGCGTTCAAAGCCAAGTTCATAGCGTATCTGGACTGCTTTCTTTTTGGATAAATCTCTGCCCATTACCTGAAAGCCTTTTCTGTAACCTTCCGTATAGGTATCCGCCATCAGACGAACCTTCTCCTCTGGAAGAGAATTGAGATAATCTGCAACTTTAAGCTCAGAATCCGAGATATATTCCCCAAAGCGGTAGAGATAGCGAAGATCCGTTAAATCACTGTTCCGAATAATATCAGTTGCAAAGGAAAGGGAAGGATCTAAGCCCTCTCTTACACGGAACGTCACTGTATGGTCCGTATAATCACTGACAAACCAGTAAATAACTTCCTTTACAGAGGCCACCTCCGGCACTCCCTCTTCAAACATGTTATAGATTTCTATCAATGCCTCATTTAAAATCGTGATATCAGTCAGCCTGTTTTCATGAACAAAAACAATATCCCCTCTGATTTCTTTATAAAGATAGCAAAGGAGCTGTCCGAATCCGTCTCCCAGTTTTTCCACTGCATAAGCTGGATTGGCATAACTGGTTTCATAAGAGTCAGGAAGAATGTCCTCATAAAATTTTAAGTTCCATTCTTTCAGTTCATTTAAGGAAGCCGTATTAAGCTTTCCCTCTTCTATAAAGTCAAGGTATTCCCCCATTAAGCATATAAATGAAGCTGTCCTTGTAAAATAATCATGAAACGGCTGTAACACTGTCTTCTCCGAAGAGATCTGACTGATCCGATCCATAGACAATTGAAACCGTTCCATAATTCCTTCATTTTCCTGTTCAAACATTTTTCTACTATCCATTTTTTTACCCCTTCATTCCAATAATAAGAAGAACTATCCAAAAAATAATCAGCAAAACACTGATGCCAATTCCAATCTTAGACAGTATGTATTTTTTTTCCTTTTCAAAGAAAGAAAGAACACCATAAAACACGGAAAACATAGAAATCAACATGCTGCAAAAGCAGACAGCCGCAACGTTTAACTGCGCCTGTCCTGCAGTGATTGCAGCACTGGATATTCCAAGTATCCCTAAAACCAGTGCTCCTAAAGCCAGTCCCAACGCCAGAAAACTGTTTTTAGCATACGGTTTTCTAATGTAGGATACTCTTTTCTGCTTTGCCACGCCTCATCCTCCTTACTCTTATGTGCTGTACTATTTTATAAAAAATATATCCAATCATTCCTCCCAAGGAATTTAAAATCATATCATCCACATCAAAACTTCCCACCTTGAAAATAAGCTGGGTGGTTTCAATGCAGAGACTGAATAAAAAACTGAGCAGCGTTGTATTGAAAAAGCGGCGGCTCCTGCGGCTTATAACCGGCAGAAAAAAACCAAAAGGCATAAAACAGACTATATTCCCAACCACATTCAAAAGGAAAGACTTAATACCCACCACATGGCGGTAAACAATAAATCTCTTAATTTCCTTCAGCGGAATCAGGTTATAAGCGTATTCCTCCCGTATATGGCCGCTTCTTCCAAAATAATCGGAGAAAAACAGAAAATACGCCAAAAAGATCAGGTAAATTATAAAAATCACCCAACCAAATTTCTGCCGTTTCGTCGCATTTTTAATCATAACAGCTCCATCTTTATTCCAAAAGGAGAGAGCTGCCAGAATATATGGATTCTGACAGCCTCCGCTCTTGTGATAACGGTTAAAATGTAATTTCAGATTTTCTTTTCATTAAGATTGCTCCGTTTACGATTGAAATGATACCGGCAGCAAGTCCGATGGCTGTCACTATAATTCCAACAACAATATTTAATGCACCTGCATTTCTCATGGTTTTATATACTCTTTCCATATCCCGCTCTCCTTATTTTACGCCATACACTTTATAATAATCATCAATTGCTGCCTTTAATTCATCATCAATCAGCACTCGTCCCTTATATTCCCGGTTATAAAGATGTTCGATGACTTCTGCCATAGATACAATGGCAGATGCTTTAAATCCATATTTCTCCTGGATTTCATCCAGTGCACTTCGCTCTGTCTTTCCCTTCTCCATACGGTTTAAGGAAACCATGAGACCCAGAATCGTTACATCTCCCTGAGCTTTGATAATGGGAAAGGTCTCTTCAATGGACTTTCCAGATGTGGTCACGTCTTCAATAATGACAACTCTGTCTCCATCCTTTATGGGACTTCCAAGCAGAATTCCAGCATCGCCGCCATGGTCTTTTTCTTCTTTTCTGTTGGAACAGTATTTAATTTCCTTTCCATACAGTTCATGGAATGCGATTGAAGTAGCAACGCTTAACGGAATTCCTTTATAAGCTGGTCCGAACAGTACATCGAAATCAGTACCAAACTTATCATGAATCGCTTTGGCGTAATACTCACCCAGCTTCTTTAACTGTGCTCCTGTTACATAAGAACCCGCATTCATGAAAAATGGAGATTTTCTTCCGCTTTTCAGTGTAAAACTTCCAAATTTAAGGACATCACTGTCCACCATAAATTCAATAAACTCCTGCTTATACTGTTCCATCTTTCTGTCCTCTCTATTCAAATACCGTTCCGTTATCGTACTGCACCGATCAGCTCGCTGATGTCTTCTACCTGATATTTTAACATATAATCTTCAATACCTGCAATGATTTCCGTAGTTGCATAAGGATTAACAAAGTTGGCTGTTCCAACAGAAACAGCGGTTGCTCCTGCAAGTATAAATTCAAGGGCATCCTCCGCAGTCATAATTCCACCCATTCCGATAATAGGTATTTTAACCGCACACGCTGCCTGATAAACCATACGTACTGCAATTGGCTTGATTGCAGGACCGGATAACCCGCCTGTCTTATTGGCCACTGCAAATGTACGGCGGTTTACATCGATCTTCATTCCTGTCAGGGTATTAATCATGGATAAGACATCTGCTCCGCCTGCTTCCGCAGCTTTTGCCATTACGGTAATATCCGTTACATTGGGGCTGAGCTTCATAATGACAGGCTGTTTTGCATACTTCTTTACCTCTCTTGTTATGGCTTCCACCGCTTTTGGATCCTGGCCGAACGCAATTCCACCCTCCTTCACATTGGGGCAGGAAATGTTAATCTCCAGCATATCCACTGGCTCATCAGCAAGTCGCTCTACCACCTGGATATAATCTTCCGTGGTCTTTCCGCAGACATTGACGATGATTTTTGTATCATATTTTTTTAAGAACGGAATATCTCTCTCAATAAATACATCCATACCGGGGTTTTGAAGTCCGATTGCATTAATCATTCCACCATAAGTTTCTGCAATTCTGGGAGTGGGATTCCCTGCCCAGGGAATATTGGCAACACCTTTGGTAACGACTGCACCCAGGCGGTTTAAATCCACAAGCTCGCTGTATTCTTCACCGGAACCAAAAGTGCCTGAGGCTGTCATAACCGGGTTGTTTAATGTAACACCGGCAAGATTTACTTTCATATTCATCTAGAATTCAACCTCCTCAGCCTTAAATACCGGACCGTCTTTGCAGACTCTTTTGTTATGAACCATGGAATGGTCATCTTTCTCACTGCTTTTGCAGACACAGGCAAGACAGGCTCCGATTCCACATGCCATCTTCTCTTCCAGGGAAAGATAGCATTCAATATGATGTTCCAAAGCATATGCCCGTAAAGACTTTAACATGGGAGTCGGACCACATGCAAAAATCACATCGCTTTGTAAGCCATGCTCTCTGATTGCATCCATCACATTGCCTTTGGTTCCTGCAGCGCCGCTTTCTGTAGCAAGAAACGTATCTCCATAAGGAAGAAACTCTTCATTTAAAAACAGCTCGTCCCGGTATCCCAAAACCATCTGTTTTGTGCAGGTAAGATTCTTCGCCAGTTCTAACATGGGAGGTATTCCGATACCGCCTCCGATTAACAGTGCCTTTTTCCCGGATATCCCAGCTTCCAGCGGAAATCCATTGCCTAACGGTCCCATAATAATAACCGGGTCACCAGCCTGATAACGGGAGAACTCATCGGTTCCTTTTCCTGCTATGCGGTAAACAATTCTTAAAAGACCTTTTTCCCGGTCTGTCTCACATATACTGATGGGACGGGGCAGCAGCTTTGAACTGTCCCCTGTATAAACGGAGATGAACTGTCCAGGCATTGACTGGTCAGTGATTTCCTTCGCGTCGATCCACATGCTGTACACACCGTCTGCAAGCATGACCTGACTGGTAACTGATGCAGTGATTTTTATTTTTCCCATGATTTCCCCCTATAACACCCGGTTAATATCCGAAACCATATCAGTCACAGCCTGTCTGGAGGCTTCTCCAAAATGCTCAGGACCGAATTTCTTATATGCTTCCTGTTTATAGGCGGCGATAATGCCTCTTGAAGAATTCACGATTGCACCAAGACCATCTTCATTAAAACAAGGCTTTAAATCTTCAGCAGTTCCTCCCTGTGCTCCGTAGCCAGGTACCAGAAAATAGGTATTTGGCATCATTTTTCTTAATACAGCGCTCATCTCCGGATATGTGGCTCCTACTACTGCACCTACGTTACTGTAGGTTCCGTCCATACACTCTGCGCCCCATTCCACAACCTTCTTGGCTACGTGTTCATAAAGAGGTGCTCCGTCTATCAGACGGTCCTGAAATTCTCCGCTGGAAGGGTTGGAGGTTTTAACCAGTACAAACAGACCTTTGTCCTCTTCTTTGCATACATCAACAAAGGGAGCGATGCCGTCTGTTCCAAGATAGGGGTTGACTGTAAGAAATTCTGTGTGAAACGCCGGAATACGTTTAGAACCAACCTGTACTTTACCGATATGAGCCATAGCATAGGCTGCAGATGTAGAACCAATATCTCCTCTTTTTGCATCAGCAATGACAATGAGTCCCTTCTCCTGACAGTATTTCACTGTTCTGTCGTATACCTTTAAGCCTTCCACTCCAAACTGCTCATACATGGCAAGCTGGGGTTTTACGGAGGGAATCAGATCATAAACATGATCTACAATTTCTTTATTGAACTGCCAGATCGCTTCTGCAGCACCCTCTAATGTCTCACCCAATTCATGATATGCCTTCTTTGTTACGTGATCGGGAATATAACTTAGCATTGGATCAAGTCCCACACAAACCGGTGCATTTGTTTTTTGAATTCTGTCAATTAATTTCCTGATCATGTTTTCCTCCTCGGTTCTCTTCGCCCTGTTTTTTCTTTATCTTACCAATTCTATCATAAGAAAGTTATGGCTTCAAGCCTTTTACCAAACTGATCATAAAAATCCTGTTCTTTCTCATAGGGGGTTAAATAAAACATTTTCAGAACATTCATGCTCAGCTGCCTGGTAAAATTTGGATCATTCTGCTTTTCCATCTCATTTTCAGCTTTCTTTAAAAAATCGTGCCAATCCGCAATAAATTTGTCGTATCGCTTCCCATCCGGATTATCCATAAAGCTGCGTACCTTCACCTTGGTTCGGTTCTTCTTTGCGCATTCATAAATCTGTAGAAAATACCGGATCCCTTCCTCTGTATAAATTCTTCCAAGAGGAAACAGACGGCAGATCCCGGGGCGGAACGAATGAATGCTGCACCGGCCCTGGGCATCGAGAAATCCGCAGTTCTCTCCCTCTTGCCCCATCCGGATACTTGGAAGGACAATTCCATCTACAACATTTAACTCTGCCTGATTCTGAAGAAGCACTTCAAAGGTACAGTTAAGTCCTTTTGTCAGCCGGAATACATCGAGAGGGTCCAGCACAATGGAATTGCCCATCCCCCTGCAGCAGGCCGAGCAGCCTTCGCAGTCTTTGCAGTCTGCTTTTACCATATCATTTAAGTCATATAATTTTCCATCTGAGATTTCTTTTATATCAATTTCCCGCTTCATGAACCTATCCTCACTTCTTCATTGTAGCCAAACAGTGTCATTCTATCATCTTCTGCCATCTGAAGAAAGTCTAAATGTGAAAAAAGAGAAGATTTTTGTTGCACATCTTCTCTTTCCCCCTGTTATGAAGCTTACTTATAGTTTGTATTCCTTCAAATATGCAGTGGCTACGTACGCGCCGCTTTTGTATGATTTCTTTTCCATGGCCTTATCCGTTTCCAGGCTGACATTGATCCACATCTCTTCTGCTGCAATGTTCAGATGGGAAAGCATGATCCCCACACTGATCTCCCGAAGAGAGACCAGATAAGGGTAGGGTAAAAACTCTCTGCAGGAAAATACATATATTTTATCGTGATAGACAATAAACCTCCATGGCTGGGTATTCATTATTGATGGAGAAAGCCGTACCGCTTTTAATATATTTTTTACGGACTCCCCTGCTTCTTCCTTAAACACGCACAGTTCCTTAAGGGGCATCCGCCTGGCAGTTGCCGGATCACGGTAAAGCAGTGTCCTGGGATATCCGAAGGCAATGGTTATGACCTGTTTAAAACCAGCCGGTGCCGGTTTTGAGCTCTTTGCATTGGCCAGATAACAGGTACCAAGACCTTTTCCAGTCATATATAATAAAACAGGTTCTGCCACGTAGCCGGCATTGACAAGATATCCTTCTTTCTCCTCTGAATAAAGGATCAGATAATAAGGAGCATCTACCTTCCACAGACCTTTTGATGGAAGTTCATCCTCCGTACTGTCACAGATCTCCATCTTCACCTGAATGTCGCCGTATAACCTTGAAACACAATCCCCAAAATAAAGAATATCCCTTTTTAATTGCTCCGGAACCGGTTCTTTCTTATATTTTTTAATGGATCTTCTCTTAAATATCATCTGATATAGATTCATACCTGCTCCCCCTCTCCTCTATCTGGAAATCAGTTTTAAATAAGCCTTCTCATCTCTTCTAAAAGGCCTGAAAATACCAAAAGGGCATCTTTCACCGGCTCAGCTGTGGACATATCAACGCCGCACAGCTTTAAAAGCTCAACAGGAGGCATGGAACTTCCTCCGCTTAAAAATTCATAATACCCCTTAATAACGGTTTCATCTCCTGCTAAAATCCGGCTGCTGATCGCCACTGCAGCGGAAAATCCGGTAGCATACTGGTAAACGTAAAACGGCGTATAAAAGTGGGGGATCCTGGACCATTCGTAGTCGATTTCAGGATCTATCACCATCTCAGGTCCAAAATAATCCGCATTCAGCTGATGGTACATCTGGCACAGCGTTTCTGATGTTAATATCTCTCCCTGTGCTGCAAGGCGGTGGGCCTTGTCTTCAAATTCCGCAAACATTGCCTGACGGTATAAGGTACCGCGGAAACTGTCCATAAAATGATTTAACAGATAGGCGCGTTCCTTTTTATCCTCTGTAATCTCAAGAAGATGTCTGATTAAGAGGGCCTCATTGCAGGTACTGGCCACTTCAGCAACAAAAATCTTATAACCTGCATCTACATAAGTCTGGTTTTTATCAGAAAACCAGCTGTGGAGCGCATGCCCCATCTCGTGAGCCAGGGTAAAGACACTGTCAAGGGTTCCATTAAAATTCAAAAGTACGTAAGGGTGAACTCCATATACTCCCCAGGAATAAGCACCGCTTCGTTTTCCTTCGTTCTCATACACATCGATCCACCGGTGATTAAAACCTTCTTTTAGCAGAGACAGATAATGATCTCCCAAAGGCTTTAACCCTTCAAGCACCATATTCTTTGCCTCTTCAAAGGATATGGTCCGTTCTTCTCTGGATACCATGGGCACATAGAGGTCATACATATGAAGTGTCTCCACTCCAAGCGCCTTCTTTCTCAATGCCACATATTCATGAAGGTATGGAAGCCCGTCACGGACCGCCTTTATGAGATTATCATAAACTGCTTCTGAAACCTCATTTTCTGCAAGGGAATGGGCTCTGGCGGAGGGATAATTTCTTGCTGTTGCGTAAAATGCAGACTTTTTCACATTAGAAGAAAAGGTAGCTGCCAGAGTATTTCCAAACTGCTTATATACTCCATAAAGACCATAAAATGCGGATTTCCGAACTTCTCTGTCCTGTTTTTCCATAAGGGCAACGTAATTGCCATGACTGATTTTTACGGCGTTTCCGTTCTCATCCTTAATTTCAGGGAATTTTACATCTGCATTATTAAACATATTGAAAATTTCCGATGAGCCGGAGGTTGCTTCCATAGAACCGGCAAGCAGCGCTTCCATGGCTGCTGGAAGTGTGTGTGCTTTCTTTTTTAATATCACTTCAAAGGTGCGGTTATAGCGGTTCAGCTCAGGAACTGCTTCACGGTATTTCTTTAACAGTTCTTCGGATATGGTTAAGATCTCAGGTACGATATAGGATGATAAACCAGCGGCCTGATAGGACAATGCCCTGGCTTTTGATGATAGTCCCTGGTATCTGGCATTCCCTGTGTCTTCGTCAGATTTTTGTTTTCCATATACGAACAAAGTCTCAATCTTTAATGACACCTCTTCATCAAATTTGAGACAGGAAAAAAGCATCTCGCCAGACTGGGCCAGATGTCCTTCAAAATTTTTATAACCTGAAAGCGAGCGTTCTGTTTCGTGGAATAAATCCTCCCAGGCCTCCTCAGACGGCAGTATATCTGCCAGGTTCCAGGTGTCGCAAACTGGTATTTCTTCTCTCTTTTTCAATTTGATCCCTCCAACTGCTTTACATGTGTTTATTCTATCACCCATATTTCAAAGAGACAATCAGCAATATGGAAAATATTTGATTGAATTTTACTGTTTTATTGTATTATACTATACGAAAACAAACCAGGAGTAAAACCATGAATCTTATCCGAACAAAAGCACCAGATGCCCATTTGACAAAAGACCTCCGTCTTTTACAGGAAACCTGCAATGAATACGATCATATCTCTTTCTCATTTCCTTTGGAGGAAGAGTGCATCTGCTGTTTATTATATGAAAATGAACGCCTCTTATCCGCTCTTATCGCTTTTTTTACTGATTCTGACACCATGGAATGCTACGGCTGTACCCTTCCTGGTGAACGGAAGAAAGGACATTTTACATCTCTTTTAAAAGAGCTGGTAAATGATTATCCTGACTGCGATTTTTTATTCCCAGTGTACGAAAACTGCAGGGATGGAATAAAAACGTTACAGGCTATGGAGGCTTCTTTCTGTTACACGGAACATTTTATGGAACGTTTTGTTCCTGTTTCAGCAAAATCCGGTTTGGAGGAAGAAAATCAAGATGGGAATGATTTAACCATCTCATCCCATAAAAATCCCGATGATCAAATCTGCTATGAGTTTTTTAAGGATAAAGAAGCCGTCGGGATGTGCAGTCTTGATATTCAGGAAAACAGCGCTTATTTATATGGATTTGAAGTGTCCGAACCCCTGCGGGGGCAGGGTCTTGGAACTGCCTGCCTGGATTTATTTTTAAAGACTTATACTTCTCTTCCCGCAGATCAAAGGACGAAAACCATCTATTTACAGGTATCCGGCGACAATCTTGCTGCCGTGGCTCTGTATAAAAAAGCCGGTTTTCAGATTCGGGAAAGCCTGTCCTACTATTTATACTAAGCTTTAGTGCATCTCTCTTATCATACAGTACTGTTTTAACTCAAAATGCTTTTCTACCACGCCGAAAAGTCTGAAACCAAAATGTTCATAAAAACTTACATTGCTGTGTTTGTGAGTTTCCAGTGATATCATAAGATGATTTCTGTCTGCAAATCCTATGGCTTCTTTTAGAAGGCAGGCAGAAATCCCATGATGCTGCATACTGGGTCTCACTGCCAGATAGATGATGTGAAGCCGTTCTTCCTGATGAAGCTGGTCAGTCCATCTGGAATTTAAATAATCCCTTCCATGGAAAAAGTTCCAGAATGTCTTTAGCGACCTGTCTTCTTTGATTAAATAACTATCCGTTTTCAAAGTCGCTGCTGCTTCTGCCAGATAATAATGAACAGGATTGTAAACTTCCGATTCATCATCTACCACCATAATTCCGTTAATATCCGGGCTGTCCGCATAAATCTCACAAGTCTCAAAAAATTCTTCCATATCACATTCAAACAGTTCGGGGAGAAGACGTTTCCTTGTATCTGTGTCCGGGATCAGATTGCAATAAAGTGGGTCCCCCTCAAAACACTCTGTCAGCAGTTGCTTTAATTTCTCAATATCCTTTTTTTGCACCCGGTACAATCGGTCACTTTCCATAATCCTGAGCCTCTTTTTTTAATCTTTTTCACGGTGATTGTAGCACAATAATCATCAAGCTTCAATGGATTTCGCAGATATTACTGCTTACTTCCTTGCTTGTATTTATCCTACTATTATTATATAATAAGTATGATAAAAAGGTACCGCAAATTACAAGAGAGGGGCATGCATACTATGATCGATATCAAAAAATTTATTGATTTGAAGGCATTGCAGTCGATTCAGGACCAGTTTTCGGAAGCGACAGGGTTAGCAGCAATCGCGGTAGATGCAGAGGGTAATTATATAACAAAAGGCAGTAATTTCACTGAGTTTTGCATGAAATACACCAGAAACAGTGAAGAAGGCTTAAAGCGGTGTGAAGCCTGCGACAAAGAAGGAATCGGAGCTTATTTCTGCCATGCGGGGCTTATGGATTTTTCCTCTGACATCGTTGTGAAAGGTGAAAAGGTGGGAGCAATCATCGGAGGACAGGTTTTGCCCTCTCAGCCAGAGGAAGAAAAATTTCGCACCATTGCCAGGGAGCTGGGAATTAACGAAGAGGAATATATCCGTGCACTAAGAAAAGTACCGGTACGAACAGAAGCCACAATCAAGGCAGCTGCACAGATGCTTGGCAGCATAGTGAACCAGCTGGTTAATATGGAATACATACAGGCAATCTCCGGCAAAAGAGACAGCGTACTGGATAAAGAAATTGACAGCATCAAAATCTCATTGAATGAAGTAACAGCAAAAACCCACGACCTGCAGAAGGTGGCTTCCATGGAAAATATTCTTTCCATTAATGCCTCTATTGAAGCGGCCAGAGCCGGTGAGGCAGGGGTTGGCTTTGCAGTAGTAGCAAGAGAATTCGGGGAAATCTCCAAAAGCTCTGGTGAGGTCTACGAACGTATTCATGAACTGGTGGCAGATATTCAGAAGTCGGTTAGAAACTTAACTGAGATTGTGTAAGGGATTTATAATAAAAAGGCATGCACTGATTCCTGTGCATGCCCGTTTTTATTCTATTCGTCCCAGTTATGATAGGTAGCCTGTACATCATCTTCTGCATCTAACAGATCCAGAATCCGGTTCATCTTCTTTAATGAATCCTCATCAGCCAGCTCCACCCATGTCTGTGGGATCATAGTAACTTCAGCCTGAATCATGGGGATTTTTGCTGCTTCCAGTGCTTCACGTACTGCGCTGAACTCTTCTGGCGCAATCAGTACTTCATAGCTGTCCTCTTCTTCTGAGAAATCTTCTGCACCTGCATCCAGAGCAATCATCATAAGCTCATCCGCATCCATATCACATTCTTCTTTATCTATAATGATCTGTCCCTTTTTGTCAAACATAAAAGATACACAGCCTGGAGTACCCACATTTCCGCCGCCTTTTGTAAAAGCGTTCTTTACGTTGGCAGCAGTCCGGTTTTTATTGTCTGTCAGAGTATCTACGATGATCGCCACTCCATTAGGGCCGTATCCTTCGTATGTAATTGTCTCATAGTTAACAGAATTGGCATCTCCGGCAGCTTTTTTAATGCCCCTGTCAATGGTGTCATTGGGCATGTTGTTGGCTTTTGCTTTGGCAATAACATCACGGAGCCTACTGTTGTTCGCAGGGTCTGATCCGCCTTCTTTAACCGCTACTGCAATTTCTCTTCCGATTACAGTAAATACTTTACCTTTTGCGGAATCGTTTCTTTCTTTTTTGTGCTTAATGTTTGCGAACTTTGAATGACCTGACATCGCTTCCAACACTCCTTTTCTTTCTCTATTTCGTCCTCTTTATATCAGAAAATAACATCTTTTCTATTCTATCACTATTTATTTCATCTTGCAAGAAAAAAACAATACACAGCTGCCATATCCTTCCTGTCTGATACAGGAAAGTTCTGGCAGCTGTGTGCTTATGATTCTTTTTCTGAGTCTTTTAACTCGGATTCCGTTTTTCTGACCGTTTTTTCTTCCTCAGAAAGCACCTCTGGTTCTTCCTTCCATACACGGACTGTCTGAATCATCTTGTTCTCCACCTGAAGGATCTTAAACATATAACCCATAATGAATACTTCTGATTCTTCCCCTTCCTGGGGAATCCGGTCCAGTCTGGAAATAAGCAGACCATTTATTGTGTCATAGGAGTCATAATCCTCCTCATCAAATTCAATGTCTAATGCCCGTTCCACGTCTTCCAGGGTAGTCATACCATTCATAACGTAAGTACCGTCATCCGATGGTACGATAAATTCTTCATCCATATCATACTCGTCAAGAATATTGCCTACAATCTCTTCCAGAATATCTTCCATGGTAACAATACCGGAAGTCTGACCATATTCATCAACCACAATTACCATGTGGATCTTTCTGGACTGCATCTCTTTAAACAGGGTATCAAGGTTCCTGGTTTCGGGAATGAAATGAGCCTCTCTTAAAAGTCCTTCAATCTCCCAGAGCTGCCGGCTGCCGTTCTCTTCTATTTCAGCGGCAATCAGTGCATCCTTCATGTGAAGAATACCAATGATGTCATCCACATCTTTTTTATAGACCGGATACCGGGAATTATACCCCTCTGTCAGGATAAATGTCACCGCTTCTTTTAACATCATCTCTCCGTCTAAGGAAACCAGATTCTTTCTGTGCGTCATGATATCCGCAGCTTCCTTGTCATTGAGTTCAAAGATATTGGTGATCATCTCCGCTTCCCTGGCTTCTAATACTCCCTGTTCATGCCCTTCATTTACCATAGACATAATGTCTTCTTCGGTTACGTTCTCATTGTCTGATGCCATATCAATGCCCATGACCTTAAGTACTACGAAAGCAATCAGGTTTGCAACCCACGCAAAGGGAATCAGGGGAATCATAATAAAGGTTACTGCGGGAAGCATACGGTATCCCCACTTTTCCGGATTCTCAGCTGCACAGCGCTTTGGAATAATAATACCGAAGCTGATCAGCAGAATAATCAGGCAGGCACCTACAAGGAAAAGACTGAAAAGAGAGATCCACCGGTTGGGGCCATCGCTCCCCCGGCTTAAGATTGCCTCCAGCCAGATCTTAAACTGTCCTAATACAAACGCTCCCGTCACCATACCAATTAAGTTGGTGGTGATCTGAATGGTGTTCACAAATCTGGTTGGTCTGTTAACAATATGCAGCAGTTTTGCAGCTTTCTCACTGCCTTCTTCCATCTGATGTTCCAATTCTGTCGTATTCACATTCTGAATTGCTGCACCAAATCCATAAAAAATTGCATCCAATACGATAAAAGCAATAAAAATAATCACGCGTATAAGCGGATTGCCATCGTCCATCTGAAAATTCTACTCCTTTTGTTGATTTTCTTTCGTATTTTTTCTCACAACTATTTAAGAATATACCATTTTATCAGCATTCCGTCAATGGTGAACTATGTATTCAGTTCTAAGCTGATTCTTAATGCACAGTCCACTTCCTGCTGCAGTTTTTCATCAATATGACAAATTTTCTCTTTCAGTCTCTGCTTGTCAATGGTCCGCAGCTGTTCCAAAAGTATAACTGAATCTTTGATCATATCGCACTTTTTTGTATCCAGCTCCACATGGGTAGGCAGCTTTGCCTTATTCATTCTTGAGGTAATCGCTGCACAGATCACAGTGGGGCTGTGCTTATTACCGATGTCATTTTGTATAATAAGAACCGGGCGAATCCCGCCCTGTTCAGAGCCTACTACCGGTCTTAGATCGGCATAATAAATGTCTCCACGTCTGATTATCACATTCTCACACTCCGTCAATTTATTTAAGTCTATTATTGACCTACTTTGACTCGTGTATTCACTTAAGTTTTTCCGCCGCATACCTTATCATATGATATGGACATGGAGTTGGTTATTACACCTTTAAAAAGGTGCTGTAACAATCGTTAAAATAATCTTTGGTTCCCACTACTTCGCCGTGTTCCATATAAACCCTGGGTACCCGTTTGCTGATATCACAGAGTATTTCATAATGAAAGCCGCCGCACCGCTCGGCCAGTTCCTCCACGGTAATCTGTTCCTTTCCCTGTCTTCCAACCAAAACAACCTCATCCTCTTCTTTGGCTCCCTCAATCGATGTGATATCAACCATAAACTGATCCATACACACCCTTCCAAGAATTCTAGCCCGCTGTCCTCTGATTAAGACCTCGCCTTTTCCAGATAAATTTCTGGGATAGCCATCCCCATATCCCACAGGAATTGTAGCCACTGTCATTTCCTGCTGGGCAGTAAACGTTCCACCGTAGCTGACAGAAGTTCCAGGTCCGATTTTTTTTATGTAGGTAATGGCACTTTTTAACTCCATGGCAGGTTTTAACTTTACGGGTTCTTTTTTTACCTCTGTGGAAGGATATAATCCATAAATAGAAATCCCTGCACGAACCAGATGAAAATTAGCCTCCTGCAAATCAATAATTCCTGCACTGTTGGAACAGTGAAGGACAGGAATGGTGATTCCTCTTTCGCCCAGCATATCTACAAATGCCCGAAATTTCTCAATCTGTGATCCCGTTGCTTTTTTATCCGTTTCATCTGCTTTTGCGAAATGAGTGAAGAGCCCTTCCGCATAAATTCCAGGCAGCCTGCAGATTTTTGCCGCTTCCTCCGCTGCCTCTTCGGTCACCGGATATCCAATCCGGCTCATACCGGTATCAAGGGCCAGATGAACCACAGCTTTCTTTCCTGCTTTTTCCGCCAGTTCAGAAAGGCGCATGGCTTTCTTCAGCTGAAATGCGGCAGAGCTGATATCATAATCCACCAGAAGCTGATAGCCATCACAGGGAACCACTCCCAGAACCAGAATGGGCTTTGTGATTCCATGTTTTCTAAGTATTACGCCTTCTTCCACTGTGGCCACTGCATATCCCCACACATAAGGATCAATTGCCAGAGCCACAGGGACAGAACCATGACCATATCCATCGGATTTTACAACCCCGATCATCTTTGTATCCGGCTTTAAGTTTGCTTTCATCTCTTCCATGTTGTACCGGATTGCATCTAAATCTACTGCTTCATATACCCTTCCATATGTTTTCATGATTTATTCCCTCGTTCGCTCCTGCAATATTATACCAGTCTCATCTGCCAGTTCTCTGGCAAGAAGACTGTAATCTCCATATTTCTTCTTTCTCATATCCCCCGCCAGACCATGAAGCCATACACCCAGAGCCGCTGCATCCGGTCCTTCCAGCCCCATTGCCAGTAATCCGGCCAGAATTCCCGTCAGTACATCTCCTGACCCTGCCTTTGCCATGGAACTGTTCCCGCTGCTGTTTACATAGGTTCTCTGATCATTAAGGGCCGCAATGGTAACTGCATCTTTTAATATACAGGTGATACCAAACCGGTCTGCATACTCTCTGGCGGTCTGAATGAGATGTTTTTTTATTAATTCTACCGAGCTTCCGGTAAGTCTTGCCATCTCTCCCAGATGAGGGGTAATGATAATGTTCTCCGTGTAATAACTGGTAAGCTCCGGATTACTGGCAATGGTATTCAGCCCGTCAGCATCTACAATTACCGGAACATAGGCATTTACGAGAATGGATTCCACCAGATTTTTCACATAAACACCCTGTCCCAGTCCCGGTCCCAGAACAATCACACTGGCCCACTCACACTGTTCAATCAAAAGCTGTTCAAAGTTGTCCGTTTTCCGTTCAGCATCAGATGACCGGTAGGAAACAATCACAGCTTCCGGAAGTAAGGTCTGCAAAATCTCCCTGTTTTCCTCTACAGTAAAGATCCGGACCAGACCAGCACCAGTCCGATAAGCGGAAAGCGCACTTAAATATGCAGCCCCGCTCATGTTTCTGGAACCAGCAACCAGGAGAACTTTACCAAAGCTGCCTTTATTGGAATAGGCCGGCCGGCTGGGGATCAGCGTCATGTCAGTCTCCTGAAATGTAAAATATTCCGTTTTTACATCATTCATACTCTCAGGAGGAAAACCAATATCCTCCACAATCACCCTGCCGCTATATTCTTTTCCAGGGTACAGCATGGTGCCAAGTTTTTCATATCCGAATGTAACCGTTACATCTGCGGGGATTGCAGTTCCCATAATCTGTCCGGTATTGGAGTGAATGCCGGAGGGAATATCCACTGCAATTGTAAATTCCGGTTTCCAACTGATTACAGATTTCATAATCTCCAGATGGGTACCAAGAATCTCCCTGTCAAGTCCTACGCCAAACAGCGCGTCAATGAGCAGACTGCAGGTTCCCGGGTTTCCAGCCATTCCTTCCATTACTTTTACTCCTGTTTTCTCTGCAATGGAGAGCTGGGTCAAATATTCACTGCTTCCTTTGTCCTTTTTTCCGGCAAGAATAACCAGAACATGATAACCGCTTATATGAAGCATTCTAGCAACAGCAATTCCGTCAGCACCGTTGTTACCGCTTCCGCACAGCACCCACACCGGTTCCGTCTGTTTTACATGATTTACTGCTTCTTTAAATACGGCCAGGGCTGCCCGCTCCATCAGTACCAGTGATGGGATACCAATCTGTTCGATGGTATATTGGTCAACCTGCTTCATCTGTTCTCCCGTTACCAGATATCTCATACTGCACCCGCCTTTCTCCATAGCAAACTACCGGCAGCAAAAAGGAGAAATTCCTCTTTGGCTGCCGGCAGGCATATTAACTGTTCTTTGCTGATTGTCCTTACTTTTCATCAACCGGGTTATCCTGCATGCTGCAGACCCGGTAAGACAGTCTCATCAGACTCTCTGATAAGTGTACATTCTCTACCACGACATCATCCGGCACAGTTAAGTCTGTATGAGCGAAATTCCAGATAGCCTTGATGCCTGCCCTTACAAGACGGTCTGCAATTTCCGGTGCCTTGGTCTTTGGTATGGTCAGGGCTGCAATCTGAACATCATTATCTTTTACAAACTGTTCCAGATCATCTACACTTCGGATCTCAATTCCGCGAACTACCAGACCGATCAGACGTGGATTGATATCAAACATTCCTTTGATTAAAAAACCACGCTTTTCGAAATTTGCATAATTTGCAATCGCCTGTCCTAAATTGCCCGCACCAATAATCACTAAATTGTGCTGTCTGTCAATTCCTAATATCTTCGCTATCTCTGTATATAAGTATTTCACATTATATCCATAACCCTGCTGTCCAAATCCGCCGAAATTATTAAGATCCTGGCGTATCTGAGAAGCGGTCACTTTCATACGCAAACTCAGCTCATTGGAAGATATCCGTTCCACTCCATCCTCCATAAGCTCTCCCAGATGACGATAATACCTGGGAAGCCTGGCAATCACTGCTTTTGAAATTTCTTTATCTGCCACATCTTCACCTTCTTTTACTTAGAATTTAACTAACACCATTATAACTGCGTGATAAAATAATGTCAAACGAGTTTTACGATTGTATCCTTGAAAAATAAATGGACCTATATTATACTGGTACTATTGTCCCAATTTATACAGGAGGAAAGAAACCATGATTCTCTCATGCAACAATATCAGTAAAGCATTTGGCACCAACGAAGTGATTAAACGCGCTTCCTTTCATATAGAAGACCATGAGAAAGCCGCCATTGTAGGAATTAACGGAGCCGGTAAATCCACTTTGTTAAAAATGATTATCGGTGAACTGGCATCCGATGAAGGAGAGGTGGTCATATCCAAGGGGAAAACCTTAGGCTATTTATCACAACATCAGGATTTATCCGGAGACCGGACGGTCTATGAAGAGGTTCTTGAAGTGAAACGTCCCCTTATGGATATGGAAGGGAAAATCCGCAAACTAGAGCTGGATATGAAACACGCCACTGGTGAGGAACTGGATGAGATGCTTACTGTTTACAGCCGCTTAAACCATGATTTTGAGCTGCAAAACGGCTACGCTTACCGAAGTGAGGTTACCGGCGTATTAAAAGGTCTTGGTTTTACAGAAGATGAATTCGGCAAGCCCGTATCTGCTCTATCCGGCGGGCAGAAAACCCGGGTAGCTTTAGGACGTCTTCTCCTTACAAAACCAGACATCATCCTGCTTGATGAGCCTACCAACCATCTGGATATGGACTCCATTGCCTGGCTGGAGGGTTATCTGATTAACTATGACGGCAGCGTAATTATCGTAGCCCATGACCGATACTTTTTAAACCGTGTGGTGACAAAGATCATTGAGCTGGATAATGGCATTTTGTCCGTATATCAGGGTAACTATACGGAGTACAGCAGCAAAAGAGCCATGATTCGGGAAGCCAAGATGAAGGCCTATCTAAACCAGCAGCAGGAAATCAGGCATCAGGAAGAAGTAATTACAAAATTAAAATCGTTTAACAGGGAAAAATCCATACGGCGGGCTGAAAGCAGAGAAAAGATGTTGGACAAGATCGAGTTGTTAGAAAAACCTACCGAGGTTAACGACGAGATGCGCATCCAGCTGGAACCCAACGTAATCAGTGGAAATGACGTTCTGACTGTTAAAGATTTAAAAAAATCATTTGGGGACAATCTCCTTTTTGAACACATCGGGTTTGAGGTCAAGCGTGGCGAACGGGTTGCCATTATCGGCGGCAACGGAACCGGAAAAACCACGATTTTAAAAATATTAAACGGCATACTGGCGCCCGATGAGGGAGAGGTTTCCTTAGGCTCCAAGGTACATATCGGATATTATGACCAGGAGCATCAGGTTCTTCATATGGAAAAAACTTTATTCGATGAACTTCAGGATACCTATCCATATATGAACAATACCCAGATCCGCAATATCCTGGCCGCCTTTCTCTTTACAGGGGATGACGTATATAAACGAATCAAGGACTTAAGCGGTGGGGAACGGGGACGTGTTTCTCTTGCAAAGCTTATGCTTTCAGAAGCCAATTTCTTAATCCTTGACGAGCCCACCAACCATTTGGATATCACCTCCAAAGAGATACTGGAAGGCGCCCTGGTTGGTTACACCGGTACTGTGCTTTACGTATCCCATGACCGTTATTTTATTAATAAAACTGCCACACGAATTTTGGATCTGACCAACCAGACCCTTGTTAACTACATTGGGAATTACGATTATTATCTGGAAAAGAAGGATATTATGACAGGTCTTTTGACCCCGGTGGCCGAAGCTGCGGTTGAAACCGGCGACGACCCCTCCGGGATAAAGCTTGATTGGAAAGCCCAAAAGGAAGAACAGGCAAAGATCCGCAAACGCCAGAACGAACTGAAGAAAACAGAAGAAGAAATTCATAAACTGGAAACCAGAGACGGGGAAATCGATGAACTTCTTGTAAAAGAAGAGATTTTTACAGATGTACCAAAGCTTATGGAATTAAACCAGGAAAAAGAGATGATCAGCAAACGTCTGGAAGAGCTGTATGAGCTTTGGGGTGAGCTGGCAGAATAAAGAAAGGGAAAGCTGTTTTTTGCAGCTTTCCCCTTGTTTTATTTGTCGTTTAAAAACTTCTGGTCTTTCATGGTGGGATAGACATCGGGGTAATAAACATTCTGATAAATTCCCGAGGTATATTTACTCCAGTTTCCTTCCTGCTGACGTCCCACTTCTTTTAAATAATCTTCCATCTCCATATCGTACCGGTCGATGGCTTCTTTCATTTCCTCTGTATGGTAAACTTCATTGTGACGAAATGTGGAAAATGGAAGTCTTGGTTTTTTGTGTGATTCGTCTTTTGGATATCCCACTGCCAGGCCAACTGCCGGATAGGTATAGGGAGGAAGATTCAAAAGCTTTATGATTTCACCTGGATTTTTACGCACTCCGCCGATTGGTACAATCCCAAGATCCAGCGACTCTGCGGCTATTATCGCAGCGCCCATGGAAAGTCCTGCATCAAAGGTTCCTGCCATGGTTCCTTCCACACTCTCATGTATCACCTGAGTCAGCCCGTTTTTTTCAGCCGCAAGACTGGTTTTATAAAAATCCAGTACGAACAGAAGAAATACCGGTGCATCTTCCACCCATTTCTGACCGCCGGCCAGCTGGGCTATCTTTGCCTTTGTTTCTTTATCCTTAATTACTATTACCGAACTCTGCTGGCCATTAATCGAATTGGGCATGGATTGTGCGGCCCTTAGGATCTCGTCGATGATAACGTCATCAACCTCTTTATCCAGGAAACTTCTGATTGATCTGTGATTCTGAATTGTTCTTATTGTCTCATTCATATCTGTCACTCCTTTTATTTAAATAATTATCACTATAATAAGTGCTGCAATTGCAGGCAACGCCTGTTTAAAAAAAATAGTTTTCGATGAAGTCAGTGCTCCATATACCCCTGCAATAATAACACAGGAAAGAAAAAATATGGAAATTCTGTCTGCCCATATTCCTTCTCTTACAAGCAGGGACCATATAAGACCCGCGGAAAGAAACCCATTATATAACCCCTGATTTGCCGCCATTACTCTTGTTTCCTCAAAAAATGACGGTTCAAAACCAGGTAACATCTTTTTTCCAGCTGTCTTCCAGGCAAACATCTCCATCCATAAAATGTATAAATGTTCTGCTGCAATTAATAGAACAACGATACGGGGTATTAAATCCATTCCTTTTCTCCTTTTGTATTGCTAAATTCAATTTTATTAAATATAATTTTATAATATTATATATGGACTAATTTGTCAACCAGATTTTAAATAAAAAAGCAGCGCTGAATTGATATAATCTATATCAGACCATATGCCTGCTATAAGAATTATTCGTAATTCAACTCTGCCTGTATAATATCTTTTTTAATATCCGGGTCACTTCCGGGGCTTCTGCCTCCATCTCCGACCTCGTTGACGTACTTCCCAAATATGCTGCTGCCAGCTTTCCAAAATAAAATTTCATATCATCCGCATAGTAATCCGGTATGGAAACATATTCGTCCACCAAAGATTTATCCATGGATAAATCCGTCGCCTCCTGAAGCGTTCCCTTATATAAGCCGTATTCATATCCGATATATTCGCAAAATGCTTCCGTGAGTTCAGAAGGATTACATATCTTTATTTTCTTATAAGTGGTATCCAGCGAATGACCTACATAATAAACACCACTCCCTGTATTGGGCGCAGAAAAATACTGCTTTTCCGGATAATAAAGAATTTCCCATCCCTGATCCGTAAAACGCTTCACCCACTCTCGGGGCAGATTCTTGGATGCTTCTGTAAATCCTTCCTTTACTTCAGCAGAGACGGTAGTATTTTTTTTCTTACTTTGAATTATGATATCAAAATTTTTGTTTCTGTTTCCGGTTTCATCCATATAAAAGAGACCGACATACTGGTTAGCGGCCATCTGTCCGTTATCAAAGAAATAATACTTTCCTCCGGTTACATACTTATATCCGGAAGAAGTCATCTCGCCCTTTGCAGAAAACCAGTACCAGCTTCCATCCAGGTCCTGAAACCAGCCTTTTTGCGGGGTACCGTCTTCCTTGTAATAATGCCATTTTTCCTCTTCGTCGTTATAGCACCAGCCAAGCTGCAGCTCCCCGTTCTCGGCAAAGAGATAATCCATACCGCGGATCGTTGTCCAGTCTGTACTCATATAACCATCAAAGCCAAAATAATACCAGCCTCCGTCAATCTTCTCCCAGCAGTTCTTTTTATAGGTTTCATCCTTTTTTATGTATCTCCAGCCCCCGGAATCTTCCTTCCACTGCCATTCCTTCGTGGCTTCCATAAGATTAATGGGGGTGTTTTGTTCCTGCCCATTATCTTCTGAAGCAGGAGAACTCATCATCCCTCCCATGCTCAGAAGGATCCCTGCTGAAATTACTACCAACCATTGTTTCCTCAAGGGTACCAAGCACTCCTTCCACGATGTCTGTAATCTATTAAAAGTGTACTATAGATTGAGAGAAATGTACAGTTTCCAATATCTGAAGATTTTGTGAACATTTTCCAAACATTTCTTTCCAAATGTACTGTTTTGGGATATAATAAACCCAGTATAATTTTTCAGAAAGAGAGGTTTCCCAATGAAATGGAAACGCGCCCTGGCTATTGTTGGTCTGGTACTAATCTGTTCCCTATATCTTATTGCACTGATATTAGCATTTTCTCATAGTGCGGAATCAAAAAAATGGCTGATGGCAGCTATCTATTCCACAGTAGTTATTCCCGCATTTATATATGCTGCTCAGCTGGTTGTCCGGGTCATAAGACCCAATGATAATAACAATGATACTGATACCACAAAATAAATTAAGCAGAGACAATAGGAAATAATCCTAATGCTCTGCTTAATTTTTTTAAATCCTAGCGATAAATAATATCATCTCTTCCCGGTCCGTTGGAAACCATGGTAATCGGAGTTTCAAGCTCTTTCTCAATAAATTCAATATAGTTTCTGCAGTTTTCTGGCAGATCCTCGTATTTTTTAATTCCTCTGATCTCACATTTCCAGCCTGGAAGTGTGGTGTAAACCGGTTTTGCCTTATTAAGCTCAACCGTATTGGGGAAATCTTTTGTAACTGTTCCGTCAATCTCATATCCAATACAAACAGGAAGTTCATCCAGATAACCGAGTACATCCAAAACAGTAAGTGCTGCTTCGGTAGCTCCCTGAATTCTGCAGCCATATCTGGAAGCCACTGCATCAAACCAGCCCATACGTCTTGGTCTTCCAGTCGTTGCGCCAAATTCGCCGCCATCACCGCCGCGGCGTCTTAACTCGTCTGCCTCGTCTCCGAAGATCTCGCTGACAAATGCACCAGCACCAACTGCACTGGAATATGCCTTTACAACTGTGGTAATGTTCTTGATTTCATATGGAGGAATGCCTGCTCCAATTGCACCGTATGCTGCCAGTGTGGAAGAAGAGGTAACCATGGGATAGATTCCATGATCGGTATCCTTTAAAGATCCCAGCTGTCCCTCCAGCAAAATATTCTTACCTTCCTTAATTGCATTATGAAGATAGTTGGAAACATCACAGACAAACGGTTTTACCATCTCGCGATACTCAAGTAAAGTCTTAAATAATTCTTCCGGATCAATGGCTGGTTTGTGATATAAATGTTCCATTAAAACATTCTTCATCTCACAAACGCGTTCCACCTTTTCCTTTAATGTCTCTTCATCAAAAAGCTCGCATACCTGAAAACCAATTTTCGCGTATTTATCTGAATAAAATGGTGCAATCCCTGATTTTGTGGAACCAAAGGACCGTTTTCCCAGACGCTCTTCTTCATACTGATCAAACAGAATGTGATATGGCATCAGAATCTGTGCACGGTCAGAAACCAGAATAGCCGGCTTTGGAACTCCTTTGCTCACAAGATCATTCACTTCCTTAATTAAATAAGGGATGTTTAATGCCACGCCATTGCCGATAATGCTGGTTGTGTGGTTGTAGAAAACACCTGACGGAAGAAGGTGAAGGGCAAACTTGCCATAATTGTTGATAATGGTATGCCCGGCATTACTTCCGCCCTGATAACGGATAATGATATCGGACTCCTTTGCCAGCATATCTGTGATTTTACCTTTTCCTTCATCGCCCCAGTTGGCGCCTACGATTGCTCTTACCATTCGATTAATCCTCCTATGAGTGAAAAAATACCTTTTACTTCCCTATGATAGCGCAAAGATACACATAAGTAAAGTCAATATTATTTATATTTGGCATAAGTTTAACTTATATCATCGGTCATCAGTTTCAGAATCTTCTTCCCGGCAGGAGAGATCGGAGTCTTATTGTCCGTTATAATTGCAAACTGCCGCCCCGGCATAGACTCCTCAAACTGCAGTTCTATCAGGTTACCTTTCTCAAGCTCCATTTGGGCAAATCCCGACATCACACAGCCAATTCCTAAATTCCGCATGGCGAACTGAACGATCATATCGCTGGTGGAAAGCTCGAATTCCGGCTCCACCTCCACTTCCCTCTCTTTTAAGAACTGGTCCATAAATGTCCGGGTGCTGGTATTCTTTTCTAAAAAGATACAGGGAAGTTCCTTCAGGATATCATAACTCAGTTTTACCCCCTCCAGATGCCTAAACTTCTCACCTGCAATAAAAACATTGCGGACTTCCTTGACAGGAGTACTTTTTACCTCGTTCCTTGCTTCAAAGGGAGTGCTGACCACACCGAAATCAATCTTCCCTTCATATAGGAAGCGAAGTGTCTCCGGTGTGGGACCATTGGAAACCGTCACTTTAATTCCCGGATAAAGTTCATGAAATTTTTCCAGATAAGGGAGTAAATAAAACTGAAGTGTCATATCACTTGCTCCTATGCGCACCTCACCAGTCTCTAAATCCCGCATCCGTCTTAACATATTTTCCCCGTGCCAGATGCTCTCTAAACCAGATTTTATATAATCGAATAAAAATTCTCCTTCTCTGGTCAGCTTTACTCCTTTTGACATCCGCATAAAAAGCTGGCAGTCCAGTGACTGTTCCAGCTGCCGGACCGCCTGGCTGACTGCCGGCTGGGAGATGCAGAGTTTTTCTGATGCCAGTGTAATGCTGCCTAACGTTGCCACATAATAAAAAACTTTATAATATTCCAGACTACTGCTCATCATTCCTCCTTGCACGCAAAAAACTGCAGACAGACTCATTGATAACGATCAGTCTGTCCGCAGCTTTCTTATACATTAATTTCTGCTGTCATACCAAGAAGTTCCTGGTTGTCCTTAAGAAGAGGACGAATCACCTCATCAAGGTATATGGTAACCTGAGCCGGGGCGCATCCTACATATTTTTTAGGATCCATGCTTTTTTTCAGTTCTTCTAATGAAAGGTTAAAAGATGGGTCTGCTGCAATGAGTTCCAGCAGATTGTTATCAAGTCCGTTTACTTTCACATTCTTACCAGCTTCCATGGAAAGCTCCCTGATCCGCTCATGGAGTTCCTGTCTGTCGCCGCCTGCTTTCACCGCATCCATCATGATGTTTTCTGTTGCCATAAAAGGAAGTTCCGCCATCATATGCTTTTCAATGACCTTGGGATAAACCACAAGACCATCAACCACATTCAGATAGAGATCCAGAATTCCATCAATTGCAAGAAAGCCTTCCGGCACACTCAGACGTTTGTTCGCAGAGTCATCCAGTGTTCGTTCAAACCACTGAGTGGAAGAAACAAGCATGGGATTCATCACATCTGCCATAACGTAATTAGACAGGGAGGCGATTCTCTCGCTTCTCATGGGGTTTCTCTTGTAAGCCATGGCGGAAGAACCGATCTGGCTCTTTTCAAATGGCTCTTCCACCTCTTTTAAATGCTGGAGAAGGCGGATATCATTGGAGAACTTATGAGCGCTCTGTGCAATTCCTGCCAGAACGTTGACCACACGGCTGTCCACTTTCCGGGAGTAGGTCTGACCAGATACCGGGTAACATCCCTTATATCCCATCTTCTCTGCAATCATGGCATCTACTTTTCTCACTCTGCCCATGTCACCGTCAAACAGCTCTAGAAAGCTTGCCTGGGTTCCGGTTGTTCCCTTGGAACCAAGAAGGCGTATGGAATCAAGAAGATAATCCAGATCGTCTAAATCCATGGTAAGATCATGGAGCCATAACGTAGCTCTCTTACCCACAGTCGTAGGCTGGGCAGGCTGAAAATGGGTAAATGCAAGAGTTGGTAACTCCTTATAGCTGTCTGCAAACTTTGCCAGCTCAGAGATTACGTTAATCAGTTTTTTCCGCACCAGTAAAAGTGCTTCTGTCATAACAATAATATCTGTATTATCACCCACATAACAGGAGGTGGCTCCAAGATGAATAATTCCTTTTGCCTTGGGGCACTGGACTCCATATGCATATACGTGAGACATTACATCGTGGCGGACTTCTTTTTCCCGCTGTATGGCTACCTCGTAATTTACATCATCCTGAAACGCCTTCAGTTCCTCTATCTGTTCCTGCGAAATGGGAAGTCCAAGTTCCTTTTCTACTTCTGCCAGAGCAATCCACAGTTTTCTCCAGGTCTTAAATTTTTTATCAGGAGAAAAAATGTACTGCATCTCCTTGCTGGCATAACGCTCAGACAGCGGGCTTTGGTAACGATCTGTCATGTTATTTTCATTCCTCCTTGGGTTTCGTTGTAGAGCTATTTTATCATATTTTCTTTCTTATGGGAAGAGCAGTCAGGGACCGCCTTCCGGTTATGCAGCGCAAACCGGCCTGACAGCCCCTGATTCTTAAGTCCTGTTATCTGCTGTATTCTCCGCGTATGTCTTCTTTGGGCGGTTCAATGGGATAGTTTCCGCTAAAGCACGCCGTACAGATGGGCAGTCCTTCTGCCATCTCACCCAGACGTTCTATATTTAAATAAGACAGGGAATCCGCTCCAAGAAGATCCCGTATCTCGTCAATGCTTCTGTTATGGGCGATCAGCTGATCTTCATCGGGTATATCCGTTCCGAAATAACAGGGGTGTAAAAAGGGCGGCGCGCTGATCCGTACATGAACCTCTTTGGCACCGGCCTCCCGAAGCATGTTTACAATCAAAGCGCTGGTAGTTCCCCTGACGATGGAATCATCAATCATGATTACCCGTTTCCCCACAACTGCTTCCTTAAGTACGTTTAACTTGATTCTTACCGATGATTCCCGGTAGCTCTGCTTTGGCTTAATGAACGTCCGGCCTACATAGGAATTCTTTACAAATGCAGTTCCATAAGGAATTCCTGACTGAAGAGAATATCCAAGGGCAGCTGCATTACCAGATTCCGGAACTCCCACCACAATATCTGCCTCTACCGGTGAATCCATAGCCAGCGCCCGGCCTGCACAAAGCCTGGAATGATAGACACTCACTCCGTCAAATACGCTGTCCGGCCTTGCAAAATAAATATATTCGAATACACACCTGGCCTCTTTGGCTCTATCTTTGAAGCAGAGGCTTGTGTCTGAAGCAATTCCGTCTTTTGTTATAGTTACTATTTCACCCGGCAAAACATCGCGGACAAATTCCGCACCTATTGTATCAAGGGCGCAGCTTTCTGATGCAATGATGTAAGAATTATCCCGTTTTCCAATGCACAAGGGCTTAAATCCGTATGGATCCCTGGCTCCGATCAGCTTACGGGGACTCATGACAACCAGGGAGTAGGCTCCCACAATTTTTTTCATGGCATTAGCAACTGCCGCCTCGACGGAAGGAGTCTTCACCCGTTCTCTGGCAACATGATACGCGATTACTTCTGAGTCGATTGTTGTCTGAAAAATTGCACCGCTGTACTCCAGCTCTCTGCGAAGCTCCGGCGCATTCACCAGATTTCCGTTATGAGCCATGGCAAGAGTACCTTTTACATAATTAAGAACAAGAGGCTGGGCATTTTCCCGTGTACTGCTGCCTGCCGTTGAATAACGAACATGGCCTACTCCGATATTTCCATGAAGACCTTCCAAAACCTCGGGAGTAAAAACTTCGTTACATAATCCCATCCCCTTATGCGAACTTACTTTTCCTTTCGGACCTTCGGTATCACTGACAGCTATTCCGCAGCTCTCCTGTCCTCTGTGCTGTAATGCAAACAGACCGTAATAAATGGTGGAAGCAACGTCGCCGCCGTCAAAATCATAGATGCCGAGGACGCCGCACTCCTCATGTAACTCTTCTTCTATATTGAAGTTCAATTCGTTACTCATGAAATATCTACCCTCTCTGTGTTGTTTACTGGATTCCAAGACGGCGGAATATCTCCTCATATGCGTCTTCCACACCGCCTAAATCTCTGCGGAAGCGATCCTTATCCAGTTTTTCGTGAGTGTCCTTGTCCCACAGTCTGCATGTATCAGGAGAAATCTCGTCGGCAAGGATAATCTGTCCGTGGAAACGGCCAAACTCGATCTTAAAGTCAATTAAATCAATATTTAAAGTGTCAAAATACTCCTTGAGAACTTCGTTTACTAAAAATGCATACTTAGTAATGGCATCAATTTCTTCCTGTGTCGCAAGATTAAGAGCCAGAGCGTAATAATCGTTAATAAACGGATCTCCCAGGTCATCATTTTTATAGCTGAATTCAAGTGTCGGACAGGCAAACTTAATTCCCTCTTCCATACCCATCTTTTTTGCAAAACTACCTGCAGAATAGTTTCTGATGATTACCTCAAGAGGAACGATCTCTACTTTTTTTACAGCAGTCTCACGGTCGTTTAACTCTTCAACCAGATGAGTCGGAACACCTTTGGCTTCTAATTTCTTGAAAACAAAATTAGTCATACGGTTATTGATTGCACCTTTTCCAACAATGGTACCTTTTTTAAGACCATTAAAAGCTGTGGCATCATCTTTATAAGAAACAATTAACACGTCCGGATCTTCAGTAGTATAGACCTTCTTTGCTTTTCCCTCATACAGCATTTCTTTTTTCTCCACGGTATCCACCTGTCCTTTTCTGAATTAATTTATAAGTTTTTCAAATAAAACTCTGGTGTTTCAGTAGAAATTATAATACAGTGAAAATTGGATTGCAACTGGTTTTATTATTATAAATACTAATGACCAATATACATGTCTGTTTCTCAATGTGATTCTTTCAGGATCTGCCGCTCCACTTTCTTCCAGAATTTTAATTCACCTTCCTTTAAATCCAGCAAAACGCCATGTTCTTTAAGTTCTCCCTCCGTTCCTTCAAAAGAAGAAATATCAGTAATGGCATCCTTCATTATCGCCTCTTTTACTGTGTTAATTTTCACCAGCTCCCCACAGATACGTTCTCTCTCACCAGGAAAGAATATTACAGCTTCAATAAGCATGCAGCAATACAAAAGATACCGCAATCTGGTGCGACCTTTCTCGGTTTCAAATGCCCATTCTAAACTTCTCCAGGGCTTCTTTTTATTATTATATCTCAGTAAGCGATAATTTTTCAAAACATAATTCATAAGCAAGCTCCTGACTGATAAAAATCTAAACATTAGGGAAGGGAGTTAAATGAAAAAGAAAAACCTTAGAAATAGATGTGTCTGATTTGATTATAAACGAAAGTAAAAAAAGCTTCAAGCATAATTTTATGCCGAAGCTTTTTGTTAAAGATTATTTTGCTGCTTTCGTAGTTTCTGTGGTAGGCTGACCATTACTTTCACCGGTAATTTTATCAACGCCTTTTTCCACGTCTTTTACAGCTCCATTGACGACGCCTGTACTTTCCTTGCCCTCATCCGCTTTTGTCATACCAGTTGTGGCGGTTGTGGTTGCAGGTGCCTTTGTGGCAGCTGCAGTCGTCTGTGCTGCTGTTGTTGCCTTTGTTCCGGTAGTTCCCTTTGTTGTGCCGCATGCAGTCAGACACATAACTGACATAATAACTAGAATCGCAAATACATATGGTTTTATCTTTTTCATAATACTTCTCCTTTCATGTTCTATGCTTAGTATGTGTCAAGGAGAAATGAATTATAGTGGAAAATTTTGTAAAATCAGGTTTCTATCACATCTTTCATTGTATAAAGCCCTGGTTTTTTCCCTGCTAAAAATTTGGCAGCAGAAACTGCTCCTCTTGCAAAAATAGCTTTGGAATACGCGGTATGCTGGAAGGTAACAACTTCATCGGTTCCGGCAAAAATCACGTCATGTTCTCCTACAATGGTGCCACCGCGAACTGCAGAAATTCCAATTTCTTTTTTATCTCTTGCTTTTCTTACCTGGCTTCTGTCATAAACATAATGAAATTCCTGATCCATCGCCTCATTAATGGAATCTGCAAGGGCAAGGGCAGTTCCACTGGGTGCATCCAGTTTCTTATTGTGATGTTTTTCTAAAATTTCAATATCAAAACCAGCGCCTGCAAGAACAAGCGCAGCATCCTTTATCAGCTTCATTAACAGATTAACGCCCAGAGACATATTAGCAGACCGAAGCACCGCTACCTGTCTGGATGCCTCTTCAACCAGCTTTACCTGATCCTCAGTAAGTCCTGTTGTACATAAGACAACCGGAATCTGCTTTTCAATGCTGTAATGAAGGAGACCCTCCACAGCTCTTGCAGAAGTGAAATCAACGATTACATCCGCTTCTACATCACAGGACTCTAAAGAAGAAAATACGGGATACCGATTTTCTTTCGTCATGTTGGGATCGATACCGGCAACAATTTCTATATTATTCTCTTCCGCTGCAATACCGGAAATGACCTGTCCCATGGCCCCGTTACAGCCGTGCATTATCATCTTAATCATGATTTCCTCCATATGGATAGCATATACTTCTTATAAAATTCCATACTCTTTCATGGCAATTTTTAAATTTTCCTGATTTTTCTCTTCCATTTCAGTTAACGGAAGACGCATTGGTCCCGCCTGTCTTCCCATGAGATTTAACGCTGCTTTCACAGGGATGGGATTGACTTCACTGAATAACGCATTAATCAAAGGGATTGCTTCCAGTTGAAGCTTTGCGCTGCGCTTCACATCACCGTCAAAATACGCCTGGCAGATCTCATGTGTTTTTGCGGGGGCAACATTGGATAAAACAGAAATAACTCCTTTTCCGCCTAAAGACATCATGGGAACAATCTGATTATCATTGCCGGAATATACATCGGCTTTCCCATCTGTCAGACTCATTAAATCAGCAATGGCAGAAAAGTCACCGCTGGCCTCTTTCACGCCTAAAATATTAGGAACAGTAAGACAGAGATCTGCGATGGTCTCAGCTTTTATAGTTACACCGGTTCTGCCCGGGATATTATATAGAAGAATCGGAATATTCACAGCATCTGCCACAGCTTTAAAATGAGCCTTTAATCCGTTCTGCGTCGCTTTATTGTAATACGGAGATACCAGAAGAAGACCATCTGCTCCCAGTTTTTGTGCTTCCACAGACAGGTAAACGGCTGTTTCCGTACAATTAGAACCAGTTCCGGCTATGACTGGAATTCGTTTCTTCGTTACCTCACATACGTATCTGATTACATCCAGATGTTCCTCATGAGACATGGTAGATGCTTCGCCAGTGGTTCCACATGCAACAATCGCATCGGTTCCTTCCGCAATCTGCTCCTCTACCAATTTTTCAAGTACCTCATAATTGACTAGTCCGTTTTCCTGAAATGGTGTTACAAGCGCTACTCCTGCGCCTTCAAAAATTGCCATGGTCTTATCCTCCTGATTCTTTATCGTTATACATAGTAAACTTCTAAGGGCCCTTTGGCACTCCGTTCTTCCTGTTAAAACGAAAAAACAGAGCTGACAACAGGGTCAGCTCTTAAAGTCCAGAATCTGGTAATCTCATCTTTCTTTAAGTAGCTCCCCATCCATACGGATGACAGTCATATGGCTCTTAACCATATGCCCAGAACAGATATGTTCAGGCCATACCGTTCTTCGGCGTCTCTTCCTTTCCACTGTCCTCCTCTGTACCTGATACATCGGACAATATACTGATAAGCAACGCAACCTCTACTCTATTATGTATGTTACCATACTAACATTATTATTTTGTATTGTCAACTTTAACATGATTGATTTCCAGAATACTGTCTACATAAGGTTCTATCTCTTTTGAAAATACCTTACCGGTTAATACGACCTCCATCTCATCCACTTTAGACTGAAGAAGTTTTATGAGTTCTCCTGCTTCTACAATGCCCTGGTCCAAAAGTCCAAGAATTTCATCCAGGATCAGCATATCGCATTCTCCTGTAGATACTACTTTTCTGGCAAAATTAAGACCATTACGGATATTCATGCGTTCCTCTTCCTGCCGTTCCATGGACAGATTCTCAAATAATCCATCGCACTTCTCAAACCGGAAGATCTTCATCTCCGGTTCCAGTCTTTTCATAATCTCCAGAGATCCCCGTCCCTGACAGCCTTTCAAAAACTGGATCATGATGACAGTTCTGTTCTTTGTCAGAGCCTCGATTCCCATGCCGAGTGCAGAAGACGTCTTGCCTTTTCCTTCCCCGCATATAACCTGTATCGTACCTCGATTCATCTTTCAGCACCTCATAACAGCTAAAAAGCAATTATTTACTTATTATGTTAGAACCTGCTTATCGTATCATATAATTAATATTTTTTCAAGTTTTCTTATTATTTCCTTAACATATTAATAATATTTTATTCAGAGCACTCCAGCTTGCTGACCGATACCTCGTAAGCCACTCTCTTTTCACATTCCGTATCCGTGAGCTTTTTGGTATACTCTCTGCTCTGAACTCTTCCCCAGACTTTCACTCTGGTGCCTACTGTAAAACCAGAAGCATATCTTGCATTTCTTCCCCATGCGATACAGGGTATGTAATCGGACTTTCCATAAGGGCGGTTGACTGCAAGGAGTAAATCTGCAATTTCCCTGCCCAACGGGGTTTTTCTGTAAATGGGCGCTTTGCAGATATATCCATCCAGAAAAATTTGATTGGTTTTTGTGTAATCTGTAAACTCTTCCATAAAGTGAATCTCGCGGACAAATACGGAAAGTACAAGGCGGTTCTTTGTTCCCTCATGACGATTATAGGAACGGAACTGACCAACCGCTTCTATGGTACAACTTTCGTAATTTCCTTCCACGTCGATGAGACGTTCGGAGATCATCAGCGGGATCACGTCTGCCTGATCACTGAGACGGTTTACCGCAATGTCCACCATATAGAATCCTTCTCCAAATACCTCATGGCTGAAGGTGAAGCCGGAGACAATCTCTCCGATAACGCTTACTTTGTTGTTTTCAATCATTTTTTCTGACATAGTATTTCTCCTCTTCTTTCACTAATTTGCTAATATGCTTCACAGCTAATATTAAATTTATGTGGCAGAATACATGAAAATGATAAAAAGCATACCAAAAATATCGACAGAAGGAGGCAGAATGCACAAAAAATAACAGAGAATGCTGACTGATCGGCGATATTTCGGCGATCTGCGTCAGCATTCTCCTGTTTATAACAATTTATACGGATGATTTTTTATTCTGAGAAGTACGTTTTCTGATTGTTGGATCCAAAATTTTCTTTCTGATTCGAAGACTGACTGGGGTGATCTCCAACAGCTCATCAACATCAATAAAGTCAAGAGACTGCTCTAAGCTCATCTCCTTGGGAGTACTGAGTTTCAAAGCGTCATCTGCACCGGAAGAACGGGTATTGGTCAGTTTCTTTGCTTTACAGATATTAATTTCAATATCTTCTGCCTTGGGGTTCTGTCCGATTACCATACCGGAATATACCTTAACTCCAGCTCCGATAAACAGAATTCCTCTCTCCTGGGCGTTGTAAAGACCATAGGTTATGGATTCTCCTGATTCATAAGCAATTAAGGATCCGGACTTTCTATAAGACAATTCACCCTTAAACGGTGCATAATCATCAAATGTAGTGTTCATAATTCCGTTTCCCTTGGTGTCTGTCATAAATTCACCGCGGTAGCCGATTAATCCTCTGGATGGAATGGAAAATTCCAGTCTTGTATATCCGCCGTTTGCCGGGCTCATACCCTGAAGTTCACCCTTACGGCCTGTCAGCTTCTGAATAACAGCTCCGGTAAACTCTTCCGGTACATCGATATAAGCGATTTCCATTGGTTCCAGTTTTCTGTTTCTTTCGTCATAATGATACAAAACTTCTGCTTTACTTACTGCAAATTCAAAGCCTTCCCGTCTCATATTCTCAATCAGTACAGATAAATGAAGTTCTCCTCTGCCAGAAACCTTAAAGCAGTCCGGAGATTCTGTCTCCTCCACACGAAGGCTGACATCTGTATTTAATTCGCGGAATAAACGTTCTCTTAAATGACGGGAAGTAATAAATTTACCTTCCTGTCCTGCAAGAGGACTGTCATTTACCATGAAATTCATGGCGATTGTTGGTTCAGAAATCTTCTGGAACGGAATGGCTTCCGGGTTTTCCACAGAACAGAGAGTATCACCGATATGGATATCTGCAATACCTGAGATCGCTACAATGGCACCAATTCCTGCTTCCTGTACTTCTACCTTATTAAGACCCTCGTATTCATACAGCTTACCAACCTTAACCTTGCGGAATTTGTCAGGATCATGATGATTGACTATAACGCATTCCTGGTTAACTCTGATTTTGCCGTTATCTACTTTACCAACTCCGATTCGTCCCACATACTCATTATAATCAATGGTACTGATTAAAAGCTGGGTAGAAGCTTCCGGATCACCTTCCGGTGCAGGAATATGATCAAGGACAGTCTGGAATAAAGGAGCCATGTCAACACCTTCATCATCAAGCTGATTTTTTGCAAATCCAGCTTTTGCTGAAGCATAGAGGAACGGACAATCCAGCTGCTCTTCACTTGCATCAAGATCCATAAGAAGCTCTAACACTTCTTCTTCTACTTCTTCCGGCCTTGCTTCCGGTCTGTCAATCTTATTGATACAGGCTACGACAGAAAGTCCTAATTCCAGTGCTTTTCTTAATACGAACTTGGTCTGGGGCATAACACCTTCATAAGCGTCTACTACCAGAATAACTCCGTTAACCATCTTTAATACACGCTCTACTTCTCCGCCGAAATCCGCATGTCCTGGTGTATCAATAATATTAATCTTTGTATCTCTGAAATGAACTGCCGTATTCTTGGATAAGATGGTAATTCCACGCTCTCTTTCAATATCGTTGGAATCCATAACGCGTTCTACCACTTCCTGATTCTCACGGAACACACCACTCTGCTTTAACAGGGCATCCACAAGCGTAGTTTTACCATGATCGACGTGGGCAATGATTGCCACATTCCTGACGTCTTCTCTTTTCATCTTCATAAATGTACTCTTCTTTCTGTTATTCAAGCATAATACAGGTAATTCACTCCCATATCATAAAAAACTAAGGACCTGCTATGCCCTTAGTTTCATCTACATTATCACGATTTATTAGTATAACACCTGAAATATAATATTGCAAGATTTTTTTTATTTCTCTGAAAACTATTTCCCTTCTGGAAACAATAAGACTTCTTTTTCGTGTATGCCAAAATAGACTAAATCCCCTGTCTCAAGATTTGCTTTTCCTCCTGTCGCTTCCGTAATGTCAGCCTGAAGCTTTAAGACTTCCTCATCAGGCACCAGTACCGTGAGCACGACGTGATCCGTATATTCACTGTTTAACGTTGTAATATCTGACTGGCCCAAAAGATACTGTATTTTCCCCACTCCATTATAATCTGTATCAATGATAAGTTTTTTTGCCGGTACCAGCGTAAGAACCGTACATGACTTAAGACCTTCCTTTACCGCCCCGGAATATGCTCTTACAAGACCTCCTGTGCCAAGAAGGGTTCCGCCGAAATAACGGGTAACTACTACACAGAGATTCACAATTTCCTCCCCTTCCAGAACATCAAGCATGGGCTTTCCGGCTGTCTGACTGGGTTCTCCATCGTCACTGCAGCGTTTTCCTTCCCCATTCTCTCCCAAAATCCAGGCGTAACAGTTATGGCTGGCATCCCAGTATTTTTTTCTTATTTCCTCTATAAACGCCTGAGCTTCTTCTTCTGTTTTAACAGGCCGAAAGCTGGCTATAAAACGGGATTTCTTTTCAATAATTTCTCCCGTACCTTCTTTGTATAATATTTTATGGGCTTTTCTCATACGCATCCTCATTTCTTCTATATAAACAATCCTCTCCCATTATATCCAAAATAAGGTGCAGGATCAAGGTTGTATGTATAAATGGATAAATTTCTTCCAAAAATGGTAAGTGTTGAATTGCACGACAATTTTTGGTATAATGAACCGGTAAAGGAGGTTTCCCATGAATTACGGCAAGCAAGCGACAGAGAGAAAGATCAAATCTGCCAATTCAAAAGCGAGGAAATACACCACAAAGGTTTTTCTTGCCTTTTTAAAAAGTCTGTTTATCCTATGCCTGTTTGGAAGCATTGTGGCTGCAAGCGTCTTATTTGGCATGGTAAAAGGAATCATAGACAATGCTCCTGATGTGGACATCTCAACCATTGTCCCCAACGAATATGCCACTACCGTTTATGACAGTGCGGGCAATGTCACCGAGACCCTGGTAACTGCAGGTTCAAACAGAGAAGAAGCCACTTACGAGGAACTTCCTAAAAATCTGGTCAATGCTTTTGTTTCTTATGAAGATTCCAGATTCTGGGAACATAACGGAATCGATCTGCGCTCCATTATGAGAGCGGTAAGAGGTGTACTGACCGGCAATTCCACAGCCGGAGGCGGAAGCACCATTACACAGCAGCTGATTAAAAACAGTGTGTTTGGCGGGGGTATGGAAAAAAGTTTTGGAGAACGTCTGGAACGAAAATTTCAGGAATGGTTTCTGGCCATTAAACTTGACGGTGTTATGTCAAAGGAGCAGATCATTACCAACTACTTAAACACCATTAACTTAGGTAACAATACCCTGGGCGTCAAAGTGGCTGCCAAAAGATATTTCAACAAAAATGTATCGGAACTGACTTTATCTGAATGTGCTGTTTTAGCAGGAATCACCCAAAACCCTTCTAAATTTAACCCCATATCCGGTCAGAAGAATAACGCAGACAAGCAGAAGGTCATTCTTCAATACATGCATGATCAGGGATATATTACAAAGGAAGAGGAAGACCAGGCTCTTGCAGATGACGTCTATTCCCGAATCCAGAATGTTGACACGGTAACCAAGGAAACTGCATCTCCATACAGTTATTTTACAGACAAACTGGTGGAAGAAGTTATCACTTCCATGAAAGAACGGTTAGGCTATACCGATACTCAGGCTCATAATATGCTATACAGCGGAGGTCTCTCCATCTACACAACCCAGGATCCTGGAATCCAGACCATTGTAGATGAGGAAATCAATAATCCGGAAAATTATACTGCAGCACGCTATTCCATCGAATACCGGCTGTCCGTCACTCACAAGGATGGAACAACCACCCACTACTCCGAAGAAAATGTCAAGCGCTATCACAAGGAGATGGGGGACAACGGCTATGATGGGCTATACAATAGCGAAGAAGCGGCGGAGGCAGATATACAGGGCTATAAAAGCTATCAGCTGAAAGAAGGAGATACCATAATTGGAGAAAGCCTTCATAAAACCCTGCAGCCTCAGGCGTCCTTTGTAATTATGGATCAGAAAACAGGAGAAGTAAAAGCAATTAACGGAGGACGGGGACAGAAACTGGCCAGCCTGACATTAAACCGTGCCAGTAATACCTATCGTCAGCCAGGTTCTACCTTTAAAATCCTCACCGCATTTTCTCCTGCTCTGGACACCTGCGGTGCTACCCTGGGTTCGGTTTATTATGATTCTGTTTACACAATCGGCAATAAAACATTTTCCAACTGGTACAGTTCCGGATATCAGGGATACTCAAGCATCCGTGATGGTATTGTTTATTCCATGAACATCGTGGCTGTGCGTTGCCTGGTTGAAACCGTGAAACCCCAGCTGGGTGTGGAGTATGCAAGAAACTTTGGTATTACTTCCCTGACTGACACCGATTACAATCCGGCTCTTGCACTGGGAGGAATCACCAAGGGAGTTTCAAACTTAGAGCTTACCGGCGCTTTTGCCACCATTGCCAACGGCGGAGTGTATACAAAACCGGTCTTTTTCACCAAGATCCTGGATCACGACGGCAAGGTTTTAATTGATAATACACCTGAAACCCATCGTGTTTTAAAAGACTCCACTGCTTTTCTCTTAACCGATGCAATGGCAGCGTCCATGGAAAGCAGCCGGAAGTTTTCCAGCTCAGGCCCCGGTTCTACCAGCCCTGCTGCTAAAATACCGGGAATGTCCGCTGCAGGAAAAAGCGGTACCACCTCAGCCAACAACGATATCTGGTTTGTAGGTTATACCCCCTACTACACGGCCGGTATCTGGGCTGGATGCGACGATAACCAGAAACTGACGAAGCAAAACGGAGGTGCCTCCTTCCACAAGGCAATCTGGCGCAAGATCATGACCAGAATCCATGAAGGAAAGCCAGATCCCGGTTTTCCTATGCCTGATAGTGTAGAAACGGCTCAGATCTGCCGAAAATCCGGCAAACTGGCAGTGACCGGTGTCTGTACGGAAGATCCAAGAGGCAATGCTGTTTATACGGAATACTTTGCAAAGGGAACGGTACCCACAGACGTATGTAACAATCACGTAAGAGCAACCGTATGTTCCGTATCCCATCAGCTGCCCACTCCTTATTGTCCGGAACGGACAACTGCCGTATTCATGGTTCTTCCAAACGGCGAGACAGGTCAGACTGATGATTCCAAATACGCAATGCCTGGATATTGCACGATTCATTCAGCAAATTCCATTACCATACCTCCAGGCAGTTATCCTTACGAGGATGAGACATCTCCCCAGCAATACGCACCGGGCTATATTCCTCAAAACCCCGGCGCAAACAAACCCATTTATCCATGGGAAGATTATTGATAAAATGAAGAAGGGCATCAGATCTTAAAACAGGTCTGATGCCCTTTCCTTATATAAAATCAGCTTTTCATTTTCGGTTTAAATATGATGGATCCCAGATATCCAAAAATCAAAGCACCAGATATCCCCACTGCACTTGCAGTAAATCCACCTTTAAATACTCCCAGAAAGCCATCCTCTCCCATGCTCTTTAAGACGCCCTTCCACAGAGAATTGCCAAATCCCAGCAGAGGAACTGTTGCTCCTGCTCCTGCCCAATCACTAAAGGGCTGATAGATTCCAAGGGCTCCAAGTATGCTTCCGATTACGACTAAAAGCACCATAATCCGCCCAGGCATCAACTTGGTATTGTCCATCACAACCTGGACCACTGCACAGATTGCTCCTCCTACCAAAAATGCTTTTACAAATTCCATAGCGTTCTCCTTTCCAGATTAGTTTTCTATATGCTCAATCATAACTCCATGAGCAATTCCGGGAATGGTTTCTCCTTCGTTAAAGCTTACCGTGGACAGCAGTGCACCTGTTGGCACAAATAGAACTCTCTTCCACGTTCCGTCCTTGATTTTTGGTAATATATAAGAACAGAGCGTTGATGCTGCACAGCCACAGCCGCTTCCTCCCGAATGTGTATCCTGGGAATCAGGATCAAATATCTCAATCCCGCAGTCTGTATGGATGGTTTCCAGATCATGCCCTTTGTTTCTCATGAAGTCCAGGAGAATGGTGCGGCCAACCCGTCCAAGATCTCCAGTTATGATTTTATCATAATAATTTTCATCTATATTAAAATCGTCAAAGTTCTGCTGTATGGTATGAAATGCGGCAGGTGCCATAGCTGCTCCCATATTCATGGAATCCTTGATTCCCATATCCACCATACGGCCGGTGGTAATACCGGTAATAGCCGCGATCCCTTCTTTTCTGTGTTTGGTGAGAATAACAGCACCGCAGCCGGTCACTGTCCAGGCAGAAGAAAACGGGCGCTGATTTCCGTAACCCAGTGGAAATCGAAACTGTTTTTCAGCTGTTGCAAAATGGCTGGATGCCATTGCCATTACTTTGTCTGCATAACCTGCCGCTACTGTCATAGAACCAAGGTTCAAGGCCTCTCCCATGGTGGAACAGGCACCAAAAAGTCCAAATAAAGGTATCTCCAAATCTACCGTACCAAAGGATGTTGCGATCAGTTGCCCCAGTAAATCCCCGGCAAACAAATAACGGATGTCCTTTTTCCGCACATCTCCTTTTTCAATTGCCAGGTCTGCAGTTTGCTTTTGTAATGTACTTTCTGCCTTCTCCCACGTATCTGCCCCAAACATATCATCCTGCTCTACTACATCAAAAAGCTTACCAAGGGGTCCTTCTCCCTCTTTTTTTCCGACTATGGAAGCCATGCTCTCAATTACGGGAGGTTCTTCAAATTTTATGCTTGCTTTTCCAACCTGCATTTTACTCACTCCATTTCTCTTTCAGTCTGGTCTACACTATGCCGAAGGCTTTCAGGACATAGGCGATCACTCCCAGTATCCACGAACTTAATATGCCGTAAAGAATAACCGGACCGGCAATGGTAAAAATCTTACAGCCAATTCCAAATACCTGTCCCTCTGATTTAAATTCCACCGCAGGCGCCACCACGGAGTTTGCGAAACCGGTTATAGGCACCAGGGCCCCTGCACCGCCAAACTTGGCTATTTTGGGATAGATATTTAATCCTGTAAGAATTACGCTGGCTGCAATTAAGATCAGAGTCGTCCAGGCAGACGCAGTATCCTTTTCCGCTCCCTGGTTCATAATCAGTGTTGTGCAAATCTGACCTATGGTGCAGATAATTCCTCCTACTATAAAGGCTTTTATAATGTTAGGAAATTTTTTATTTACCGGAGTTACTTCCTTTACATAGGCTTCATAGGCTTTTTTATTAACTTCCATTCTTTTCCTCCATTCTGTAATAATCTGCTGTTAATGTCCGATACGTTCTGCAAAAAATATCAGGGAACCGGTCAGTTTACCCAGGGCGATGGACAGAATGATATATTGAAGCCCAACACCCAGATTTATTCTTCTGCTGATAACAGGTAGCGCTTTCAACGTTTCAGCAAGAGACATCACCAGGCAGCCGATAAATATACCCACAGAAAGTCCAAAGACGCCTAAAAATATATTACCTCCAAATCCAATGGGAAGTTCATATATGTCACCGATATTCCCAATCACACCTCCAAGAATAATACATGACTCATACAGCATAATGTGTTTCTTTGTATGAGTAAATCCAATCAGGCGGGGAAACACTCCAATGATTGCCAAAAAGGCAAAAACGCCGGCTGCTATGATGCCGCCAGCGCTTAATCCGACAAAGCATAGCAACACCTCTTTAGGAAGCATCGATATCAGACTCCTTTCTCCCTTCATTCTGGATCAGGGTTTTGCTGATATTATCTTCATAAAGACGCATTTCCACCTCCAGTGGGGTCGGATCGGTATTGATCTTAATTTTTGCAAAATGATTAAAGAATCCAACAATTCCAATAGCCAGTCCAATGGAATAACTGACTTCCAGAATCGTAAATCCATTGGATTCCTCTTTCATAATAATCTTGTAAATTTCCTTAAATACATCCGTAACGCTTACATCGTTATTAAATGTCATAATTGCAAAAGCCGCACCGCAGTAACAATTCACGCAGACAAAAATTGTTTTTATCCACTGCCATACCCAGTTCGGAGATTTGGGTTTGTGGTAATCAATGATATAATCAACCTTGCCCACGTTATTAACAGAAATAGCCGGATCCATTTCCACCAGCTTTTTAATCACATCAAGTGTACTCTCAACATATCGTTTGTTACGATCCAAATGAATGGTTTTAATCCGCAGCGCATTACACTTATTTAAAACGGCAGAATCGTCACAATAGACATCAGCTACATCTTTCAGCTGCACCTCCTTGTGGTGTACCTCTGTAATTTCACTGATGTTTAGATATACGGTCTTACTCATGCAACCATCTCCCACCGGGGAGCGGCCTCAACAAGTGTTCCCTCCTTCTGAGTCCCATCGGGCATAACGGCGATCATATACCAGATTGCAGCTGCGATTGCAATTAAGCATATGACCAGTAGCGTCATGACTAACTTATGTTTCATGGATTCCATACATGCTCACATCCTTTTCTCTGGTTTTTCAAAATTAGTATGAGCCGTATCAAATTTTTTATTCTATAATTTTTCGCGCATCTGTTTTAAAATCTTTTTTTCCAGCCTGGAAACCTGAACCTGGGAAATGCCAAGTTTATCAGCAATCTGACTCTGAGTCTCATTGTAATAATACCGTCGTATAATAATTTCCCTGTCCTTATCCGATAAATCGGTTAACAATTCCCGAAGCACCATGCGGTTTAACAATTCTTCCTGTGCAGAGCTTTCTTCTTCTATTTTATCAATCAGAAGCAGACTGTTTTCGTCATTTTTATTGACAGAACGATATAACGATTCCACCTCAGCTCCAGCTTCTATCGAAGCTGCCACTTCTTCTTTACTGGCCCCGATTTCTCTTGCAATCTCTTCTACCGTAGGCTCTCTTCCAAAGCGGTAGACCAGTTCCTCCCGCATATTTTTTACCTTCATTCCCATTTCCTTAATGGACCGGCTGACTTTTATGATTCCATCATCTCTTAAAAAACGCTTGATCTCTCCGGTTATCATTGGAACTGCATAAGTTGAGAACTTGACTTCATAGGATAAATCAAATTTATCAATGGCTTTCATTAAACCAATGCTTCCAATCTGAAATAAATCCTCAGGCTCATAACCACGCCCTGTAAATCTGCGCACAATACTCCAGATCAAACCGAAATTCTCGGTCACCAGCCGGTCTCTTGCCGCTTTATCACCATCGTGAGCCATTTGTATCAATCTCATGGTCTCATCCATAGGGCTCACCTGCTAATCTTCTTTTTCATAATCACCGCAGTTCCCTTATCTGGCTCCGACTTAACTTCCACCTGATCCATAAATGCTTCCATAAAAGAGAATCCCATACCAGACCGGACTCCGTCAGGATCCGTGGTAAACATGGGTTCCATCGCCTGTTTAATATCTGTAATCCCGATTCCTGTATCCCTGACGGAAACAGTCAGCTCCTGTCCCTCAACTGTCACTTCTATGTAGATGACTCCTCCCTTCCCCTGATATCCATGGATGACTGCGTTGGTGACTGCCTCTGAGACAGCCGTTTTCACATCTTCCACCTCCTCCAGGGTAGGATCCAGCCTGGCCATAAAAACGGCTACTGCTACTCTGGCAAATTCTTCATTTTGGGACAGGGCTTCCAATTCCATTTTCAGAATTTCTGGTTTGTTTTGTTCTGACATATGTTCCTCCTCAACCTGTGACTGCTGCTTCCTTAGAGTCATATAATTTCATTAATTTTAAAATTCCTCCCATTTTTAAAATGCGGAGAGCCTGAGATCCCGCACCGTAAATGGCTACACTTCCTCCGCTTAATGCCATCTGCTTGTAACGATTAAGCAGGATTCCGATTCCGGAGGAATCCATAAATCTTGTACTGGAAAAATCGAATATAATACGGCGGATATAATTCTCGGAAAGGATTAAATCTGTTTCATATTTTAACCCGGAACAGTTATGATGATCCAGTTCCTCCGGCAGATGAACGATTAATGTGTGACCTTCTGCCTCATACGTAAAGTGTGGTTGATTCATATGCAATACTCCTCCATTTCTTATTGTCTGTCCGTAATACCAGAGAAGAGTGTTTTTTATACCGAAAAATAATCCGGGTGAATAAAAAAAGACACCACAAAAATATGTTTCTTCTGTAGTGTCTTTTCGAATTCTGCCATTAAAAACCTCGTTCTGTTTTCGCCTTAGCAGATAACGTTTCATCTTTGCTGTTATTTATGATATCAGAAAACAAACCATTGGCCTGATCCTTCTGATCCATTCCCTTGTAGATTACGGCAGTCTTAAACTTCGCCTGCCAGCTGTCTGGTTTTAACTCAATACATTTTGCATAATAATTAAGGGCGGACTGACTATCCCCTGCTTCCATGGCTTTATCACCCAGACTCTCTAAAATGGGGCATCCCTTCTGTGCCATATCCTTTTTTATCTCAACAATAATCGCCTGAACATCTGCTGAAGCAATGAGCCCAGGATTGAGATCTGCATAGATTTTGACTGCAGATGGAAAATCATCCTTTTTATATGCCTGTAAAATACCGATAACCGACTGATACTGAGCCAGAACGCTGTCAGAGTTATTGGTTAAGGAGGCCAGGGAATCCTCTGCTGTCTTCTTTTCTGATTCCAGAGAATTAAGCTGCCCAGTTAAAAGATCCGCCTTTTGATTGGCCTGGCTTAATTGCTCGCTGTATTTTAACATCTCTTTGTTATGGTTATCGTTAATGGCCTTGGTGTTCGCAGGCATAACCATAAAGAACACCACTGCGGCTCCCAGCAAAAGTCCTGCCAGTATGTTTAAAACCGCCTGATCCCTGGTGTTTTCCTTATAGCTTGGCGGGATAATTACATCATCATCCTGCATCTGCCTGTGGGAAACCACGTTCTTTAGTTTTCTTTTTTCCGGTTCCCGTTCTGGCTTAACCCTGGTACCGGTCTCTTTCATAATTGATTTATAATAAAGCGCTTTCGGATGATTATGATCAATTTGAAGCACCTTATTTACTGCTTTCCCTGCTTTCTGGTAATCCTCCCGTACGAGATACAGGAGTGCAAATAAAAGCTGGGCTTTTACATAGTTGGGCTTGTCCTCCACTGCTTTATTAAGCTGCAGTATGGCCAGATCCTCACTTTCGCTTTTGACGTAAGCCAGTGCCTGATTAAACCGGCGCACTTCCCTCCGCTCCAGATCCATGGTGCCCTTTTTCTTCTGAATCACTTCCAGGTAGTAATCTGCACGATTATCCTCAGGCTGTAAATTCTTGCTGATAACCCATTGAACCAATGCATCGCCGACCTCTCCTACCTCATAGTAGATGAGACCAAGAAGATTCCTTGCATCTGTCATATATTTATTAAAATGAAGACACTTTTTTAAACAATCAGCTGATCCGGTTAAATCTCTTAGCTTAGCCTTCTCCAGTCCCATATTATAATAGCTGTTTGCAATCACCCGGATTCTTCGTTCATAATCCATATTTTATCCGCCTATTCCTTGCTGACTTCTTTAATCAGATTCATCATAAGATCATTCATATCGGTTAAATCACTTCTTACAATGGCATCTTCAACTGCATCGACCTCCAGGCTTGGCCTGTAGTCCTTAATCTCAGAATCAAAATCAATCATGTTTAATCCTCCTTAAAACGGCTTTTATCTCACCCATTAAATAGAGTGAACCTACACAAAACAGCAGATGATCCTCATCCTGTTTATGAAGCATATAAAGCAATGCATCCTCTGTGTTTTGAAATCCTGTTATTTCGCAATGAATCACTTCTTCAAACTCATGTAAGGCTGTCTCTGTCTTAATTCCTCTATCGGAATCGATATGGGTCACTACAACTTCATCCAGTGGCAGACTGGCTGCAATCAATCTTATCATTTCGTGATAATTCTTATCGGAAACGGAAGAAAACAAAAGATTCGCTCTTTTTTTCCTGTCTGCACACAGTTCAGACCCGGTCTTTGCAAATTCTTCCATTCCTCCTGGATTGTGTGCCCCATCCAAAAAGACGTCTGGCTGAACTTCTTCCATTCTGGCAGGCCAACTCATATTTAAAAAGCCTGTCCGGATCTGTTCCCTTGCTTTTTTAAGTTTCATATCTCCCAGTAATCCGGATACTTCCACTGCCCGCAAAGCCAGTAGGGCATTCATGACCTGATATCTGGCTTTAGAAGGAATCATTACCTGATATAGATCCCCTTTTATCCCTTTCAGTTCTGCCTGGAAGCCGTTGCTCTCTGATCCTGTGATCCGGTAACAATGCCTGTCCGTTTCAAAATAAGGTGCGTCCTGTTCCAATGCTCTTTTTCGGATCACGTCAAAAACAATCTGGTCATTTGCGTCAAACACCACCGGAACATTCTTCTTAATAATACCTGCCTTTTCTGAAGCGATCTTTTCAATTGTATCGCCTAAGTATTCCGTATGATCCAGACTGACTGAGGTGATAACAGATACCATCGGATGTCGTATGACATTGGTTGTATCAAGCCTTCCGCCTAAACCAACTTCCAGTAAAACAAGATCAACCCCGGACTTCTGAAATAAATCCATAGCCATATAAAATAAAAATTCAAAATAAGACGGATGGCAGTACCCCTGTTCTATCATCCGTTCAGAAAGCGATCTCACTGTCCGGTAGCTGTCTGTAAAAGCTGATTCCGATGCCATCTCTCCGTTTACACAAAAACGTTCTCTTATATCTATCAGATGAGGGGAGGTAAATGTACCCACTTTATATCCAGCACTTAAGAACACAGACTGCAAAAAAGCACATACAGAGCCTTTTCCATTGGTCCCTGCAACATGAATAATTCTCATGGTTTCATCAGGCTCGCCCATCTCTTTTAAAAATGTCCTGATCACTTCCAGTGAATTCTTCTTTTTCGCCCACATCGGGATACGGCTTAAATATTCCTCTGCCGTTTCTTCAAATCTCATCCTTAAAGTACCAACTTCCTGCTTAAATTCATAGATCAATTACTTTATTAAGGTAAAAAAACGGACTGATCCAACTTCCTCAATTAATTATAATATAAGTCTGCCAATATGCAACCCATTTCTTTCGCAAAAAGTCCTTTATTTCTACATCTTGTCCCCGTACATTCCCGGAAAGGGGGATTTTGCCTGAATCTAAAATAGGGAATGCCAGTTAACCGGCATTCCCTTTCTACTTATCTGATACAGCTTATGATTCTCCGCAATATGCAATGGCTTCAATTTCTACTAATGCGTCTTTTGGAAGAGCTGCCACTCCAAATGCTGCTCTGGCAGGACATTCTCCTTTAAAAAAGGTTGCATATACTTCATTCATTGCTGCAAAATCATTGATATTCTTTAATAATACCGTTGTTTTAACCACCTGATCCATGGATAAACCACCACTCTCCAGTATGGCCTTTATATTGGTTAAAGACTGTCTTGTCTGAGATGCAATATCCTCACCTGCAAATGCACCGGTTGCCGGATCAATGGGAAGCTGACCGGACACGAACACATAATCGCCCCCGCGAACACCCTGAGAATAAGGACCAATTGCTGCCGGAGCCTTTTCTGTCGCCAAAACTTTTTTCATAATTATGTATCTCCTTTCGTTCATTACAATGATATTTCTAGATTAACACACATTCCTCAAAAGTCAAGAAAATTATTTTGGTATGCTCAAAAATATTTAGTTTAAGTGAAGTTTTTACCCCTTGTCATCTGGTATTGAATACTATATAATATGACTAAGGGGATTATCACATGTGCGGAGCTTTCCCATGCAGAACGGAGGACATATGAAAACCAACGAGGAACGATTACAGAAAATTTTAGAGCATTTGGATGGGCTCGGCTATATTTCGCCGGAAACCATTCCAAACATTGATTTATATATGGATCAGGTCACTACTTTTATGGATAAGCATTTAAGTGAAACAAAGCGTTATCCAGATGATAAAGTCTTAACCAAGACTATGATCAACAATTATGCCAAGAATAATCTTCTTCCCGCTCCTAATAAAAAGAAATACACCAAAGAACATATTCTTCTGCTTATATTCATCTACTATTTTAAAAATGTATTATCCTTTAATGATATTGAACAGCTTTTCAGACCAATTACCGATAAGCACTTTAATCCTTCTGACGGCATTCCATTAGAAGCAATCTATAAGGAAGTATTTTCCCAGGAAGATTCTGATTTAGAACGTATTAAATCCGACATACTGGAAAAGTACCAGCATTCCAGCAAGACCTTTGAAGAAAAAGGAATTGAGGGTGATGATCTGGAATACTTACGCCTGTTTTCTTGGATCTGCGAGCTGTCACTGGATGTATACGTAAAAAAACAGGTGATCGAACAGCTGATTGACGATTTAAGAGAAGACCCTTCTTTAAAAAGGAAGAAATAACGAACAGGGGACAAGAACCGTTATGGGCTTGTCCCCTGTTTTCTATATCTCTTTCTTCTCTTCCAGACGCTTAAATACCATATCATAACCGTCATTCCCGTAATTTAAGGAACGGTTCACACGGCTGATGGTAGCTGTGGACGCACCAGTCTTTTCTGCGATCTCCAGATAGGTTCTGCCCTCGCGCAGCATCTTTGCCACCTCGTATCTCTGGGATAAGCTTAACAGCTCATTCACCGTACATACATCCTCAAAAAACGTATAGCACTCTTCTGGTGTTTTTAAGGTTAGAATTGCTTCAAACAGATGATCAACTGCATCTGTCTTAATTTTTTTATTCATATGAGATCTATCCCCTTTTTATTCCTTATGGTCTATCTGTATTTTAACATATTAACGTTATAAAATCCACCCCCTGTGGCATCAGGAAAGCATAAATTTTTCTACTACCAGAGCAATTCCGTCATCATTGTTGGAAGCAGTCACATAATCAGCTGCCTTTCTGACAGGAAGTACTGCATTTTCCATAGCCACTCCAAGCCCAGCGTACTCAATCATAGACAAATCATTGTAACCGTCACCGCAGGCAATCATCTCCTCCCGGCTCATATTCAGATGAGTAAGAAGCCGTTCCAGGCTTGCCGCTTTATCAATTCCCTTAGGAAGAATCTCCAGAAAGTAAGGCTCTGAGCGGTACACACTGTAATCACGTCCCAGTGCAGCCTTGACCCTGGGCTCTACCATAGCCAGATAGTCACCCTCTTCCAGCATCAGATATTTGACGACAGGAAACTGTACATAGTCTTCCATATCTTCCACTTCTCTGACTTCCAGTTTATTAATGGCAGATTCCTTGCCTACATATTCATCTTTGGCATTCCCGGTTATGATTAAGTCATCTTCATAAGTTAAGATATTAACCCCGTGCTCCTTGGCCATTCGGATAATCTTCTGGTTGGAAGATACCGGCAGCTCTTTTGCAAAGATGGTTTGTCCTGATTTACAGTCTATAATACGTCCTCCGTTAAAGGATAAAATATAACCGCCTGTTTCATGAAGCTTTAATTCTTTTGCAACGGGCATGATTCCATAAGTCGGGCGGCCGGAAGCCAGCACAATCACTCCGCCCTGGCGCTGCAACTCAAAAAGTGCTTCTTTTGTTCGGGGCGTGATTTCTTTATCCCGGTTCGTCAGCGTCCCATCCAAATCAAGCACTATTATACGATATTTCATTGTACTTCACCTGCTTTTGTAAATTTTACTATAGCAGTATAGCACAGTTTTAACCTATATACCATCTTTAAATAAGAAAATATGGAATAGTTCGTAAACTCTGCCTGTCAGACTACATAGAATTTTAACAGGAGGATGAATGGAGGAGAACCAAATGAAGAAAGCAATTGCAATCTTTCTGGCTGTAATTGTAGTCGCCGGCTTACTGACCAGCTGCAGAACAACATCCAGAAAACAGATCAAACCCCTTTTTTCCAACGTATCCGCCCAGATCTTTATTATTAAAATTTTTTAAGACAAGGTACTTTCCCGTATTACAACAATACAATGTAGTATTAAGATATGAAAAAGGAGGATTTTATGAGAAAAGCCTGTCGTACATTTATCATGGCCGTTCTCACCGGAGCGTCTTTACTAAGCTTAACTGCCTGCGGTTCAAAGACAAAGTCATCGGACTTAACCCCGGTCAAATTAAATGAAGTTGCCCATTCCATCTTTTATGCCCCTCAGTATGCAGCCATAGAGCTGGGATACTTTGAGGATGAGGGCATTGATTTAACCTTAGTAAACGGAGCCGGCGCTGACAAGGTTATGACCGCCCTTATATCCGGTGATGCAGATATTGGTTTTATGGGCTCTGAGGCCTCAATCTATACTTATGCAAACGGATCCAAGGATTACGCAGTTAATTTTGCACAGCTGACACAGCGTGCAGGTAATTTCCTTGTTGGAAGAAGTGAGCAGCCTGATTTTAAATGGGCCGACTTAAAAGGGAAGAAAGTATTGGGCGGCAGAGCCGGTGGTATGCCGGAAATGGTATTTGAATATATCCTGAAAAAGAACGGAATTAATCCTGCCACGGATCTGACAATCGATCAGAGCATTAATTTTGGACTGACGGCAGCAGCCTTTACCAGCAATGATGCAAATTATACCGTTGAATTTGAACCGTTTGCAACCGGACTGGAAAAGGAAGGCAATGGCTTCGTAGTCGCTTCTTTGGGCGTAGACTCAGGCTATATTCCCTATACCGCCTACAGCGTCAAAAAAAGTTACCTGGAAAAGAATCCGGCAACAATACAGAAATTTACCAATGCCATTCAAAAAGGCCTGGAATATGTAAATTCTCACTCCTCGGAAGAAATTGCAAAAGTAATCCAGCCCCAGTTTAAGGAAACCGACGTAAAAACCATTGCTGCCATTGTAGACCGTTATAAAGCACAGGATACCTGGAAAAAGGATACTGTATTTAACAAAGACAGCTTTGAGCTTTTAGAGAATATTCTGGAGGAGGCTGGTCAGTTAAAAGAGCGGGTTCCTTATGAAAATCTTGTGACGACTGAGTATTCCGAGAAGGCTGCTAAATAATTATCTCAACAACAAAGGGGACATTGCACAGGCAATTGTCCCCTTATAATAATGACATTATGAGGTGAAATTAATGAATGCTCCATTCACTCAGATACTGAATCCCACCAATGAGCAGCGGCAGGAAATGATCAGGAATTCATTGGAGATGGCAGGCCGTCCGGAAGATTACGAAAATATTGTACGTTTACTGAGCCCGCCTCCCGACATCACAAATTATGCACAGCCAGGAGAACTAAAGGGTGCAAAAATCGGCGTGATCGGAGGAGGACTTGCCGGTCTGTCCGCTGCATTTGAGCTTCGAAAGCTGGGGGCTGACATTACCATTCTTGATGCCAATGACAGCAGAATCGGAGGAAGGGTTTATACCTACTATTTTAGCACAGAATATTATAACGAATTCGGTGCCCACAGGATCCCGGTCACCCATGAAACCACCTGGCACTATATTAATTTGTTTGGTCTCAATACCCATCCTCTCTCTGTAAGGCAGCGCAACAATTTTTTGTATGTACATAACACCCGCTTAAGAACGACAGAATCCATCGAGCAGAAACTTTATCCTCTGTATGATTTAACTCCACAGGAACGAAACACTCCATGGTCAGAGTTAAATGATTACGCCTTTACGTATCCAATGATGCAGCTTCCGCCTGATATCCGTTCAGAGCTGATACAGATCTTACCTGGGTATTCCCCGGAAATTCTGCCTTTTATGAACTATTCTGTCCGGCAGATGCTTGAAAATCTGGGCCTTAGCCAGGGGGCGATCAGCCTGATTTCAGGGGTCGATCCTGGGACCGGGTCTTTGATTGATGCCAGTTACGCCGAAACTGTACAGGAGGAGTATACCATTGACTACCGTAATACCTATACCATTGAAGACGGGATCGTAAACCTGCCCTACGCCTTTATCCAATCTTTCTACACAGACAATTTACCCCAATATCAAAATATTCCACCCTCTCAGCTGGGCACCGTCACTTACCTGCCCGGTCAGACAGTCACAGGTATATACCAACAAGAAAACAGCGATCAGATTGTTCTTGCTCATCGCAATGTACGGGATTTAAGCAGAACCTCCCATACTTTCGATTACGTTATATGTGCAATCCCCTACTCCACTCTTCGGGAAGTGGAAATTAAACCAAGTTTCAGCAATCCAAAGATGCAGGCCATCTTAGAATATAATTATACCAATTCTCAAAAAACCTTCTTCTTATGCAAAGAACGTTTTTGGGAACAGGATGCGGATTATGGTCGTATCGTAGGAGGATTTTCCCAGACAGATCTGCCGATTCAATACATTTTTTATCCCGGAGATCATCTTCTGTGTCCGGATCCTTCTTTCTGCTCACCAAATGAACCAGGTGTATTGATTGCTTCCTATAATTATCATTTAAATTCAACAAGAGTGGGGAATATGCCAGAGCCCCTTCGGTTTGAATATATAAAAGAAAGCGTAGAGGAAGTTCACGGACTGCCAAGAGGATACTTAGATCCCATTGTGGCAGACCATAAGACCGTGGTCTGGGATAATGAGCCTTACAATCGGGGGGCTTTTGCCGAGTCACTCCCAGGTCAGAAACAATTGTTTTCTTATGAGATGCTGAAGCCTGAATTTAATCAGAGGGTTTTCTTTGCCGGCGAGCACGTATCCACAAAGCACGGCTGGATGCAGGGAGCGCTGTATACAGGTAAGGAAGCCGCCAATCAGCTGGCCTATTCTTTTCACAGCCAGCCAATGTAGTATGGCTTATCAAAAAATATGGGGCTGCTTTCATAGAAATCCCAATGAAAGCAGCCCCTTTAGCGGTTCATCAACTTATTCATTTTTCACTCTGATATCTAAAATATCCAATAAGAACATAAACATGGGAATACCCAAAAGCAGTCCCCACACTCCGATATAATGCTCACTGACTAAAAGAATAAGAAAAACCAGAAATACAGGCAATTTGGTTTTAGCAGACATCAATTTAGGATTCAGCACATAGGTCTCCAGTGAATGAAGCACAAATATCATGATTATAACTTCAATGATTTTAAACGCACCACCTATGTTAAACGCTATGATACAAAGAGGTATGAGAGAAATAATCACTCCTGCAACCGGAATCAGTCCAAGGATGAAAATCATGGCTCCAAGCCCCAGAGTCTGGGGGAATCCCATAATCGTCAAAGCCACTATGGATAAAAAAGAATTAATAAACGCAATCAGGATTTGCAGTTCAATGACTTTTCCAAAGGAATTCAAAAACTTCTTTCCGTAAAATGTAAAATATTGATAGAGAAATGACACTTTACTTTGCTCCATATGTTTAAAAAACGCTATAATTTCTTCCTTTTCCAGAAGAAACAAAAAGCTGATCAGCAGAGACAGCAGAAAGTTAATGCTGAAAGTTCCTGCAGTCGTTACAAAGTTCAGCAGATGGCTTTCCGCCATACGAATATAATCACTGATTTGATCCTCCGGAATGCTGCTTAACAGATTAAACCGGTCATAATTCTGTAACTGATTTAAGTCAAAGGTAGAAATCAGATTAATTACATCAATCAGCTGCTGGGATACTTTAGGAATATAAACAATCATGGTAATGATAAAAATAAGTAAAAATATAAGATACATTAAAATGGTAATAAGCTTCCGGCTGATCTTTATATATTTATTTACCTTATCATATATAAATTTCTGAAGCTGACCAAAGATGAAAGTAACCATAAATATCAGCAAAAACTGATTAAGCATACCTCTTAAAAAATAAAATAAAACTGCCAAAAGAATAATACTGATTAATTTTTTCGCCAGTTCTCCGTTTATAAAATGATCCAATTTATCCATTGCCTGTGCCTTTCTGTTGTCAAATATAATTTTTGTCTTGATTCGTCATCTGACACACTGTCTATGAAATTATAATATAGAAACAGGACAATGGAAATACTTATTCGAAAAAATCCGGTAACTTCCATACATTTTAACAAATTCATAACTATCCCTTTTCATTCTGACATATGGTGTTATAATTGTTTTTACAGGGCTATGGTTTTCAGTCCCTGTAATTTTATGATTGATCGGAGTGATACATATGAATATCGTATTATTAGAATCTCTTGGAATTCCTGACAGCCTGTTAAATGAATGTGCGAAACCATTGATCGATGCAGGTCACAGTTTTACAGCTTTCCAAAAAAACACAGATACCAAAGTTCAGATTGAACAAGCTCAAAATGCCGATGTCATTATGATTGCCAACATGCCACTTTGCGGTGAAGTCATCGACGCCTGTAAGAACTTGAAATTTATAGATGTTGCTTTTACAGGTGTGGACCATGTAGATCTGGCAGCAGCAAGAAAAAATAATATTTCCATCAGCAATGCTGCGGGTTACTCAACCGAAGCGGTTGCCGAGCTGTCTTTATGTCTTATGCTATCCCTACTACGCAACGTGATGCAGACAGATGCCCGCTGCCGGGAAGGAAAGACAAAGGATGGTCTGGTAGGCTGCGAGCTGAGAGGAAAAACTATCGGTATTATCGGCGCTGGTGCAATTGGAACAAGAACAGCAGAACTTTGTAAAGCCTTTGGCTGCCGCGTTCTTGGGTATAAGCGTACCATCACTGGAAACGAACCGGATTTCATGGAATTTGTATCTTTGGATGAACTTCTTTCCAGTTCTGATATCGTGAGCCTCCACTGCCCGTTAAATGAGGATTCCCGCCATTTGATAAATAGGGATACAATCGCCAAAATGAAACAGGGAGCTTATCTTATTAATGTTGCAAGAGGTCCGGTAGTGGATTCTGAAGCCCTTGCGGAAGCTTTAAATAACGGATATCTGGCAGGTGCTGGAATCGATGTGTTTGAGAACGAGCCGCCGATTGATACTTCCCACCCACTTTTAAACTGTAAAAATACCATTGTTACTCCACACATTGCTTTTGCCTCTGCAGAATCAATGGAGTTAAGAGCCCAGATTGTATTTGAAAATCTGAAAAAATGGATGGAAGGCGACCAGATTAATAAAATTTTATAATGGAACCAGAGAGGCATATCACAATTTGATGCCTCTTTTCTATGCTATTGCTGGAAGTTTTTTACAACAGAATCCACAGAAAAGAACGGAAAATATTTTTCTATTTGTGCAAATAATACTTGTAATTCAGAATCTTCATGCTATAATTTAGACAAGGGGATATAGCTCAGCTGGGAGAGCGATGCGTTCGCAACGCATAGGCCACGAGTTCGAGTCTCGCTATCTCCACGAAATGGAAGTATAGCTCAGCCGGGATGAGCGTTCGCCTCACACGCGAAAGGTCATGGGTTCGAGCCCCATTACTTCCATTTTTCTATAAACAGCCAAAACACCGGAATCACTTGTGTATACAGGGGATTCCGGTGGTTTTGTTTTTCGATAAATACTATTGTTTTTCTTCTCGTGTTGCATTTTAGCCCATAGCCGGTGGCACATTTATAGCTGCATCCGCCTCAGCCTGTATGGGACTGTTTACGCTGGCTCTGTCTGATCCTCCTTTTTAGGTACAAAAAAACTACCAACGAAAAAGTTGATAGTATTTTATTGAAATCTTAGCTATTTTCTTCATTCATTTTATGAGACTTCCTCTTCTCTCTTTTTTCTATAACAGCTCTAAATGCGATTGCAGACATTTGACATATAAAAAGAGTTAAATATTTTAACTTAAATGGACCAATAATATATTTAGATTCAGGAATTATAACTAGATCAATGATAGCAATTGTAAAAACTATACCAATTTCTATATTTTTATTCTTGATTAATTCTTTAAACATAAATATTATCACTAAAAATATTGCAAGTAAATAATACATATCCATACTTTTAGATCTCCCCCTAACTTATAATCGTAATATAAGTATAGGACTTATTCAACCAACTATCAATATGTTCGTTTGACTTTTTGCGCAAAATATTCTACAATGGATTTTTAATAATTAAAACAAAAGAAAAGAGGGAGACAAGTATGAAAGCAATTAAATTTTTACCAGTATTTATTATTAGTATATTGCTACTATCAGCCTGTGCCAAAAGTTCTGTAGAAACTGCTACCCAAGCACAAACACAGGTTGAAACCACGAATGAATTAAAGGATAAGACTGAGAGTCTAAACGAAAGCGTAGGAAATAAAGTAAAAGATTTAGAAACAGCCCCAACGGCGGCATCTACAAACTCTTTAGAAAATCTCGCGGACTATTTAAAAGAAAACAACATGATTCAAGGAAAACCTGCAGGTGTACCGGCGGAAATGTTGGGTGCAATAAGCGGTGCGAAGTATGGTGATGTGGCAATTTACGAATATGACAAAGAATCAGATAGTTATAAGGGTTTGATTGAAAATGGATATGTGACTTTACAGGGAATGGGAACCAAAATCGAACCAAGCGCAGTTAATGATATATATATGCTTCTGTGTGATAAAGCAGAAAACCGAGACGAAATAATTAAAGTCTTTATGGAATACAAATAGAAAATTATAAGAAAAACCGCCCCGACTGCAATCGGAGCGTTTTTTTATACCCAATTTTCTATAAACTCTTTCAATTTTCACCACTCCAATTATAATTATTTTAATAATACTCTGGCTTTACGTCATAAAATTATATTAATTATATATACATTACTGAGGTGATACAATGAGTTATTGTTGTGACGTATTATTAATTTCCACATTAGCATGTCAATTAGCAGATTGCTTAGACGACGATGAATTATCCTTGTTAGCAGCAGATACACTCTTACTGAGCGATGCTTTAAGTGCAATCGCTGTCAGGCGTTCAATCACTAATTCTTGTACAAACAACAATCCAGCAACTGATAATACAACCTGTTGTGAAGAATAGAAGAACTTTTTTTATAAATGAATCCAATACCGCTTAATCCTGTCCCCATCTACAACTACTTCCTTCTCAAAAAGCCCTCCGTTTGCCAGAATTGTCTTCTCACTTCCCACATTATTAAAATCGCAGGTAACTAAGACTTTATCTAAGCCATAATCTTTACATTTTTTTAAATTCTGCCGCAGCATTTCTTTTGCATATCCTTTTCTTCTTTCATCAGGCCGAACAGAGTATCCAATGTGTCCGCCCCAAACGCTCAATATCGGATGGTTGATGTGATGTCTGAAGTCAATTACTCCAATAATCTTATGATCGGCTGACCGGATTGCAATAAATACATTAGACGTTACCCTGCCTTCGGGACACGTTTCTTCCTTTTCCATAAGAAGAATGGATCTTATCCATTCATCTGCTGAAGTGCACATCTTTAAATCCCCACAACCATCAAGGCTGTCACCGGAATCTAAAAACTCCTGGCGATATTTCATGATATCTTCTGCATATTCCATTGTTGGTTTTATTAATCTGATTTCATCCATACATTTTATCTCCTGTTTTAATTTTCATTGATCTCAACCTGCATCTTAGCATCTTTATTCCAGGTGAATTCTGCCAGCAGCAAAGCGATTATTACTAATACAGTCCATAATTTTATACTTTCCTCCCCTTAAAGCTATTTCCTCTTATATTAATATATCAGTTCGGAACAATCAATATTTAACCTTGATAAATTATTTCTCTTCATACCCCAAACTCTCCACACCATATAACCCGCTCTCTCATATTCAACTTTTTCCAGCATAATATAGAACAAATGCTCCTACCTTTTTAAGGGAGGCCCCTTTTGGATAAAATACTGGACAATAATTACTATGATCTCATTATTAATAACGTCTCTGTACCTTTCTATGACGAAGGGGATAATATCACACCTATAAATATCAGACATTCTCTGCTGAATGTTCCGGTAGGAAACGCTGATCCATGTAATCTGGGTAAATATCCTTATTACAACTTTCCATCCCTTTATACTCCAACCTCCACCGTAAGCCATGAAAAATCCGGAGTCGGTGCCGTACAGCGTAACCCATATTTAAATCTCAACGGCCGGGGAATTATCGTGGGTATCATTGATACAGGCATTGATTATCGGCATCATACATTTCTTTTTAATGATGGCACTTCAAGAATTCTGTCTTTATGGGATCAGTCTGTTCAGGATGGATCACCACCGGAACATTTTACATATGGAACTGAATACTCAAGGGACATGATCAATCTGGCTCTGGCCTCTGGCGATCCGTTATCCATTGTTCCTTCCAATGATGCTGATGGCCATGGAACCGCAATTGCCAGTATCATCGCCGGTGCAACGGATGAAGAACAGAATTTTTCCGGAATTGTACCTTTTGCCGAACTGGCAATTGTTAAACTGAAGGAAGCGAAGAAAAATTTAAAGGATTTGTTTTTTGTTCCAGAAGGTATTTCCTGCTATCAGGAGACCGACTTTATGCTGGGCATCACTTATCTTCTTTCCATCGCGCAGAAAGCCAACCGCCCTCTTGCCATCTGTATTGCCATGGGAAGCAGTCAGGGAGCCCATGATGGCAATGGTGCTTTCAGTAATTATTTGAATTATCTGGTGCGTCTTCCCGGTTATGGAGTCGCTGTTTCTGCAGGAAATCAGGGTAATGCCCGCAGGCATTATTTTAATGTTACACAGCAGGAACCATTTACCAATCAGTTTGAATTGAGAATCGGGGAAAAAGACAGCATGTTTTCCATGGAAATATGGCCATCTGCTCTTGGCAGGCTTTCCATTGATATTACCACGCCCAACCGGGAATCGACTAAGATCATACGTCCGGGACTGGGGGAATGCAGAAGATTCAAATTTGTTTTCACCCCTTCTGTCTTATGGGTTAATAATATGAGCTTTGAGGAAGAAAGCGGGGATCAGCTGATACTCCTGCGCTTTCAAAACGCCATGCCGGGCATCTGGAGTTTTAATGTGCAAAGCATGGAAAAAGAACCGCTCGCTTTTCATTCCTGGCTTCCGGCAGGCGGCCTGGTCAGCGATGATACGTTCTTTTTAAATTCCAATCCGGACACAACTATTAACTCCCCTGGAAATGGATCTCATCAGCTGACAGTCACCGCTTATAATCAGTTTAGTGACAGCATTTTAACAGAGGCCAGCAGAGGTTATTCCAGAAATAATTTCGTGAAGCCGGATATCAGCGCACCAGGGCACCAGATCCCCTGTGCACTTCCTGGAAACCGGTTTGGAACCTTGACCGGAACAGGCGCTGCAACCGCCCATACCACCGGTGCTATTGCAATGATTTTAGAGTGGGGTATTCCCAGAGGCAACTATACCACCCTGTCAGGTAATGTAATCAACAGTCTGATTACCCGCGGAGCACGGCGGGAATCTTCTATTATTTATCCCAATAATACTTGGGGTTATGGAATGTTAGATGTGAATGAACTGTTTCAACGACTTACCAATATTTAGAGGATGTAACATTTTTCCATTCTCTCCCCTCCTTTCATATTAGAATTCCTGCTGCATAAACTTATCATATATGCCCTCAGTATAAGACAGGAGGACTTTTATTGAATAAAATTCTGGACAATAACTATTACGACCTTATTATGGGCAACTCCATAATATCGGGTTACGACACGGGGGATAATATAACCCCGCTGAGTGATCGCTACTCTCTGCTCCATATACCCATTACGTCCCCCGATCCCTGTGATCTGGGAACTTACTCCTATAACAGCTTTCCTTCCTTATATGCATTGGAATCTGAGGTAAGCCTGGATAAATCAGGCATCGGTCTGGTCCAGCAAAACTCTTATCTGGGTCTTATGGGGAAAGGCGTACTGGTCGGTGTAGTTGATACAGGAATTGATTACACACATCCGGCATTTCAAAATCCGGACGGTACCAGCCGGATCTATTCCATCTGGGATCAGACAATACAGGAAGGAACTCCTCCAGATAGTTTTACCTTTGGAACAGAATACAAAAACGAACAGATAAACGAAGCTTTATTATCCTCCAAGCCACTGTCTGTGGTTCCTTCCACAGACAACAACGGGCATGGAACTGCCATTGCCAGCATAGCTGCCGGATCACCCTCGGCAGACCTCTCTTTCTCAGGAGTCGTTCCATTATCTGAACTTGTTATAGTAAAATTAAAGGTTGCAAAAAATAATCTGAAAAATATTTTCTTTGTTTCTGAAGATACCTACTGTTTTCAGGAATCAGATATTTATCTGGGACTGCGTTATCTGCTGTCAGTTTCCCAGAAGACAGCAAGACCCATAGTAATATGTATCTGCCTGGGAAGCAGCCTGGGTAGTCATGACGGCAACGGGGCAATCAGTAGTTTCATGACAGCTAAAACACAAGATCCGGGAATCTGTTTTGTTGCTTCCTCTGGCAATGAGGGGAATAAAGCCAGACATTATTTTAATAATACCAGTCGGATTCCCTGGTATCATGATTTTGAGCTGAAGATCAGTGAAAAGGATAAAGAATTTTGTATGGTTCTCTGGCCTTATGCAACAAGCCGAATATCCATTGATATTTCAACTCCCAGCAGAGAATCGACTCAGAGAATTTATCCCGCCTTAAACGAATGCAGAAAATTTAATTTTATTTTTGCCAAAAGCATTATTTGGGTGAATAATATTCTCTTTGATGATGAAACAGGGAATCAGGTAATCGTAATGCGGTTTAAAGATCCTATGCCCGGAGTGTGGTATCTGCGGGTGCAGTCAATGAAGGAAGAACCTTTTTCCTTTCACTGCTGGCTCCCCAACGGGGATTTTCTGTCTGATGAAACTTACTTTTTAAATCCTGATTCCTCTGTGACCATAACCTCTCCCGGAAACGGGACTCACCAGTTAACAGTTACTGCTTACAATCAATTGAATGACAGCGTTCTTGGAGATTCCAGCAGGGGTTATACAACGACCGGGATGATTAAACCGGATATTGCTGCTCCCGGACTCCAGCTTCCCTGCGCTGTTTTGGGTAATTCATACGGCAGCGCAACGGGGACTGGTACTGCTGCGGCACATGCTGCCGGCGCAGCAGCCATGATTCTGGAATGGGGAATTGTCAGAAAAAATCTCCCGACTCTAACCGGATATGATATTAACCGAATGTTTATGAGAGCCGCCAGGCACTCAGCATCTGACACATATCCCAATAACCTTTGGGGGTATGGTCAGCTTGACGTCAATAAAGTTTTTCAGCAGCTTACAAATCTGTAACGGCAAATATGGAAAAATGAACCGGAGGACTGTCTTTTGGAAAAGATTCTGGATAACGATTATTATGATCTGATCATTAATAATGTCTCAATTCCCAATTATAACTCAGACAATTTAACCATGATTAATTTCAGACATTCCCTGCTTCATATTCCGGCAGCCGGTTCCACTCCATGCCTGCTTGGAGAATATCCATATCATACATTTCCCACACTTTATACACTTAACTCTACCATCAGCATAGAAAAATCAGGGATCGGTCCTGTACAGAGAAATCCTTTTTTAAATCTGACAGGGAGGGGAATCATTGTCGGAGTGATTGATACAGGGGTCGATTACAGACATGATGCGTTCCGATACAATGATAATACTTCCAGAATTCTTTCTATCTGGGATCAATCCATTCAAGGCAGCAATCCGCCAGTAGGATTTACATTTGGTACAGAATACAGCAGAGAAACCATTAATATTGCTTTGAGATCAGATGATCCCTTATCAATTGTACCTTCTGTCGACACCGTAGGGCACGGAACCTCTGTTGCAAGCATCATTGCAGGAAGATACAATCCAGAGAATTCCTTTACCGGTGTGGTACCGGAGGCGGAACTGGTTGTTGTAAAACTAAAAGATCCAAAGCAGAATTTAAGGAGTATGAACTTTGTAAAGCCGGACGTATTATGCTACCAGGAATCTGATATTATGCTGGGTGTCCGGTATCTGGAAACATATGCCCAGAATGCCAGCCGGCCGTTAGTTATCTGCATCGCCCTTGGCAGCAGCCAGGGTGGCCATGACGGCACAGATGCACTTAGTAACTATTTAAATTATCTTTCCAGACTGCCTGGAATCGGAATATCTGTTTCAGCAGGAAATGAAGGCAATGACAGACGTCATTATTTTAACAATACTACAGCACCGCCTTATTATAATAACTTTGAATTAAGAATTGGAGAAAATGATTCCTTGTTCTTTATGGAAATCTGGCCTTATGCACTGGGTCGTGTATCCATAGATATCTCCACCCCAAACAGAGAATCCACTCAGCCTATTTATCCTACCATTGGTTCCTGCAGAAAGTTTGAATTTATTTTTACAGGAAGTACTTTGTGGGTAAATAACTTTATATTTGAAGAAGAATCCGGCGATCAGCTGATTCTCCTGCGTTTTCAAAATCCCCTTGCGGGAGTCTGGAATATCCGGGTACAAAGTATGGAAAATGAACCCATTTCATTCCATTCCTGGCTTCCTTCTGGTGATATTATAACGAATGACACATTTTTTTTAAATCCCAATCCAGATACTACCATTACCTCTCCCGGAGATGGAATCAGTCAGCTGACCGTTACTGCCTATAATCAGTTTAATGACAGTATACTCATTGAATCCAGCAGAGGTTATACAAGAAACGGGCTGATAAAGCCAGACATTGCCGCTCCCGGATATCAGATACCATGTGCAATTCCACGAAATCTTTATGGAACCATGACTGGAACTGGTGCCGCTGCTGCTCATACAGCGGGAGCCATCGCCATGATACTGGAATGGGGAATACCAAGGGGGAATTACACATCCATGACCGGAAATGACGTGAACCGGCTGTTGATCCGGGGAGCAGCACGTGACAGTTCTATCATCTACCCAAACAACATCTGGGGATATGGCCGGCTTGATGTAAATAACCTGTTTCGAAGGCTGACCAATATCTGATCCGGTTGTCTTAAACGGGTGTTTTAATTTTTAATATTGGTGCAGTGAGGAGGCCTGATTTTGAATAAAATACTGGATAATAATTATTACGACTTAATCATTAATAATATTTCGGTCCCCTCCTATGATACAGGAGACAATATTACACCACTGACAGAGCGAAGCTCACTGCTTCATATTCCCACAACTGGAACTGATCCCTGTGATTTAGGAACACACCCCTATAACGCCTTTCCCTCCCTTTATACGCTTGAATCCACCATCAGTATAGAAAAATCGGGAATTGGCACGGTTCAGAGAAATCCATTTTTGAATCTGAACGGTCAGGGTATTTTAATGGGCTTTGTGGACACCGGCATTGACTACCAGCATAACGCATTTCGCAATAACGATGGAACCACGCGCATTGTTTCTATATGGGATCAGACCATACAGACCGGAATTATTCCGGAAGGTTTTACCTTTGGCAGTGAATATAATAAAGAGGCCATCAATCTGGCCTTAACATCAGAAGATCCACTTTCCATTGTTCCATCAACTGATACCAACGGTCACGGAACTGCTATCGCAAGCATTGCAGCGGGCAGCGTCAGCGCTGATCAGGTCTTTGCCGGAGTGGTTCCCAATTCCCAGATTGTAATTGTAAAGCTGAAAGATGCAAAAGAAAACTTAAAAAATGTGTTTACCATACCAAAGGATACATATTGCTTCCAGGAATCAGACATATTGCTGGGGATCAGATATCTCTTTTTGACTGCACAGAAACTGAGTCTTCCCCTTGTTATCTGTATTTCACTTGGCACAAGCCAGGGCAGTCATGATGGCAAAGGTACATTAAGCAGCTATTTAACCTATCTGGTACAGCTACCGGGAATTGGCGTGTCCACCTCCGCCGGAAATGAAGGTAATACACAAAGGCATTATTTTAACAGTACATCTACTATACCCTTTTATAATGATTTCGAATTGAGAATTGGAGAAAATGACAAAGAATTCTGGATGGAAATCTGGCCATACGCACCCGATCGAATCTCCATAGATATCTCTACGCCAAACAGGGAGTCGACCCAGCGTATTTATCCTTCCATCTCAGACTGTCGAAAATTCAATTTCATTTTCACCCAGAGTGTTGTCTGGGTGAACAATATTATTTTTGAAGAGGAAACCGGAGATCAGCTCATTTTAATCCGTTTTTTAAACCCCCAGCCCGGTGTGTGGTCTTTACGGGCTCAGAGTCTTGAAAATGAATCATTTTCGTTTCATTGCTGGCTCCCTAGCGGATCAATCCTATCTGACAGCACCTATTTTTTAGCACCCAATCCGGATACTACCATCACCTCCCCGGGCAATGGTGCCAACCAGCTGACCGTAACAGCTTATAATCAGTTTAACGATGGCATTCTTCCTGAGTCCAGCAGGGGTTATACCAGAAGCGGCCTGGTTAAGCCGGATATTGCAGCGCCCGGCTACCAGATCCCCTGTGCTGTTCCCGGCAACCAATACGGAACTGCAACCGGCACCGGGGCCGCCTGCGCCCATGCAGCAGGTATTATTGCCATGGTACTTGAATGGGGAATACCAAGAGGCAACTATACTTCCCTGACCGGATACGACGTCAACCGGTTAATTATAAGGGGGGCCGTAAGGAGCCCCTCAGAAGTTTATCCCAATAATGTCTGGGGATACGGCCGAATCAATGTAAACAATTTATTTGAACGGCTGACAAATATTTAGTTTTTCTTTTTCCTTTTTATACAAATGTGTTAGAAATTATGGTGTGTTTTGTACAAATACTATTATTATTTTACAATAACAATCCGATTTATATAATGTAACCATAATTATGTATATCAAAAGCAAAGGAGAAAGGATGAGTTTCAATCACATGCATTTATGTCAGAAAAACAGAACTTGAAATACCAACAGAAAATAGGGAGAATGATATGTATGGAAAAAGATAAGCAAAAAAAGAATCAACTGCATTATGTCAGAAAGAACTTAAGAAACCAGTCAATTAAAAAATCACTATTATTCAGCATGATCGGTCTGACCATGACAGTGTCTGTTTTTATCGGTATTATTAATGCCGCAATATTATACAATGATACTGTTAAAAACATGAATACCCGCCTGGAAGAGAATGCCACCGCATATAGTCAGGCAGTGGATAATGCAATTAAAAATTATAAGATCAGAATCGAATCAATTGCCCAAAACACCTCAATAACAGATCCAGCTAAGTCCGATGAAGAAAAGAATAAAGCCATGGAAAAACTGGCAAGCAATTATGGTTTTGTCTCCCTCACTACAGCAAATGCCGACGGCAAAGCCATAAACGGTTCGAATATGTCAGATAGAGAATATTTCAAACAGGCCATAGGCGGTAATACTTACATCTCATCCACTGTTATGAGCGACGTATTAAAGATACCGGTATTGGTTATTGCAACAAAAGTAAATAATGGTCAATATAATGGAACCGTATCTGCAGCACTCGACGCCAATACATTCAGTGAGATGATTGACGGAGTATCTGTAGGAAAATCCGGATATGGTTTTATTCTGGATAAGAATGGAAAAATGCTGGCACATAAAAACAGAGATCGGGTAAACGGGGAAGTCAACTATATAGAAATGGCTAAAACCGATCCCAGCTACAATTCAGTCGCAGAGCAAAACAAAGACATGGTGGCAGGAAAATCAGGAATAACCACCGTTACTTTTGATGGGAAAAAGATGGTGACTGCTTACACGCCAATCCCTGATACGGATGGCTGGTCTATCGCAATTGTGGCTGATAAATCAGAGCTGATGTCAAGCTTTTATACAGCCATAGAAGTCACCATCGGTTCAGTGATCTTTTTCATACTTATTTCAATTATTATTTCATTCCAGATCGCCAGACCAATTGTTAATCCCATCATCAGCCTTGTAAAAAGAATTGAAATGCTGGAGGAAGGAGATTTACATTCAGAAGTCCCCCAGGTGAAAACAAAGAACGAACTACATACCTTATCTGTTTCATTTACAAACACTGTAAATACATTAAACAACTATATTCATGAGATATCATATATCTTAACAAATCTGGAACGTGGTGATTGCACCCTTTCTAGTCGACAAGTATACAAAGGCGATTTTACTCAAATTAAAGATGCACTAGATAAAATAATCATAAATTTAAATTCTGTATTTTTAAAAATACGGGAATCATCGGAACAGGTAGCTGAGGGTGCCCAGCAAATTTCCAGTTCTTCACAGGCTCTTGCAACCGGTACTACTGAGCAGGCCGCAACCGTGGAAGAACTTAGCGGCGCTATATCAAATGTGGCCGTTCAGGCGGAACAGAATGCGGAGAATGTAAAGGAAGCTACGGAATACATAAGCCAGGTAAGTTCAAGCCTGGATTATGGAAATACCTATATGCAGAAGCTAGAGTCTTCCATGAAAGAAATCCAGTTTGCTTCAGAAAAAATATCAAAAATCACCAAAGTAATTGAAGACATTGCATTCCAGACCAATATTCTTGCTTTGAACGCTGCCGTTGAATCAGCAAGAGCTGGCACAGCAGGGAAAGGATTTGCAGTTGTCGCAGATGAGGTGCGGAACCTGGCAGCAAAATCTGCAGAGGCAGCAAAACAGACTGCAGATCTGATTGAACATTCAGTATCTACCGTATCTGAAGGCGGAAAGCTGACCGGCGAAACCTCTGTTATTCTAAAGGACGTTGCGGAAAAATCAGAAATTGTGAACCAGATTATCCAGAAAATAATGATTGCTTCCAATGAACAGGCACTGTCCATTGGACAGATTAATCAGGGGTTATTCCAAGTATCCAGTGTTGTTCAGACAAATGCCGCGACAGCCGAAGAAAGTTCTGCATCCAGTGAAGAACTTGATGCACAGGCTCAGATATTAAAACAGGAGATAGAGAAGTTCAAGCTTCAATAACTAAAATAAGACAGCCATCTATAAGTAAGTCATAGATGGCTGTCTTATTTCAGTAAAAAATAGAGATTCCCTTACTAAATTTTCTATAAAATTTCCAAATCACTACTGCCGGGAAGCTTAAAAACAGATAAAGCGTTGTCAGTCCACCGATAACAGCATATACCACCATAAGCAAAACAATTATGAACCCCATAAATCATCCCTCCTTCTACCCTTCTATTTTAGTAATATATGCTATAAAAAGATAGAGATTAGAGGGAATCTTAACGCTATTTTAATAAAATCGATTAAAGTCGAAATCGGTCGATTAAGTCCTTTAATATCTGTGCCTGACCGGAAAGTTCCTCACTGGTTGCTGCACTCTCTTCGGCTGTTGCGGAGTTTGTCTGAACCACACTTGAAATCTGATCAATCCCCTGATTTACCTGCCCAATGGAAACAGCCTGTTCTGCAGATGAACTAGAAATTTCATTGATCAGAGATACGGTTCTTTCAGAAGAAGCAGCGATCCGGTCTAACGACTCTTTTGTTTCTACCGCTATCAGTGCTCCATTTTGCACAGACTGGTAAGAATTTTCAATCAGGGCAGATGTATTCTTTGATGCTTCCCCACTCCTGGAAGCCAGATTTCTTACTTCATCTGCAACGACTGCAAAGCCCTTTCCTGCTTCCCCTGCCCTTGCAGCTTCTACTGCCGCGTTCAATGCCAGAATATTGGTCTGGAAAGCGATGTCTTCAATCGTCTTGATTATTTTTCCGATCTCCCCAGACGTCTGGGAAATCTCATCCATGGCTTGTGTCATCTTTTGCATCTGTTCTTTTCCACTGCTTAATTCCTCAGCCATTTCTTTCGCCTTGTTACTGGCCTCCCTGGCACTTCTTGCATTTCCTTCTACCTGCTTTGATATATCACCCAGGGTGGCAGCCAGTTCTTCTATGGAGCCTGCCTGTTCCGTAGCTCCCTGAGACAACGCCTGAGCACCTGCAGATACCTGGTCCGCTCCTGCTGCCACTTCACCGGAAGAACGGCTGATATTTAAAAGAGTATCTCCCAGCTGTGCCTTTAACTGATGCATCGCCTCATGTATGCCTTTGAATCCCCCTACATATGCAGCGTCACACGTGGTGCTGACTGTCAGATCTCCTGCTGCCATCTCATGAAGAACATAATCCACATCTTTAATGATCATTCCAAGTCTGGAAACAAGCTCCCTGGTAGCATCTGCAAGTATACCTGTTTCATCTTTGTTTTTCACCTCTGTCACAGGAGAATCAAGATCTCCCTCTGCCAGCAGCTTTAACCGGTTTGCACAGGAAGTAATGGGACTTGCTATCTTGCCTGCCAGAACAGCGGATACGATTGCTGCAACTACGAGAAATACTGCAATCAGGGAAAGCGTTATCCCACTGGCTGTTTTTGTGGATCCCATGAAATCTGACATGGGTGCACTGATTCCAATGCTCCAGCCGTCAGTCCCTGCAATCGGCGCATAGGAAAGAAACATCTTATGCCCCTGGTTTTCATAACGTCCGAAACCGCTTTTCCCCTGGGTCATCTCTGCTTCAAGTGCTGCAAGCTGTGCAAGCCCTGAGTCCTTTGAAGCACTTTCCTGGACATTGATTCCATTGGTAACCTTATCCATATTGGGATCGGCAATTACCTTCCCTGTCTGATTAAGCAGATAGGCACTGGATCCCTTGCTGACCTGTATGGAAGCAGCGATATCATTTAAAAAGGTTTCCTTGGGAACAAAATAAACAACTCCTGCCACTTTCGTTCCGGGGATTCCCTTCTCCCACAAAGGGGCTGATATAATAATGGTCATCTGCCCTGTAACCTTGCTGATTAATGGTTCCGATACCGCCATCTCTCCTTTGATTGAACGTTTAAAATAATCCCGGTCCGAATAGTCTTTCCCATCAAAAATGCTGATACCATCGATCCCTATAATATTCCCTCTCTGGAATTCGTGAGTCTTGGCTCTCTGATCAATAATAGACTTCTTTTCATCAACATTTGTATCGGGACTGGCAAGTCTTGCGATGCTTCCCGCTTCATAAGCAAGATTTTTATAAATATCCAGCTCCTTTGCCACCCGCTCAGACGCTGTCTCAGCCAGTTCCGTCATGGACTGGTTCATGGTGCCGATCATACTGAAATAATTCAAATAAATACTGATACCGCCAACTACTGTGAGTGAGATAAAAACAGTTAAAGCCATATAAAGAAATATTTTGTTTTTTATGCTTTTCATGACAATTCCTCCTTTGTGTCTCAGCAGAAAATTTATGGATAAATCTGCTGTTCAACTTAATTTCAGTATACTTCACAAAGGTATAATTGTCTATTCTCTTTTAGAAACCCGGTTATTCCACCTACGGTGTAATCCGGTACATGGCAATTTCGTCAATTTCCCGGTTTGCGCTGATTAATAGGTCTTTCCCTTCTTTTTTCAAATGCAGAACATTGGCAGATCCGCAGTTCCGGTCCAGGACCTCCCATTGATATGTCTTATGTTCTTTATTCCAGGTAAAGCAAAGGAGATTTCTTTCTCCCTGCCTGTGCCCCACCACCAAAGCAGGTATCCCGCATAAGTTTCCTCCAAAAATCCCATGGGAAAACTCTGCCTTATTCTCATATTCGTATACCTTTTTATAGCTGCCTTCCGTATTTTTATAAATGGAAATACAGTCACCATGGAAGGGGGATAATACAGCAAGCTCCTTTTCCCCATCCTCATCAAAATCCATTAAAACACCATCACTGGCAGGAGTGTCAAGCAGCTGATGCACCTCCCACTTTTCCCCTTTTTGAGACGGCGGAACAAACTGAAAGACTCCTCCTTCACAGGACACCAGTCCCGTATCTACTCCCTTCTCCTCCACCCGGTAATAGCCGTGATTCTTAAAAAATCCTTCCTGAATCACTTCAAATTGCAAAGAACCGGTCTCACAAAGCCTTGAAAGATCCTCCGGAAGCACTGCAGCATAAACCTTGCCCGGACTGGACCAGTCTTCCTTATACTCATGGCCGGATTTTAAGGTACAGGCCAGAAGATAGAGTGTCCTTCCCCTTTTTAGTATGTCAAACCGATGGACATGAGGAAGGGCTGCAATGGTCTTTATCTGCCACTTACCGGAATGATCCGGGGTTACCAGTACTATAACTGCCTCTTTGGAATCATTGGGAGAATAAAACCGCTGGGTTGCCAGAAACTGTCCGTCTGTACCGGGAACCTGTACCATGGACATAGTGCCGCCTGGTTCTTCCCATACAGTATCCACCTTATATCCGTCCATATCAAATAAAAGACAGGGATCCTCCTTTTCCGCTGCTACCAGAAAATGTTCTGTCCCTTTATAACTTAGGGGGGCAACCGAATAACATTTTGTTAAATGCCCCAATACCTTTTTCTCTGCTTTCATTGCACATTCTCCTTCAGGCATTGTTTATCCAGAATCTCAGTCATCCGTTTATTTGCATCGTAAAGTTCTCTCATCCACTGGGAATTACCGGTATACCAAAACTCTGCCACATACTTTCTGATTCCCAGTTCCCAGGCTGTTTGAATGGCACTTTCAAAGTCCACATGCCCTGTCCCAAATGGGATTTCCCTGAATTTTCCAGGAACGGTCTCTTTTAAATGCATGGCAACCAGATGACCTTTCCCTGCGCGTAAGTCATCTAAGGCATTGATTCCATAAGTTTTGGCTGCATTGGTAATATTCCCGATATCCGGATAGACGTTTAAATACATAGATGATACCAGCTTTACATATTCCATGGATTTTTCCACTGTATTCATGAATTCGGTTTCCATGGTCTCAAATCCCAGTACAACTCCCAGACGCGCTGCAATCTCCGTGGCTCTCTTCAGATTTTTCAGAAAATACTGCTTTGTCTCTTCGCTTGAATCCTCATAATATACATCATAGCCTGCCAGCTGGATAATCCTCACCCCCAGATCATCTGCCAGCTGGATTGCTTTCTCCATAATCTCCATACCCTTTTCCCGTACAGCAGGATCGTGGCTTCCAAGAGGATATTTGCGGTGCCCGCTTAAACACATGGTGCGGATGGGCAGTCCCACAATCTTCATGGTATTGATTAATTCCAGCCGTTCTGCCTGTGACATGGATAAACGGCTTAACTTTTTCTCTGTTTCATCAATGCTGATTTCTACAAAATCATAACCGGCAGCTTTTGCTGCTTCCAGTTTTTCTTTCCATCCAAGCCACTCAGGCATGGATTTCTCATATAATCCAAGGGTATATGCCTTTTCCATAAATTTGCCTCCACGAAAGATGCAATCAACATGGACGCCCGGGCATTGTTCCACTATGATTGATTTAAAAATCTGACCGGCGGACTACAAACACTTCCACCCCTTTTTCCCTGATTAGATCCAGAGCTTCTGATGATGCTTTTTCATCAGTAATTAAATACTTGATTTTTTCAATGGGGCAGCTGACAAAGCTGCTGTTCTTCCCGATCTTTGTATGATCGGCCAGGACATAAACATCCTGGGTTGCATGGCCTGCCATCATTTCATTGATGCTGACCTCGTTGAAGATCTCTGTTGTCATTCCATTTTCTCCGCTGATTCCGGAACAGCCGATAAATGCTTTCTTCGCGTAGATTGTCTGTAAATTGCGCAATGCAAAATCTCCTACCATCGCTTCTTTTGGATAGCGCAGTTCACCGCCTGTCAGCACAACGTTTACTTCCTGGGAGTGCTCACAGTGAATGGCTTTTCCGTTATTGGTAATGACGGTTACATTGGAACAGTTAATGTATTCCAGTATTTTTAATGCATTGCTGCTGGTATTAATAAACAGCGTATCATTATCGGTTACGAACCTGGCGGCAAATTCAGCAATCAGCCTCCTGTATAAGGATACCTCATCGACAGGACTGCCGGAAGCAATGGCGCCTCCATGGGTGCGTACAAGAAGTTTCTTATCTTCTAAATACTGCAAATCCCTGCGTATGGTAATAAGAGAAACCTCTAATGCTTCCGCCAATTCATCTACCCGCACCCTGGGATTTTTCTCCATCAGTTCCAGGATGCGGCTCCTTCTGTTCTCAACACAAGCTCTGTCTTTTTTCATTGTTTTCCCTCTCAACTCATAAAGATATGATTCTTTATCCTCATTATAGCCTGTTCAGAAGCCTGTGTCACTTGTTTTATGTTCGTTTTGATTGAAATTAAAGAATTCCATTTTCCTTCATTTTTTGTTCCATCTCCTGGGGAGACATGATATTTCTAAGACCAATCACCAGAGTCCCTTTTTCCTGTGCCCCTTTAAACATGCTGACAAAATTCTGTGCGCAAAAGACAACATCGTACTGAGCGGCTGCCGTTTTTCCTTCCGATAAGGCGCAGTGATGAACTTTGGTGGGCTTAATTCCCGCCTTATCAAGTACCTTCTGCATGGTCATTTTCATCATCAGACTGGAGCCGGCCCCATTGGCACAGCACACCATAAAACTCATATTTTCTTTTGACATATTCCTTCTCCTGACTTCTATTTGATTCCTTTTAATTCTTTATAGGCTTCGTAATTTTCTGTAATAAGGAAATAACCCTTTTTATCCTTCCGATACTGAATCTGGGGAATTGCCAGTAAAACAACCACTACAATCAGCACACCGGCATAGCTTAAGAACTTCATGACTGCTGTCATTACCGGCCATACAACAGCCCAGTCCCACATACCCAAGTATCCGCCATAAGCTGCCATTCCTACCCATCCTGCGATGATTGCCGACCCGAACACCTGACAGATACCGGAGAAGAACGGTAACAAAAGAGCTGCCTTAATTCCACCTTTTTCATTGGCAAATACGGCAATGGTTGCATTGTCAAAAAATACAGGAACGAAACCGCAGATTACAAGAACCGGGCTCTTTAAGACAATCAATGCGATAATTGCCAGAATCTGACCGGCAAATCCTGCAAGGAAACCAAGAGGTACCGCATTGGCAGAACCAAATCCGAATACAACTGCACAGTCAACTCCGGGAAGGGAACCAGGAAGGAGCTTATCTGCAATTCCCTGAAAGGAAGCGGTCAGCTCAGTGACGAAGGTTCTGACTCCCAGCTGAAGGATCGCCAAGTAAACAGAGAAGTAAAGGCAGGTCTGAATGACATAGAAGACCATACTTGCGCCCTCTTTCATAAACTTTTGTTCCACCAGATAATCCCTTCCTAGTATACATAGAATCGCTCCGAAGAAAACGATCATCAGTATGGAGGTACATACCATGTTTTCATTGAATATGGACATGAATCCGGGAAGCTCAATCTCGTCAATCTTCTTAATTTCCTTCCCGTTTTTCTTTTTGCCAAACAGTTTTTCTGCCAGCCAGGTATTAAATGCAATGCCGAACATCTGCTGATGTGCCAGGCAAAAGCCTGCTCCATCAGTCAGTTCCTGACAGGGTTTGATGGTTAAGTTTGAACCAACCGCCCAGTAGGCTCCAAGAATCAGTGCCATTACTACCAGAAGGGCAACATTATTATTTAATAAAAACGGGCAGGCAAAGAGGATGAGCCAGTAAGCAGTAGCCGCCTGCTGTACCTGTACATGACCAGTGGTAAACAGGGCTCTTAACTTGGTCACCTTACTGAAACGTACCAGAAGAATATTTACGATGAACGCGATTAAAAGCAGGATCATGGCATTGCCGAATGCCTTGCCAAACACCTCTTCCACTCCTGCTGTTACAGCATTCTGTCCAAAGTAAGGATCAATTACCATTGCGTTCATGTTGAACCGGTCTTTTAAACCTACAAGCACCGGACGGAAATTACTGACTAAGCCCCCCGAACCCACAGTCAGAATCAAATAACCTACTATAGCCTTAATCACTCCTGCAAGAACATCATACCAGGGTTTTCCCAGCAGTATGTAACCAATCATAACAATCAGACCAATCATAAAAGCCGGCTGCTGTAATACATTGACTGCAAAATACGACCAAATCTTTAATAAAATATCCATAAGAAACCCTCCCCATTATGAATCCAGATACTCGCTCTGGATTTTGATTAAATCCTCTGGTGAATTGGCACTTAACAGTGCTTCCACCGCCCCTTCATTCATTAACAGTTCCGACAGCCTTGTCATATTTACCAAATGCTGCTCCGGATTACAGGAAGCAAGGGTAAAGAAAAGCCTTGCTTCCTTTTCCTCATCCCCCGGTTCAAAGCTGACCGGCTTATTCAGCTTCATAAATCCAATCGCAGTTTTGTGCACCCCTTTTGCACCTTCCTGGGAATGTGGCATGGCTACATTGGGCATGATAATAATATAAGGTCCATATTTCCTGATACATTCAATGATTTCTTCCTTATAATCTGCCTCAACGGTTCCATCCGCCTCTAAGGTCTCACAGCTCATCCGGACCGCATCCTCCCAGCTTGCCGCTTCCTCAGCGAATTTGTAATGCCCCAGTTCCACAAATTCTTTTAACAGCATGACTAACCCTCCCCAAGTGTTTATAAACAGGACCGAAATGGTATATTCTGAGGAGCTTCAAAGCAATCCTCAAATCCCCTGGGGTGATGATAGGCTTTTTTCTCTCTGTCTGCTGGATAGACATATTTTCCGCCTACTTCCCAGAAGAACGGATGGAACCGGTAATCCAGACGATCCTTTTTCATATCATATAGCACCCTGATTTCGTTGACATCCGCCATAAAGTTACTCCACACATCATAGTGAATGGGAATCACCACATTACAGTTTAATGCTTCCGCCATGCGAAGTACATCGCAGGAGGTCATCTTATCGGCCATTCCTACGGGATTTTCTCCATAGGAGCCAAACGCCACATCCACCTTATGATCCTTGCCGTGCTTTGCAAAATAGATGGAATAATGGGAATCACCGCTATGATAGATATTGCCTCCTGGGGTTTTTATTAAGTAATTGACCGCCTTATCGTCCATATCGGTTGGACAGATTCCGGTGAGTTCCTCTCTGTCCGCCCCGGTGGAATCCGTTGTGACAAGACAGGTTCTGTCAAAGGAATCAAGGACTACGATTTCCACGTCCTTGATCTTTATGGTGTCTCCCGGGCGCACTACTTTACACCGTTCTTTTGGAACTCCCCATTTGATCCAGGTCTCCACAGATTTTAAAGGACCGATAAATGGAACCGGAATCTCATTTCCATTCTCGTCAGTGGTGGTCATGCCGCTTTGAATCACGTGAGCTGCATACTCAGCACTCATGTGATCCTGATGATAATGAGTTGCTAAAACTCCATCCACCTTTTTGACGGCAAATGGATCTATGACAAAAGGTACTGCTCTTAAATTGGGCTGCATCTTCCTGGCACCGCACATATTAGCCATCTGATGCCCTTCTGCCATCATTCCGTTTCCATGGGTACGTTTTCCATTTCCACACCATAAATCGATGGTTAAATTACAGCCGCCTGGGGTTTTAAACCAGATTCCCGTACAGCCTAACCACCACATCGCCACAGTACCGGGTTTTACTTCCTCGCTTTCAATCTCTTCGTTCAGCCAGGTTCCCCACTCTGGAAACGTGCTCATAATCCATGATTCTCTGGTCGTTTCACTCACCTTGCTCATACTACCTTCTCCTTTGATCTAAATGCCTGTTTTTTATGTTCGTTTTGTTTCTGTAATGCCATATTAACATGATTAAAGTTGATTTTCAATAGGTTTAAATGTTCGTTTATCTTTTATATGATCGTTATTGAATTTTTGTAATATCATACAGATTTTGGTCGTTTTTTTGTGCATTTTTACATGGGATATCCGGATTTTTTCTCCGCATAATAAATGGAAACAGGAGGTTAACCAACATGTTTCCAGATAAAATTTATTTTGAACCAGATTCCATGAACTACGAGTTAGGTGGATTATTGAAAGAGAAATATAAAGATATCCCATGGATCCCCATTGAAAGTCATAATAAAATAGATGAACTGCGCACCCGGCCCAACAAGGATTTCCCTGAACTAAAACGGCTGCTGGTTATTGGAGTCAGGAAAACCCATAACTACGTTCCAAACCATAAAGTTTCGGATTATCTTGTTCCTTACACTTCTTCTGGCTGTACTGCCATGTGCCACTACTGCTATCTGGTCTGCAACTATAACAAATGTTCTTATCTGCGCCTGTTTGTGAACCGGGAACAGATGCTGAATAAAATAATTAATCATCAGGCTAAATCTGAAAAAGATAACACTTATGAGATTGGCAGCAACAGTGATCTGGTTCTGGAAAATACAATTACCGGCAATTTATCATGGACCATTGAACAGTTTGGAAAAACAGACAAAGGCTTTTTAACCTTTCCAACTAAATTTAATCAGGTGGACCCTCTTCTTAATTTAAACCACCAAGGACGCATTATCATGCGTATGAGCGTAAATCCCCAGTCCATTATAACCAGATTCGAACCTGGAACTTCCGGATTAAATGCCAGAATTACCGCATTAAACAAAATGTGCGAAGCCGGTTACCGGGTTGGAATCCTAATTGCACCTGTCATATTAACGGAGGACTGGAAACAGATTTATTCCGAACTGATTGCAATTCTTTCCATGCAGTTAAGTGAAAAGGTAAAACGGACAGCCCTGGTTGAAATAATTTTCATGACTTACAGTTATGTTCACAATGCCATTAACAGTGAGGCATTTCCTGACGCAGGGAAACTTTATGACAAAGACTTAATGACGGGAAGAGGCAGGGGGAAATATTGTTATAAAAATGATTTAAAAGAGGATGGGGAGCTGTTTTTAAGGCAGCAGATGAATGAAAAATTAAAGGAAATGACCATTTTGTATATTGTGTGATATACCGGAGACTTTCGGCTTTCTTTGCAATGTTTTAAAAGATATGATATAATAACTTCGTTTTTATTCTAAAGATAAAAGAAGGAAGATAACCATGTATAACGATTTATTCTCCATCGGGGGTTTTACGTTTCACGGATACGGTCTGATGATCGGCATCGGAATTGCCGCTGCCTACTTAACAGCAGAATACCGCGCCAAAAAGGCTGGGCTGGAACCGGATCACTTATTCTATCTGCTTATTCTGGGAGCCGGAGGCGGACTTATCTGTGCCAAGCTTCTTTACTACGTTACAATATTTGATGAGATCAGAAGTAATCCCAGACTTTTACTTGATATCTCTACCGGATTTGTAGTATATGGAGGAATCATCGGGGGGATTGGGGCCGGATTTGTTTACTGCCGTATAAAGAAAATAAGCCCAATCCGTTATCTGGATCTTGTAGTCCCGTCAATTGCCCTGGCACAGGGGTTTGGAAGAATCGGATGTCTTCTTGCCGGATGCTGTTATGGGCGTCAGACCCCCGGACCGTTTTCCATTACCTTTCAGAGTTCTCAGTTTGCACCTAACGGAATCCCGCTGCTGCCGACTCAGATTGCATCCAGTATTTTTGACTTTGCCAATTTTCTTGTACTGCTGGCACTGGCACGGAAAAATCCCCCTGCCGGAAGAGTCAGCGCTTTCTATCTGATTTTTTACAGCCTGGGGAGATTTGTAATTGAATTTTACCGGGGTGATTTAATCAGGGGTTCTGTTGGAAGCTTATCAACTTCCCAGTTTATCTCCCTGTTTGTAGCTCTTGCAGGTTTTATCCTTTTGTGGAAATCCGGCAGAAATAAGAACCCGCTGTCATAAACCAGATCATCAGCCTGTTTCAAGGTCTAAGTTGTTTCTCTCTCAATCAGAGAAGCTTCAAATACTTTGTGAAACGGGCTGTTATTTTTATCCGCCCCACCTTCGATGTCGGAAATAATCATCCTGGTTACCTCTTCCCCCATCTCTTTTGCCGGAACCTCCATGGAAGTCATAGCGGTTTCCAGCATCCCTCCCACGGAATGTCCGGTGAGGCTGATGACCTTCACCGCCTGCCCAATCTTTATCCCACGCTCCTTTAACGCTCTGATTGCTCCCAGTCCCTGCATATCCACGGCTACCATTAGACCGTCCAGTGCTGTGTCTTTCTCCATAAGCTCCAGAATTCCGTTATATCCATTTTTAAAATAATCTTTTTGGGGAAATGGGGAATCAGCCACATATTCTGCTGATGACAGCTCCCGGATCGCTTTCCGGTAACCCTTATACCGTTCTTTGTATGGGATAATTTCCATTGGACCGTTAATAAAGCCAATATGACGGCAGCCCTTTCCATAAAGATATTTAACCCCCTGATAGCCGCAGGCATAATAATCCGCTACAACACTGCTTAATATGCTGTCCTGATTTCTTACTATCTGCATCACTGAAATACCACTGCTTTTTATGTCCCTTAGCAGCCGCCCGTTCTGCCCGGTTGCCGCTATTAAGATTCCATCCACCAGTCCGTTCCGGAGCCTGTTTAAACACTCTTCTTCTGCATCCTGCCTGTCTTTTGTATTGCATATGATGATACTGTATCCCATCTTTCTTGCCTGGATTTCGATCCCCTGTACCATTTCCCCAAAGATGGAAAAATTGATTTCCGGTATCACAACACCAATGGTGTGCCGTTTTCCCTGTCTCAGCCCCTTGGCCAGCAGATTTGGCTTATAGCTAAGCTGCTCCACAGCGGCATATATTTTTTTCTTTGTCTCAGGATGGACATAAGAGGTATGATTGAGGGCTCTTGAAACAGTGCTGACATCTACATTGGCCAATCTTGCCACATCTTTTAATGTTGCCATGTTACCCGTCTCCTTTCACAATACAATGAATCACTTTAAATCTTTTATACCACATAAAATTTTCCTGTCAACAAGATGTGATGGTTGATACAAAAAAAGTCTTCAGCGGCCGGACAGCCCTCTGAAGACTTTCATTTAAACGGTTGATCAGGAGAATAATTTCATTAGGGACTCGGCAAATTTTGGCAGAGCCGTTTTAAGAGCTGAAATAGTCAGTACCAGACAGAATATATAGCTGATTACCATGCAGATTCCTAATATTTTAGGCTGCTTCAGACCTTTATTTACATCCTTATTCCAGATCAGCATACATACAAAGAGGCCAGATACCGGAGTTGCAACGGCTGTCATAATATTGGCAAAAAGAATCAGCTGGGTCGGCGACCCATTATAGGAAAAGCAAATTACAGCGGCGATTGCAAGAACAATCATAGAACCAATTTTAATACTTTTATGATCCAGATTGGTAGGCTTGTCAAACCCGGCGTTCAGCAAAACAACCGTGCGGTGAGTATTACCAAGAAGAGAAGAAAAAGCAGCTGCTAAAAGTGCAATTCCCATAACCACATAGGCTGCCTTCCCCAACAGCGGCACCATCATTTCTCCTAATTCAGCAGGATTTTTAATTACAATTCCTGCCGGGTGAAGAACGATTGCGCCTACAAGCATGACTGCCCCACTGATTAAGATCACTCCTACAATATGGGTGATAGAATCAACCAGCATTGCACCGTTAAACAAATCTTCTTTCTCCCACTTCTTTTCTTTTCCAAGGTAAGTGCCGTAAACACCTGTGGTGACAGACGCATTGGTGCTGATAAATCCAAGGGCAGTCGCCAGACTTCCAGCTGGAAATGTCCAATGTGTGAGACCACTTCCCATCTCTCCAAAGGAAGGCCCCCCAGCCCTCACCAGCGTGGCATAATAAGCAAATATCATACCAATAATACAGATTGTAATTCCTTTTTCCACCTTGGAATATACACCCTTTGTCAGGTAGCAGAATACAGTAATTGCAATCATTATGATTGCTCCTGTTTTCCAGTCCATACCAAAAATCAGATTCATACCTGATCCTGATCCTGATATATTCCCCATTGTGAAAAACATACACGATAAAAATGAGGCAACTCCTACAAAAGCTGCGGCTTTTCCTCCATAATAATAACGGATCGCATGGATAATCGGTTTACCTGTGAGAAGCGCAATCCGATAAGTAGTAAGTAAAAATGTGACCCCCATAAATAAAATGGGAATGAACAGCCAAAGCATTGCATAACCATATCTGGCTCCCAGCATGGCTGCAGTTGTAATGGCTCCCGGGCCGATAACAATTCCGGTAAGTACAAGTCCCGGACCGATTCTCTTCACTAACTCCAGAAACGGCAGAGTTTTTATAGCTGAGTTGTCAAAGGCTGCATCTAAAGATACGGCAGCTGCACTTATATTATTTTCCATGAACTGACCTCCACCTGACATGCCAATTGCTTAAAGAGTAATTTTAGATGTATAGCCGCTTCCTTTTAAGCCCTCTGATACCTGGGCCTTCTCCTCAGCTGTTAACGGGAGCACCGGCCGGCGCATCAGAGCTGAAGAAAAGATTCCTCTCTGATAAAGAGCCTCTTTCATACGGGCATGTGCTTCTCCTGACGGCTGTCCTCCGCCGTAAATCGCTCTGGAGATGGGGAAAATCTTATTATCATATTCATGAATCTTTTTAAAGTCTCCTGCTTTATAAGCTTTAAATGCTTCTGTAATCAGTTCCGGAATACATGCCGCAAAACCGATTAATGCACCATCCATACCAGGGAATGTAAGAGAAGACATCAGGCTTTCATCATGGCAGGTAATGAGAGAAACGTGGGGAGCTTCCCTGCGCAGAATGCGGACATCATTTTCATACAATGGTGTCACACGGGTTCCCATCTTAATCGCCTTTACATGATCGATTTCTTTACACATCTTAACCAGAGTATCTACCGGATAAAATGCCTTGCTGATTGCGGGATATAAATGGATAATAATATCGATATCTGCGCCGTCTGCCACGTCTTTTATGTAGTTAAAAGGTGCATCCGGATGCATTCCAAAGCGAAGCCACATATGAGGAGGCATAAGCAGAATACCATCCGCGCCGGCCTCCTTTACTTCTTTTGCCATCTCAATGGACTCAACCGTATTTTCACAGTTGATTCCTGAAATGATTGTCAGTCTGTCGCCAACCTCATCTGCTACAATTTCAACCACTCTTTTTCGTTCTTTTCTGCTTAATCCTGTTACCTCTCCGGTATGCCCGTTACAGACTAGACCTTCGATCTCATCAAAGCCGGCAAGCCAGCTGACATATTTTCTGAGTTCAGCTTCATTAATGCTATAATCATCATTCATAGGAACGCAGATTGCGGGGAATATGGTTTTCCAGTTTTTTACTTTAGACATTTTTTATCTCCTTTTTCATGAAAGAATGTAATGAATCAGATTTCACATGTATTGCGCCATACATATGAGAGATTTCTGAGCCCGGGTTAGATATAATATACAATTTTATTTGGATACAAACGTTTGTATATTGTGAATCAGATTATATCACCCAAAAATGCCGTTGTAAATATAACCAAATGTTCCTGCAAATAGTTGCATAAATTGGTGTTTTTTATAGTCCATTGTATTTGGGCATGGGGAAGTCCAGTTCGTAACACCTGCATAGATCAATGAATTCATGAATGGTCCTGGTTAAAAGCTTGTCTTTGTGATGGACGATATAGAAGTACCGTTTAAATTCTGCATCCTCTATTTCCAGCTGGTAAACCAGTTTTTTCTCCAATGGTCCGGATACCATACGCTTTGGCACAACGGCAATTCCAAGTCCATGAATGACTGCATTGACCAGTGCAGTTGTACTCATACCTTCCCATACTGGCTTTACCGTAATACTTAATTTTTCCATCACTTCTTCAAACAGTTCTCTGGTCCCACTCCCATGTTCACGCAGAAGAAATTTCTGACCGCTTAACTCTTCCTTTTTCAGAACCTGTCCCTGGTAATAGGGGTGACGGCCCGGAGCAATGACTGCAAGGGAATCTTCCATATAAGGCTCTGCAAGCAGGGAGCTTTCATGAACCGGCCGCTCCACCAGTGCAAAATCCAGTTCATTACTTAGAAGCTTCTGCTCCAGCTGACGGGAAGTTCCGATAAACACCTGCACTTCCGCTTCCGGATACATTGCTGAAAATTTTTCCACATAGCTTGGCATGAACTGGGAACCAATGGTGATACTTGCTCCAACCCGCAGCACCCCGATGGTATCCCAGTTTCTGATCCCTTTTTCCATATCATCAAGGAGGGCAAAGATACGTTGGGCATATTCCAGAAACTGTCTGCCTGCCTCAGTCAGATAAAGCCTCCTGGATATGCGGTCAAATAACACAATCCCATAATATTTTTCAAGTTCCTGTATGGCTACAGAAACGGATGGCTGGGTCATATATAGTTTTTTCGCTGCTCTGGTTATACTGTTATTGCATTCGCACACCGTAAGAAATATACGCAGATGGCGTATGGACATTGGGATACCTCCTGTTATTATAGCTAATATCATATGTTTTTGATAAAATTATACTATTTTAATTATAAACCATCAAGTGCTATACTTGTAAAGAAATAAACAACCTGAAAGGAAACTTCTATGAAATACTTAATCAAAGCGGGAAAACTTTATATGCTTGATAATGAAAGACCATCCACAAAGCTCGCCTGCTTAAAAATGCCCTATTATCCCACAAGGAAGACCATTCTTTCCCCTGACGGCAGAATTAAATTATATGCAGATATAAAAACCTGTGAGGGCGGCGAACACAGCCAGGAGCAAATTTATATCCTTTCTGATTCTCTTAATCAGACCATATTATCCGGAAGTCCTGTATTTCCGGAAAATTTATCTTTGCTGAATGGCCAGCCAGTAGATCAGATCAAGTTCACCATGGACCATAAAGTATACGATTTATTTATGAGAAGCAGCCAGGAATACTGCATCATGGACGAGGAAAGCTGGGTGGCTGCAAGGCTTGTGCACAATATAAAAGGGGGTGGCTGGAATGTGGAGGCAGATCCGTTTTTTTCTCCTTTTATTCTAATGGGACTCTTTATTTTTTGCAGATATTTAGACAGAAAGAATGAATTTGTATCGGAGACAGGAGACTTACACCAATGAATAAAAAAATATTAAGTAATATATTCTTATCAACACTTTATTTAAGCTCCTTTACCTTTGGCGGCGGCTATGTAATTGTCACTTTGCTGAAGAAAAAATTTGTAGATGAGCTTCACTGGATTGATCAGCAGGAAATGCTTGATCTGGTTGCCATCGCCCAGTCCTCACCAGGAGCCATTGCTGTTAACGGAGCCATCGTTGTGGGATATAAACTTGCCAGATTACCCGGCGTTATCTGCGCCGTATTAGGTGCTGTGATTCCTCCCTTTGTTATTCTCACTGTTATATCCTTTTTTTACACTGCCTTTAAAGAAAATTTCATCATCCAGGCGATGCTAAGCGGTATGACAGCAGGTGTTGGTGCTGTGATTCTTTCCGTTGTTTATGACATGGGAGGTGACGTGGTAAAGGGAAAAGATCCCCTTTTGATTATTCTGATGGCAGCTTCCTTTATTGCTGCTTACTTTTATCATATAAATGTAATTTTTATCATCTTAGCTGCAGCACTGACCGGCATCTGTAAGACTATCATTAGAAAACTTAGAAACGAGGCATAATTATGATCTATTTAAAACTGTTCTGGGCATTTTTTCAGATCGGAGCGTTCAGCTTCGGGGGTGGTTATGCCGCCATGCCATTAATTAAACAACAGATTATCAATACTTATCACTGGCTCACCATAAACGATTTTACCGATTTAATTACCATCTCACAAATGACACCTGGGCCAATTGCCATAAATTCTGCAACCTTTGTAGGAAATCAGATTGCCGGAATACCCGGTGCTTTTTTTGCGACTTTGGGCTGCGTTCTTCCTTCCTGCCTGTTTGTAACCTTCTTATCCTGGGCATATAACCGCTATAAGAATTTAAGCATTCTGCAGGATATATTAGAAAGTCTGCGTCCTGCCGTTGTATCTATGATTGCAGTGGCGGGAATTGATATTTTACTTCCTGCTGTCTTTCCCTCTGGTTCTCTCTCTTTTCTACCTGGTCAGGTCAAACTTCGTCCTGTGCTCTATTTTGCGGCTGCCGTATTTTTACTTCAAAAGAAAAAGAAAGACCCTATTCTGGTTATGGTTCTTTGCGGTGTTGCCGAAGTAGCGGCTCAGTTACTCATGCCTGGTATATAAAGTTGTTCATCTGAGTCATAACCGATTTGATCATGATAATTACCGTTTCAATTATCTCATTCCCCTCATTATTAATAATCATAGTAATCTTTTTTATGAATTTTCTATTAACAAATTGTCACTTTGTGTCGAATAACAGTTGATGGTGAAGAAAAACGAAACTAATGACAGGAAAGGAGGGTCATTTTTTTAATATATAAAAATTCAGCTGCATGCTATGCAGTTTATTTTTTATACGATTACTGGTAAATTTTTCCATACAAGCAAACTATATTACCGGTGCACAGGAGGAAAGTTTTTTACTATTTTTTTAATTTGAGGGAGCATTAAGATGAAGAACAAGAAGAAAATTAATTTTAATGATATGAAGCTTGCAATGAAAACATCCATTGCTACAGGTATCATACTGATTTTGAGTTTGACCGTGCTTATTACCATCTCTTCCATACTTGCCAGCAGTTCAATATCCAAAGCAATCAATGGTGAGTTTACAGGAATTGCAGCTCAGAATGGTCTCATGGTTCAGTCTATTATTAATGATGCGTCTGGCACTGCCAAAGATTTACAGGATTACTTAAATCGGGTTTATAACGGCGGTGAAGCCACCAGTGACTGGAAAAACATCAACAGGAAAAGTAAACTATACAATGCCCAGCTGAAAGAAATCAATTATGAGGTAGAGAATTACATTACAAATTCAGCCTGGGCAGCGCTTAATAATAGCGATTCCTTATATGGCGTCGGCGCCTTTTTTGAGCCTGGACAATTTGATCCGGCAGTTAAAGATTACTCTGTCTATGTGGACCGTGACAATGCAAAAAATAACACTGCCCAGTCTCTTGGAGCCTACAGCGAATACTCCAATCAGGATTATTACCGGGTGGCAAGAGAAACAAAAGCGCCTTATCTCACGGATCCTTTTAATTATAAAGGAATCATGATGAGCACTATTGCGTATCCAATCATGAACGGTGACAACGTAATCGGTGTGATCCTGGCTGATATTAACGTATCTAATTTTTCCAGAATCAAAACCACCGATGCCAAATATCCTTCCATGTATGTGGATATTTATACGGAAGGAAATATGATTGCTTTTGACAGTAAATCAAGTGATAACATTGGCAAGAAGCTGGAAGACTTAATTCCTCCATCAGAATATGCCAGGATTGTAAAAATGCAGGAAAATAAGAAGGAGTTCCACATTGATACAAAAAAGGCTGATGGTTCTCTGGAAACCAGACATTACTATCCCATCACCTGCGGAACTCAGACTTGGTGGGCTTCAAGCAGTCTTGACAAAAGCGATTTGAATAAGGACGTGGTAAAAAGCGTTGTTGTCATGATAGTGCTGGCCGTTTTATCCCTGATTTTTATTAATTCGGTTATCATTGTATTTTTACGGAAGACATTGAAACCCATTGATGGAGTTGTGGCAGCAGCGAAGAACATTGCCGCTGGAAACTTAAATGTTGAGATTCAGGTCAAAAGTAATGATGAAATTGGGCAGTTATCAAAAACATTCGTGGACATGGGACACAATTTAAAATTGATTATTCAGGATATCAATTATCTGCTTGGGGAAATGAGCCAGGGAAACTTCAAAGTTCAATCGGAGTGCCAGGATCAATATACCGGAGATTACCGCTATATTTATGAAGCAATGCATAATATCCGCCTAAATTTAAGCAGCACCCTTTTAGAAATTGACGAGGCATCTGAGCAGGTATCCACAGGGGCATCCCAGGTAGCTGACGCTTCCCAGGCCTTAAGCCAGGGAGCCACAGAGCAGGCCTCTTCCATAGAAGAATTGTCCGCAACAATCACGGAAATCTCAGAACGTGTAAAACAAAATGCGGCCAATGCAGCGGAGGCAAATACCCTTTCTCAGGAAGCAGGTATGGGTATCATGGAAAGCAATCACAAAATGAAAGAAATGACGGAAGCGATGAATGAGATTGCCAATACTTCCAACGAAATCAGTAAAATCATCAGAACCATTGATGATATTGCTTTCCAGACCAATATCCTTGCACTGAATGCAGCTGTAGAAGCAGCCAGAGCCGGATCTGCGGGCAAGGGATTTGCTGTTGTGGCTGACGAAGTGCGAAACCTGGCTGGTAAATCAGCAGAAGCAGCTAAAAATACTACTTCTCTCATTGAAAATGCCATATCTGCAATTGGAAGCGGAACAAAAATCGCTGACGAGACAGCGAATGCGCTTCGCCTGGTGGTTCAGAAATCTGAAATCTCCACCGGTAAAATCGCTAAAATTGCAGAAGCATCGAATGTACAGGCAGATGCCATTACACAGATCACAACTGGAATTGACCAGATTTCCGCAGTTGTTCAGACGACTTCCGCTACTTCAGAAGAAAGTGCTGCTACTTCAGAAGAATTGTCTGCCCAGGCAGTGAACTTAAAATCTCTGGTAGGGAAATTCCAGCTGGTAAACAGCAAGGAACAACAGGAAGACGCGCCCCAGCTAACACAACGCAGCGGCCAAAGGCCTTCAGCTGAGTTTTCTGAAGCAAATACAGATTTCAAGTATTAAATCCAATCAATAAGAGAAACGTACATGAAGGGTTGATCCCTGTCATGTACGTTTTTCTTTACAATTCCATTCCAAGTGCAATAAGCCGGAACATACGAATTGCTCCCTGATAATATAAATCTTCTGCCCGGTTAAATGCCTCATTCAGATCCATAACCCCATTTACCGTAGTCATAATCGAATGGATTCCATAATCATAGATTTTCTCTGCCCCAGGTCCCATGGATCCGGTCAGGGCAACCGCAGGAATTCCTCTCTGTCTGCATCTCTCTCCAATCCCCTGCATCACCTTGCCAAAGCAGGACTGCCAGTCTGCCCGCCCCTCTCCTGTCACTACAAGGGAAACGCCATTAAGCCGGGAGTCAAAATCAATTAAATCCAGAACCGTTTCAATACCGGATTTTAGTTTTCCTCCTAAAAATATGCAAAGTGCAGCGCCAAGCCCGCCTGCAGCACCTGAACCTGGAATTTCATCCGGATTAATTCCAAATTTCTGTATCATTATATTTCTGTAATTTATCATGCCTTTTTCAAGCTGGTCTAAAACAGGTGGAGTCCCCCCTTTCTGCTTCCCAAAGGTATAGGCAGCTCCATCAGGACCGCACAGTGGATTGTTTACATCACACATAACAGTAAGCTTCACCTGGTTCAGCCTGGAATCCAGACCGGAAGTATCAACTTTAGATACCCTGATTAAATCTTCACCTGTTCCATTTAGTTCCTCTCCGCTCACATCCAGGAACCGGACACCCAGCGCTCTCATACACCCCATTCCGCCATCATTTGTTGCTGATCCTCCTATGGCAATAGAGATGTCTGTAAACCCTCTATTTAACGCATCTTTTATCATTTCACCTGTTCCAAAACTGGTGGTGGTTCTGGGATCTCTCTGACTTTCTGGTATCAGGGTCAGACCGGAGGCTGCCGCCATCTCAATAATGGCCCGGTTTTCATTAAGGCTGCCATAATAGGTGTGAACTGTCTCTAAAAGAGGACCATGTACAGTCACCGGCACCCTTTCTCCCCTGACAGCAGAGATTACCGCGTCTGCAGTCCCTTCTCCTCCGTCGGCAACCGGAATCCCTTCCCACTGGCAAAGTCCAAATACTTCATTAGCAGCCTTACCTAACAGATCAATGGTCTGTGCGCTGGTAAGCGTTCCTTTCAAAGAATCGGATGCAAATAATAGCTTCATATCAGGTCTCTCCTTTCCCCCTTTCTGTCTGATTCCTAATGAAGTATCAATGACAGAATAAAGATTTCCAGTATTCCTGCTATACCAAGTACCAGAGTTGCCATAGTCTGAGTCTTATATCCCTTTTCCGGCGTCATTGCTCCAAAGTTTGTCACAACCCAGAAATAGGAGTCATTGGCATGAGAAACAGTCATTGCACCGGCACCGATTGCCATACATGCCAGAGCAACTCTGACTGGACTCTGAAGCCCCAGCATAGGAAGTAAAGGTGCCACAATTCCAGCCGTTGTGGTTAAGGATACGGTTGAGGAACCTTGTGCACTCTTTAAAATTGCTGCCAGAATAAATGGGAAGAAAATTCCCATGGTACTTAATACAGAAGCGTGTTCCTTAATGTAATTAACCATGTCAGTGGATGAAATCACTTTACCCAAAACTCCGCCTGCAGCTGTGACAAAAAGAATAGGTCCCACTGTTTTTAACGTTTCATTGGTGATTTCATAAAAATCACTCATTTTGCCTGCACCTTTGAGTTGAATCACACTAAAAAGTGTACCAACTGCCAATGCAATAATTGGTGTTCCTAAAAATTTGATGATATCCCCGCCAAGTCCGGTCATACCTGCCATAGCTGCTGCGGAAGAAAGAGCCATCAGAAGAATTGGAACCAAAATCGGAGCCAGAGCATTGACACCACTGGGAAGTTTTCCAAACTCTGCTACCAGCTCTTCATAGGTCTTTCCGATCTCTCCCATATCTGCCTCATCTTCTGATCGTACCTTTTTGCCTATGTATCTGGCATAGAAGTAACCTGCAATCAGAGGGAAAACAGAACACAAAGCACCCATTCCCATTACAAGAAGCAGATTTTCACCAATTCCAAGGGTAGACGCTGCTGCAATGGGTCCTGGTGTTGGCGGAATAAATACATGGGAAATATATAATCCGGAGGAAAGCCCAACTGTCATTGCCACGGAGGATTCTGCCGTCCTGTTAACCAGTGCTTTTCTGATGGGATTTAAAATTACAAACCCCGAATCACAGAAAACTGGAATAGATACCACCCAGCCCATCATTTCAATTGCCAGTACAGGATTATTCTTTCCTACCAGCTTAATTACCATATCTGCAAGTTTCAGTGCAGCCCCTGTTTTTTCCAGAACGGTTCCAATTAAAGCACCCAGAATAATTACGATACCGATGCTTGAAAAAGTGCCGGAAAAACCTGCTCCGATGACTGATGCCAGTCCGCTTACTTTTGTTCCATCTCCCAATGTTTTGTCTGCCAGCGGTATTCCTGCTACAAGGCCTAACAGCAAAGAGATGGTCATAATTGCGATAAACGGATGAATTTTAAATTTGGAAATAGCCATAATCATCAGAATAATCGCCAGGATAAATACAAAGATTAACGGTAAACCTGTCATAAAATGACCCCCTTCTTAAATGAAATTAATCATGCAGCTAATTTCTTATGCCAATGGTATCATCCTGACAAATGGAAAACCACTGCTGTGAATCTCAATATCACGCTGATTTTTGTATTATCAATACGAAACTAATGTTCTTTTGTTAAAAAAGAATAAAAATTTTCCATAAAAAAACGGTCTTTTGCTGCTTCAATGGGGTTTATATTAAAGTAATCTTTGATCTTGCCATAGCGGTATAAAAGCGTATTTTTATGAACAAAGAGTTCTTTAGAAGCTGTCACCAGATTATAATTGGATTTTATCAGCACACCTGCAATCTCAATAAATGATTGTTTCAAATCTTCATTCATTTCCTTTTCATAAGTCTGAAACATCCACTGAAGTTCATTAAAGGGAACAACGGAACGTACATAATTTCCCGTGTAATCATAAAAAAATGCTGCCGTCGTATTCACTGTTTTTTCCTCCAGCCATACGCAATGTCTGTAAGCGTAGTAGTACTGAGTGAAATTTTCCTGAAAGGAACCAATATAAAATCTACATTGCTTCTCCTGCTGACGCAGCCATTTTAATACGGTACTGAGATAATCTCCTATCAGATATTTATAATCAGCAAACAGCTTTGCGTTATCTGTTTTCATGGTTTTAAATATCAGTACATGCGTATCATTTAAAACTGCGCTGATATCCTCTCTTCCATGACGGGGACCATGTTTTAACATGTCCAGTATTAATTCAGCTTTTACCTCTTCCGTTTTGCATAAGATGGGAATCCGGACTATGTTTTCAGAGTAATTAAGCTGATGGGCCATACTCCGCAGTTCTCCCGGATCGGGATGTTCCACATGAATCAGCAGATTGGTAAAGTGTTCTTTTTTATCTCTTCTCCGCCGGATTTCCTCCTGCTGTTTTTCATATTTTAGCATGGCCTCAATTGCCATTTTCGTAATCAACGCTACCGGCTTTATTTCATCAGGCTCCCCGGTTATCCCAACCACACCCTCCCGCCTTCCATCGATGTTGATTACCATGTTAATTCCGGGTCTGACACCGGGATAATCTTCCTCTCCTGATGTGACCACCATGTCTTCTTTCCCTGTCACAATATAATAAGCGACCTCATGAAACGTCCCCACCCGGCTCTCATCCCGGCTTGCAATAATAATTCCCTGATCATTCATAATATTAATATTATATTGGGTATACTGGGTTACCTGTTCAATAAATTTCCTTGCCAGATCTGTTTCAATCATATCTTACCTCCTGACCTTCTCTGCTGCATGCCAATAACAGCTTAACATATTTTTCCATCTGTAACAATCATGGGTATATGCTTAAATTCTTTACTTTTTGATTCCGTTATGATACAGTAATTCTTGCCTGAAATTTAATAAAAACAGGAATTTAGAATCAGAATAGGAGAATATTATGCTGACAGATGATTACGCTACACGGATCAATAATGGAATGGTTAGTACACTGTTAAAACTGATTTTTAACATAGAGCTAGGGAAAAATGACGACAGGGCTTTTAAAAGCCGGGAAATGGAAGAGAGATTTGAAGCGCTGAAAAAACTGATTGAAGAAGGATCCATTAATGAAGCCGAGAATACTCTTTTAGAAGAACTGGATTCTGAGGATATGGAATACTTAAAACTGGCTTTGATGTTCTATTACACCTTAAATGACAAAGGTGGGGATTTCTTAGATAAAAACGATTTTTCCAAATCTGAGATATCTGACGGACTGCGTTATGTTTCAGGACTCTACGGATACGAGAGCATGGCAGAGGCAATGCTTGGTGACAGTGACATCTGATTATAATGAAAAGTCCCCCATTCTGCTTATTTCTTACTGATGCAGAATGGGGGACTTTCTAATATATCATTACCTGGATATATGTCCGTTTAATTTTTCTACCAGTTCCTCAACTGGAACTCCGTGTACCATACAGGCTTCTTCCAGACTTTCCATGGTTGAGGAAGGACAGCCAAGACAATGCATTCCCATTTCAAAAAAGTATGGTGCGGTGGTGCGGTCTGCGTCTAAAATTTCTCCGATTAATGTTTCCTTTGTCACTGTAAGATTCATTTAAATTACCTCTCTTCTTATATTGTTTTTCATAGGCTCGATGGTTTCAAACAATCTCCCTGCCCCTTCTTTTGGCAGAAGTACCTGCTCCATCCGCGGCAATGCGATTCCTATGGTTTCTCTTATCACATCTTCTATGGTCTCCACCGCAATGATGGTAAGTCCTTCTTTTGTTTCTTCCGGCACATCCTTTAAATCAACCACATTATCCTGAGGAATCAGAACTTTCTTAATTCCTGCCCTCTGTGCGCCCAGAAGTTTTTCTTTCAGCCCGCCGATTGGTATTACGGCTCCTCTTAAGGTGATCTCACCAGTCATTGCAAGTCTGGAATCAATCTTAGCACCTGTGACTAAGGATGCAAGCGCGGTAAAGAGTGCAATTCCGGCGGAAGGGCCATCTTTTGGTACAGCACCTGACGGCACATGAATATGAAGATCTCTCTCTTTAAAATTAAAGGTATTCAGAGGCAGCCTGGATTTTAAAAGACTTAAGGAGATTCTGGCGGATTCCTTCATCACATCTCCCAGCTTTCCGGTTAATATGACGTTACCGTTGCCCGGCATATCAGCCGCCTCTATAAATAAGATCTCTCCTCCTACCGGTGTCCAGGCCAGTCCAGTTACCACACCGGGCGGGTTGTCAAGCTGGGCTTTCTCATGGCGGGAGACTTTTCTTCCAAGAAGGTCTTCTAAATCAGCAGGTTTCACTATAACTGGTATCTCAGTCTTTTTTGATACTATTTTTTCTGCAGCAGTTCTGGCAAGGGAGGATAGCTGCTTTTTCAGGCCTCTGACTCCGGCTTCCATGGTGTAATCATTGATAACCGCTTTCAGCACTTCATCTGCAATCATAAGCTCTTTTACAGTTAATCCGTGTTCTTTTAATACTTCCGGGATCAGATGATCTTTTCCGATATGAAACTTTTCATCTGCCGTATAGCTTGTAATGTTTATGATCTCCATTCTGTCCAGCAGAGGGCCAGGAATAGTCTCTAAGGAGTTTGCCGTAGCGATGAAAAATACATCGGACAAATCATAAGGAACATCCAGATAATGATCTGTAAAGGTATTGTTCTGCTCCGGATCAAGTACTTCAAGGAGTGCGCTGGCAGGATCTCCGCTGTATCCTCCTGACATCAGCTTATCCACTTCATCCAGTACCATAACCGGGTTTGTGGCGCCAGCCTTTTTCATGCTCTGAATGATTCTTCCAGGCATTGCTCCTACATAGGTTCTCCGGTGTCCTCTGATTTCAGATTCATCCCGGACGCCACCAAGACTTAACCGTGTATAAGGTCTGTCAAGCGCTTCGGCAATGCTTTTTCCAAGACTGGTCTTTCCTGTTCCCGGAGGTCCCACCAGTAAGAGGATGGAGCCCTTCTTTTCTTTGTTCAGTTCCATAACTGCCAGATGCTGTATGATTCTGTCCTTTACTTTATCAAGGCCGTAATGTCTTTCGTTCAGAATTTTTCTTGCTCCGTCTAAATCAACGGATTTTGCGGGTTGTTTTTTCCATGGCAGCTTTACCAGTAAATCCAGATAATTGCGCATTACCTTGTAGTCGGGCTGGTTTGGTCCCTGCTCTTCCATCTTTTCATATTCTTCCAGAGCAGATTCCTTTATATCCTGGGGCATGCCAGCTTCTTCAATCTTTGAACGGTAGTCATTCTCTTTCTTTCCGTCCCCTTCTTTTCCTTCGTTTAATTCTTCCTGAATGGCTTTTAACTGTTCTCTTAAAACTGCTTCCCGATAATTTTTATTCGCTCTTTCAGAAAACTTCTCCGTCACCTGCATCTGCAGTTCAATCATTTCCTTCTGCTTCAGCATATGATCCATGAAACGGAGGCTTCTTTCCTTTAAGGACTGAATTTCTAACAGCTGGTAGCGTTCCTCGGAAGAGATCTGTATAAACTGGGATAAATACATCATAAGTGCATTGATATCCTTAAAACTGTTTACAATTCGCTGGTACTGTTCTCCACCTGTGAATTTACCACTGATCTCATTGCTGACTTTTTTAATATATCCCAGCATTTCCTTAAGGCTTGCCTCATCTAAATCTTCCAGATCCGGCTCTTCCTCAAAAGCAGCATATAAAACACCTTTCTCTTCACTGATCTGGTTCACCATGATTCTGCTGCCCAGTTCCACTGACAGGCGGATTCCCTTTTCTGTCTGTTCCACTGAGTTTATGGAAAAGGTAACACCAATCCGGTGAAAATCATCTTCCGTCTTATCTTCTGAGCCCGCATTTTGTTTCAGGGGCAATGCGATCTTTACAATTTCCTCCTCTTCCAGACTCATGATCTGTCTTTCATTTAAATGTTCCAGATGTATTATTGTCGCGACACCAGGCAATAAAACTTTATTAAAAACCGGAACAATTATGCCGAGATTATTATCATTATAATTTTTCATAGTTTTATCCTTTCAGTGCGTATTTTAAGTGAATGTTCATTTAACAATCAGATTTTTAATGGCGAGATATCTCTTACTAGATCAATAAAAGAATCCCGCTTATAAATGTTACATCATAATTGCATCTTGTATCATGATAATCAGCTCTGTGAGCAAATCTTCTTTTTGAGCTTCATCCTTCCGGTTATCAACCGCTATGGCTTTCACCGGTTGGAAAATAATTGCCAGTAAATTATCTTCCCTGTAATCTCTTAAGATATGGTTCTGCTTCATCTCTGCCATCATATGATAAATTTTACAGATGCCCTGTTTTCCAGAACAGCTGTTGGCCAAAGAAGGACAGTTGGAAAACTGTTCCACAAAACTGAAAATTTCCTTATTCTCCAGAATATAGTTATAATAGCTTCGGATCAGTAACTCAATCTGCCTGCGCCCTTCCAACTCCTGTTTCATGCTGTCTAATAAGTAGTCGTAAATCTCTTCTGAATATTCCAGGTAAATGTCATGCAGCATCACATCCTTATTCTCATAATAGATGTAAACCGTTGCCGGCGAAACCCCTGCCAATCTGGCTATTTTAGAGACAGAAGTGCCGTGAAAGCCCTCCTGCAGGATCAGCTTTATTACTGCTTCCTTGATATTCCTCACCTTTTCGTCGTCTTTTCTTCTCATTTCATCACCTCTATAGGTTTATAATAAATGATCATTCACTTATTGTCAATACTTTTTTTAATTCCCCTTTTCTTCTGTGATTTTATTACTGAAGCACAACCCAGTTAACTGCTATAATACAGAAAAAGAAATGGAGGTAGATAACATGGCATGGTATAATCTAATTGGTATTGCAGTAGGAGGTGTTGCCGGTATTCTATACAATAAAAAGGTGGGCTGCCCCAGCGGAGCGTGTCCTATCACTTCTAATCTGCATTTAACGATTCTCTATGGAGCTGCAATTGGTTACTTAATAAGCAATTTTTTTTAAATTGGTATATATTATAAAGAGCCAATTACCTGATCAATATCTGATATCAGGTAATTGGCTGATTTTTGTTTCGCTGGCTTAGAGAGGGAATCTATTCTCATCTGCACAATATTCAAAAAAGTCGAAATCTGCATAATGACTGTGCTTTACCCTGTCCGCACAGGTTAACCCTACCATAGTACCTGTAAATTCTCCGTACTTACAGTATTCATCAGAAAATCTGGTGGTGTCAAAGACCCGTCCGATCTTTTGATAATTCACTCCGTCATAACACCAAGAGAAGTAAGACTGCCGGCCTTCAATTATAAGCCTCAGATAAATGGGATCATCACTTACCGGTATTCTTGTATTTAAAAATTCGGTCTTCTCTCCATTCTCCAGATGGATAATGGAAAGTGCACTTTGTCCCAGAGTCTCACTGTAATATTTTCTTAAATTAATATAATTCATATTGTCGTAATATAAGATGAGTCCGGCACTGTGCTGATGAACTTCCGGTACAAATTCCATCTTTGTAGTCACTATTGCATAGACAGAGGTCAGCTTTCTAGCCAGAATGCTCACCTGATTTAAGGATGTCCGTGACTCCTGACCACGAATCCGCACATAGCCCGGACGGGCTTTTAAGTCAGCAAAACGCTGCGGCATGATTCTGGGTGCGTAATACTGCAGACCCAGTTCCTCTTCATTAAAATCATCAAAATCAGGGATTTGCTTCACCGGCACTTCAGGCAGGTTACTTGCTTCAACCAGAGCTTCCGCCAAATTACCCCCATTTGCCATACGCAGCCAATGATCATCTGTCCATATCATCTTCTGAATGGCTGTTTCTCTTCCAAGAGTGCAGCGCAGTTCTGGCACAAAAGGACGGGCACATAAATGCACCAGATAGGTTTCCCCATTCTGGGTATCCACCACACTGCCATGGCCGGATTTCTGAAGAATGGAATCAGGATTATAATATCTTGGTTTTAAATGATCCGGATCGTGGCGCTCATTGGACTCACCCGGAACAGAGGTTACGATGGGATTCATCGGGTCCGCTGCATATGGTCCCCAGATTTCTTTGGATCTTCCCATGGTTACACAATGATTATAGCCAGTTCCCCCTTCTGCACACATGATGTAATAATATTCCCCCCGTTTGTATAAATGGGGTGCTTCAATGCAGCCCCGGTCCGTTCCACCGTTCCAGATGCGTTTGGGATAACCGATAATTTCTTTTTTTTCCGGATCGTATTCCACCATACAGATTGCACCAGGCTTTTCATAGCCTTCCCTGGTTTCCCATTCCAGAGAAACAATATACTTTTTCCCGTTATCATGTAGGATTGAGGCATCGAATCCGGATGAATGAAGATATACTGGTTCACTCCAGGGTCCCCTCATATCTGTTGCAGTAATCAGATAATTGTTTACATCAAAATATCTTGCGTTCATGGAATTCATGACTCCGTAGATCACATAAAATAAATCTTCCTCTTCACAGTACGTGAGACATGGAGCCCAGATACCTTTTGCAGATGGAAGCTTTTTTAAATCAACTGTTTCATCGTCTGTGAGAACATGGGTGTACAACTCCCAGTTTTTTAAATCTTTTGAATGATATATGGGGATTCCGGGAAACCATTCAAAGGTTGATACTGCCAGATAATAATCATCACCTTTTCTGCAAATGCATGGGTCGGGATTAAAACCCGGTAGAATGGGATTTTTTATCATATTATCCTGTCCGTTCATCATTCTTCCTCCAAAATGACAGCTTCCCAGTCTTTCAGGGGCATCCTGTCACCTTTCTTATAACTCGTTCCGTCTAATATATTTTTCACCCGGTCATAAGGGCAGAAAATGGTGGTTTCTTCCTCTGAATAGTGAAGTACATAGTGTAGTTTTTTATGATCACGATTCACTCCGCTGCGGATGATCACCGGAAAGCATACATCTGGTATGGAATCAGCAAGACCTGCATCTTTTACAGCCATCTTTAATATTTCTTTTACAATATCCTTATCTGTATAACAGCCGATGTAATAGGTGCTGCCCTTTTGGTAATCTGCCTGGGTGATTCCCGCATACTCTCCCCAGTATTTATGCTCATAGAACGCCAGCACCCTGGCTCCGGCTGTATGAAGCAGTTCTGCAAAGTACTGAACCGGTCTGCCTTTGATTTTCGCAGTACCCGGTTCCGTAAACTGGTTGTAGTGAATTTTAAAGCATTCATGAAGGAGATGCGGCTGTGTATCCGGATAAACGCTTAAATATTCATTGGATACAAAGGATTTAAAGGTGCTGACTAATACTCCTCCCTTGGAAACGAATTCTTTTAACTGCTTACATTTCTCTTCTGTAATGCAGTACAGAGCAGGTGTTACAATCATCTGGTATTTAAAAGGATCCAGACCGTTCACATCCACTACATCGCATTCCATATTCAGCTCATAGAGACTGTCATACATCCATCTCACCACATCATTATAGCTTAAATCCCGGTCTATAGGGAACCACTCCAGTGCTTGCAGGGACTGATTGTCAACTACCAGCGCAATCTTATTGTCTTTTCTCAGATTCAAAAGACTATTTCCCTTCTTTTTCCACTGGTTTCCGATCTCACATGCCTCTTCGTATGGGGGATTGACTGACAGATCATGGCTTAAAAGCCCTTTCCAGTAGGTTTCATATCCGTTGTGAATGGAATGCCAGTTCCAATACATAATTCCGTCTGCTCCGCTTGCCAGATGGCTGTAAGCATGAAGCTTCAACTGTCCGGGATAAGGCGTCCAGTACTTAAACGCCTGAGCCTGACATTCCAGTACCAGATAATTTTTTTCTTTTAAAGAGCGTATGGAGTCTCCGCCAAAAGCAATCTCCGCTCCGGTAAGCTGATCCTGGGTGTGATGATAGATATCAGTACCGGCAATTGTTACTGCAGCTGCAGCTTCATAATGATTAATGTCTGGCTGGACACCATAGGAATATCCATCCTGAGCAATCTCTGCTCCGAATTTCTTCCACTGGAAATCAAAATTATGGGTAATAAACTGATCTTCTCTTTTATATTCTTTTACTATTTCCGACTGCCATAAGAGAAATCCAGCTGCCAGACTTCTCTTAAAACGTTCAAATTCGCAGTATAAGCCAGCGTTGATACAGCCATTCATATCGGGAAAATCATTCCAGTCATGGATGGAATTACTCCAATAGGCAAGACCGAAGGTTTCATTCAACCGGCCAGTTGTAACAAATTTCTGCTGCAGATGTTCCACAAACAAGGTTTGCACCAATTCTGATGAGGAACCATAATGCTTCGTTTCATTGTCAATCTGAAAGCCTGTGACACATGGATGACCCGCGGTATGTTCAAGCAGTCTGCGAATAACCCGTTCTCCATAAAAGCGGTAGGCAGGATTCATAATATCCATAGCCTGTCTACGCCCATAAACAGCCTGTCCCGCTTTCGTCTTTACCATTATGTTCTCATCCTTTTTTTCCAGCCAGCTTGGGATGGCATATGTGGGCGTACCGATAATTACCTCCATCCCCTTCTTTTCGGCAGCTTTAAGAACCCGGTCAATATAGCTGAAATCATAAATTCCATCGGAAGGTTCCAAAGTACTCCACGTGGATTCCGCAATCCGAACCACGTTCATCCCTGCCTCACACATCATGGATAAGTCTGTCTCCAACCTGTCATAAGGCATATATTCCGGGTAATATGCAGTTCCAAATAAAAGAGTTTTTCTTTGATACCCAGTATTATCTTTCATCAGTTCTCCAATCTGTGTTTTCCTGCTGATAAATCTGAAACTATCTTATCATATTTTTTATCAAGATCAAATAATAAGAGGCAGACAACCCCGATTCCCATGGTAAGAGCCGGAATCCAGATAAACGCCCAGTCAATTGCTGCTAAGGATGCCCCACTCTGCACTGCCTTGTCTGCATGGAACCCGCCTGCTGCCAGTACCCAGCCTAGTGCTGCTGTTCCAATACCGGAGCCAACTTTCATACAGAAGGAAGATGCCGCATTTCCCATTCCAGCCGTACCGTATCCGTTATACCATTCCCCGTATGTAATGGCATCCTGCAAAAGCCCGAACATACACGCTCCCGATAATCCGAACCCGATTCCCTTGATTACTGACATAGCACTGACAAAGGTTATATGATAAGACATTCCTGTTAAAGCAAATCCCAGGGTTGCAACCGTAAGGCCAGTAAGCATCAGCTGCTTCTTTGTAAATTTCTTCATTAGAAACGGTGTAATGAATAAGGTTATAATCTGGGACATGGACAGGAAGTTGGAAACGGGTGTAAAATAGTTGGCATCTCCCAGACGGTATTGTGCAAAATAAACCGCAGATCCAAAGAAACAGGACATCATAAAATACAGGGCGAAAATGGCAATCACAAGTAAAATCCAGTATTTATTCACTAATAATCCTTTTATGCCCTTAGCAAACGATATTTTCACTTCCTGGTTTTTCTCTGATTCTTCCTCTACTACCCGCTCTTTGCACACTGCAAATGTGAAGAGATTGATTACAATAAATATAATCATCAGGATGATCATGGTAATTGTCCAGCCTTTCTGGCTGTATTTATCCCCACCGCCAAAGTAACCGGTCATTTTTAAGACCACCGTATTAATGGTCATTGTACCCGCCGTTGCCAGAAGATTTCTGAAATTGCCCAGTAGACCTCTCTCATACTGGTTGGTCGTCATCAGGCCGTGCATGGTTGCATATGGAATGTTGATTCCAGTATAAAATATGGTGGAAACAAGATTATAAGTCAGAAACATGTATACCAGCTGTGCCTTCCCCTCCATGCTTTGAGGCACGGTAAACATTAAAACTGTGCACACGGCTAGCGGCACACATAATCTGGCAAGCCAGGGACGGGCCTTTCCCCATTTGCTTTTTGTATGATCTACAATGTATCCCATCGCAAGATCCGAAACCCCGTCAAAAAATTTCGATATTGCAATAATCCCTGCAGCAGCTGCTGCACTCGCCCCTACCACATTGGTATAATAAACCAGCAAGAATGCGCTGATTGCAGAATAAACCAGATTTCCGGCGTAATCTCCCATACCATATCCAAAACGCTCCACAAAAGAAAGTGTCCCGTTTGCTTTTGTCTGTTTCATATCTTCTCCTCTTTTCTGAATTATATTTTACTTTTTACAGGAAACCAGCCAAAATCCACACATCTTCCCAAATCCCAGCTGTCCCAGCCGCTCCAGCCGCTGGTGTTGACCGTATCCGTTAAAAGCTTATAACTCCAGTAAAAATGACCAGAACCCTTATTCCATGCTTCCAGCTGGGCCTTTGCCACTGCCTGATAGATTTCTTTTTTCTCTTCTGCAGATTTCAGCTCTTTGTCCGATCCCTCTACACCGTTTAAGACAGTCTGACCCCCTTTTGTATCCCAGCCGCAAGCCAGAGAATTAAAGAGACACCATTCGCCGCATATTACCGGGACGTATTCCTGTATTTTTTCTATCTCTTTTGTAAAATGAATCTGAATATACTTCAGATATTCGTTTAAGTCCTGACCGCACCCCATCATTTCTGCCATCATCAGATACTGATGGGTATCCAGAACGATGTTTTGAAAATTTTCATTTTCAAAGTATTCCTTCCAGCCAGACAAGTCAAATGCATCGTGAAAAACCACATGCTTTTCCTCCGGCATAAATGCCCGGATTCTTTTGTAGGCCTCCCGGTAAAATTGTTTAACAAATGAAATGGGAATTCCACAGCTTCCCGCTCCCATAGCCTCATCTTTGGGAGGATATCTCTTTTGCACATTCATAAACTCCCAGATTGCTTCCGTAGCCGGCTCATTTAAAACCTCAATTCCCCAAAGTCCGTTCCTTGTTCCATATCGTTTTGCCAGGCGTTCCAGTACAGTCAGTACAAACTCCACCTCCTGGGGATTTTGAGCCCATTTGCATACGCCGCTGATTCCTCCGTTATCGAATCCGTTCTGACCTTCCGGTGCCGTATGTAAATCAATCAATATTTTAAGACCATACTTTTCAGCCCAGTTAAATGCCTTATCAAGCTCATTGATACAGCCCAGAAAAGGCTCTCTGTCACCAAAAATAAAATATGGAACCGGGATACGTATGGTATCCATGCCCCAGGATTTGATGGTCACAAAATCCCGCTCCGTAATATATTCACTGCGATGGATCTGAATCCTTGCTTCATAAACTTCTTTTGTCAGACTGCGGGGAAGCCAGTATTCATCCGCTGCATCCGTCCCTTCAAATAATCCGGGACTCATCCATTTCTCCAGTACCAGCCAGTTTCCCAGATTTACACCATTCACTTTCATATAAATCTCCTTGTTGTATCATTTTTTAGTTGCTTTCATTTTAAATTAAGTTATACTGATCTTATATCATTATTTACAGTTTTTTATCACATTTCTTAGATAAAGGAGTTTGTATGATTACAAATTATTTTATGAAACACATTTCCTATCATCTTCATACCTTCGTAAAATCCTATACGATGGATAAAAAACCAGGGGAGACTGTATGTGCCCGCAAGGACTTTTCTGATCTCCCTTTTTCTTCCCTGAAAGTCAGGGAAGCCGTACTTGAGAGGAACACAGAACCTTTTCCCACACTTACTTCTGTCAATGGCAATATCATATATGCAGTAGTTCCCGCTCAGGATATGATTTACGTCATTGGGCCAGTGGGCTTTCATACACAGGTGAATATTAACCGAAGCATCCAGGCTCTTGATATTGACTCCAACTGGATCCAGAGTCTGAGTATCTGTGATTTCGATGATTTACTTCAGGATATCCTTCTCATTTATAATCTGTTTCATGAGGAAATGCTCACAGCAGGTGACATCATAAAGGAAAACTGTGTGGATTCGCTGACGAAAGCGCAGATACAAAAGAATTTTTCAGAATTGATCTTTGAGAATCATGAAAACGGAAAAAAACATAACCCATATGATCAGGAGGTCAGGGAATTTTCCAGCATTGAAAACGGAGATATAAGGCAGCTGGAGCAAAGCTGGGCGGAGGACTACACCGGACAGCTGGGCATCCTGGCAAAAGACCGGCTGCGCAGCTTTAAAAATGTCTGTATTGTGGTTATTACACTGGCAAGCCGGGCTGCCATCCGGGGAGGTTTAAGCCCGGAAATTTCATTTTCCCTCAGTGACATATTTATCATGAAAATAGAAGAATCCAACGATATGGCCACTCTGATTCATGTCAAAAACAGTGCGGAATATGAGTATACCAGGCTGGTACAGGAAGGGAAGGAAAAACAAAAAGGAACCCCAAAAAAAGAAAAAAATCCCCGTATTGAGGAATGCAAGGATTATATCTTTTCCCACCTCCACGAGAAAATAAGTATTGGAGATATGGCTTTGGAGCTTCAGATGAACCCCAACTATCTTTCCGATCTGTTTAAAAAAGAGGAGGGTATTTCTATTACAGGCTACATTCGAAATGAAAAAATAAAGCTGGCTGAAAATCTTTTAATTTATTCCAAATATCAATATATTGAGATATCGGCCTATCTGGGATTTTCATCACAGAGCCACTTAGGAAAGCAGTTTAAGGAAGTGACTGGCATGACTTTAAAACAATACAGGGACTGTTATGGTGTAAAAGAGTTTATGCACACCGGAAAAAAGGAAACACAAAAGCAGAAGCCTGACTGTAAGTTAAGTCAGACTTCTGCAGATTCTATTAAAACTCCCCTGTTTTAATACGTTCTTTTTAGTTCGTCTATGTAGCTTTTTAGTGTATCAAATCCTCCCTGCTGATAACGGCGAATAAATTCGGTTCCAATTACGGCGCCGTCTGCGCCATTATTCATCACCGTTTCAACATCAGTGGCAGATTTGATGCCAAAACCTACAAATGTGGGAATGGAAGTGAATGATTTCACTCTTTTTACAACGTCAATATATTGATCAGGCAGTTGATCAAAAGAGCCTGTTTTTCCTTCTCCCGATACCACATAGGCAAACAGATGATTGTGTTCTAATGCCTGTTTCAGTTCATCATTACTTTTAGACTGATTGAGTACTTTGATTGGATCATGAAGGATATCCGCCGGATAATCACCATTGACACAGATAAAACCATCATATAGCTCCTGTGGAATGTGGGTAAGCGAAAAGCGTTCCACACCTTCCTGATATGTCATGATCACAACTTTAAAATGAAAACGGCTGCGAATCTCCTTTAACGATACTGCAATGTCTTCCCCGGTTAACCCCTGCTCCAGGATCACTCTGTTTGTTTCACGGATAATCTCCCCATCCATATAAGGATCTAAAACAGGAATCCCAACTTCCACATACCCCGCCCCTTGTTCATCAAGCAGCTGAAGAATTTCAAAAAAACGTTCTCTGTCCGGATAATGCAGGGGAATATAAAAAGCCAGATGTTTCATTACATTCCTCCAAACATTCTAAGGATCCAGCCTAAAATCGGTCCGTAGAAAGAGTAGTCTGTTTCACTTAAGATTCTCATAATCGGGGCATAGGTTCCGATCATTGGCAGTAAAAGGGCTTGTCCGAAGATCAGAATCAGACCATTTACAAAGGATCCGATTATGGCACCTCTGCGGCCGCCGTGGGCATTGCCGAAGATTGCGGTTACTGCACCGGTAAAGAACGTTGGAATCAGGGCCGGGAATACTACTACCGGATAATTCAGTAAACCAAGAACCATCATTCCCAAAAGTCCTGCAATCAGGCTGGTAAGGAAACCAAGGATCACGGAATTGGGGTAATTAGGGAACAACAGCGGAATATCCAGTCCAGGAACTGAATTGGGAATAATTTTATTAGCAATTCCGTGGAATGCAGCAATAATTTCGGAAAGCATCATTCTGACACCTGTAATGATAACTGTAATCCACATACCAAAGGATAAACCTTTTAAAAAGCTGAAAACCAGGATATCCTGTCCGCCGGTAACGTTTTCCAGTGCCCAGGATGGACCGGAAAGAAGGCTGATGGCAAGAAAAAGGATGGTCATAACAATGGTCAGTGATATGGTCATTTCTCTTAAAAAGTTCAGTTTTTTTGGTACATTGATATTCTCCAGATCATGCTCCTTGTTGCCAAAGGCTTTTGCCAGCAGGGAAGAAATAAGAATTCCCACAGAACTGGAGTGAGCCAGTGTAAATCCTTCTCCACCTTTTACCTCTTTCATAAACAAAGCGACGTAAGCACAGGAAAATGTCATATAAGAGCCAAGTAAAACAGCACCCACTGCTACTAACGGTATTGTGCTTAAGTTGGTTCCGAATTTCAGCAGAGCTGCGATGAGTCCTGCGTAGAAAAAGGATACATGAGCAGATAAATGTACGTATTTAAAACGGGTGAATCTTGCAAGGAGAAGATTGACAACAAATCCCAGTGCAAAGATCAGCGCCATCTCCGTTCCGATTCCGGAAAGACTTTCGCTTTGTGCAGCGCCGATATCAACAGGAATTTCCGGCAGATTAAATATTTTTGTGATCATGGTCTGCAAAGGCAGCAGCGACACACCAAGCGTCTGTCCGCCTACATTGATCATGGTGAAACCAATCATGGTTTTGATTACGCTTGGCAGAATCTGATCCCAGGTCTTTTTCTGCGCAGCCATTCCTATAATTACTACGATTCCAATGATGAACACCGCCTGGCTGAACACATTGCGAATCAGATACATCATTACTTCCATAGTTCTCCCTCCCAGGGCTTCTACACCTGTTATCTCTTTGTATTAATTGCTTCCATAAGCTGTTCTTTCAAATACTGCTTATCCATCATATTATCAATGCGGATAATATGAGCCTTTGAATCTCTTAACACATCAGCAAAATCGGAAGTGGTTATTAAGATATCATAAAAATCCGGACTCACAGAACCAATATCGGACGCGTCAACCACTGCTTCAATCTTTTCCGCGTCTAAAATCTGCTGGGTAAACAAACGAAGCATCATGGAGCTCCCCACTCCTGCACCACATACCGTAACTATTTTTATCATTTAGGATTCCCCCTTTATAATTTTCATGATTTCCTGCTGCGAATCTGCGTTAATAATTTCTTCAACTTTCTTCTCATCCATAAGAATGTCCGCAAGTTCTGTCAGAGCTTTTAAATGTGACTGGTGATCGATGGCGCATAGACCAACGACGATTTTAACAGGATCATTTTTCGGATGTCCGAAAACCACAGGCTCTTTCAGCGTAACTATGCTAAGTCCGATCCCAAGTGCTCCTTCTTCCGGTCTTGCATGAGGCATGGCGATTCCGGGAGCAATTACAATGTAGGTTCCGTTGACCTCCACATTTTTAAGCATTGCCTCAATATAAGCTTCATCAGCCAGGCCTTTCTCAACAAGCAGTCTGCCGCTCTCCCTGACAGCTTCGTCTCTGCTGCCTGCAGAAAACTTTGCCTGTATTAAATCGGTTGTCAGTATTTCTTTTAACATAGGTTGATAAATTCCTTTCCTGGGTTCCGTTTTTTCTGAGAACCCCAAATATAGACTTAATTCTTTTTTCAGAGCTGGAATCTGTTCTTCTTTGATATCTGCGTATTTGCGGATAATGCCCATAACATCTCCCAGATGAATTCTGGCAGTTAAAAAGGATAACTGGTTTTGTATTTCTCTGATATCGTAATCCGACAGGAACGGACTGACTTTTAATACCTGTATATCTTTCCATTTAAAAGGCACCGTTGAAACAATAAAATCGGGTACATGCTCCATCAGCCACAAAGCCGCATTGCGAAGGCTGAATGTCCCAAGTATGTTTACATGGAACATGGCTTCCAGTCTGCTTTTTAAAATCTCGGAGGTACTGATTCCGGCATTGCAGACAATAATTACATTGGGCGTTCTGCGTACCTGTTTTTCATTTCTCTCAATTACTGAAGCAAATAACAGTGTAAAGTATGATACTTCATGCTCATTAAAATGAACTTTCAGCTTATCCTCTACCAGCATAACCCCTTTTGAGACAGCATCGTTAAGCTGGGAGAAGTTCTCCCTTACGTAATCAAGCAGGGGGTTTTCCGCCCACTCTTCGGATAAAGCCCTTTTATAGGCTGGCCGGAGATGATTGAGCAGTCCCTCATACAGCTTTGTATCTGTAACAAATGCTTCAAAGGGGTATTCCTTTGTGACAGCTTCGATAAACTGGTTCGTTACCAGATGAAAGGGGAGCCATTGCTCGGAAAGCAGTTCTTCATACTTTACTACAGACGCTTCCGTCAGCTTATTCGCCAGATAAAAGCAGTCATCTAAGGACACTTCCGTTCCAAAGATAAATGCAAGCTCTTTTCTTTTCTGTAAAAAGGTGATTTCCTCTCTTGTCAGCGGATCTTTGGGACCTTCCGGAAAGACCTTACCCATGGAAATTCTTGCATAGGTAACCCAGAACGCAGCCAGCATCCGGTGAAATGAAACATCACTGAGTTCCACGCTCAGTTTCCCTGACACATCGTCTAAAAAGGCTTCACACTTCTTTATGATTTCCAAATCGTTGAAAGGGCGGTTTTCAAAAAACAAAGGGTCCTCACTGACTGACAGGATCAGAAGATTTCGGATATTTAACTCTTTTGCAATCACCCGGTAACCCTTAAAAGGTGTGGATTCCATCGCGATTGAGTGAATGGCCAGCATTTCTTTTATTTCCTTTAAATCTGCAATCAGCGTGTTTCTGGAGATATCCAGAACCTTCAAAAGATCCTCTACCGTAAACTGATCTCCTGCGAGAAGTATGGTTTCTACAATCCGCAGGCGCCGGATCCGTTGATTGGTTAAAACAAAATCCGAGGTGGAAGCAAGAAGACTTTCAAATTCAATAGTTAATGGTTCTGCATAATGCAGTTTCCCTTTATCCGCCTGTATAATGGGATATCCGCCTGTCTCCAGAAGCTCATTCAGCTTTTTTACATCACTGTAAACGGTTCTGGTACTCACTCCAAACTGAGTGGCAAACTCCCGGACTGTTAATTCCCGTTTGTTCTGACAGACAAGTTCAAATATTTTTGGAAGTCGGTTTTCCATGGTTTCCTCCTTTATGTGCTCAGTATAGCATTTCCGGTGTTTTGCCCGCAAAACCAATTTGTTTCACAGACTTTGCATACTTTGGTATATAGGGAAAGAAAAGAGACACCTTTCAGTGTCTCCCATAACTTACATAATTAGAATGGTTACAGCTAAATATCGTCATTAATGTTTCTCTTATAACCATCTTATATGAAATATCTTTTTATTTTTCTTTCCCGCCCAGTTCCGCGGCTTTCAATATTTTTCTTTTTGGATTTTCAGGAAACCAGCCCTTTTCCACCCGTTTCTTCTGCTCAAAAATCTCTTTTATACTCCACAAAAGAGAACAGCCAAGAACTGCAGAAAGTGACCGCTCCGTAGAGGAGGGTGACACCAGAGAGATTGCAAAGCACAATAGTCCAAATATCAGAAACAAGGGCCATATTTTAGTAGTAAAATAATACTCTGCCTTAATTACAACCGGATGTAGCAGTCCAATAATAAGAAAGGTCCCTATGCCAATGATGATTCCATCATAATTCATTCAGTAGTACCTCTACTTTCTTGCATTTATTACATTGTATTAATAGAATTTCAGGTTTATACGGATAATTCCTGGAAGGAACTTGCACTTTACCTAATTCTAACGTATGATTTTATCATATAATCAATTTTTGGAGAAGCGAGGATTCCTGTATGAAAATTAGCAGATTTGGTGGTTTAATTGCAGCAGCCAGCAAAAAGGCGGCACTGCCCATGCTGAAAGTTGGCTCAATTACGATTATCAAACGAATCGTCATTTCTTTTCAGCAAGCCGGTATTTTCCCTATTGTTATCATTACCGGCGCAGATGAAGATGAAGTAAAATATCAGCTGAGCAATTATGGCGTTATTTTCCTTTCTTATGAACAGACGGATCAGCTTGAGATGTTAGACTGCATCAAGCACGGATTACGGTATCTTCAGGGGAAGTGTGACCGGATCGCCTTTACTCCTGTAAATGTCCCCATGTTTACGCCAGATACTCTGATTGGTCTGAAAAACACCAATGGAGCTATCGTAATTCCTTCTTTTCACGGCAAGGGAGGACATCCTGTGATATTATCGGAAGAGATTATTCCTGATATCCTAAACTACAACGGCTCTGACGGACTGCGCGGAGCAATCCGCTTACTGAAAGATGACACGTTATGGCTGCCCGTAGAGGACACTGGAATTTTAACCAGTGTACGTAATGTGGAACAACTCCAGGAACAGCTTGCGGAGCATAACAATGCCATCGTTCACCCCATGCTGCATATGAGCATTGAACGGGAAACTGCCTTTTTTAACGCACGTCTTAAGCTTCTTCTCTATCTGATATCCGATATGCATAATGTTCGTAAAGCATGCAATGCCATGTCACTTTCCTATGGGAAAGCGTGGGACATGTTAAACCGGCTGGAAACAGAGCTGGGGTATTCCGTGGTTGTACGAAGACAGGGCGGCAAACAGGGCGGCAACACTCTTCTGACAAAAGAGGGGTATGAATTTCTTTTCACCTATCAGCAATTTGAAGAAGAAGTGTTTCACTTCACCCAGAGCCGCTTCCACGATTTGTTTTTGTCCTCTGACTTATTGTAACAGCATACCCAAGTTCCTTCTTAAAAGAACTTGCAGACAAATGCCACCCCTTTTACAATAAAAACAGCAGTAATCTGTTGATACGTTCAGAAAACTGCTTTCTTATGAAAGGAGTGGTTTTTTGTTACACAATCAGCAAACTCTAAGCAGTCTGATCCTGGCCGCAGGTTTATCTTCCCGCATGAAAAATTTTAAGCCTCTGATGCCTTTCCGGGGAAAGACACTGATCGAAAACACCATAGACAGTGCACTCTCAGGCGGTGCTCAGACAGCCGTAGTTGTAACCGGATTTAAGAGCGAAGAATTGGAAGATTTTTTAAAGATTCGATATGATGATCGAATTTTGCTGGTGAAAAATCAGCACTTTAAGGAAACTGATATGATGACGTCGATAAAGACAGGTTGCCTTGCTCTGCCTCCCTGTGATGCCTTTTTTCTGCTCCCCGGTGACATGCCGGTGATATGCCCCTCCACATTTGAGAAATTAATAAAAGCCCGGTGCCCCGATATTCCCAGTGTGGTAATCCCCACATTAAACGGATACCGGAAGCATCCTCCTCTTATCGATGGAAGGCTGATTACGGAAATACTTTCATTTCACGGAAACGGTGGACTCCGCCAGTTATGGAAGCAGCGTGAAGAACTGATTTACACGGTACCGGTTGATGATGAGGGGGTCACCATTGATCTGGATACCAGACAGGATTATCAGATATGCATACAAAATTATGAAATATCAGGAGGTAAACTTTAAGCTATGGAGAAGGAACTTAACGGAAAACCCTATACCCTGTGTATCAATGGAATCAATTACTCTTCCGATCATGACAAAAAACTGCTTCGTTTTTTAAGGGATGATCTTCATCTGACTGCTACAAAAGATGGCTGCAGCGAAGGTGCCTGCGGCACCTGTATGGTTTTGGTTGATGGCGTAAAGGCAAAAGCATGCGTAATATCTTTAAGCAAATTGCAGGGAAAACAGATCTTGACAGTGGAGGGGATTACTCCAGATGAAATGAAGATTTACGAGCACTGCTTTGCAGCCGCCGGAGCCGTTCAATGTGGCTTTTGTATTCCCGGCATGGTCATTTCCGCCAAAAGTCTGCTGGATGTTAATTTAAATCCAACCCGATCTGATGTGAAACAAGCGATCAAAGGGAATTTGTGCCGATGCACCGGCTATAAGAAAATTGAAGATGCTATATTAATGGCGGCTGATTTCTTCCGGGAGAAAAAACAGATTCCACCTGCACCATCCTCACTTCATATGAATGAGGCAGCAAAACGAATTGATGCAGAAGAAAAAGTAAACGGCACCGGTATTTTTGCTGATGATATCATAATAGATGGAATGCTGTATGCAAAGCCGGTGTACTCCAAATATCCTCGCGCCAAAATTGAACGTATTGATATCAGTCAGGCACTGAAACACCCCGATTGCGAAAAGATCCTTTTAAAATCCGATGTCCCCTGCAATAAAATCGGTCATATTAAACAGGACTGGGACGTGATGATGGGACCTGGCGATATTACACGTTATGTTGGAAATGTTCTGGCAGTTGTGGCCTCCAGAAATAAAGATACACTGGAAGAAATCTGTTCCCTGGTGGAGATTGATTATACTGAATTATCACCGGTCACCACTCCCTTTGATGCCTTAAAAGGAGACGCTCCCCTCATTCATGAAGATGGAAATGTAATGAGCCGGGCTAATCTTGTGAGAGGCAATGCAGACGAAGCAATCAGTCATTCTAAATTTGTGGTAACACGGAAGTATAAAACCTCCTGGCAGGAACATGGTTTTATGGAACCGGAATGCTGTGTTGCCATGCCGGAAGGGGAGGATGGTCTGTTGATCTATACAAGCAGCCAGTCCGTCTATGATGTTCAGAGAGAATGCGCCAAGATGCTGCAGATTCCAAGAGAAAAACTGCACTGCCGCGCACCATTAGTCGGAGGAGGCTTCGGAGGCAAAGAGGACATGTCGGTGCAGCAGTACGCTTCACTTATGGCATGGATTACAAAAAAACCTGTTAAAGTGAAATATACCCGCCAGGAATCCTTAAACTACCATGTCAAACGACACCCTATGGAAATGGAATTTACAACTGCCTGTGACGAAAACGGAATTCTCACAGGTATGAAGGGGGTCATTATCGCCGATACTGGTGCTTATGCCTCTCTTGGTGGTCCAGTCCTTCATCGAGCCTGCACCCATGCGGCAGGACCCTATAATTACCAGAACATTGATATATTCGGTATGTCTGTCTATACCAACAACGTGGTTTCAGGAGCATTCCGCGGCTTCGGCGTCACACAAAGTTGTTTTGCTACGGAAATGAATATTAATCTTCTAGCAGAAATGGCGGGAATCGATCCATGGGAATTCAGGCGCCGCAATGCCATAAAGCCAGGTGACATCCTGCCAAACGGACAGACTGCTGATTCCAATACAAATATGACAGCCTGCCTGGAGGCAGTGAAAGATATATTCTATTCCAATCCTTATGCAGGAATTGCATGCGGCTTTAAAAACGCCGGAACCGGCATGGGCAAAAAGGATATCGGCCGTGTTTTATTGTCAGTCGAGAATGGTAAAATCCACATTCGTACATCTGCTGCCTGCATGGGGCAAGGAATCGGACAGATGGCACTAACGGAAATCTGCCATGTGACCAATTTAGATCCGGGATTATTTGTGTTTGAAACTGCCGATACAGTCCGCACACCAGATGCCGGAACCTCCACTGCTTCCAGACAGACCGTCATGACTGGGGAAGCTGCACGAAGGGCAGGGGAGAAGTTAAACTATGAGCTGGAAAAAGGAAAGACGGTTGCAGACCTGGAAGGAAGAGAATTCTTTGGTGAATATTCTGCACTCACCGATCCTCTGGGAGCCGTCAAAGAAAATCCCATCAGCCATGTATCCTATTCTTATGGTACACAGGTAATTATTTTAAATGAAGAAGGCAAAATTTCCAAAGCCATATCTGCATTCGATGTGGGTACACCAGTGAACATCCAATCGGTTGAGGGGCAAATCGAAGGCGGTATGTTAATGGGCATTGGTTATGGTGTAACAGAAAAATTCGAGTGTGTGGATGGATATCCAAAAAGCAAATTCGGAACCATCGGCTTTATGAAAGCTTCAGAGGCACCAGAGCTTACTGTGATCCTATGTGAACCAGAGGAAAAAGATAAACTGCCCTATTCCCTGGGAGCCAAAGGCTGCGGTGAATTATGTATGATACCAACTGCTCCTGCCTGCGCCCATGCATATTATCGGCTGGATGGAGTATTCCGTCAGAGTCTTCCCCTGGAACACACACCATATAGAAAATAGTATCAGACTGACAATAAGAGCTGCAGGAAACCTGACTTCTGGTTCGTGCAGCTCTTATCATTATATCTTCATTTCAAATTTCTATTTTACAGCGATCAGTCAATTTCCATCTCTAAAAGTGCGCTTCCAAGAGACTTTCCATGCATGTCCATAGCCAGGGAGCGTGTGATGCCGCCGCCCAAGGCATCTTCCATTACAAAATTCAGAGAGCTGATTGTATCAATCTCATATCTGGTTATTTTTCCATGAACAATTTCCTTAAAATACTCTTTTACTTTTTCTTCCGTCACTTTTTCTTTTATAAGCGTATAATCTTCGTCATGATACGCAATAACAGAAATAATAGAAATATTCCCCTTATCTCCAGTTCTAGAATGAGCTTTTTCTTTTAATTTCATGATTCATTTACCTCCATATATCCAACAGAAATTTCAAACTCTTCAACTGGAATAAATATAGATGCAATACTAACAATATCCTTTATATTTTTTGATGCTCCGCCGCCTCCTGATGGTCCATTGGTATACAAAGCTTCTACTTCGTTTCCCACCAGCTTCGCTCCCTCTATTGTCTTTACACGTGCTGCCACCCTCAACCTTACTTCTGAAGTGATACCCGTATTGAGCTGTTTTGAAATTAAATCTCCGTATAAGGAATTCAATCCGATAAAATCATAACGAATTTCTTCATAAACAAGACCGATTTGTTCAAACCGTTTTTCCAGGATCTCTTTTGCCAGTTGTGCTCTGGCCAATGCATTGCCTCCCCCATAACTGATTTGTCCTTCGCCAATGTAACAGTCATGGTATCCTACGCTGGTTTTGTATTTACCTGTGGGAGCTTTCCCGGATGCACCATAAATACGTACTCTGTCTTTTCCTACCTGTTCAATTCTTACTTTGTTAAAATCTGCAATTACATCCGGAGTAAAATAATTTTTAGGATCCTGGATTTCATAAAGTGTCTGCTCCTGTACAGTCTCCCTGGTCACCATACCTCCGGTTCCTGGTAGCTTTGTGACAATTCCATCGCCGTTTTCATCAACTTCAATAATTGGAAAACCAAGATTCCATAACTCAGGCACATCTTTATAACCTGGATCTGCAAAATAACCGCCTGTTACCTGACCGGCACATTCCAGAAGATGACCAATCCAAGTTCCTTTTCCCAGTTTTTCATATTCATCCATTGACCAGCCAAATTCATGACATAAAGGAGCTAAAGATAGAGACGGGTCTGCAACTCTTCCCGTTATAATGATATCTGCTCCGGCTCTTAATGCATCAACGATTCCCTTAATACCAATATAGCCATTTGCCGATAAAATTTCTCCCTTGATATCCGATAATCTACCGCCTGTTTCTAATACCTGGTAATCCAGGTATTTTTCCAGACGATCTCCAATATCATCACCTTTAACATAAGCAATTTTTAGATTTTTTAAGCCTTTTTCTGTTGCCATTACCGAGCAAAGTTTTGCAGCACTCTCGGGATTTGCAGCGCCCATATTTGTTATGACTTTTACCTTATGATTTTTTAGTGCATCTAAGATCTTGTCAAACCGATATTCAAATAAATCGTTGTACCCACGTTCAGGATCTTTCTGTTTTGCTTTTTGTGCAAGAGATATCGTACGCTCTGCAAGACACTCAAATATGATATAGTCCAGATTACCTCGCTCAATTAACTCAATTGCCGGTTCTATCCGGTCTCCTCCATAGCCTGCACCTGAACCGATTCTAATTTTTTTCATAATTAACCTTCCTTCTACTTTACTTTTTCTGGAAGGTAGAGCAGATTTCCTTCTTTGCCATCCATGCGTTCCTGAGTTCCTGGTTTCAGCTTGTGGCAAAGAAACAAGTCATGCCCATACACCTGGAGCGGAACGTGATCATCTTTTCCTGCTAATACAAGGTCGCAGCATTCAATTACATTATCCAACAATTCTTTTGGAGAAGTAAATGTGCCATGGTTGCGATATACCACATCATACTGTTCTTCATATTCTTTCAGATGCAGCAGGCTCTCCCTATATTCGGAGACGTTGGAAGAAAACTGATCCATCAGCATTACTGCAACACCACATGCATCACCAAAAATGGCAATTCTCTCTTCTTTCAGCAATGCGCACATCATACCTGGAGTATGTCCCTTCACAGAAATCATCTGAATTATAATTTCACCCAGATCAAAGCACTGACCATCTATAAGCGGTTTGAATTCCTTATTATAAACCGGTGGAAGTTCACTTATATCTGATACTTGAAGTTTTAAACGATTCCGGGCATCGTAAAGACGGTGTTCTGTACTTGTTTTATAGTCGTATACAGGAAGATCTTCCAGATTCATATAAACTTCATCAAACAATCCTGTAGAACCCATATGATCCAGATGTGCATGTGTTAAAATGACAAAAACCGGACGGTTCGTCAAACCCTGAACATATTCCTTGATATCCCCCAACCCATTGGTCGTATCCAGCAGACAAGCTTTTTCTGTACTAACAACTAAATAACAGCAGACACCGGTATGATCAATAATACGCCAAAGATGAGGGCTTAATTTCTCATGAATGTAGCTATAGTTTTTCATAAAATTATTCTCCTTAGACCTTTTTGCTATGGTCAGTCTACAAGGCTTTCATCAATTTTCATAACATACATAGTAATAAAACCAATAACCGTTCCAGCAATTGTTGTAACAATCAATGCTATGTAATTTTTTATATCACCGCCAAGGAATCCTGCAAAGGAATAAATACCATTAGCGGTATTAAGTACGTTTGCAGTCAGATGCATGAAGCCAGCAATTAATCCTGTCAGCAGACCGGAAACAACACTTGCGTACAGCGGAGTTCTGTATGGTATCTGTACACCGTATTTGTAAGGCTCTCCAACCCCTCCAATCAGCCATGCAAAAACATACCCGGAATATAATGCACGTTTTTTCTTATCTTTAACCAGTACCAAAACAGCAAGCATGCAGCCAAATGTTGCCCAGCTTCCGGCAAACATGGCAGGAACAATAAAAGTGTCATAACCAAGAGTTGCAAAGCTGGTGACTACAAAAGGCACCAATGCAACGTGCATACCGCACAAGACCAGGAGTGTCCAACTGCCTGCAAGAATAGCTACAGCAAAAGGACCTGCAATATTATTCAGTGCTACCAGCCCCGTAGCGATTCCATTTCCCAGGTAGTATCCAAGGGGAGCACAAAGACAAAGCTCCAGTGGCAGGACAACAAATAATGTAATTAGTGGAACCCCAATCACCTGGATTGTATCAGGAATGTATTTACGTAAAAATTTTTCCACATAAGAACCAATCCAAATCGTCAGAAAAACAGGAAATACTGTAGATGTATAATTTTGTACAGGTGCCGGTATGCCATACACACTGAAAGTCACCCCATCCGCTGCAAACTTCAGTAATGTGGGATGAACCAGTATTGCTCCAAACAGCATGCCCATGACCGGTGTCATACCAAAACGTTTGGCAGCTGTATAGCCGATGATAATCGGCAGAAAATAAAATCCGGCATCACCAATTAATGTCAACAGTACAAACATATTACTTTGCGTATCTAAGATTTTAAAAAGATTCGGTCCCAGGACGGAAGCCAGCATCTTTGCCATACCACAGCAAAGCAGTACTGGAATCAGCGGAGTCAAACACCCTGCTAAAGCCCCTATAATATTGTTAATGACACCCATGGCTGTTTTTTTCTGCTTTACTTCAGCTGCTACTGTTTCACCTGCCTCTGCTCTTACAGAATCCTTTTCAGAAAAACTGCCTGTTTTCTGTAATTCATCATATACCTTCGCAACCTGGGGACCAATAACCACCTGAACCTGACCACCGTTTCTTACCACACCCAATACGCCATCAATTTTCTTAATTTCATCATCATTTGCAATTAACTCTTCTTTTAATCGAAATCTTAACCTGGTCATACAATGTGTAACATCAATTACATTTAATTTTCCACCTACTGCTTCTAATACACGTTCAGCGATCTTTTTATTGTCTGCCATTTTTCTTTATTATGGATTGCCAGTCATGATCCGGCATTTCCATTTCTCCTTCCCCATTTAGTAGACCGGTTTACTTACTTCGTTTAGTATATCGGTCTACTAAATACTTGTCAAGGTGTTTTTTTTCTGTTATGATAGTTTTATTTAAAGGTATCAAAAATAAATTATCATTTTTGAGGAGAATTTATATATGGCAGGAATCAGAGATGTTGCAGACTTAGCTGGTGTATCCAAAAGCACCGTTTCAATTGTTTTAAATGGCAGAAGTGAAGAAAGAAAAATACCGAAAGAAACACAGGAAAAAGTATTGCAGGCAGTAAAGGAATTAAATTATCAGATCAATTTGTCTGCAAAACGTATGCGCGTTCCTGACACACGTAAGACAATTGCTCTATATTGGACAACCGACTTCCGTGATATTATGCTTGCACGTTTTCTAAAAGGGGTTCAGCAACAGATCAAGAAATCCGAATTATCCTATGATGTTATCATATATCCCTATGAAAACAATACTCTTTCAAAAGAGGATTCTCTTATCAATGTTTCCAGCTTTCATGGGGCATTAATCGCTAACGCCGGCCAGGAAGATCTAAAGTTTCTCTCCACAATAAAGCCAACTGTCCCTATTGTCTTATATAATCGTGTCCTGGAAAATATTAGCAGCGTATATGTAGATGACTGTGTAATAGCACGCGAGGCTTTCGGCCTGCTCAAAAATAAAGGTAAAATTGCCATTGTAAAAGCTCCCCACTCCTTTGAGGGTATGAAAATACGAGATAACACGTTAAAGAAACTTTTATCTGAAAATTCTCAGGAATATGTGGAGTGGGATGTGGAAACTAATCAATCATACGATGGATATCAGATTGCTTCCCAGATTGACTTTGAATCAACAAGTGTTATTTATACTGCTAGTGATATGATTGCCTTAGGCATTATGCACTATTGTTACGAACAACGGATTCGCATTCCTGAGGATATTGAGATACTGTCTATTGGAAATGGATTAACACACATTGATGAGTTTCTTAGCCCCTCCTTAAGCACGATACAAATTCCCATCGAAACAATGGCTGCTGAATGTCTTTTAATGCTTAATAAGCAGTTCCAAAATTCAGAATTGACACATAAAGAGATTCTTCCTAATATAACGCTTAGAAATTCTCTAAAGAATAATTAAACTGTGTCCAAAAACTTAATTATCTGTAGATTGGGCAAAGCAATAAAAAGAATTCTGGTTATCTCTGAAATTGCGGACTTCTATACCAAATAGAGATTTGATGCTTTCTAAAATACGATCATCATCTGGCGTATGGGTGTTAAAAATACTGCCATGGTTCATCAGGACTAGAGTGTCAGAATACTGAAGAGCCAGATTTAAATCATGAAGCACCATCACTATGGTTTTTTTCTGATTTTTATTCAGACTTCCAATCAGTTCCATTATTTCATAGGTAACATGGATATCCAGATAGGTAGTCGGTTCATCAAGAAGAATCAGGGGAGTATCCTGATTGTAAATCATGGCAAGAAACACTCTCTGCCGCTCTCCGCCCGAAAGCTCCGCCATGTTTTTATGACGAAGCTCTTTGCACCCAGTCAGTTCCATGGCACATTCGCTTATCTCTTTCTCTTCTTTTGTATAACCGGCAAAAGAAGACTGATAGGGATATCTTGCAGCCATCACAGCTCGTAAAGCGGTCATATCCGGAATCTGGCTGTTCTGAAAAAGCATGGACACTTCTCTCGCCACCTCTCTCTTACTCATATGAGAGAGGTTTTTATCGCCTAAAATAATTTCGCCTGTTTGAGGTATCAGCATACGGGAGGCCAGCTTTAAGACTGTGGTTTTGCCGCATCCATTTGGCCCGGCGATAGTCGTTATCTTTCCAGCCTCTATTTCTAAATCCAGATTTGTGATAATCGGTCTGTTTTTATGATAGGAATAAGAAACCCCCGCCATTTTTAACATTCCATATCCCTCCTGTTTCTGTTTTTCAGAATCAGATAAAGAAAGAATGGACAGCCCACGACAGACAACAGGATTCCTACCGGGAGTTCATAAGGAATAAATAAAGTTCGTGCAAAAAGATCACACAATATAACAAACATTCCGCCAAGAAGTGCGCTGCCGGGCAATACGATTCGGTTATCCGTGCCGATTAAAAGCTTTACTCCATGGGGAATAATAAGACCCACAAATCCAATGAGACCTGCAAAGCTGACAGCCGCGCCCGCCAAAGCCGCAGCAATGGCAATCGCCAGACATCTGATAACAGGGACATTCATTCCCAAAGCACCGGCACGTTCTGCACCAAGCCCCAGATGATTTAGTTCTTTTGCGCAGCAGAAAGAAAGCGAAATTCCTCCCAGTATGCCAAAAGCGGGATATATCAGCTGATCCGCCGTAACGCCGGAAAGACCTCCTGCCAGAAAGTTACCTGCGCCAACATAAGCATCAGGAAACAATATCAGTACTGCATTCATTCCGGCTGTAAACAGACTGTTGATCACAAATCCGGACAGAACAAGCAATAACTGGGACATTCGGCTGGTCATTGCGATGAGCAGAATCAAAACCGATGCAAGAAGCGCTCCTAAAAATGCAGCAAAGGGAACAAGGTCATGGGCGCCTTTAAAAAGAATAGAACAGATCAGCACAAACAGCCCTGCCCCTGCATTGACACCTATGATATTGGGACTTGCCAGCGGATTATGAAATACAGTCTGAAGAATCGATCCGGAAACAGCAAGACCACTTCCTGCAAGCAGCGCTCCCAAAACCCGAGGCAGCCGTACAGTCATAAAAATACGGTAAACCGGGTCCTGGGTTCTCCCGGAGAACAAAACCTCAAATATCACAGCTGGTGGAATAAAACTGGCACCGGATAATAATCCAATTAAAACAGATATAATTAAAAAAGATAAAGATAACATCAGAAACAGCAAGCACTTTTTATCTGATGCCGCTGAGAATTTGAGAAAGGTAAACATAGCTCTCCCCCCATTTCTCATTGGGCTTATATAAAAACTTCTCTTTGGGAAGAAGGATATAATGCTGATTTTGAACCGCTTTTAAACCATTCCATGCCGGATTCTTCTCTATGCTTTCTTTTAAGTTTTTATTTGCCTGGGCATCATCATTACCCATTGGAACAACAAAAATAAAATCCGGGTCTTCTTTGATTATGGCTTCCATGGTAAATTCCTTTAACAGGCTTTTGTTTTCATCTGCCAGATTGATGCAGCCTAAGTCTTTTAACATTTTTCCTGTCATGCAGTCAGAGTTTTTTGCCACAACACCGCCGGAATAGGTAATAAGATAAAGAACTCTTGGAGAACTTTCCGGGATATTCTTTTTTATCACAGCTTCAATCTGCTGCTTTGTCTCCAAACCATTTTTCTTATATAAATCCTCTCTTCCAGTGATATCCGTGCAGATTCGCAGCATGGATAGATAATCCTCAAAGTAAGTCACATGAAAATAGGCAGCTGTAATTCCTGCCTGTTGTAGCGCTTCCTTTAACGCTGTGTGCTCTTTCGTCTCAGACGACAAAATGACAAGATCAGGATTCAGCCCAATGATTGTCTCCAGATTAGGGCTGTTGTACATCCCCACAGAAATCACGTTCTCAGGAAGTTCAAGACCTCTTTCATCAAATGCATCATCGGTCACTCCGCATAGCTCTCCCCCTGCTTTTTGCCAGGTATCCGCAAAGCTTCCCATGAGCGCAACAACACGTTTGGGATTCTTCAGCCGGATCTCCTGTCCTAACGCATCCGTGAATTGATAATACCCGGTCTGATCATCTGCCTCATTCCTGGCTACATCCACAGTCCGTACTGCGCATCCAGATAAGAAGGAAGTAAGTATCGTAATTAATACCGTTATTTTCATCAAACGGAAATTCATTTTGCAGGAAGTCCCTCCTTCCACTTAGTTCCAAACCCACAGTAACTGTCCTCCGCCATATAGTCACCGTCGTGGTAATATCCAGCTCTTGCCCGGCAGCCACCGCAGTCTTCTTTGTAATCGCATGTACTGCAGGTGCCCTTATACTCCCTGCTTCTTAACTTTTTAAACACACTGCTTTCAGACCAGATTTTATTAAATGAATCCTTCCGGACATCTCCCGCAATTTCTGTCATATATGCACAAGGTCTGACCAGCCCCTCCGGAGTAATCACACAATAAGACAAGCCTGCAAGGCAGCCCTTTTTAAAACGGCTCTGAACCTCCAGTTCCTTCGCCACACGGACAAATTGGGGCGCACAGGTGGGTTTTATATCAATGGGTACTTTTTTCTGTTTCTCCATAATGGTTTTTAACAGTGCTTCATATTCCATAACCTGCAAGGATGTTTCTTCCAGAAATTTTCCTCTCCCAACCGGAATGAGAAAAAATATGTAGTTTGCCACAGCTCCCACATTTACGCTAAAATCAATGATATCGCTTACTTCGGCCTGATTCCAGTCCAGAACTGTGGTATGAATCTGAAACGGCAGTCCCACTTTTTTGCAGTTTTCAATTCCTTCCATGGTTAAGCGGAATGCATCAGAGCAGCCTCTGAAATCATTATGCTTTTCTTCATTCAAACTATCCACGCTGATTCCCATGGCTGCAGCACCGCAGTCCTTTAACTTTCTGGCCGTTTCTTCCGTCAGAAGTGTCCCATTGGTTCCAAAGACCGGTCTTAATCCGGCTTTTGCTGCATGGGATACCAAATGATAAATATCCGGACGCATCAGTGGCTCTCCCCCACTGAAAATCATGATTTTAAATCCTGCCTTTGCAATTTCTATGATCATCTTTTCTGCTTCTGCTGTTGTCAGTTCTTTTGTTTTTCTGCTTCCGGCATCCTGGTAACAATGCCTGCATCTTAAATTACACTCATTGGTTGTCAGCCACGATACAATCATGGATGCACTCCTTCCGTTTTAAAGCCTTTTGCAGTTTCAAAAAAGTACATCCTATCTATATGCAGAAAAGCTGCGGCATAGAAGCTTACGAAGTTTGGTAAAATCCACAGATTTCAGAAGAAAGCTGTCTCATCATTTCCCGCATTTCCTCTGGCTCCAGACATACACATCTGGTTCCCATACTGAGCAGATAACCACAGGCCAGATCATCCACGGGCATATACAGTTCGGCTATATAATAATCCGGTCCATCCGGTGTCAGACAGTCTTCCCCAAAACGCGTTATAACCAGATCCCTTACTCCTTCCTGGATCCTTAGTTTTACCCTTGTTAGTGAATTTTCTCTGGCCTGCATCTCATCCAATCGTTCCATGGGAAAATCGCGGATTTCAAATCGCTGATCTGATATTAACAGATTGCTCATCCTTAACAGTTTAAACGTACGAAAATCCCTGCGTGACAGACAATAACCCTGAAGATACCATGCCTCTCCCTTCCACAAAAGACGATAGGGTTCTACTTCTCTGCTGCTTTTTTTATCTCTGATATCCCGGTATTGGAATGTGAGAATTCTTTGCTGATTTAATGCTTCCTGTATCATTTCTACTGTAGAAAATAAATTTCCGGCATTGAACCAGGGTAATGCATCTATTTTCATCTGATTTGCACGATATTCCCACTCCTTATGATGTTCTATTGGAATCATTCCCTTTACTTTTGCCAGCGCTGCCATGGTCTGTTCCCCAGGCAGATTATTTTTAATACTGGATAATCCCATCAGAAGTGCGTTTATATCATTTGCAGAGAAGATTCGTTTTTCTACTTTAAATTCTTTCATGATTTCAACACCGCCTCCCGGTCCTGAGGTGGCAAAGATCGGAATTCCTGCCTGATTAATTACATCTAAATCCCTGTATATCGTCCGCATGGAAACCTCAAACATCTCTGCCAGAGATTTGGCGGTTACTTTCTCCCGCTCTAAAAGAATCATAATAATTGCAATAAGCCTGTCTATTTTCATCTCATCACTTCCATTTTTTTAAATCAGCTTATATCATTGACATACAGATGTCAATAATTGAATGTTATACTTTAGAAAAAAGGAGAATATGATGAAAAAGAATGTATTATTTGTAATTTTAGAAGGATTTGCAGATTGGGAAGCAGCCTATTTATCTTCCGCCATCCGGACATTTGATGGGGAACAATTCGATGTCAAGACTGTGTCCTTAGAAAAGAAGGCAGTGGAATCCATTGGAGGATTCCGGGTTATTCCCGATTATGATATCCATGATATGCCAAAGGATTATGAAGCTCTTATCCTCATCGGCGGAACCTCATGGCGGGGGGAATCAGCACAGCAGATCCGGCCACTGGCAGAAAGATGTTTTCATGATGAAAGAATTTTAGCTGGCATCTGTGATGCTTCCGCATATCTGGGTACAATTGGGCTGTTAAATGACGTCCGTCATACCAGCAATGACTGCGATAATTTAAAGCAGTGGGCCAAAAATGCTTATACAGGAGAAAAAAACTATATTGTGGAGCCGGCGGTAAGAGATGGAAAAATCATTACTGCAAATGGAGTTTCGCCTTTGGAATTTGCAAGAGAGGTTCTTATGGCATTAAATATTGCGCCAGAAAACGAGATTCTTAATTGGTATCAATTTTATAAATACGGCATTTATGAGGGAAATCAGAACTAGGAAAAGCCCAGGATATTTCCCCGGACCTCACCTGTCCGGGGAAATATACCCCAACATATAATTAGAGCTTAAGCCTCTGAATGGTTCCCTGTTCCATATAACAAATGGAAAAATCCAAAGCTGCAAAATTGCAGATCAACTCCGCCCACTTATCATTTGCGGTTCTTCTTATAATTAAGATCCCCTCTGAAGGAACAGTAACATCCAGTTCTCCATCAAATGCATCGAACGTATTTCTAAATTTCATCAGTGATCTTAATTTTTTCACAACATTTCTCTGAGCACAGGATCTGATTTCTTCCACCGTATAATTATGGCGGTTAATGGATCTGTGATCTTCTGACTGTTCCAGTGCTGCATAATCATTTTCACCTGCCAGCATTCCAACATAATACACTTGTGGAATTCCCGGCGCAAAAAACTGTACCGCACGGGCAAGTAAATATGCCTGTTCATTTTCATGAAGCGCGGAAAAGTAGGTGGTGTAAAGCTGATATGCCTTTTTAAACCGTTTCTTCTCCGGATTCAGCGGCTTAAACTGATAGCTTAAGCGGTCTTCCATCTGTTCAATTAATGCGGCCGCTTCCTCTTCATCAACCCAGTCATAGGCATCATACACACCAATTCCGTCATGAGTATCCAAAACCGTGAATTGTGTACGGGGAGCTGCTTCCAGCCAGCCAGCCAGCTTTTTTGTGTCTCCGGTATAGATGGCATGAAGCAGCAGGAACGGCAGTACAAAGTCATAGCTCCAGACCTGATGCTCCTCTAACTTCTTTGCTGTCTTCCATGTATCGTGGATTTCCGGTAGAAGCCATGCCCTGTCACCCGCCATTCCGGTTATCTCATTAATCACGTTCCAGATATCCGGTTCCACCATAAAACAGCTTGTATCCCGTTTTTTCACCACATAGCCAAGTGCATCAAGGCGGATAATGCTGATACCATTTAAAGCAAGATGATTGAAATTCTCTCTCAGGTATTGCTTTGCTGTCTCTGTCCGAAGATCCAGATCAATCTGCTCATTGGTAAAGGTGCACCAAAGCTTTACATTCTTTCCATCTGCCCGGACGAAGCTCTGATAAGGCTCCCCATCCTTTCGCCGGTAGAGTAGGTTGATATCCCGTTGGTCCGGTCTTCCCTCACCCCAAAACTGCTCATAATCAAGGAACATATCCGCAAAAGGGGAAGCTTCGCCATTTTCAAGATAATCAAGAAATTCTTTACTCCTTTTGGAAACATGATTTACCATCACATCACACATGAGATAATATGTTTCCGACAGTTTTTTAATATCAGCCCAGTCTCCAAAAGCAGGTTCTACCGTTTCATACGTAATGGGGGAAAATCCCCGGTCTCCGCTGGAAGGAAAAAAGGGCAGAATATGTATCCCTCCAACGGCATCTTCAAAATACTCTTTCAATACATTTCTTAATGTAACCAGATTTCCTCCAATGCTGTCCGGATAAGTTATCAGCATTATTTTGTTCGATATATTCAAGTCAGCTTACCTCCTTTATTTAATAGCCCCATCCATGACCCCTGTCACAATCTGCTTCTGAAGGAAAAGATAAATCACAACGACAGGCAAAACACTTAAAATTAAAGCAGCCATTGCCAGACCCAGTTCCGCGGTATATTCACCAAAGAAATAGAATGTGGAAAGGGGAATTGTTCTGTTCTTATCTTTGATGAGAACTAAAGAAGGAAGAAGAAAATCATTCCAGATCCATAATATATTAACAATTAAGATTGTGGTTGTAATTGGCTTTAAATTGGGAAATACGATTTTCCAGAAGCAGTAAAAATTGGAACAGCCATCAATCAGGGCCGCTTCCTCCATCTCTCTTGATATCCCTTTCATAAAGCCATGATACATAAACGTCGTCATAGGCATACCAAAGCCCATGTAGAAAAAGATCAGTGCTGTACGGCTGTTCATTAGTCCCAGTTTTCCAAAGATACTGACAAACGGAATCATTAATGACTGGAACGGAATAATCATGGCACAAATTAATACTGTAAAAATAATTTTGTTGACTTTAAAGTCCCAGCGAACCAGCATATAAGAAAGCATTGCACCAAATACAATCAGCAGAATCTGAGAAAATGCCGTGATATAAGCGGTATTCATCAGCACCGTTTCGAACTTCATCGTGACCCAGGCTTTTGTAAAATTGGCCAGTGACAAGGCATGGGGAAGCGCCATGGGGTTCTTAATAATATCAATTCTTGGTTTTAGTGCATTAATCAGGACAAGAAAGAACGGTAAAATCATAAAAACCAAAAACAGAATAGCAAACAACTGTTTTATCAGGGAGTTGATTCTTCTTTGTGTCATCATATGGCATCAACCTCCTTCTTCTTTAAAACTGCTACCTGGGCAACCGCAATCACAGCAACCAGTATAAACAGCAAAAACGCCTTTGCCTGACCAGGACCCATGTTCTGGTTTAAGAATGCTTCATTGTAGACATGCATGGAAATCAGCTCTGTGGTATTGTAAGGTCCGCCCTTTGTCAGGGATAAGTTCACATCATAAACCATAAATGCCTTTCTAAGTGTGAGAAAAAGCGTAATGGTAAATGCCGGCACCATCATGGGTATTTTTATTTTCTGAAGCATCTGAAGGGGACTGGCCCCATCCATCCGTGCCGCTTCAATCAGACTTTTATCAATTCCAACAAAGCCCGCGATATAAATTAACATCATATAACCAGCGTTCTGCCAGACACCCACGATGATCAGCGCCCATAAAGCTGCGTGAGGTTGTGTCAGCCAGCTGATTTCAAAAAATGGGATTCCGGTCTTTGTACCGAAATAAACAAATACTCTGGAGAAGATGAACTGCCAGATATATCCTAGAATTACTCCGCCGATCAGATTGGGCGTAAAATACCCCGCTCTGTAAAAATTCTGTCCCTTCATACCGCTGGTTACCAGCAAACCGAATAAAAAAGCAGATGTATTTGTTAAGATCATAACAAAGAAAACATAATAAAACGTTTTACCCAGGGAACCCCAGAATGCGGGGTCCCTGACTGCTGAAATATAATTTCCGATTCCTATAAACTCAATTTTGCCGTCTAAGGAACCATTCCAATTCGTAAGCGATAAAAACAGACCGGAAAAGAAAGGGATGAGTACTACGATACCAAAAACCAACAGAGGGATTAACCCAAATGTAGCAAAAACCTGAAGACTTTTCAAATTTGATTTTTCTTTATACATATATCTCCCATTTCATCTTTTATTTCTTGGAGAATTCCACCCATTTATCTTTAAACTGATTGGCAACATCGGCTCTGGTTATTTTTCCATCCAGATATTGCTGCATGGTTGCACCAAACTGATTCATAACACCAGCCGGGAAATAATCGCTCATTCTCTCCAGAGTGTTTCCCTGTTCCATATAAGAAACAATCTGCTTTGCTACCGGATTGGTGGGCTGTATCTCAAAACCTTCAAAAATCGGTACAAACATAAGGGTGTTGACATAGGAATCCTGACCATCTTTGGAAGTAACCAGCCAGTTAAAGAAATCGATGGCTGCTGCCTGCTGTTCCGGTTTGGACTGCTTTGCGTCAATAGCAAACATGGAATAAGATAATACGATTTCCTTATTTCCAACAGCTGCTTCGTCATCTCCCATTGGATAAGGCATCAGGCCAACCTGGGCATCCGGGTTAATATCTACAATGTTTGGATAAATATAATTACCAATGGGCCAGAACGCAGCTTCATCGCTTGCCATGGTCAGCTGGTCATCCTCATAGGCATTGGCAAGAGGCGCTTTGGCGTATTTGTTGTATTTCATAAGAAGATCAAAGGTATCCATCCAGTTGTTGAACACCTGACTGTCAGCAAAATTATATTCTCCCTTGCGGCATGCCTCAATAACTGCCTGTCTCTCATCGAAATCTTTACTTACAGCGCCATACAAAACGGACGTCAGATGAGAACCTAACAGCCAGTCCTTATTGGTAATCTGAACTGGTGCATACTTTGTTTTAGAGATTTCTTCCAGGAGCTGTGCAAACTCTTTTCTTGATTTAATGGAGGAAGGATCAAACTCTTTTCCGGTGGCTTCTTCAATCACCTTTTTGTTGTACATGATGCCGATTCCTTCTGCGGTTGTGGGAACGGCAAGAACCTTCCCGTCTGATTTTGTCTTATCCTGTGCCCAGCTGTAAACCTTTTTTGCAAAATCTGTATCTGTGATATCTAAAAAATTATCCTTGAAGGCTGTAAATTCCGGTCCTCCTACCATGGTGATTGTAGGCGCATTTCCAGATGCATACAAGGATGTGAGCTTTTCATAGATGGTTTGTCCCGATAATGGAATTGCTGTAATTGTCACATTGGGATGCCCTTCCATATAACGCTTGAATGTTTCTTCAAACTGAGGAACAATCTCCGGTTTTGTTACAAGGAAACTAATCTCCACTTTTTCCCCGCTGCCTTTGCTCTCACTGGTCTGTTCTGCTGCTTTTGTCTCTTCCTGCTTTGCCGGAGCAGTTTCTTTTGCAGGACCGGAACAGGCTGCCAATGATGCCGCCATGACACCAGCCAATAAAAAACCAAAAACCTTTTTCATAAATAATCCTCCTTCTCATTGTACATATTGCTATTTTTTTATGAGATGCGTTGCTATCTCTTGTATAAATTATAACATCATGAAATGAGAATAAATTACGAAAACTGGCGTGAACATTGCAAATGTTGACAATTTCCGCCATCAATACTTTTTATTGATACGGTCACTTCCCACCGCCAGCTGTATGGTACTGTTATGGCTCTGAACCAAATAATTCTTATAATCTCTTGGTGACATCTGATAAGCGGATTTAAACGCCCGGAAAAAATTAGAATAATCATCAAACCCGCTTTGTTTATAGATATCCTGTATTCTTGCCCCCTCCATCAGATAATTCCTTGCGATAATCAGACGGCGCTTTTTGCAGTAATCCATGATGGTCATTCGTGTATGCTTTTTGAATTTTCTCATAAGATGATATTTATTCATAAAGAAATGCTGGGCGATCTGATCCAGTGTGATTGGTTCCATATAATGCTGGTCAATATAATCCATAATGGATTGAATCATCTCATCGTTTTCAAATGTGGTTTCTTCCACCGACTGTGAATTTTTACTGTATCGGCAAAAAAGCAATAACAGCTCACTTAAATAACTCTCCTGAAGATAGGAACTGGCAAAATCCTCCACTTCACTCTCCCTGCACATTTTTCTGAATGTGGATTCAATCTCTTCACTCTGCTGTGGGGGAAGGCGGAATATCTCTGCCCTGCTCTCTTTTCCAATCATATTATTATATTCAAATTTCCCCCCCAGCAAAGTTTCCAGATAATTATACTCCAGCCATAAGACAAAACGCCGGTACGATTTTGTCATATCCTTGATCACCGCCCGATGCAGCCGCTGATTTTTGATCAGCAGGATATCTCCGCTCTTCAGGGTATAAATCCTGCTGTCAATGATATAATCGCAGTCTCCTTCCGCATGGTAGTATATCTCCAGAAAATCATGATAATGAAGAGGATGATCCACAGAAGGGATATTATCCTTATAAAAAACTTCATAATTGGGTGAATCCATATTGTCTTTTATATATAACATGTTTTCCATATAGTCTCCGTTCCGCTTTACCGACCCCCATCATTTCAACCATTGTGATCGAATTAAGCTGACAATCTTCTATCATTATCAGAATACCAAATGAAATCATACAATACAATGCTTACAGGAATATTTGACAGTGCACAAAAATAAGCGCTGAATTGTCCAATAAGAACAATCAACGCTTATTTTTATTAAAGTACTTCTCCGTTGGATTCGATTACCCGTTTATACCAGAAGAAGGAATCTTTTCGTATTCTCTTTAAGCTTCCTTTTCCCTCATCATCCTGATCCACGTAGATCATTCCATACCGTTTGCTCATCTGGGAAGTTCCGCAGCTGATTAAATCGATACAGCCCCAGGATGTATATCCCATCAGCTCCACTCCGTCACAAACTGCTTCTTTCATCTGCCTGATATGCTCACGCATATATTCAATCCGGTAAGGATCATGGATTGTTTCATCTGCCTCCAGAGTATCCACCGCTCCTAAACCATTTTCCACTACAAACAGAGGAATCTGATATCTGTCCCACAATTTATTTAACGTAATTCTTAATCCGATTGGATCAATGGGCCAGCCCCAGTCTGATAATTTGATATAGGGATTCTTAATTTTGGATACCAGATGGCCGGAAAGTTTCTTTGCATCCGGACCTCCCTTTGTTACATATGTCATGTAATAACTAAATGAGATAAAGTCTGCGGTATTGGACCGGATAACTTCAAAATCCTCCGGCAGAGTCTCAAGTTCTATTCCATTTTCCTCAAAATAACGTTTCATGTAGGCAGGATACTCTCCTCTTACCTGTACATCCGGATAGAACAGATTGATATGATCCTCTTTCAGTGCCTGCAGCTGATCCTCAGGATCGCAGGTGTTTGCATACGTTTCCAGTCTGCATATCATGCAGCCGATCTTCGACTGGGGCATGATTTTCTTTCCGATCTCAATGACAGTGGAGCTTGCGACAAACTGGTAATGAGATGCCTGATATGCAGCTGCTTCATGATTGGAAACCAGATCAGGCAGAGTTCCTGCGCCTGTATAGAGGCTGTTGAGATTCATATTCATCTCGTTAAATGTAATCCAGTATGTCACCTTATCTTTATATCTTTTAAAACATGTCTCTGCAAATTTAGTAAATAAGGAGATCAGCTCTCTGCTCTGCCAGCCGTTGTATTTTCTGGAGAGTTCAATGGGCATCTCATAGTGTGAAAGGGTAACCAGCGGCTCTATTCCATATTTTTTTAATTCATCAAATACTTTGTCATAAAACTCAAGTCCCTTTTCATTGGGCTCTTCCTCCATGCCAGTGGGGAAAATTCTGGCCCAGGAGATGGACAACCGGAATACTTTAAATCCCATTTCAGCAAATAACCGGATGTCTTCTTTGTAACGGTGGTAGAAATCAATACCCCAGCGTTTTGGAAACAAGTATGCAGATTCATTTGCTGTGTATTCTAAAAGCTCCTTTGAACTTACATTAAAGGTGAAATTATTAACTTCTCCGCCTGCATAAGGGTCTTTGTAAGCGGCAAAATCAGATGTTGACAACCCTTTTCCATCTTCTAAATAAGCACCTTCCACCTGATTGGCAGCGACTGCACCTCCCCACAGAAAACCGTCCGGAAAACCTTTTTTTAACTGAATCATTCTAGTTCCTCCTGATTAATTTATTTTGAGATTTCTTCATTCTTAGGGGTAATCTGCAAAACAGGGTCAGAGAAATGCACCGTTTCTTTCGCCGATATACGTTTTACTGCTTCATACACTGGCGTATTTGTGATGAGAACAGGGGAAATTAAATCAAATCCTGCATTCTTAATTTTTTCCATGTCAAATGTCAGAATGATATCTCCCTTTTTTACCGTCTGTCCTTCCTTCACAAGCAGTTCAAAACCATCACCGCCCATACTTACTGTATCAATTCCGATGTGAACCAAAAGTTCAACACCCTGATCTGATGTCAGACCAATGGCGTGCCTGCTGTCTGTAACGGCTGAAACAATTCCGTGAAACGGCGCTTTTACGATTCCTTCTGATGGTATGATTCCAACTCCCTGACCAACAATGCCTTCTGCAAAGGTGCGATCTGGCACTTCAGAAAGAGGCACTACTTTTCCTGCCAAAGGTGACCCGATCTCCATTGCTGATTCCTTGTTGTCGAAATTGGATAATAAGGTGAGAATAAATGCAACCCCAAAGCTGCATCCGATCCCAAGTAAAGCAAACAGAAAGTTTTTCGTTCCATGCTCTACATAGGACGGCAAAGCGGTGATTCCCGGAACAGAGAAGGAGAATGCCTTTACTGCAAAGGTTCCATAGATTCCTCCACCTACTGCACCTCCCGCAAGAGCTGCATAAAACGGTTTTTTCAGTTTCAGGGTCACTCCGTAAATTGCAGGCTCTGTTATACCAAAGAATGCAGATACCGTTGTGGAAAAAGCAAGTGACTTCATTTTGGAATCCTTTGTTTTAACAGCCACACCAAGAGCAGCTCCTGTCTGCGCCATATTTCCTACCAGATTTAAAGGAAGGAGAATGGTATCATAGCCCAGCTTGCTGAAGTTTAAGAATGTGCTTGGGAAAAAAGCATAATGCATACCTGTAATAACAATCAAAGGCATCAGGCCTCCTAACAGTGCGCCTGCCAGAGGTCCTGCTATTTGATAAAGGTAGGAAAAGAACAGCTGCACATAAACTCCTACATAACTTCCTAACGGTGCAACCACCACCAGAACCAGAACCGCATCTGTAAACAGTACCACCAGCGGTGTTACAATTACTTTCAGAACATCCGGTACAATCCGATCCACGGCTTTGTAAATGTAGCTCATTAAGAACACACCCAGGATGATGGGGATTACGGTTGAGCTGTAATTAATCATGGGTATTTTTAAACCCAGCAGACTTAAAGAGGCCACTTCCCCTGATGCCGCGTATTGAATAATGGTGGGATACATGATGACTCCCGCAATGGTAACTGCCAGAAACTCATTGGTCTTAAACTTTCTTGCAGAAGAAAAAGCCACTAAAAAAGGCAGAAAATAAAAAGGTGCATCTGCAATCATATTCAGCACCACATAACCAGAATCCGCAGGAGCCATAAGTTTGAAGGCAAGAATCAGAGATAACACACCCTTTAGCAAACCTGCACCTACAATTGCCGGAAGGATTGGTGCAAAGATTCCCGATATGATATCAAATAATGCATCAATCACATGTTTCCTTTTTACCGGCTGGTTCTTTCCTGATGATTCCAATGAGCCCAGGACCTGGGATACTTCCTCATAAACCTCTGCTACCTTATTGCCAATAATCACCTGAAACTGTCCATTCTGGTATTGTGCACCCATTACGCTCCCCAGTGCCTTTAACCCATCTAAATTGACTTTTTCTTCGTCTGCCACATTAAAACGCAGACGGGTGATACAATGCCAGCTCTGCAGAACATTTTCCTTCCCGCCAAGTTCCTGCACAATCTTCTCTGCTAATTCCTTTTTGTCCATATAACGCTCCTCCTAAGATGAAGTGGAAATTTATGATTACCCCTCGAAAAGATCATAACATAAAAAGCAGCGATCTATGGCTTCATTGTGGGAAAGCTTTTTCTTATTCATTACTTATTTTCATTTTATGAAAACAGTATTATTTTTTGATTTGACCATACTTCTGACAATAGCGGTTGATCAGTATTTCGGTATAGAGCTGAAGCTTATATCTTCCTTCTGTTGCTCCTTTATAGTCACCTAAATAATACACGTAATCACATTGGTTGGCCATTTTCAGAGCTGGATTCTGTGTAACGAGAACAATTTTCCCACCATTCTTTTTCAGTGTAAAGAAAACCTCAGATTTGTTTCTTAAAAAATTACCGTCTACGGAAAAGATAATGGACAGACTGTTTGCTGCAGACATCTCTGCCAGTTTTTCCTGATCTCCTTCCAGACAGGCATAGCTTGCAAACTTGCCTGCAAGAAACAGATGATACTGAAGGTTCTGGATGAAATATCCGGATAAATGAAAACCGAATAAATTAACTTCCTTTGTCTCATAAATCATCCGGATCAATTGATCCAGTTCCTCCAGATTCACTTTCTCAGCAAAATTCATTAAAGAATCGCCTATAGATTGAGCCAGTCCCGTAACAAGGGCTTTGTCATCTCTGGATCCAAAACGAAGATTGAATTCATTATCCACCAGAATTTCAGAATCCAGTTTCCGCTTTTCTATACATTTTAATTTGAACTCATTAAAACTTGCATATCCCAGCTTTTTTACAAATCTGCTCATGGTCGAAATGGAGGTAAAACACAGATCTGCCAACTCCGTAATGGATATATTCTCCATATCCTTGTCCATGTTTTCCAGAATAACCCGGGCTATCGTGGAATTCGTCTCGTCTACCCCTTCCGTATTAACAATAATTTGTAACTGATATATCAGGTCACGTACCATGTTTCCTCCTTGCAGCATTCATTGCAATGAATGTATCTGTTATCATTTCACTGATCTCGTTTTTAATACAGCATAAAGCATTGATACGCAACTGTCAACAAGTAGGAAGAGTGTACGAAACGAAGTTTGGAAAGGAAAAGACGGGCACAAATCATGCCCGTCTTTCCATATTAACCATATCATTCTATTGCTTATGATTCATCCGTTCCACCAGTTCCTGCAGCTCTCCTGCAGAACTGACATCCGGTGCAAAGCTGATTATCTGGCGGAGTGGCATATAGCGGAACATGGCATCGTCCATCTGCTGTGATATTGCCGATTTTGCAGCGTCTCCGTCTGAATTGCCCAATGCACTTCCTTTTTTATAACGATCGATCAGCGGTTTGATGATCTCTGCCGCATCCGGATCAGATAAAATATCTCCTATGGTGCTGTTTAAATGATAAACCACGGATTCCTTCCCTGTAGATTCTACCTTCAGGCTTATCATCTGGCGAAGATCTCTGGAAGAGGCTCCTGCATGAATGAGATAGGTTCCTGTTTGTGCAAACCAGTCTTTTAACTCCACATGATAGTAGGAAAAAGCCCGTTTACCAAGGATAAATTCCACTGTCTTTGTTTCTCCCGGTTCTAATTCCACCTTTGCAAATTCACGCAGTTCTCTCACCGGGCGAATCACCTGGCCATCCGGTGCTTCCACATAAATTTGCACAACCTCTTTGCCCTTCGTCTTACCCGTGTTAGTAACATCAAGAGAAACGGTGACCGTTTCATCATCTTTCATTGCGGATTTATCAGCCTTCATATTGCTGTATTCAAAGGTGGTATAGCTTAGTCCATGACCAAATGGAAACAGCACTTCCATTTTCTTTTTATCATAATACCGGTATCCAACAAATACCCCCTCCCGGTATTCTGTCCGATCTTTCTCTCCGCCATAATAAAGATAAGACGGATTATCTTCCAGCTTAAGAGGGAAGGTCTCAGCCAGTTTTCCGCTAGGATTTACATGACCGTATAAAATGTCAACAACTGCACCGCCAACTGCCTGACCCCCTAAATATGCCTCCAGCACACCTTTTACCTTGTCAATCCAGGGCATCTCTACTGGTGAACCATTGTGAAGCACCACCACGGTATTCGGCTGAACAGCAGCCACCGCCTCAATTAAGGCATTCTGACATTCCGGCATCGACATATGAGTTCTGTCATACCCCTCTGACTCAAAGTCATCAGGAAGACCAGCAAAAATAACAGCCGTTTTCACTTTCTTAGCCACTTCGACGGCTTCCTCCAACAAGGCCTTGTTTGTTTGATCCATATCAATCTCATACCCTTTGGCATATACGATTCCCTTGTCTTTAGCTGCTTCCACAGCAGACTCTACCCTGGTAGAATTAATGTGAGAACTGCCGCCACCCTGGTATCTGGGCTGGGCTGCAAAATAGCCGATAAATGCCACTTCATCAGAATCGGAAAGGGGAAGTATACCCTGATTTTTCAGGAGTACTGCACACTCTCCCTCTATCTTTCTCGCCAGTTCATGATGGGCTTCTTTATCCCATACGGTTTCCGGCTTCCGGTTCTTTAAGTATCGGTCAACAATGGTCAGAATTCTGGTGACGGCCTCATTAAGAACTTCTTCTTTCAACCGTCCATCTCTCACTGCTTCCACCAGACGTGCATCATTGACTCCGCCTGAGGAAGGCATCTCTAAATCAAGCCCTGCAATTACTCCGGCAACACGGTCATTGACTGCTCCCCAGTCACTCATCACATAGCCGTCAAAGCCCCATTCGTCTCTTAGTATATCCGTTAAATAACGCCTGTTTTCCGAACCATAAGTTCCGTTTATTTTATTGTAAGAACACATCACAGTCCAGGGCTTTCCAGTTTTTACCGCTCCTTCAAAAGCAGCCAGGTAAATCTCCCGCAGTGTTCTTTCATCTATTACAGAATCAGAGGTCATACGCCTGTGCTCCTGATTATTGGCAAGGAAATGCTTTAAACTGGTACCTACATCTTTGCTTTGTACGCCCTTAATATGGCTTCCTGCCATCTCAGCTGCAAGATAGGGATCTTCTGAAAAATACTCAAAGTTTCTGCCGCATAAAGGCGAACGTTTAATGTTAACAGCTGGTCCCAGTATGACACTGACATTCTCCGCCTGACACTCATCTCCCAAAGCCTCACCAAGACTTGTAAGCAGTTCCCGGTCAAAAGAGGAAGCGGTTGCGCATGCGGTAGGAAAACAGACTGCTTTTATACTGTCATTGACACCTAAATGATCGCTTTTTTCATCCTGCTTTCTTAACCCATGAGGGCCGTCACTTACCATAGAGGCCGGAACGTTCAGCCGATTTACTGTCTTTGTATGCCAGAAATCTGCACCTGAACACAATCCCGCTTTTTCCTCCAATGTCATATCCCCTACCAATTTTTTTATATCCATTTTTATCTATCCCTTCTTTTCATTCATTGTTATCGGATGTTATAAACACTTCTCACAGTTAACTCTTCTGGCAGACCTTTTAAAACCCTGACTTTTCTTTCTCCCGGATTCATATCAAAGAAATTATCGCTTAACAGAAGATTGTCCTCTTTATTACGGATTTCTACAGAGCGGGCATAAGCCTTTGCCTCCACGATCAGATATTCTCCGTCTGACCGTACAGTCAGCTGGGGATCAATAAAACGATAGTGTTTGGGCGGACAGAATAAAACTGTTCCCTGGGACAGGATTTCTCCCTCCTGCTCCAGTTTATAGCTGACATAATCCTCATAAAGACTGGCATCCTGCATTGAAAGTTTTTCAAACCACAGAGAAGAAAGCTTTGGAACCACACATTCTTCCTGCCCGCTTTTTACTATCTCTCCAGTATTTTTTCTCAGTTCCCAGACAGCCGTCACCGTTTCATCCCTTCGGGTTTCATTGGCTACGCACAGTCGTATGGATTTAATCACCTCATAAGGCTGGGCGTTGGGATTGGTATCCTGGGTCAGTATTCCCTCTTCCTCACAGGAAATCATAAGGGGTGCAAAAAACCGCTTCTCATAGTAATGAAGCGCTTTCCATCTTCCGTAGTAATCGATGGACGACCACGAAGCTACAGGCCAGCAGTCATTGAGCTGCCAGACAATCGCTCCCATACAGCGTCCCCGGTTTCTTCTAAAGTGCTCCACCCCATAACGCATGGCCTCTGCCTGCAAAAGCTGGGAAGCATAAAGAAGGGTATCAAAATCACTGGGATATAAAAAGGTCTGCTCCATATAGTTCATGATCTTTCCATTTGCTGTGGAATTGCGCTGATGCTTTTCCATGACATAAGAAAAGATATTTCTGTCCTCTTTTTCCGTAAAAGTCTCCACTGTCTTTATGGATGGAAATGACTGAAAACCAAATTCTGAAACGTACCGGAAATAAAATTTACGGTACTCTGTAATAGGCTTGTTTCCATGCCACACATCCCAGTAATGGACATCTCCCCGATTTTCATCGTTGGGGTTGTCAAAACTTCCTCCGGATGAGGGGCTGGCAGGCCAGTAAAAGGTATATGGATCTTCTTTTTTTAAAATTTTCGGTATTATATATTCATAGAGCTTAATATAATCAGCTTTCTGTCTGGGAGTACAGCCCCAGATTTCCGTATCCGTAAACATCTCCATCTCATTGTTGCCACACCAGAGCCCCAGACTTGGGTGACTGCGGATTCTCCGGATATTATCAATTAATTCTCTTCGGACGTTTTCCTCAAATTCCTCTGTCAGATCATAAAGTGCGCAGGCAAACATGAAATCCTGCCACACCACCAGTCCCAGCTCATCGCAGATATCCCAAAACCCATCAAAGGGATAATGACCGCCTCCCCAGACCCGGATTACATTAAAATTCGCTTCCTTACACTGTGTCAGCAGCTGCCTTGTTCTCATCTCACTGCATCTGCCTAAAATACAGTCCTCAGGAATGTAATCAGCTCCCATGGCAAAAAAGCTGACTCCATTAACCTCATGAGCAAAGGATTCACCAAACTCATCCTTTGTTCTTTTCATTGTAAGTGTACGAAGTCCGATCCTCTTTTCCCAGATATCGACCTCTTCCTCATTTTTCAAAAGCCGGACCAGTACCGAATAAAGATTCTGCTCTCCATACCCATTGGGCCACCAAAGTCTGGGGTTTTCAATGAGAATCTCTTCTGGCTTTCCACCGAAGGTATGAACCTTCTTTTGGTTTTTATCTGCCAGGTCTGTGACCGTAATGCTCAGCGTATAACCATCTTTCAGAAGCTCTTCATTATCTTTCTCCCAATCAAGCAGACGGTTATCGCCAGTGCGGCCGACTAAAACTTTAAACTTTAAATATACCCCTTCCGGTTCATGGCGCTGACTGACCGATACACTGTTAAAACTGGCACCGGTTACACCAGTCAGGAAAATATCCCGCCAGATACCGGCATCCGGAAGTCTGGGACCCCAGTCCCAGCCAAACATGCAATGTGCCTTTCTCAGCTTTGAAAAGCCCCGCATGGCATCCTCTGAACCTCCGATTTTATCCTTTTCATATTCTTTTTCAATAAACCTGGTGGGAGAATGGAATACTATCCGAAGCTGATTTTCTGTCTGCTTTATGATATCTGTTACTTCAAATTCCCATTGGCGGTGCATGTTATTTACACTGCCAAGGGGGGTGTTATTGAAATAGATGTCTGCCAGCGTATCAAGTCCCTTAAAGTGTAGGTATACTTTTTCCTGCTTTAATATCTCGTCATCCCCGTCAAAAACGCCGACATATTCGAAATCCTCCTTCATCAGCTCCAGCGCTTTTAACTCATTGTCCCGCCAGTAAGGATCTTCTATCACTCCATTGTCCAGAAGATCACCATACACACTGCCAGGCACCGTTGCTGGATACCAGGTTTCTTCTGAAGCAATCCGCATTACAAATGCTTTGTCTATTACCCTTTTTTTCATACAGTCTCCTTTCAATCCGCAGTCAGACAGTCGATAAGTCCCACTCTTCATGAATCTTGGGTACATCATTAATGAGACGTTTTGTATATGCCGCCCTGGGATTTAGAATCACAGCTTCTGCAGTCCCTGATTCCACAAATTTTCCATGTTCCATTATGTAGATGGAATCAGAAATATAAAAAGCGAGCCCGATATCATGAGTAATGAAAATAATGGTCATGTTGGTCTCATCTCTCAGCTTTAACAGCATATCCAGTATGGTGGCTCTGGAACAGGCATCAATCATGGAGGTGGGCTCATCCGCCAGCAGAATCGCCGGCTTTAAAAGAAAGATTCTTGCAATCATCAGCCGCTGCATCTGACCTCCGGAAAGCTCAAAGGGATATTTGTTGGTCAGCTCTTCAAATTTCAGATTAACAAAACGGCAGGCTTCCGTCATCATTTCCACCTTTTTCTCATAAGGGAGTCTGGCGCCGCCTCTCATTTTAATACAGTCTAAAAGCACCTGATCAATTTTATAAAATACATTAAAGGAGGAAAACGGGTCCTGGAAAATTGCCTGAATTCCCTTCCAGTACTCTTTCTTCTTACGATAGCCTTTTATGTCACGAGGCTTTCCCTGAAAGCAGATCTCCCCTTCCGTGACACTGATTAATCCTAACAGCATCTTAGATAGAGTTGTCTTCCCCGAGCCACTCTCACCCACGATAGATACAATCTCACCTTCCCGAAACTGAAAATCCACATGATCCACCGCCACTGTTTTTTCTTTCCCCATTCCAAAGATCTTTGTCACACCAGTTCCGCTTAAACAGGAACCGTTCTGTAATGGCTTTTTTTCTTCACTCATCCTGATATACCTCCCTTAATTCCTTTTCTTCCAGATAGCAGCGGTACATCCGGCCGTCTTCCAGGCGGCTTTCCGCAATTGGGTGAAGCATACAGGCAGGCTTGGCATAACGGCAGCGATCAGCAAACCGGCAGCCTTTGGGTGGATTTTTTAAATTAGGCGGAGTACCCGGTATGGCAGTCAGCTTGGTATCTCTTGCCCCCTTCTCCGGAACCAGGATGGAACCCATCAGGCCTTTGGAATATGGGTGGAGAGGATCAAAAACCATCTCTTTGGCAGTTGCATGCTCCACGATCTGCCCCGCATACATCACCATAATCTCATCCGTAACATTATAAAGGAGAGGAAGCTCATGGGTGATAAATATCATGGATTTAATAAAGCCTTTTTCCATTAAGTTCCGAAGCATCTTAATTACCATCTTCTGGGAAGTCACATCAAGAGCAGAGGAAGGTTCATCTGCAATCAGTACTTTGGGTGATAAAATAGTGGATATGGCAATAACTGTCCTTTGCCTCATGCCTCCGGACAACTCCACTGCATGTTTCTTTAAAACACTTTCCGGCAGTCCCAGAATTTCAAACCGCTCCCTTGCAAGATCATAAATCTCCTTCTTCGAAGTACCAGGGTCATGAGCCCGTATGACATCTTCAATAAAAGAAATAATCTTCTGTGTGGGGTTTAAGGCATTCATGGCAGCCTGAGGGATATAAGCAATTTCATTGCCAAGTACTTTCTTTCGGATCTCATCCGGCTTCATTCCGGTTATATCCACTCCATCCACCTTTATGGTCCCGCTCTGATAATGAAGGGGCGCAAAATAATACCCCATCAGACTCAGTGCCAGTGTGGATTTTCCGCAGCCTGATTCCCCTGCAATTCCAAGTGATTTCCCTTCTTCTATTTTAAGCGATACTCCGTCAACTGCAAAGACATTTTCCCCAAATCTGGTAATATATTTTGTTTTTAAGTGATCCACTTCCAGCATTGTCTTTCCCACTTTTTATCCTCCTCACTCTCTTAACTGCGGATTAAATATCTGATCCAGGCCCGTATTCATCAGATTTAAGGAAAATGAAATCAGTGCGATGGAAATGATGACAGGAAAATAAGCCCACCAGTCCCCATTCAAATGTGCACTGTAAGACATCGCCCAGTTCATCATAAGACCAAGAGTGGATACCGTCGTTGTCGCAGGACCAAGCCCAATCATAGATAACTGCGCTTCTGCAAGAATCCCGGAGGAAATCTGTAAAATCAGTGCCATTACAACGTAAGATGCTATGTATGGAAGAATATCTGTCAGAATAATCCGAAACAGACTGTGTCCGGAAAGCTTCGACAGATTCACGTGATCTCTGTTACGAAGAGAAATCACCTGGGAACGAACCGATCTGGTAGTCCAGGTCCATGAGGTAATGCCGATAATAATTGCCACCATCATCACCCCTCTGGCATTTTTACCGATGCTGTAGGAAATGAGAATAAGAAGAATAAAGCTTGGAATCACAGTAAACAGATTGGTGATAAACAAAATAAAGTCATCGATGATTCCCCCCAGATACCCGGCAATCAGGCCCAGAGAAAGTCCAATGGTTGTGGCAATCAGTCCTGCAATAAATCCTATTTTTAAAGAGGTTCTAATCGCTGCCACCAGCTCGGTCAATACATCACGTCCGAAATTATCTGTCCCCAGTATGAATACCCGTCTGCTTCCTACATCCTTAACATTGACATAAGAGGTAGATGGTATGGTCTTTTTCACCGATACTTCCCCTGTCTCCTGATTCTTTTCAGCCAGAAGAACATCACTGTTCTCAAGCAGTCCTGTAATCTTTTTGTCAAGACGGCTGAAATACTTTTTTCTGGCGGCGATAAGACCTTTTTGCTCACTGGCAGAATCATAATGGTCTTTCCACAGTGAAACAAGTCCCCCGGCATCCGTAACATCTATCTCTTTTGAAGAAAGGCCTGCAAACTGATTCAGCCAGTCAGCCATGGCCATACGTTCCTCCATGCTTAAATTCTGCTCAAGCCTGCTGGCGGATGCATTTAAATTTAAGGTATACGGATTTGTATTTACCGCTTCTGAGACCGAGATATAGGTTCCCGGCTTAAAAAAGTTTCCCTGTCCAACCATCTCCAAGGGATCATTGGTCACAATCAAAGGATAAAAAACGGTTAACACAAGCAATGCTACAAATATAATAAATCCCACTGTAAATTTAGGGGAATGGAAAATCTGTCTGATCTGGTTTTTCATCACTCACCCTCCTAATCCTGCTGTGCTGCCTTGATCCTTGGATCAATGACACCGTAAATCAGCTCTACAATTAAATTAGCCAGTAATACCATGATTGTAATAATCAGTGTGCAGGCAGATATTAAGGGGTAATCCCTTCCCTTGACAGCAGCCAGCAGTGTGGTTCCAAGACCCGGATAACTGAAGATAATTTCTGCAACCAGTGCCCCTCCGATCATGGTTCCGATGGACATGGCAAGACCTGTGATCTGGGGAAGCATGGCATTGCGAAACACATATCCCACAATTTTTCTGTCTTTAATACCCATAAAGCGGCTGTATTTTACGTAATCTGCATTTAATTCATAGATCGACATGGAACGCATTCCAATCGCCTGACCACCAACCGTTATGAGAACTACAGACCAGAATGGAAGCTGGTAATGAGCCAGAACAGAACGGAAAAATGTAATGCTTGCGCTGGGAATTAAATCAAATCCATACCCTCCGCTGGAAGGAGCCAGCCCCAGCTTCAGTGAAAATATATAAAGAAGAACAGTTGCCATACCAAAGGCCGGTACATTGCTCATAAATAAAAATGCAGGAAGAATTCCTTTATCAAATATACCCTTCTTATAGGCAGAAACCGCTCCAAGGACATTACCAAGAATCCAGCCAAGTAAAATTGCAGGAAGCTGAAGACAAACGGTCCACCATACGGATGAAGCAATAATATTCCCAACAGTTCTGGGATACTGGCTGAATGAAACTCCAAAATCCCCTCTTAAAGCATTCTTTATGAAAATAAGAAACTGCGTGCTCATAGGCAGATTCACACCGAATTTTTCCGCATAGTCCTCATATACGGCCTGGATTGCGGTAGAATCGGTCATACCGTCTACCGCCCTGGCCGCAATGGCTGAGACCGGATCACCTGGCATCAGTCTGGGCAGAATGAAATTCAGCACCACAGCAATTGCCAGAGTTATCAGATACCAGATGATTTTATTGGTATAATATTTTTTATATCCCATCAAAGTCTCACCCCTTTTGTAATTCCTCTTATTTTACATTTACCAGTTTATAAAGAGCTGCGATTCCATAACCATCGGTACAGTCTGTTGGAGGAATGTTATCACCATCATCAAGCTGTGGGAATCCGGTCCATACACTTTCATTCACTGCGTGAAACAGCATCGGTCTGTACATCAGAGAGAAGGAAGGAACCTCATCCAAATAAATTCTGCTCAGTTCCGTATAATACTCTTTCAATGTATCTTTATTGGTCTCTAACGGGATCTTCTTTAACAGATCGTTTGCATCCTTATTGATATAACCGCCGTAGTTACCGGTCCAGTTTACCTTAAGACCTGCGTAATCGGTGGACATAAAGGCCATAGCTCTGCCCCATGGGTTTGCAACAGAAGCTGCAGGCGGATTCCACATGCAGATATCAAATTTCCTGGTCGTCATATCGTCATAGAAGGTATTGGCATCTGGGAAATAAGTTTCAATTCCGATTCCAATTTTGCTTCCTGCTGCTGCAACGATTTCCAAGGATGCATTCCAGTCCGTCCAGCCATCCGGACATTCGGCCTTAAAGGTAAGATTCTTGCCGTCAATTTCACGGATTCCGTCTCCATCTTTATCCACAATACCAGCCTTGTCTAAGAGAGCTTTCGCTCCTTCCACATCATTGCCTGTAAACTGATAATCCTTTAACGCATCCTGATTCACCAGCGCCTGTTCCCCGGAAGTAGGGTTCATAATGGAACGAGGCACATCTTTAAAGCTTGGGGACTGATTGGACATGGCGGAAGCGATGATCTGATCATAATCAACTGCCATGGCAATGGCTTTTCTTACTTCTTTCCGGTCAAGTCCTGGTTTCTCCACATTAAAGAAAGCGGTTGGCATGGTGGCACAGACGCCGTAAGGTGCCTCATCAATATAGGTAGAGATTGGCAGACCGTCTTCTTCCCAAAGTTTCTGCACATTGGTAATGAACTGCTGGGAAACATCAACCTCTCCAGATTTAAACGCAGTATCTCCTGCGGCATTATTCTCATAAATTACGTGGGTAAGATATTTGGGTGCGGGAAGTTTTCCCCACAGGGCTTTTCCCCAATAATTGTCATCTCTCACAAAAACAACCTTTTGGTCGTCATTATAATAGGATTTATAAGGCCCGGAAGCGACGAAATCGTCCATGCGGTCCTGTTTGATTTTGTCTGCATCGTTGCCATTACGCTGTTCCACTTTTTGGAGATAGGCTTTCTGCATAACATAAATTTTCGGAACATACTCCACAACCTTTAAAGGATTTACCGGAAGACCTTTGTCATCCAATTTTGCCTTAAATATTACGGTATGATCGTCCTTCGCTACAACTGAATCAATGTAATTGGAATAATCGCTGCCCTGCGCAGAAGCATATTTTTTATGGCAGTCAAAGGTGTATGCAACATCCTGTGCAGTAACCGGAGTCTGATCACTCCATTTGGCATCCGGGTTTAAGGTTATGGTCAGCTCTGTCTGTGCATCGTTCCAGGAATAATCCTTACCTAAAAGTCCGTAAAGTTTCCCGTCCAGCATGTTATACATAAAAAGCGTCTCATATACAATCACCCTTGCATTATCGTTCTGTGTGATTGCCATTGCATTGTTTGAATTAGAGCTTAACGGATTCCAGTCATTAATTGTCCCCCACTGCTGTCCGTTAAAATAAAGAGTTTCATTCCGTGGAGTTGAACCGGCATCTGCCGAATCCTTTTTTTCTTCCGCCGTTGTCGTCTGTGCTGTAGTCTGTGTTGTCTCCTCAGCCTTGCTTGTCTGCCCGGTTCCATCCGTGGATGCTGCTTTCTGGCATCCGGAAAGAAGGGTCATTGTCATTGCGCTGACAGTAAGCAGCGCAGACCACTTGTTAAATCTCTTTCTCATTCATAAACCTCCGCCCAATGATCTCCCAGATCTTCTGACCTGGGGCAATTATCTGCTACAATTCTATTGTAAATGTAAAAAGGTTTAATTAAAATGTTACTATTTTCGTTTTTGGTGCAATATTTTCAGTTTTCCCATCCTTCACTCTTAAATTTTTCCGAAACTCACTGGGGGTAATACCAGCCACCCATTTGAAAGACTTCATAAAATGCTTGGGATCCTCATACCCTGTCATCTGTCCGATTTCGCCGATCTTATAATCAGTTTCTGCCAGCAGCCGCTTTGCTTCATTCATACGGATCTTTCGTAAATAATTAACAAAGTTATCACCGGTATATTCCTTAAATGCAATGGAAAATACGGTGTAATTCATGTTTACGTGATTGGAGACCATGGCCATGTTAATATTTCTGGAATAATTCTCATTCATATAGGCCAGTGCCTCTTCCACCTTTAAGCGGCTTTTATAATCATCATTTTCATTAAGCACCCGTTCATTGATACAGGAAAACACCCGCCTGATTTCCGTACAGTACTCATCTATGTTGTTAAATTCAAGCATATGGCAGAGTTTCTCCAAAGAGATCTCTTCCTCTGCCAGGATTCTGCCGTAAAATTCTCTGACTCTCATAATAATGTGACTCATAAAATCCTGAAACTGTAATCCTTCCACCTCACCTTTTTTCACTCTGTCTGCAAGTTCCAGAAGAAACGCTTCGTTTTTACTGTTTTTCTGGGTTCCAATTCGTTGAACAAAGCACTCCATTTCATTTTGGGGCATCAGGCAGTTTTTACTGGTTATCCCTTCTCTTTCCTGCATACAAAAGCCACGGATTCTCCGCTGCCTGGCTTCTTTATACGCTTTTCTTAAATTCAGAAGTCCCTGAAAGGGATCGCTGACTCCATAGTCCGAGCTGCCGCTCCTGTTTAAAACAAAATCTTTCACTTCTTTTTCTGCCATTAATGTCACCTGGCAGCCCTCCACATCAGGGAAGGTAACTATCCGTGTATCATCTGACTCATTAATTGACCCGCTGCTTATTATTACTGAATAAGTTTCCTCATTGAACCAGTTTAACCGCTCTGCCTCTTTCATCTCCTCTCTCGTAATATTTTCAGATAAAAGAATTCGCCTGATCTGGCTGTAACACAACGCCCTCTTTGCCCGTTTTTCAGACTGCTCCTTTTGTATCTCCTCCTCCAGCTTCATCATAATTGAATTCAGTTCTTCCCGCTTCACTGGCTTAAGCAGATATTCTCTGGCTCCACATCTAAGCAAATCAACAGCGCAGGAAAAATCGTCATATCCGCTGATTGCAACAATTCTTGGTATGTACTGGCTTTTTTGAAGTTCTTTTACCAACGTGATTCCATCCATATCCGGCATACGAATATCTGTAATGAGAACATCAATTGGCATGTTTCGGATAATCTCCAGCGCCTCGAGACCATTTTTACATTCTATAATCTGGTTAATCGGAACCTGACACCGGGCAATCATGGCAGAGATTCCTTTTCTTATAATTTTACAATCTTCTGCAATCAGCACATGATTCATGTGATCCCCTTCTTTCTTTTCTGATATGGAATTTTCACTGTAACTTCTGTAAAATCATGCTTTCTGGAATCAATAACGATTCCATAATCCGGACCAAAGCCAATTTGTAACCTGTCATGAACATTCTTTAATCCAATTCCATTTTCCTGCCCGGATGTATCTTCTATTTCTCCGCTTAGCCGTTTGCGCAGTTTATCCAGTTCTGCTTCTTCCAGCCCACAACCGTGATCTGTGATGTGGATATAGCAGATATTTTCAATAATTTCTCCTTTCATATAGATGCAGGTATCTTCTGTAAATTCCCGCATCCCGTGGCCGATTGCGTTCTCAACAATGGGCTGCAGTGACATCTTGGGTATTTCCTGACATAGAATTTCCTGGGGAAGCTCCATACTTAAGCCGATTTCATCGTCATACCACAAATTAACCAGCGTCAGGTAATTTCTGATCTGATCAATTTCTGCCTCCACCATAACGTAGCCTGATTTCCATCGCATGCTGTAACGCAAAAGTTCACCGAAGGAAGCTACCGTATCTGCAATCTCATATTTTTCATCAATTTCCGCCATCATTTTGATTGATTCCAATACATTGTAAATAAAATGATTATTGATCTGATTCTGCAATGCCTTAATCTGCGCATCTTTCACCAGCAGCTCACGGTGCAGGGTTTCGTCCATCAGCTTCTGTATCCGGTCCAGCATGGTATTCAGCTCAATTCCCAGCTCTCCAAATTCATCCCGGCTCATATTCTTTACCCGTACCTTTAAATCCCCCTTCTGTACCTGATATACCGTATCGTAGATCTCGAAAAACTGTCTTAATATATGGGTTACCTGCTTATTGGAAAATAAAAACAGCACGATAAGAATCATTATCCATAGAAGAGAAAACTGTAATTTGGAAGTACGAAGTGCCATTTTTTCATTTTTCATGGAGACAATTCGGATTAAGTATCCCTGAATGGATTTAATTTTCACGCAGCCGGCTAAAACCTCTTCTCCCCCAATTCTTGTCCGTTTGCTGACTGCACCTTTTGTTAGCGAATCTGATTCTTCCAGACTATGTATAAAATCCATCATATCTTCTTTTTGCTTTTCCCACAGAGGGGAAAGCTGTTGACTGCTGTACAGGATGCCGGCCGAATCGATAAAACAGGTTCTGTCTGTCACGGTTGAATGATAGAGATCAGGAAACATATTTTCCATGGTTACCGCAGATTCCACAATGCCATATCGTCCGTACCGGTAATCATTGAGCCTTGTTATGAGGGAAGCAATTCTGGGAAAATGATCCTGATCATCCGCCTGTCCCAAAGCATCCTCATAATCAAAACACCAGGTTCCTGTAGGCGGTACCCCGTCTTTGCCCCATTTTAAGTCAGCAATTTTATCTTCTTTGTAGAGAAGGGGAATAATCTCCTTTACAGTATTAGAGTTGACAAATATTCGCAGCTTATAAATATAGGGATTGCTTTTGACAATCTTCTGCACTCCGCTGATCTCTTTCCCATAAAAGTCCAGAATATCCATAAAACTAAACTTTTTATCGGACGCAATCTGATTTAAAAAATCATTGATGGATTCATTATTTACAATAATCTCAGAGGATAATTTACAGTTTACTGCAATCTGTTCCGCATTCTGGCAGCTTTTATCCAGTTCATAAATCATCTGTGTTTGTCCATCCTTGTATAAGGACGCTTCCATATTATGAAAAAACAGCAGAATAAAAATTCCAATGGGTACCATTAAAACACCAAGAATCAGCAATGTAAATTTACTGCTCAGTGACAGCATTCTGAATTTTTTTCCGGCTATTCGTTTTCTGTCGATCAGAATCTGAACCCCCCTTCCAATTCAATTCAGGTTCCAAGGCTGATTTCCAGCTTGTCTATCTGGTAATCAGCCCTACTTAATATATATTTTGCTGCATTCGTCTTATGATTTTAATGTCAGAAAATTTCAGATAGTTGTTAACTCAACGAATGTAATAGATATGTCTGTCAATTAAATGTTATATGAGATGAAAGAAATCCATCTGCCCATCCTTTAAGGACTTTACGGGTCTTTCTGTTATAACTGCATCCGGAGGAACTGATCCAAACAAAACCGGGGATTTGGGATCATGATTCTCCCGGTTCACACGAGCCCGTTCTCTTGAATAAACTCCATAGCAGTATTTGCAGCCATTCCCACAGCTGTCATAACTGCCGATATCCACACTTTCCATACATCCACACCCGGGACGCTGTCCGTTATCCTTCTTTTTGCGAAGGCTGCAGCCAGTCAATTCTTCAATTAAATCCCCATCGATGCAGGAAGCATGGCTTATTTCAAACCTGCTTAAATCAACAGCTTCACAGCATGTGGACAATTGGATTCCATGCATTTTTGCACTTTTTGAAAATCCTTCCCCAATCCTTAGCATATCCTCTTCCTGTATGTCCCGGACTCCCAGATTTTGCAGTTGTGATTTCAGTCTGGCATAAAAATCAAGGAAACTGAAAACACATCGGTTTGTGCTGCCTTCCAATAAACCTGCCATTTTTTCAAAACACTCTAAATGGTACTCCACATTCATCCTGTCGGTGAAAACCACAGGATCATAGCGCCAGATAACGCGATTGGAACCAATTTTTGCGCTTAACTTTAAAAATACCTCAATCAATTCTTTTTTATCTGGTAAATATTCCTCCACATCTCTTCCATAAGGAGTAAGGGTAAACTGGATATAAAAATCATATCCCAAAGCGGATATCACGTCAAGCTTAGATATTATTTCTTTGGGATTTTTAGTCCAAAACACAATACAGTCCACGGTCTGCGGACTTAGCTGTATCCGGCTGTAATGAGAAGGATTTCTTGGGTTGGGTACCAGTACATACCCTTCTTTTAAACGATTTAACAGCCAGTCAGAATAAAATGCCGGAATATCAGTCCGGCGGCTGGCACTGAGTATCATGATACCTCCTTTTCTGCTACCTGATCATATGGGCGAACATACCGGAGAAATATGGTATCAGCCAGATCAGCCAGACAAACAGGCTGAATTTATGAAATCCAGCCATCATATCTTTATTCTTTCGCATTAGAACTACCGTTGCCCAGACTGCATGGACCAGCATGAGTATGATTGCAGCAATTCCGGTTACTGAATGAAAATTAATGGCACTCTGTCCCACTGCAAGACGGCTCATTAATGATGTTCCCGTAGTATCACAGACAAATCCAGCCCAGAAAGCAACAAGATGCCATGGTTTTAAAATCTTTTGCAGTTTTTCACCAAACACTCCCAGAGTATAAAAGATTAAAGCTAACGTAATAAAAAGCACAGCAAAAAATAACATTTCAGCTCCTCCTGTTTCATATAAGATTGATATTTGTATATAATGATTCCTCAAATGAACCGGTTTTATAATTATTTCTTATTTCCGAATAGTTACTTTAAAAAATACAATAATAACAAATAGCTGTTTTATAAAATACAAGGAGGTCTCTATGAAAAAATACACTCAGGGTATTGATTTGCCTGTAGGTTTCGGGCTGGCACTGGAAGAATTTCAGGCGATGAATTACTTTTTTCCCTGCCTGAAAAAGAACAGCAGCATATGGTTGACCATGCGGAAACGATCCAGTCTAAACAGGAAATGCTGGCTTATGTTCAATCAATTGTGAAATCAGGATCCTCTGACAACCACACTTATTAATATGATACATGATTTAAAAACAAGTGTAAATAATGATTGTAATAACAATCTGGAAATTATAGAAAACAGACCGATCTTCAATAAATCGGCCTGTTTTTTATAATTGTTTTTCATTTGTTTTATTTTCAGTCATATTATTAACAATAATTAATAATTCTTAATATTTACTGACATATGTTATAATTTAGCAAATAATTACGATAAATATTTTATGAAGTAAAGGAGGTGGTTCCAATGTGGAGTTTACAATAATAAATCAAATTGATTCAGAACGAATGTAGCAGGGGTATGAAAAGCAAATGATAAAAACGAAAGGAATTAATAATGCACAAAAAGATTAAATATTTAACAACAGGAATTACTGCAGCTGCAATGCTTGCAATGATGAGTTTCAATGTTTTGGCAGCACCATATGTCAATAAACAGTTTGAATTAATTCAGCCAGATGGCAATAAAGTTATAGTAAATGCCACTGGAGATGAATATTTCCAGCAGATCGAGACTCCGGAAGGATATACACTTTGCCGTGACGAAAATGGCTGGATCTGTTATGCAAAATTAAATGAAGACCAAACAGAATACATATCATCAGGAATTGTTTACAAAGGAACTCAAAACCGGAGTAATACAGGCTCAGCGGGCAAAGGCGAACAGGGAATCACAAACCTGGAAAAACATGTTAAAATTAAAAATGAAGCAGTTCGGGAGAAAGTTGATGAAGTAAGAAAAAGACTGCATGGAACTGATTTAAAAAACGCTCCTGAATCAGATAACGATTTTGAAAGAGGCCTTCTCGATTCAAAAATAAAAGCTTCCGGAGACGTAAAAGGCCTGACAATCTTAGTGGATTTTCCAGATGTAAAGAGTGATATTCCTGAATCAGAAATAGAGCGTTTCTTTAACGAAACAGGCTACACAGGTTTTAACAACAATGGATCTGTAAAAGATTATTATTACGATGTATCGGGCGGAAACGTTACTTATACCAATCAATTAATCGGATTTTATACAGCAAAGCATCCAAAATCCTATTACGACGATATTTATGAACAAACAGGTTCCTATGCCAAATCGGACGAGCTTGCCGAAGAGACATTTCAGTGGCTTAAATCCTCTGGTTTTAACCTTTCCTCACTTACCACGGATTCCAGAGGATATTTAAAAGCAGTTAATCTTCTTTATGCAGGCACACCGGAGGCAGGATGGGCAAAAGGATTATGGCCCCATCAGTCCTGGTATCCAAAGTCCGACTATATCAGTGGTGTCAAAATCCAGAAATATGAGATGTCCAGTATAGGAAGTGATCTGTCACTCTACACAATATGTCACGAGAGCGGTCATATGATTTACGGATATCCGGATCTTTATGATTATGATGGAGATTCACAGGGGACTGGAGCATACAGTCTGATGAGTACCGTATTAAATGAAAAGAATCCAGTCCCGCCAGATCCATACTGTAGAAATATTATATCCCGCTGGAACCTTCCCATGAATATGAATGAATATGGAGCAGGTACAAAATTTGCCGCAATAGCTGATGGAAATGGAAATTCCTATTGTTATAAGTGGTCAGGCAATCAGACCAATGAATATTTTTTAATAGAAAATATTCAAAGAAACGGCAGATATGCAGACGTACCAGATGCAGGACTGGCAATCTGGCACGTAGATGAAAAAGGGAATAATTCTAAAAATGAAATGACATCCGGCAACCATTTTTTAGTATCCCTTGAACAGGCAGACGGAAAATATGATTTGGAAAGAAATGTAAACGGAGGAAACCGAGGCGATTTATTCCGTGCTGGATACAGGGATTCCTTTACCAGCACCACAACTCCTGATTCCAAATGGTGGAATCAATGGGAATCAGGATTGGAGTTATCTCAAATCAGTAATCCAGGTAAGGAAATGACATTTGTTCAATCGGCCTCCAGTCAAATTCCTGATCCTGATCCTGATCCACAGTTAAAAAATATCGCCGGTCTAGCTGCTGCCACAGCCTCCTATGTATCCGATTGGGAAACTATAACTGCATTAAATGATGGAATTGATCCTTTAAGCTCAAACGACCGGAGCGGTGCTGTATACGGTAACTGGCCTGAAACCGGGTCACAATGGGTTCAGTACACATTTAATGAAAATCACACCATTACAGGCTGTGATATCTATTGGTTTAAAGACGGTCAGGGGATCGATGTCCCAGCTTCCTGTCACATCTATTACTGGGATGGAAATACATGGCAGGAGGTGGAAAATGCCAGAGGCCTTGGAACAAAAATCAACCAATATAATACAACTACTTTTTCTCCAGTAAATACAAGGGCAATTTCCATTGTAATGGAATCAAAAGGAACCAGCTCAACCGGAATTCTTGAATGGAAAGTATATGGAAAATAATAATGATAAATAGCTGAATTTAAGATAAAATGGGCAGATTTAACCGGAAACTCCGATAATCTGCCCGTTTTTACTTCTGAGTCTGCTCTACTTCCTGACTGCCAAATTTTTTCTCCCAATATTCCTGATAATCTTGGGTGAATCCGGCATTCAATGCATTTTTCCAATATAAATAGTCCAGTGTACCGTTGTATTCCGGACTCCATGGTTTAGGGAGTCCGGTATAATGAATGACAACTGAAACATCTTTTATATCGGAGAGACTGGATTGGTCAAAGGGATAAGTCTGGGTATTATATTCCTGGCTGCAGAGCTTTATATGATTCTTTAAAAGGCAGTTTAATACATCCTGATCAAAATATCTCAAAGCTTCTCTTTTCTCTTCAATCAGAACCATAATATCTTCAAGCTTAATCTCTTTTCGAAACAGTGCCAGATTAAACAGTATAACTCCTGAATTAAAATACGCATCTTCTTTTTTTAATCCAAGCTTTTCTTTAAGCAGAACCACTTTATCAATGTTTTCAAACCGGTCTCTGACAGCAGCTGCATAATTGTCTTCAAAGCTTTGATTGTAAAACTCATTTAAGGATCCATTGATAATAATATCTGCATCCAGATATAAAACCCTGTCAAGTTCTGCGGGAAGCAGATATGGTGCCAGGATACGGTAATACAATTCCGGCTTTTTATACCGGCTGGAAAGAGGAACGTTGGTAAAAAATCCAGAGGCACAAACCGGATGAAGCCTTGCTTTACACTTATTAATCAGAAAAAGTTCCAAATCTTTGATATCTTCCTGGGACAATGAACTGTATAATAAGTATATATCAGCATCTTCATGAAATCTGGAAAAGGAATACAGCATCACCTTAGCCGGCGTTAAAAAACTTTCACAAATTGAAATTAACAGATTCATACTCTCCTCCTCAATCACACAACCATTTTTTATTCTATGATCCCCTTATGGCTTCCATGTCTTTAAAGACAATACAGTACATAATCCTGAAGTTCACGGCGAAAACCTGCCACCCGAAGCAAATTTTCTGCTTCGCTGGGGTATTCTTTTATTACTATTCTGTTACGTGAAGAGTAGATTCTATGTCCCATATATTCCTTAACAAACACCTTAAGCGCATCTTCTGCACAATCCATATCAAATATCTTTAAGACTTTTCCCTGGCGTTCAAAAATGGCTGCCGGGATTCCTTTGCATAATGCCACTGCAGTTCCCTGTACATTTAAAAATGATCTTCCTTCCTGATGCTTTAACACTTTCCCCCAAAGCTGGGCGGGATCAGCTCCGTTTAACCAGATTACTTCTTTACCGGGATTGGAAAGACCTGCCATGGTTCCTGCAAAATTTTTATCCCGGATAAACTGGATTCCTGACAGGCCTTCAATAAAATAACCCCTCCGCACCCTGCCAGTATATTCCCAGATCCGCAGTGTTTCCAGTGCCGCACTCCAGGTCAGGCCTTTGATTGTCTCTCTGCACACAATCACGGTTTTGTCAAAGCTACGGTCAAGCAGTTGTTCAACAGTAGCTTCCTTACGCGGACGTACTACTTCCCATCTGCCGGTTAATAAAATTTTTGTCCTGGCATTTACCCGCTGGCGAACGGTTCCCTTATTCAGTTTATCCCGGTTCATAAGCTGCCTGACCGGAATCAGGCTGTCTGCACTTACAAGCCCCTTTTCTGCCAGTGAAAACAAGGCTTCATAAGGCGATTTCCCTATGATTTCTTCCAATCTCTGCATAAAGCTTGCCCCATGGTTTAAAAGGGCTCCATATACGGCTTTTTCCTCTCCCTCCAGTTGTTCATGAACTTCCCATAAATCTGCACTCCAGTCAATATCAGCAGTCTGATGGAACGTAAGGATAGTACCGTTCTCCAGCTGCCAGAATACGTTACCCGCTGATAACAGCGAATCCATAAGTTCCGGGCGATAGTTTCCCACTCGTGCAGGCAAAAGAACATTCTCCCACAGATCTACCTGAAAAGGCTGATCCAGTAGTCCTTCCAAGGCAGTCTGAAGCTGCTCAAGAGGGGATGCGGATATCCGAAGGCGCATTGCAATAAGAGCAGCATAGCATCCGGAAGGGAGGGTGGTAATCTGCCTTCTTCTGCTTTTAATTGTCTCATTTCTGGCTCTGTCATAAAGGTCTGCGTGATAATAGACTCCATCCTGTAAAATCGCTTTCCTCTGGTCACACAGAGAAGTTAAAATATCAAGAGCTTTTTCCTCTGACCACAGATACCGTTCCGCTGTCTGTTCCAAAGATTTTGCTCCCCGATACTTAAGCATCCTCTGAACAAGACGTTTTCCCGCATTTTTCTGCCCCTTAATGAGAGCATTTTCATATTCTTCCCCCTGCTCTGCCGCAATCCATAAGCCGGGTTCTACGTAGAGTGCTCTTCCCTTTAAAGCCAGGGACTCCAGCCATTCAATGGAAATATCAAGTTCTCCTGCTTCCATATCACCTTCTATCATAAGAAGTGTATGAAGCTGTTCCTCATCTTCCGGAAGATGCATTCTTTGGGAAACACGGGCCAGATGCTCAGGCTCAGGAGTAATTTTAGCTGCCTCATGAACCGCTTCCTTTACCGTCTCATGGATGCTCTGGGGCGTGGGAGCATAATCATACATCATGGAAGCTTCTGTCTGGCGCCTTAAAGGCAGTGACATGGGGGATGGTGTCTCCAAGTACATTTCCCGTATCTGAATGTTTCCTGATTGTATCTCATATAAAACAGATTGCAGTCCCTTTAAATCCCAAAAGTCCTCCAGACATTCCCGTTTTGTCTCCCTTAGTATGGGGTGGGTGTCCTCTTTTACCAGGCCAGACAGCATCTGTGCACTTTTCATTCGCTGGATCCAGAGAGGCTGACGCTTTTGATTTCTTACTCCCATAAGAAGTGACCTGGCGGCATTGTAACGGAAATTCATGTTAAATAAAGGGGTGGCCGGAAGTAATGCAGCCACTATGGCATCTGCTTTCTGAGGAGATACTTCATAAATGAGTCCATCAGGCAAAGGGGTTCCATCATAAGGAAACAATAAAAAACCATCATCATCTGCCGTGCAGTTAATGGTCGTATCCATATGAAGTTTTGCTGCTTCAGTAAGAAGAAGAGACAGGGGTTCATTGATCTGACGTCCAAATACAGAATGAACCATCATCTGATGATTGCTGTTTTCATCCATAAAGTGCTCCACCAGTATGGTTCTGTCATCTGGGAGGATTCCGGTGCTTTTTTGCTGACTGAGCAGAAAATCAAGGGCACGCTCTCCTGTTACTTCGTCTAAGCCAAGCTTTGTTAATTCTTTATATAAAGCTTCTGTACTGCCTGACTCATTAAACCTGCGAAAAATTTCCCCGAATACAAGTCCGGTTCCCAGTTTTCGTCCCTTAATATCTCCATGCCAGAAGGGAAGCCTGGCGCCGGAAGGATTTGCCTGTGATACGATCACTGTATCCCGCATGATATTCACAATCTGCCATGCGAATGTACCAAGTAAAAACCGGTCCCCGACTCTGCTTTCAAAGACAAACTCCTCATCAAGCTCTCCCAGCCTGACTCCGCTTTCTGACCGGACTGTATAAAGACCTCTGTCAGGAATGGTTCCACCTGCACTGACCGCCAGCATACGGCTGTAAGCATCTCCGCTGATCCGGTTATGAATCCGGTCGTATATAATTCGGGGTCGTACTGGAATATCCCGTTCATGCTCATAATCACCTGCAAGCATTCGCAAAACACCTTTTACATCTTCTGCCGTAACCTCATAAAAAGGATAGGCTCCGGATAAAATATCCATCACATCTTCCACCCCGAATTCCTGAGTACATGCCATGGATACCAGATGCTGGGCAAGTACATCCAGACATAGTCTGGGCGGTCTGGCATATTCTATCTTCCCGTTTCTCGCCGCTTCTGCAGTAAATCCGCAAAATAATCCTTCCGAAGCCTCTCTGGGAAACATATACATGACGCTGACACGACCTGGATTATGCCCGGCGCGGCCCAGCCGCTGCATGGTGCTGGAGACAGAACGGGGGCAGCCAACCTGGAATACCTGTTTGATTTCCCCTACGTCAATTCCAAGTTCCATAGAGGAAGTGGTACAAAGAAGTTTCAAAGAACCATCACGCAGTGCCTGCTCCACTTCAAAACGCTGATCCTTGGATAAGCTCCCGTGATGGGTGCGGGCGAATCCTTCTCCGCCTAATTCGTTAATAAAGTGGGCAAGCTTTTCTGCATATGCCCGTCCTTCCACAAAAGCCAGAGAACTGCCTGTTCCCCCTATATAAGAGTATATGGTTTTTGCAATGTCTTTCCAGACAGAATCCTTACTCTGAATGCCTTTATCTGAAAATGGACTTTTTATTTCGATCCGGATCTCCTTGTTCATCTTAGGAGCAACAATGGAAACCTCTCCGGGAGCAAGGTAGTTTGCTGCAAGATCGAGAGGTTCAATGGTAGCGGACAATCCGATTCGCTGTAAAGGCTCACTGCAAAGCTTGTCCAGTCTGGCTGCAGAAAGCATTAAATGGGCTCCTCTTTTGGTGTCGATCATCACATGAAGCTCATCGATAATCAGCGTTTTTGCTGTCTTTAAGATTTTCTGTCCTGATTTACTGGTCAGCATCAGATAGAACGATTCCGGCGTTGTTATAAGAATGTGGGGAGGTTTTTTAATCATCTGATTTCGCTCTTTTTGTGTGGTATCACCGGTTCGGATTCCCACAGTAAGTTCCTGACCGTTATAATTCTCTGACTTTTTTCTCTCCTCCACAATTCCTTCCAGGGGCCGGCGAAGATTTTCCCTGATGTCACCAGCCAGGGATTTTAAAGGAGAGATATAAATCAGCTGTACTTCCTGTTTTAACTCTCCCCTTGCTGATTCGTTTAAAAGCCTGTCAAGAAATATCAAAAATGCCGTCAGCGTCTTACCCGTTCCGGTAGGGGCAGAAACAAGGGTGTGCCTTCCTGCTGCAATTTCAGGCCATGCCTGTTTCTGAACCAGTGTAGGGGTTCCCAGTGCACGTTCAAACCAGTGTCTGGTATCTGTTTGAAAAAGTTCTATGGAATGATCTGACATAGACGCCTCCGTTTTTTATATTTCACCGATATTTTTGCTTTCATCACATATACTTTAATATATCACATCGCTATTATTTATCCAATGTCTTTCGTTGGCAAAACAAAGTGAAAAGCTGATTTTTACTTATACATGCCAATAACTCCAAAATCATATGTTTTGTTAAATTCAGGATTGCCTGAGATAAACTGAATATACACTGGTGCCTGATCCAGATCAGGTTCTTTGTCAAACAAAAATCTGTCAGCCTGGCGTAATGCCTGAAGTGCTGTTGGCATTTCGTTATAGAATATCTTATTTCTTATGGATGCATCTCCGGTTACACCCTCGCCATCAACAATCACAGAGCCAATTAAAGCAACTCCTTCATTATATAATTCCCAGGCAATTTTTACCTCGTCATGCATTTTGGTAAATTGATCCTCTGCATACTCAGGAGCTACAAACACAAACAGTTCTGCGGTTATATCTGAATGTGTAATCGTATATAATCTGCCCTTTACAGGCCCGTACGGTTCCATTGTATCCCGATATTGTACAAATACCTTTTGAGAATTAAGTTTTTTCATCTTATAAACCTCTTTCATCAACAGTCTCATTTATGGTATGCTTAAATACATAAATGAGTGATAAATATCAGTTATCGCACAACAAAAGCCCCAGAGGTGTGAGCTCCGGGGCTTGCTTATGATTTTACAATGAGTGGCTAGACATCATTGTGCTTAATGGACTTACGCTTAGCGTTTTTATTCTTATTCTGATTCTCTCTTGTTAGAGGCGTCTGACCATTGCATTTTTCCATTCTGGCTTCCTTATTATCCGGCTGACTGTCTTTTGGCATAAACAGGCTCCTTTCATTTTTTAATTAGGATGTGTCATTTTCGGAATCCTATGTATGCCCGCCGGTCATTTATCTGGTCAGTATCTTTGTGATGCCTCCAATATACAGATAATGATAATCTTTATCTGCATAAAATTTGGTGTCTATTTCAGGAATGATAAAGTTCTCCGGCTTCATGTCTGTTACAAAGAGTTTCTCGCAGATTAAAACTTTGGACGCTTCATCAATAAAAGGCACACCGTCTTCCTGATTTACTGTTACTCCGGCCTTTTTTATCTTATCTTCGTCTCTTCCTGACACGCTGCCTAAATACCCCAGTTCTTTTGCATATGCTTTATGATCCAGAAACGAGAGGGAAAAATGATCAGCACCATCAACAAATTCTTTTGTAAAACGGCTCTGTCTGATCACAGCATATGCAACACTTCTGTTCCATAAAATCCCAAGCCCGCCCCAGGAAGCCGTCATGGTATTTACCTTCCCGTCTTTTTCAGCAGTAATCAGCATCCATTCATCCCCAATTAACTGAAATGGATTGTAATCAAACTCTTTTGCAGTAATGGTTTGAAACGCGTTCATAAATTACCTCCTGATATAATTGTTAATCAGCACCCTTTTCCATCAATGGAACAGGCATTTTGAACCGGTTGGGATTTGACATCATCGATAAAATCAGCAATATCAAAGGTCTGAGTCCCATCTTCCAGAATAAAGAAAGGAATTCCGATTCTGCCCTCTTCCAAAACCGGTTTAAACATCTCATCATGATCCCGGTGGCGGAGAAATTCTTTTAATGTTGCAGTATTCTCTGTAATATTCCTGTAATCCAGCTGGGCTGCGGTAAGTTCACCCAGCTGAGCCTTTGCTGCTACACAATCCGGACAGATTTCTGCCCCATACATAGTGATTCTCATTTGGATCTCCCTTTCTATATCATGCAGTCATCGTATTTGATGAGATCAGTATATCATATAATCTGGTTTCTTTTCTTATTTTTTTTACAGCAATTCTCCGTACCGTTTTATATAAACTGTTTTTAAAACTGTGGCAAGCACCATATAGCAGACTACAATCAGTGCCAGCCATGCAAAATAGATTCCGGGCAGCCTTGCCAGCTTTAATGCCTGTGCTGCAGGAGTGAATGGGATCATGGTAAGAAGTGCAATCCCTGCAAAGGAAAGGCATACCACCTGTTTGGAAGCCCAGCTCTGAATAAATGGTATTTTAGGTGTTCTGATCATATGAATAACCAGTGACTGGCTCCACATGGATTCGATAAACCATCCCGCCTGAAACGTTGCAATAAAGAGAGCCTGCATTGCCGGATCCGTAATCTGATGGAACATAAGCCCGCCGCATACTGCCGGACAGATGACAAAATACATCAGTAAATAAGTGGCTATGTCAAAAACAGAACTGGCAGGTCCTAACCAGACCATAAAACGTCCCACAGATGATGCATCCCATTTTCTTGGCTTTAATAAATATTCTCTGTCAACATTATCCCACGGAATCGCCGTGCAGGAAACATCATAAATCAGATTTAATAAAATCAGATGAATGGATGCCATCGGAAGAAAGGGAAGGAATGCACTGGCTGCCAGCACGGAAAACATATTTCCGAAGTTGGAAGAAGCCGTCATCTTAATATACTTTATCATATTGGCATAGGTCTTTCTGCCCTCTATAATTCCAGATTCCAGCACCATTAAATCCTTATCAAGAAGAATCACATCTGCCGATTCTTTGGCGATATCCACTGCCGTATCAACCGAGATGCCCACATCCGATGCTTTCATGGCGGAAGCGTCATTAATTCCATCCCCCATGTAACCCACCATATGACCATGTTCTCTGAGAACTCTTACCACTCTGGCTTTCTGGGCAGGTGATAATTTTGCAAAGACAGTTATACTCTCGGCTTTTTCTGCCAGGGTTTTGTCATCAAGGTCATCAATCTCAGAGCCAAGAAGAAGCTCATTAACCGGAAGTCCCACCTGTCTGCAGATACAGCAGGTGACCTTCTCATTATCACCAGTCAGTATTTTAACATCCACACCATGCTCATAAAGTGCTTTGATTGCCTGGGCAGTGGTTTCTTTGGGCGGATCTAAAAAAGCCAGATATCCGATCAGCACCATATCCGTCTCATCGGAGACAGAAAACTGACCTTCCGGTGCCGGATTTGTCTTGTGAGCCACTGCTATTACACGCATTCCATCGGCATTGAGCTCATTGGATTTGGATAGTATAAATTCACGGATCTCTTGTGTAAGCGGTTCAACATTACCATTATATTCTGCATAGGAGCAGCATTTGAGCATTTCTTCAACTGCTCCTTTTGTGATTAGCTGAGTCTTACCGTTTAAATCCGATACCACTACACTCATACGGCGGCGGTTAAAATCAAAGGGAATCTCATCTACCTTTGTATATCCAGTTTCAAGATGGCTGTTTTCAAGCTCACGATTCTTTGAAATAATTGCCAGATCAATTAGATTTTTAAGCCCTGTCTGATAATAGCTGTTTAAGAATGCGTGACGGAGTACTCTGTCATCTTCATTTCCATGGATATCGAGATGATATTCCAAAACCACCTTATCCTGAGTCAGTGTTCCGGTTTTATCCGTACAGAGGATGTCTATGGAGCCTAAATTCTGGATTGCGTTTAAGTTTTTAATAATCACCTTTTTTCTGCTCATGGCAACCGCTCCCCGGGCAAGAGATGTGGTTACAATCATAGGCAGCATTTCAGGAGTCAGCCCCACCGCTATGGAGATGGCGAAGAGTGTGGCATCCAGCCAGTCACCTTTGGTAAATCCATTAATAAAAAGTACAATGGGTACCATAATGAGCATGAAACGGATCAGTACCCAGGAGACTGAATTCACTCCCCGCTCAAAACCGGTCATCGGCGGTTTTACCGTCAATTCCTTAGCAACTGTTCCAAGCACGGTATCATTTCCCACTGCAACTGCAACTGCTTTTGCGCTTCCACTGATCACATTGGTTCCCATAAACGCCAGGTCCGTAATCTCAGTGAGCACCTTGGTATCTGTATGATTTACAGCAAGCTTTTCCACCGGCTCACTCTCACCAGTCAGTGCAGACTGACTTACAAATAAGTCCTTGGAGCTGAGAATCCGTACATCTGCAGGCACCATATCTCCTGCTGAGAGATGTAAGATATCACCCACAACCACATCCTCTAAAGGAATTTCCTGCCTGCCGGCTTCCTTTCGTTCCACACAGGTGGTGGTGTGAATCATCTGAGAAAGTCTGGCTGCAGCGTTGCCGCTTCTTGTTTCCTGTACAAAACGGAGAATTCCGGAGATCATTACCATGGTAGTGATAATGATAACGGTTGTATAGCTTTTATTCTGGGGTTCTGCATAAATAATATCGGTAAATACAGAGACCACCGTCAGAAGGAAGAGGATTGAAGTAAATGGATTGACAAACGCAGCCCAGATCCGTTTCCATATGGAGTCTTTCTTTCCATGTGTGATCACATTGTTTCCATAGGTTTCTCTGGATTCCTCAGCCATTTCCTCTGTGAGTCCGTCCTCAAAGGTTCCCAATGCATTCAATACCTGTTTTGTATTTCCATCAGCAGCCTGAATCAGTCTCTGTTTTGTTTCATTGTAACGGGAATGATCGGTTAAAAGCCCTCCATTCCCTTTTCTGTTAAAAAAAATCTTCTTCATGGTTTCTACCTCCATAATTATAGTTTGTAATTTCAAAAATTATGGCAGCCAAGAGAAGCGTATTGGATTCAGGAGCCTGGTGCAGACAAGTGTACGTCTCCATCCAAATCACTCCTGCTGCTTCGCTTCCCGGGGGCCGCGCCGCTACTTCCGTCTGCATCCATTCTCCTCACCTCACTTTCAAAATAATCCTTTTTATCATAAAGCCTGATATTAAATATACCAAAAATGGGCACAAAAAAACCACCATTATCAAAAAACGTGTTTTTGAGAATGATGGCCGTAATATCTGGCTGAACAGCACAACTAAGTAACAGGCAAAGACTGCCTGTCACCGATATTATATACTGCCATCATCCGTTTCATACAACTGTGATAATTACCACTATCCAAAACAGGCACATCCTTTCTTTTTAAAAATTTAAATAAAAAATTCCCGCATATTCGGAAAGAATATACGAGAATGTAATTACATTTTCTTATATTTTCGTATGAGTTTTAGCTTTACAGGGCAATGTAACTGTATTATGCTGCACCTTAATGTCGATGCAGCCTGTTCAAACCATCTCATTGTGTCTCCACAACTTTGCGGCAACAGCCCGTATCCCTGTAGTAGCCTCACCTACCGAATATTCGTCTTTATACTAGTTCAATTCGCCTCATTTGTCAACCCCTAATTTGCTTTTTATCCTATAAGCCATGCCTTAGCAGTAAAATCACCATCGATGCTCCCATATTCTTTTATAATTCTTTTATCCTGGAGAAAATCAAGGGTAATTTCTTTGGAATTCTCAAATCTATGGACAATCACTAACTGTTTATCACAAAATTCCCGGATAACAAGCTGTTCTCCCTGAGGATTATTATAGCTTTTCGTACTGTTTTCATATTTTATTGTTTTTCCATATTTTATGATATCTGCTGCTTCTTGATAAAATTCCATTCCTGCCTCAATCACTTCCCATTGTTTTGCAGTTAGATTATAGATATCACCGCTTAAGCACATTCTGCCCAAAAAAGTACTGATCATGGAATAGTAGATTCTGTTAATACTGTCACCGCTTCGCATAACTGCCCAAATCTGACTTTGGGACGGTTTTATTACTCTATGCATATTTGCTGCAATAATGGGTATGGCGGTGGTTTCATGAGCATCAGAAAAGCTTGCCTGGGATACCAGTTCCATCATGGAGGGCTCCAGCCTGTGTCCCCCGCTGGAACAGTTTTCAATTACAAGATCCGGAAATTCCCTTTTGATATTTTTGAAAAATTCCTGGGTTGCACTGACTTTCTGCCTTAACCCTTCTCCAAGGCTTTCAGCACCATCACAGCCAATGCCGATTGTATCATTATAGTCAATTTTAATATAGCCAAATCCGCATTCTTTCAGGGTTTTTATAACCCTGTTATTCAAATACTCCTTAACCCAGGGATCGGACATATCCCAAAAGCGTTTATCACCCACAGTAAGTACTACACCATCTTTTTTCAGCAAATGTTCTGTATTGTCCCAGTGTTTTGACAGTCTGCCCACGGATTCAGGTTCAAACCAGAGACCTGGTATCATCCCGCATTCCCTGATATAATCAGCAGCTTTTTTTAAACCGCCAGGGAACTTTTCACAATTGACATCCCAGTCCCCGATGCTTTCCCACCAGCCTTCATTTTTACCATACCATCCGGAATCAATTACCAGATACTTAACCGCCTTATCCTTTAACTTATTACAGATCTTACTAATATTATCGAGGCTTGGATTACCCCAGGTAGTACAATATTCATTAAACATGATCCCCATATCCTGATCCAGTTCAGATACATTAGGTTTTTGTGCCTTCACCAGTTTATCACACACCTCATAGAGTGAATTTCCACTGGCAATGACTGCTTTGGGGGCAGTAAAAGTTTCCCCCGGGGCAATATTCTTAAACCAGTGTCCAAAGTCCCTGTCTGCAATACCACCCACAAGTGACAAAGTTTCATCCTCTTTGCACAGGATCTCAATCTGCCAGGAGAAGGGGATGTATAACTGAACCGCAATAAATTCCTGTGTTTCACTGTTTTCCAACGCTATAAAAGGAAAATACTTTCTCACTGGCATAGATCCTAAGTTGCCAAATTTCTCGACCCGCATACCACATCTATTCCAGGAGGGCTCTAAGTGGAGCTCCTCAATTGTTTCAGTCCTGAGTTTTCCTTCCCCACTCCAAAAGGATTGGAGTCTGTGGATTTTATCCGCTTTTATTCCCTTTAGAGCAAAGGATGAGAGCATTTCTAACGTTGTACTTTCAGTACCTTTGTTCTCAAATATAGTATTTACCTCAACGGTATCGTCATTCATTACCATATCCAGTGTTACATACTGATCGGTACTGTTTTTATAAACAATTCTGTCATCCTTTTTAAGTATTCGTTCAAGTCCTCTTGTGGATTCACCTCCGCATAAGGTCAGGCCATTGGAAAATCCTCCGTTATGAGCATCTTTTCTCAGTTTCAGTTCTACATAATATTCCATCTCTGATCTCCTTACTGACAGAAGAGTTGTATTTCATAGCCACCCTCACCGTAACAGACTACCTTCTGCCCTTTATAGGTAATGTTTACCTTTTCCCCGGAAACAATCTTTATAATGCTGTCAGGCTTTATAAAACAGCATCTGCCGCCTTTTTCCACAAGAATACTGCCTGATATAACCTCTCCGTCCTTCCAGGTAAAGGAAACGGTTAGAGCACCTTTGGTTTTTATTCCGCTTATATGACCGCAGTCCCAGGTTTTTGGCAGTGCGGGCAGAAATGTAAGCTCGCCGTTTAAGCATTGCAGTAACATTTCCACAATTCCTGCCGTCCCGCCGAAATTTCCGTCAATTTGAAACGGAGGGTGACAGTCAAAAAGATTGGGATAGGTTGATTTTGTCAGTAGATTCCTGATATTCTCTCCTGCCTTTTCACCGTCCCTGAGTCTGGCCCACATGGTAATAATCCAGGCCCTTGACCATCCGGTATGACCGCCGCCATTCTTAAGACGTCTTTCTAAGGTCACCCTTGCAGCCTCCATTAATTCCGGAGTTCTTTCATAAGTAATTTGCTCAGAAGGATACAGTGCATACAGATGAGAGATATGACGGTGACCAGGTTCCATTTCCTCATAGTCTTCCGCCCATTCCATTAACTGTCCGTATTTACCAACAGACAGCTCCGGAAGACGGGGTAAGATAGTTTTTAGCTTCTTTGTCAATTCATCCTCGCAGTCAGTAATTTCTGCCCCTTTGATACAAGCCTCCAACAGGTCCCTGATAATCTCGGTATCCATGGATGGCCCGATACAAAGCTGACCAGCCTGACCGCTCTGATGGAGATAGGTGTTTTCAGGCGAAATGGAAGGCCCTGTTATCAGTTTTCCCTGTTGGTTCTCAAAGAGATACTCCGATATAAAGAGACTGGCTTCCTTCATCAAATCCATATTCATTCTTAAAAATTCCTGATCCAGGGTATATTCATAATGATTCCAGATATGAATACAAAGCCAGGCTGCACCCATAGGCCAGATCGTAGACGACATGACTGCATCCTGGGGCGCGCAGTCTCCGAACAAATCCGTATTATGGTGGGCAACAAAACCGGGCAGGCCGTACATATCCTTTGCAACCTTCTGACCATAGGGTAGCATTCTGCGGATTAACTGGAAAAGAGGAAGGTGGCATTCCGATAAATTGCAGCTTTCTGCCGGCCAGTAATTCATTTCTGTATTAATGTTAATTGTATATTTACTGCCCCAGGCCGGATGCTCATTGCGGTTCCAGATGCCCTGTAAATTAGCCGGCTGTGACCCCGGTCTGCTGCTTGAAATCAACAAATATCTGCCAAACTGGTAATACGCTGCAATCAGCTCCAGATCCTGTTCTCCCTGCTGCATGGCTTTCAGTCTTTCAGGAATCGTCCTTTCCGCTTTTTCAGTATCCCGACCCAGCGAAAATTGAACGCGATTAAAGTAGCTCTGGTACTCCTTATTATGCTCCGACTTTACAACCTCATAAGGCAGGTTCAGTACAGACTCCAGCTTTTTTCTGCACCAGCCGGCCGGTTCTTCTTGATAGAAATCACTTCGGATTGACAGATAGAAAGTAAAGGAATCTGCTTCATTCACGCGGATCTGGTCTCTGTGAATCTCCACGGAACCGCCCTCATTCTTAATTGCAGCCATAATACAATAACAACAGCCCTCTCCCCCTTCCTTTACAGTCATGGATAGGATGTGGTCGGAGATTTTTTCGATTTTTTCTACATTACTGCGGAAAAATGTCATAGTCAGGCAGCCATTTACCTTTTCCTCAGCTTTACTCTCCTGATGGATGGCAATTACCTGATGTACGGCACTAGCAAAATATTCCCTTTGATACGCCCTCCCGCCAATCTCATATTCGATCGTTACAATTGCCTGATTTAAGTCAAGACACCTTATGTAATTCTTAAACTCCTGGTTCTCTTCATGAAATTCAAAAAAGATTTCACCGGCAGTACTGTAATTTCTCTGCTGATCAGGAATTGGCATCATTGTATCTTCGGCAAGTTTCTGAGCATCTGAGACCCTGCCGTCTGACAGTAACTGGCGAATCTTAAGATAATTGTCTTTGGCTTCTGGATTTATACGGTTTCTGCCCCCGTGTCCATACCAGATGGTATCCTCATTCAGCTGCAGTTTATCGATCTGCACTCCGCCAAAAACCATAGCTCCCATGTTCCCGTTGCCAATGGGTGCTGCTTCATTCCAAATTTCTTCACTGTCAGGTCGAAATCTTTGGTACGGAACCGGTCTGTCATATAGCAAACGATTCTTCATAAGGCCCCCTCTTCTTTTCTTTACAAATACATGGTTTCAAGCATTCGGATTCCTGATGCTGTTGAAAATATCTTCTTCCTGACATTCTCAACTGCCTCCCGGGACATCCCGTCCTCCCATGCATTGACAAGAAAATCAGCTTCCACAAGAATCTGATAATCCGCCCCTTCTATATTTTTGTATGTATGATGGTGACCTACCAGCCAGCAGATCCGGTCAATCTCTTCCGGCGAATAATCAAGAGACAGAAGAAGATCTCTTGCAATGGGCGGTCCCTCCAGCTCCTGGTAATTGCCTGCGCTGCTGTTATATTTTTCTTCGCTTGCCTTAATGCCGATATCATGAACCACGCAGGCTGTTTCCAGTATGCGCTGCTTCCTGGCATCAAGCCCCTCTTCTTCTCCAATCAGCTTACCAAACTGGTATACTTTAATAAAATGCTGAATCCTCTTTGGATCGCCTTTATAATAATCCATCATCTTTTCAATCACACTGTTTATGGTATTCATCCGTTGAGAGCCCTCCTTATTTATTCTGTATTTATCTTACTGAGGCGGAGGGCATTTGTCAACGCAGAGAACCAGCTTCATCTTCTAATTATGGCTGATGTCAAATTCAAAACTTTTTAAGTCAGCCGTAAGCGCAGCATAATAGGTACCCCAGGTACGAATGATAGTAAGCTGATAATCCTTTTTAAGCTTCACTTCCATATTTCCCTCCAAAGCAAACGCCGGGTGGGTATTTCTAAAACGCATCAACTCAAAAAGTCGTTTCACAACTGGACGTTCTGTCTCTTTTGCTATTTCTTCCAGGCTGTAGTAGTGACGGTTAATGTCTCTTCCATTTTTTGTTTTTTCCATCAGCTCAATATCATTGGATCCGGCAAGCAGGCCCACATAATATACCTGGGGAATTCCCGGTGCAAAAAACTGAATGGCTCTAGCCAGCAGATATGCATCATCCCTGTCACCCAGTGCAGAATAATAGGTAGTGTTCACCTGATAAATATCCAGATTGTTGTAAGCCGCTGTATTGTAGATCTTTTTTACATTGGCTCCCTTGGTAAACATTTTTTCTTTTGTCTCCTCAATTGCCTCATCAGGCATTAAGTCTCTGGCATCCACAATTCCGATTCCATCATGGGTATCCAGCGTGGTAAACTGCTTTTTCGGAGACATCTCAAGCCATCGTTTCAAATACACCCCGTTTCCTGTATAAAGCGCATTTAAAACCAGCACAGGAAGTGCAAAATCATAGATCCAGAAGCCCTGTTTTGCAATTTTCATCTGGATGGTATAATGCTCATGGATCTCCGGTAATATATCCACACCCTTTGAGGACACAACATCTTGAATCTCATGAAGCAGCTCCCATATATCCGGTTCCACAAAAAAACAATTGGTATTTTTCTTTTTTATCGCATAGGCAAATGCATCCAGCCGAATAATGGAGGCTCCATTTTCACACATGTCGGTTAAGGATTTACATATGAATTCCTTAGTCGTCTCAGTCCTTACATCCAGGTCAATCTGTTCCTCACAAAAGGTACACCAAACCTTTTCCACATCCCCATTTTTAAATGTGACCTCGGTATAGGGTGCCCGTGGCTTTCGTTTGTAGATTAAATCCACCTCTTCTTTGGTTGGTTCTCCCTGATCCCAGAACTCTTTATATCGGATAAACATTTCCTTGTAATCGGAAAGCTCCTTCTTTTCCTCAAAATCCTTAAAATAATCAGAATTTCTGGAAATATGATTTACCATAAAATCAAACATCAGATAATAATCCTTGCTGATCCTTTTTATATCTTCAAATGTTCCAAATTCTGCATCCACCTGATCATAACACAGAGGAGCAAAGCCTCTGTCTGCAGAAGAAGGGAAAAAAGGAAGAATGTGCACACCGCCTACCTCATTCTGCAGATAGGTGTGCAGAACTGTATCCAGTTCTTTTAAATTCCTGCCCAGACTGTCCGCATATGTAATTAACATGATTTGATTATTCAGTTCCATTTATCCAACTCCCATCTATTCACTTATCCTGATACTCCTTAATGCATAAAGTTTTATATCTCCCAGGATCCCGGAATACTCGATCTCCACAGATCCTGAAACGCTGTCACTTTCATTATCCGTCACAGCATATGTCAATCCTTCGCAGGCAAACAATTCAAACACATCCAAATCTGCATAAATCCTTAAATGATGTTCTTTTTCTTCTTTTAATGGTATTGTGTGTGGTCCCACTTTTATTTCACGGGTAAAAAAATCAATAGAAAACAGGGTCCCAAATACAGTCAGCTTTATGTACGCTTTACCTTTCCCCTTTGTCTGTCTGGCGTCACTAAATGCCAGTTCTATCTCAAGCGCCTGACCTTCACCAGAATAAAGGCTGGCAGAACACGGTGCAAAAGCCTCTTCTTTTTTATCCAGAACTTTACTGAATGTTTCAATTCTCAACTTTTCCAGTTCCTTTGCCGGACTGATACACATCTGGTACCCCTCAGTCGTTTTACTAAGCTCCAATTCTCCAGGCAAGGATAAAATACCGGCGTAATTCCTGTCTTTCTTCACGCTGGTTATCCAGCTAAGCTGCAAAATGCGCTCACCTGTCCCTTTAAAAATCTGTGCGGCATATGGTCTGACAAAGTTTCGGTCAGCTTTGTTCTCCCCATCTGTGATGATGTTATAAAGCTGATATCTGGCAATGGCGTCTCCTTCTTTATTCTTCTCTGCCTGAAAATGCTTCCCATCAAAATCTCCCAGGCAGTAATATCCGTCTGCAGACCACAAAACCCACTTTTTCACCCCATCCCCTTTACAGGTAATGGAAAAAAAGTCCGGGCATTCCCACATACCTGGTATGATAATTTCCTGCACCTTCTCCCAATGAATCAGATCTTTGGATCGGAAGAAATAGAAGGTATCATCAGAGATATAAAGCACCATTATATAAGAGCCGCTTTCTTCATGATAAAACACCTTTGGATCTCTGTTTTCCTCATTGATATGAGGTACAACCGATTGTTCCAGCTTTTTAAGAGTTTTTCCATGATCCGTGCTTACTGCCACTTTCTGAGTGAACCTATGCTCCTTAGACCAGTGGCTGCGTCCACCAGCTGATGTATAATAATATGCAATTGCATCCGCCCCCAGTCTCAGACAATTGTTTTGATCCAAAATAGCTGTCCCGGAAAAAGCCGGCCCTTCTTCATCCGGAAACAGAACATCCTCCGTCTGCGTATAAGACAGAAAATCACCAGTACTGGTATGTGCCCAGTGCATATTCTCCCACCTGACTCCGTAAGGATTATGCTGATGGTAAATGTGATAAACTCCATTGTCATAAATCAGCCCATTGGGATCATTGAGCCACCCAAATTCAGGTGCATAATGGATCAGAGATCTTTTGGGTCCTGGATTTACTGGCTTTTTATCTCTCACCAGAATGCTCTCAAACCATTTTTCTTTATAATCCCCTTCTATTGTCATGATATCGCCCTGATACGCCGAAGCATCAAACCATGCAAAAAAATGTGGTTTATCTTCTCCGGTCTCAATGCACAACTCCTGAATCTTTACGCCATTCATATAAAAAGATACAATGGAATCTTTGGCTCCCGGTGTGATGGGAATCCACAAATATTTCCCAGTCATACGAATTGTCTTTTCCAACCTGCTGCCCTCTCTTTTTGTCATTTTCCTGTTAAAAAAGCCCTGCGTTACCAAATATGGAATCACAGGGCTGTCTCCTATGCCTTTACTGCTCCCGCTACAACACCGCTGATAATCTGCTTCTGCAAAATCAGATAGATAACAATGACTGGCAGAATGGTCAGTACCAGACCTGCCATGATTTTGCCCAGATCGCTGGAATACGTACCATAAAAAGTATAAGTTGATAAGGGCAGCGTATATAATTTCTTTTTTCCAAGTATCAGGCTGGGAAGAAGGTAATCATTCCACAGCCATAAGACATCAAGGACAATTAAAGTTGCAGTAGTGGGCTTTAAAAGGGGAAAAACAATCTTAAAAAACAGCTGGTAAGGGGTGCAGCCATCAATAATCGCCGCTTCCTCCAGGGAGATGGGAACTCCGGAACGGATAAACCCATAATAGATAAATATCGCCAGTCCCATACCAAATCCGATATTCATAAATATTAAAGTCGACCTCATATTCAGCATTCCAAGCATATTCCCATAAATGGATATCAGAGGAATCATAATCGTCTGAAAGGGAATTACCATAGCTGCCACAATCAGTGAAAAACTGATTTTCGCTGCAATAGTTTTGGTTCTTGCAAAGAAGTAGGCTGCCATGGAAGCAAACAGGACAATGAAAGCCACACTGACAAAGGTTATTAGCAAGGAGTTTCCAAACGCCCTTACATAGTTCATCTCCCGAAACGCCGAGCTATAGTTATCAAAAGAAAAGCCTTTGGGATCTACCAGCATAAGGGGATTTTTTATAATCGTGATCTTTCTTTTAAACGAATTGATCAGGATTAAGAAAAATGGAATCATGTATAAAATAAGCACCGCTGTTAATAAAACCAGCTTCATAAGGTTCATTAAAACTGCTTTTCTTCCGCCTACCACAGTTCTCCCTTTCGCCATTACGCTTCCACCTCCTTCTTCCTGCTTAAGTAATACTGGGTGACAGCCACAACCGCGACCACTGCGAAAAGCACCAGCGCCTCTGCCTGACCTAACCCGTACTGTTTGGATTTAAACGCCTTCTGATACACATGGAGAGCCGCCATAATCGTACTTCCATATGGTTCTCCTCCAGTTAAGGAAACATTTAAATCATATACCATAAAGCATCTGGTCAGTGTTAAAAATGTACAGATGGAAAACGACTGAGCCATCATGGGTATCACGATGTGTCTGGTCCTCTGTGTATTGGTACATCCATCAATACTGGCCGCTTCTATTAAATCCTTTGGCACTCCGACAAAGCCTGCAACGTAGATCAGCATCATATATCCCGAATACTGCCATACCGTAACCAGAATTAAAGCAAAGAACGCTTTTATGGGATCTGATAACCAGGAACTTTCAAACAGCGGCGCTGAAATGATCGCTCCAAAAGCAGTAAATGCTTTGGAAAACACAAACTTCCAGATAAATCCTAAAACAATCCCGCCGATTAAGTTTGGTGTAAAAAAACCTGCCCGGAAAAAGTTCTGACCTTTCAGCCCGCCGGTCAGTAAATAGGCCAGCGCAAATGCAATCACCTGTACCAGGATTGTACTGATTGCCACGTAAGACAGGGTCAGTAACAATGCATTCCAAAATCCCCCATCCTGAAATACTGCTATGTAGTTGGTGATTCCGATCAGATGCTTTTTCTCTGAAATCCCATCCCAGTTGGTAAAGGTTAAATACACACCATAGATAAATGGAATGATGACCACTGCAAAGAAGAAAAACATTGCCGGACCAGCAAACATCATATATGTTTTTATTTTATTGGACATCGCATTTCTTTCCATAAAAGCGTTCCTTCCCTATCCCCTATTTCTTGGATTTCCAATAGCCTTCTAAGTCAGCTGCAAGACCGGCACGGTCTGTTTTCCCTCCCAGATATTTCTGTACGAAACCACCGCATACAGACCAGTGGTCTCCAGGCAGTCCGTTATACTGATCAAAAGTCAGCCCTGCATCTGCGTATGCCTTTAATGCCTGCCCCAGCTTATTTTCAGGGGAAGCGTTGAAGGTACTAAAGCAAGGAACTGCAAGAATCTGGTTTGCCACAATATCCTGGGCTGTCTTATCATAGACCAGCCAGTTTAAAAAGTCTTTTGCAGCCTGGATCTGTTCCGGAGAAGCGTTTTTATCAATCATGATCTGTTTGGAACCAACTGCATTGACCAGAGTGTTGAACTTATCATCCTTTGTATTCTGAACAACAGGAAGCATGCCGAACTCAGAACTGGAATCTGCAAATCCAGATACAACTTCCCATACCCAGTTACCATTAAACCAGAATGCTACGTCGCCTTCTGCAAAATAGGCATTATCCGTATCGTAGTCTGCCGCAAGAGGATCTTTTCCATTGATGTTATATTTCATAAGCACATCAAAGGTATCAAACAGGCTGTTGAATCTTGGGTTGTCAGCCAGCTTTGCAGATCCGTCCTCTAACGAACCGATAAGATCTTCTGCTCCTTTGGAAGTTCCATCCTGCTCTTCATACATAAGTCCCAGATAATGGGCTCCCAGTGACCAGTCCTCTTTGGAGATACAGACCGGTTTTTCCATTCCTGCAGCAACCAGTTCATCGCAGATTGCTTTAAAATCATCAAGATTTTTTATGGATTTTTCATCAAAATCCTTTCCCAGCGTCTTTTCGATGGCGGTTCTGTTAAATAAAAGTCCCCTGCCTTCCAGACTGAATGGAAATCCATACAGCTTTCCGCCTACTTTTACACCATATTTATCTCCTCCGTCGGCCACCCATTTTTCTCCATCTAACGGGAGGGCCTTTTGTTCTGCAAGAGCTACAATATCGTTGCAGTCCATGATGGCAAGTGTAGGAGCATCTCCTGCTGCATATCTTTTCTGAATTGCCTCGTAGGGGGAATCCCCCTCTGAAATAGAGGACATCTCCACAGTAACTCCGGTTTTTTTCTTATAATCCTCAAATGCCGGTTCAAAAAATTTCTCCATACCTGCCTTTGTGTTTAAAATGGTGATGGTGACTCCATTTGCCGCAGCTCCTGCGCTCTGAGATGATTCTGCTTTGTTCCCTTCTGTACTTCCTGCTGCCGTTGTGCCTGCTTCCCCCTCAAGCGTCTTGCTTCCGCCGTTACACCCTGCTGCAGTAAGCATCATAACAGCTGCCAATCCCAATGAAAGAACCTTATTTCGTTTCATTCCAATACCTCCCTGATATTCTGATTTTCCGCAAAATCTGCTTCCTGATGGAAGCGTATTTACGTATGCTGTAACCTGAGTATATTCCTCTCCGGGCCTCATGTCAACCGCTTGACATATTTTCGTCTTATCTACAAATTTTTTATTCTATTTTTTGTGCATTTTATACAATTTTACATTGTAATATATATAATACCTGTTTAATTATTTATTTTATCGCGCTTATTTCACAGGTCAATCGCTTATAATATTCTATCCTGTATTCAACAATAAAAAATGACACTGGCTTTTACGTTCCAGTGTCATTATTATTTATGAGGAATTTCTTTTTACAAGAGTAACTGGCAGCTTAAACTGTTCCGGAACTGCTTCATGATCCAGACTTCTCTGTATAAATTCAATGGCCCATTCCGCCATCTCTCTGACCGGCTGTCTGATGGTGGTAATTGTGGGAGTTGTCAGTCTGGCTATATCCACATCGTCAAAACCAACCAGCCGGATCTGTCGGGGTATGGATATATTCATCTCAGCGCAGATCTGAATGGTCTGGGCAGCAATCAGATCACTGCTGGCAAAGATACCGTCTACTAAAGGATCTTCCTCAATGGCTTTTCTGATGTGCTCATGATAATCCAGAGTATTGTAAATAGTGCTGGTAGCCATCACTTCCCGGTGACGCACTCCGTGTTTTTCACAAACATCAATAAATCCTTCCGCTCTGGCATCCGCCGGCATGTTTTCATTTTTAATTCCGCTTAAATGAAGCAGATTCTTACATCCTGAGGAGATTAAATGTTCCGTCGCCAGACAGCCTCCCTGATAGTTGTCACACTGAATTCCCACGGTTCCGGCTTCTAAGTTACGCTCTATGGTAATGACAGGAATGTCTAAATTCTTCATCTCTTCAATATCCACGTTTCGGCTGCACAGTACAATCCCGGATACCCGGTTGCTCTTACACATCTGGATGTATTCCAGTTCCTTTTCATTCTTTGCTTTGGAATTGCACAGCAATATTTTGTAGCCTTTGTTGGCAGCTGCGTTTTCTAAGTTGCTGATGAGCTTGGCAAAATACGGGTGGACAATGTGAGGGACAATAATTCCGATGGTATTGGTTCTTTGCATGGAAAGAGACCGTGCCAGTTCATTGGGCTGATAATTAAGCTCCTTCATAACATCGTAAACTTTTTTTCTCGTCTGCTCACTGATATAGCCCCGGTTATTAATAACTCTTGAGACAGTGGTGACCGTAACTTCTGCCCGTTCTGCCACATCTTTAAGGGTTGCCATTGGTCAATCTCCTCCCGCCGTCTTTTATTCTGAAAATAAATTTTGGATTCAGTATACCATATTGCCCGGCTATGGTCTAGTACAATCCCGGAAAACACCATTTACCTCTGTTAACTTTAAACCTGATGTTTTATGATGCGAACCGCCATATATTCCTTGCCGGGCAGTTCCACTTTAAATTTCCCCTTAAATATTCCCCTGTTCTCAATCTCCATATCCCATGTATCGATAACTTCCACATCAAATTCTGTTGTGTCATCAAAATAAAACTCCCGGAAGGAAGGTCTGTTAAAACCATAGTAATATAAATAATAGCTGACACGTTCCACAGTTGCGCACACCTCGTCCCAGGCCTGTTTTAACGGTGTCAGCCCATGCCCCGGCGTATCTGATAAGATCTGATGAAGAAACTTCAGCCTGTCAGGGCTTTCTCCGTGTAAGACACCGCCGTGGGACCACCACAGGATGTCTTTGGGATTCATATAAGTTTCTCCATGACCGGCGTATCCCCCTCTTAAGCTGGCTTCCCAGAATCTTCGAACCAGTTCCTTACCGCTTATATTTCCCCAGCCATGCTGGATGTTTCCTTCATAGGCTATTTCATCCAGCACTACCGGCTTTTGATACCTCTCTCTCCATTCATCCACGTACTCCGCGGTTTTATAAACATCCTGCCTCTGTATGCTGCAGTGGGTAATCCATGGTCTGGTATAATCATAAAAAGCCCTGCAGTTATGTATGGATCTCAAGTGATTGTATTTGTCTTTCCTGCAAATGATCCCTGCATAATATTCCCAGTCCTCCACGGACTTTTGAGGCATAAGATCATATTCATTGGCAAGTGACCACCAGACATTCCTGTATGCAGAAAATCTGGCAATTACGTAGTTCCAGTATTGTTCGTCCTGTTCTCTGTCCATAAGGCTGAATCCCCACCGATCGTAAGGATGCATAACGATTAAATCCGCTTCTATAGACAGATCTCTCAGCTGTCTGATGCATTGTTCAATATGCCGGAAATGATCCGGATTAAAACGGGAATAATCCCACTGGTTTCCTTCTGCTCTTCCATTAAACTGCATAAAATTATCAGTGGTTAATTTTGTACTGTCGCAGGGAGTTCCTATGTACGGATAAGAGATTGGTTCGTTTAAATTATAATCATAATGTTTCGGTAAAATACAGAAACGAATTTTGTTAAATGCGCTATTCTTAAGGGTTTCAAGAGTCTGTTTTTGTAATTCTTCTGATTGTAGCTCCCAAACATAACAGGTCGTTCCAATGGAATAATAGGGAGTTCCGTCTTCATAGGCAAAATGATAGGTATTCGCTACATGAACAGGTCCATGATTGCTGCCTGAAGCAGGAAGTACTTCAAAGGTTCCTTCCCATGTATTTTCAGAAAAGCTTCCACTAATCAAAAATTTATAGTCTCCTTCAAAAGAAGGCATGAAGCGGACCACATAATTTCCGTCCCCATCGTAAAAGCCATCCACTGTTTTACATTCATGATCACCGGTAAAAGTTCCCTGGATCTTATAATCCATAAACGGATTTTTGTCATTGTGACCGGGGCAGGTAATTTCCCAGGTATCCCATTTTTCAAGTTTCTCAATAATTTTTTTCATGTCAATCTCCTGAATTTATTATGATTTCACTCCATTCCATGCTCTACGACAATTAACTGTATTCAAGTTTAAACGTTTTCAATCCATCAGTCAATGCATTGGTTTCATACAAAAAAAGAAAGAATGCTCTTTTTTACAGAACACTCCTTCTTGTCTCTATTATGATTTCATTCAACGTCAATTCAGCGCATTGATGATTGATGGTATTACTTTATAAAGATCGCCCACAATCCCATAATCTGCCACTTCAAAAATAGGTGCATTCTCATTGGTATTAATTGCAATAATCTGCTCAGAACCCTGCATACCTGCCACATGCTGAATCGCTCCCGATATTCCGCACGCAATATAAATCTTAGGCTTTACAGTGGTTCCTGTCTGCCCAACCTGATAAGCATGGTCAATCCAGCCCGCATCAACTGCGGCTCTGGAGCCTGCCACAACACCGCCAAGCTTGTCTGCAAGCTGCTTTAGAAGATCAAATCCTTCTGCTTTTCCTAACCCCATACCGCCGGATACGATGATTTCCGCATCTGAGATTGCAATCATCTCTTTTACACTTCTGACTACATCAAGCACCCTGGTACGAATATCCCCATCTAAAAAGTCTGTTTTCAATTCCACTGTTTCTCCGGTTCTTCCCGGTATACGCTCTGCCTTTGCCATAACCCCGGGTCTTACGGTAGACATCTGAGGTCTGTGATTCGGACATACGATGGTCGCCATTAAATTTCCACCGAAAGCAGGACGGGTCTGTCTGATTTTTTTGTCCTCAGGATCAATCTCCAGCCTGGTGCAGTCAGCCGTCAGCCCTGTATTAGCCTTTACTGCAAGAATCGGACCCAGATCACGGCCGATGTGGGTCGCACCAAGAAGCACGATTTCCGGCTTGTACTCATTGATTGCCTCAAAAATCACCTTGCCGTAACCGTCAGTAGTATATTGCTCCAGCTCCGGTGCCTCTGCAAGATACACCTTATCAGCACCATACTCAAATAATTCACTTACAAGCCCGGACACTTCGTTTCCGCAAAGAACTGCGCACAGCTCACAGCCAATCTCTGCTGCCAGTTTCTTTCCTTCGCCTAAAAGCTCAATTGCCACAGGCATGATTTCACCCCGGCGCTGCTCTGCAAAGACCCATACCCCTTTGTAAGCACTTAAATCTTTCACTTCTTTTATTTCTTCCGTCTTTTCGATTGCCATAAACGGACATTTCTCCACACATACACCACAGCTGGTACAGGCAGTGCCGATAACTGCCAGCTTGCCTTCCATGGTAATGGCATCAAACGGACAGTTCTTCACACAGATGGAACAGCCTTTGCATTTTTCTTTTACAACATTAACAGCCATATCGATACACCGACCCTTCCCTACAGATAATGTTTCTCTTTTAATTTGTCAACCAGTTTTGTGCTCATCTCATCAATTGAGCCGGACAGCATCTCACCCTTGCCTTTTGCAGGGGGAGTAAAGGAACGGAATACCTGAGTCGGAGAAGCATTAAGGCCACAGTCCTTAGGATCCAGCTCCACATCCATGTGATTCCAAACCGGAATTTCTTTCTTATATGCATCTACGATTTTACCAACGCTCATATATCTGGGCTGGTTTAACTCTTTCACACAGGTTAAGAGACACGGTGTACGGACCTCAATCACCTCATAGCCGTCTTCCATCTGCCTGTGTACGGTAACCTTGCCGTCTCCCAGTTCTATTTCCTCTACATAAGTAACCACCGGGATTCCAAGTCTCTCCGCCACCTGCGGTCCTACCTGAGCCGTATCACCGTCTATCGCCTGACGTCCGGCAAATACCACATCAACATTTCCAACCTTGTGAATGCCTGCCGCAATGGTAGTGGACGTTGCGCAGGTATCTGCTCCGCCAAATGCACGGTCGCTTAAAAGATATGCCTCATCAGCTCCCATAGCCAGGCATTCTCTTAGCATATAGGAGGCCTGGGGCGGTCCCATGGTCAATACCGTTACTGTTACATCTTTATTCTGGTCCTTTATCTGAAGCGCTGCTTCCAGGGCATTGGCATCATCCGGATTTAAGATGCTGGGAACACCGTCTCGGATCAGGGTTCCCTTTACCGGATCAATTTTTACCTCATTGGTGTCCGGTACCTGCTTTACACAAACTAAAATCTTCATCTTAACTTTTCCCCTCTCCTACTTTTTCAGCAGCTTGCCCGCAATTACCATTTGCTGAACCTGTGAAGTTCCTTCATAAATTGTAAATACACGGCAGTCTCTGTATAACCGCTCAATCTTATAGTCACTGATGTATCCGTAGCCGCCGTGGATCTGGACTGCCTTTGCTGCGATTTCATTGCAGACCTCTGCCGCATAGTACTTTGCCATAGATGCATTCATTGATGCATCCTGTCTGGTATCCATTAGGTATGCAGTTTTATAAACCAGCTGCTTTGCTGCTTCCAGCTTGGTGGCCATGTCCGCTATCATAAAGCCGATTGCCTGGAAATCTCCGATTCTTCTGCCAAACTGTTTTCTTTCTTTTGCGTATTTGACAGCTTCATCAAGACATGCCTGTGCAACACCGATGGACTGAGCCGCAACACCCATACGTCCTGTATCCAGAGTCTTCATTGCATTGATAAAGCCTTTGTTGATCTCACCCAGAACATTGCTTTTATGTACCCTCACCTGTTCCAGTATGATATCACTGGTGGCACAGCCGTGAAGCCCCATCTTATCTTCCGCTTTTCCGCAGGATACGCCTTCCTGCTTCATATCTACAATAAATGCCGTGATTCCTTTGCTTCCTTTTGACATATCCGTCTTGGCATAAATAACCGCAAAATCGGAGAGTGGCGCCATCGTAATAAATGTCTTACGGCCATTTAAAACATAGTAATCTCCTTCCTCTACTGCAGTGGTTGTCATACCGCCTGCATCGGAGCCTGCTCCGGGCTCTGTCAGACCAAACGCAAGTATCTTCTCACCGGTAACAACTGGACGAAGATACTTCTCTTTCTGCTCATCTGTTCCGGATAAAAGAAGTGGGCCTCCTGATAATGAGTTGGGGGAAGAAACATAAAGACTTGCAACTGCACTCACTCTTGCAATCTCTTCCATTACAAGTACATAAGATCTTGCATCAGCACCCTGCCCGCCTAATTCCTTGGGAATCTTGATTCCGAAAAAGCCTGCTTTTGCCATCTTATCCAATACTTCTTTTGGGAATATACCACTTTCCTCGACTTCTTCCTGAAGCTCCTTTGTTAATTCTTTTTCCGCAAATTCCCTGGCTAATTTTCTAATCAGCTCATGTTGTTCAGTAAAAAACATGGATTAATCCTCCTACTCCTATTTATCAGACTGATTCAACCGCTTAATGGCAATGCTTTTGACTTCAGCCAGTTTTATTTTTCCGCTGGAATTTATAGGAAACTCCTGAAATTCCAAAAATCTCACCGGAATTTTATAATGTGCAATTCTACTTGCCAAATACTGCCTTATATATTCCTCGTGGAGCGTTTCCCCTTTTTTTAGAACAAGACACCCCACTATTTCTTCCTGTATTACCTCAGCAGGCACCCCTATCACAACTGCCTGTTCAATCCAGGGGATTTTTTTTATATAATCCTCAATCTCATGGGGCGATATGTTTTCTCCCGCTCGAATAATAATATCTTTTTTTCTTCCGTTTATATGTAAATACCCTTCGGCATCAAGGAATCCCATATCTCCAGTACGAAGCCAGCCGGAGGTGGTAAGAGTCTGTTTCGTCTCATCCGGCATATTATAATAGCCATTCATTACATTATAACCTCTTACCATGATTTCCCCTGCCTCTCCCACAGGCAGGGGACTGTCTCCCTCATTATCCCCAATCTGAATTTCCACTCCTTCTATTACTTTTCCCACACTCATTGCCCGCTTTTCAACCGGGTCACTGGTTAATGAAAAAGTTACCGCAGGCGATGTTTCTGTCTGTCCGTAAGAAGGAATGAGATTAAGACTTGGAATCTGGGAGCATATAGTTAAATAATCCTCAGGAGGAAGAGGAGATCCCGCAACGATCCCCGATTTTAAACTGGATAAGTCATATTCTTTGAAATGCTCATTACGCAGCATAGCAAGAAACATGGAGGGAACTCCGTTAATAATGGTACACTGATGTTTCTGTATACAATTTAATACATCAATGGTCTTGTAATAGGGAAGGATACACATGGTACTTCCCAGTAAAATGGTAGTCAGAAGGCTTGAAGTGACACCGAAACAGTGAAACATCGGTACCGTTACACACATTCTGTCATCTTTCGTCCATTGCATATGGTGTATCGTTGCCAAAGCTGAATTTACAATATTATCATGGGTCAGTAACACTCCCTTTGACTGAGAGGTAGTTCCTGATGTAAACAGCATACAGGCATTGCTGTCAGATTTGACTTTGCTCTGCAGGCCTTTGGTTATTCCATAAGCTTTCTTTGTTTTCTCACTGCTGACAAAACTATTGAAATTCAGCCATGAACCAGTCCGGTCTTTCCCAATAAACAGCCATTTTTTAATATTACAGGCATTTTCTTTTTTTATTGCCTCAACAATATCTGAGTAATGAATATCTTTGTAAACGTCACCATAATAAAGGTACTCTACATGTGCAAATTGAAGGATCTCTTTTAGTTCTTTTTCCCGATAGCAGGTATTAATTAAAATGGGAAGAGCACCTAATTTCTGCAAAGACAAAAATACAATGATCCAATTTGGATTATTTACACTCCATATTCCCACATGTGTCCCTTGGGTTATACCAAACGTATGCATGCGATAAGCCATATAATCACTGATCTTGTCAAGCTCATTCCAGGTATAGGAAACATCTTCGAATATGATCGAAATTTCGTCAGGCGTATGCCTGGCTCTTTCAGCCAGGCATGTCCCTATAGTCTTACAGCTCAATATCATTTTTACCCACCACTTTACTTAGGAAGATTTAGCCAATCCTCTTACATCCAGTTGCCTCACCTGCTGCAATCATAGCATCAACCTGTTCTTTACTATAACCTAACTCGGCGAGCACAGCTTCCGTATCTTCTCCTAAGTAGGAAGCCCTTTCATAGGAAGAAAGACCTGTTTCAGAGAAAATAACAGGAGTACGCACCATGGTACGCTCTGCCCCATTGGGGAAAGTCACTTTTGCCAGAGCATCTGATGCCCATGCCTGCTCATCCACAAGAATCTGATTCCAGGTCTGGCACACCGCATATGGTAAATCAGCCTCTTTCATCAGAACCTCAACTTCAGAAAGGCTTCTTTTCAGAACCTCATCATGAAGCATTTCATAAAATTCCACTAAGTGATCCTGAAGTGCAGTCTGTGGGAAAAATCTGGTATCTCCGATTAAATCCTCCCGGTCAAGTGCCTTCATAAAGGTAGGATAGTAGAAATCGTATCTTGGCATTGCAAACTGTACCCAATATCCATCTTTTGTTTTATGGGCTACATTTAACGGATTGGCAATCTTTTTACGGCTCACCGGATACTGGGTGGAAGGGTCACCATACTGGTTGCACTGAAGGAACAGAGCGATGTCCCAGAGAGCAGTATGGAACAGGCTTACCGTTACCTGATCTCCTTTTCCCGTCTCCCGTGCACGGTAAAGTGCTGCAAGTACGCCGCTTGCAAGGTACATACCCACCTGGTGATCACCGAATCCTGCAATTGGCAGCATTGGTGATGAATCCACATCATACATGGTACCCATGACTCCGCCCCTTGCAAAAAATGCGGTAAAATCAAATCCAGGAAGATCCTTATCAGGACCTTTCTCTCCGTAGCCGCTGACATATCCCATTACCATCTTCGGATATTTCACTTTTAAGGTCTCATAATCAAGTCCGCTTCTCTTTAAAGCAGGCTGACGCCAGTTGGTAATAAAGATATCGCAGTCAGCAAGCAGTTGTTCCAGCACATTACGGCCTGCCTGAGATTTAGTATTCAGTGTTACGCACTTTTTACCTGCATTTTCCAGACAAAAGCTGGTATCCTCCTGATCACCGAAAGGACGGCCTTCATTGACAGCTGTGAATCGAAGGGGATCACCGTTTGGAGCCTCCACTTTAATAACCTCAGCACCTAAATCGGCCAGATACCTTGCACAGCAGGGTCCTGCGATAAAAGTTGCCAGTTCCAAAACTTTTACGCCTTCTAACGGGCGGCTCATTTCACTCATATTTTGTCTCCTTTAATTGTTACTTTTTGTATCAAACTTTGTATGGATCATATGTATAATGTAAGGAATTAAAATAACCGGGAATGTGAGGTATGCAAGGATACCATATCCCTTATTAACCAGCGGAAGCAGTCCGAACTGTGAAACGCCAAGACCAACCAGACATAAAATAAGGGTTGTAACAATTACTTTTGAGGTTGGTTTTCCATCGGGATCAAAATCCTTGTCAAGCATATTGCAGACACGCACCGTTCCGGCAGCTACCATGTTTACTGCTGTGGATACAGAACCTAAAATAATCAATATAGAAATAATTGGTGTGAGTAAAGCTCCACCTACGCCGTTTTCTACCAGTACAATTACAGGCAGAGAAGCATTGGCGTATTCTGCAGTCTGTACGATTGCAAGAAGTCCTAATGTAGATAAAAAAATCATAACACTGTTTACGATGAAACCAACAACATAGGTATATATTGCGTCCTTTGGCTTATCCATTGCTTCCGCATGCTGAGAATGAATGGCAGGGGAAGAAGCAATCTGGAATGCTGCATATACGATCATGCTCCAGATCGCCGGCCATATTGGTGCCTTCTGATCTGCCAGATAACCGATTCCTGATATGACTGAATCCCACTGAACAATAATATTAGGGATAAACACAAGCAAAAGTCCAACTACAATAAGAATTGACAAAGCTGTTGCTACCTTACGTACCATGGCTGTACCATAGATAGCTACAACAAAAATGAAAATACCAATCACAACCGTACATGCAAAATAGGGTACTCCAATCATCTTTGACAGGGTTGTTCCTCCTGTGGAAAAGGCAACTGCAGGTACTACTAAAAGTACGAAGATATAAACTAATTCAAATAAATTAGAAAAAATAGCGGAATATTTTCCGTAAAACTTTTTGTTAAAGCTGCTGTAATCATAGACATTATGTTTTTTTGCGTAATATGCAATATAGCCATTGTAAACCGCACAGATCGCCTGCGCTCCCACGCATGTAAACAGGCACATGATTCCATATCTGATAAAATAGCTTTTCAGCTGTGCTCCGGAAGCAAAGCCACCTCCGAACTGTGTTGTAAACCATACAAATGTAATCCCCATTGCTATTGATAATTTATTGACTTTCTTCTCCATTATAAAAGTCCCCCAGTCTTATGAGTTTTTTCCCAGCATATCTTTAAATGTTTCAATCATTGTTCCAGCCTGCTCATAATTCTCCATCTGCCGGTCTACCTCAATCAGAATAATCGGAAGTCCTGCTGCGTCACAAGCTTTTTTAATTAACGGATAATCAAATTCTTCCGGATCGCAGAATTTTGTGAGAACCATAAGTACCCCCTTGGCTCCATGGCTCTTTGCAGTTTCTACAATCAGGTCAATTCTCTTCTTTTCCACATCATAGAGCACAGAGCAGTGATCCATTGCACAGAACTTTCCTGAAAGACTGTCCAAAGCAGTTGTATCCTCCAAAGCATCTGTTCGGTACTGACGACTCTCTGCTGCTACGTCATCAGCAACAATCTGAAGACCGTTGCTGTCAATGATGTTAAGAAGAGACGGACTGTCTGCCAGAATACCCGTTGTCATAATTTTGATCTTTGCTTCTCCTGGTTTCTGCTCTTTTAATGCTTCCAGCAATTCACGAATCACTTTGCTATGCTCTTCTTTTAACATAAAGAAAGCACTTTTAAATACGATGCTTCGCTGTACTGCGGTCACTTCCGGATGATCTGCCAGTACCTCTGAGAGTTCTCTCATCAGGGCATTGTGTTCATTATAGATACGGATTGACTGGGCGAGCTTTTCATCATCAAAGGTTTCTCCTGATATCTTTTCAAGTTCTTCAATCAACGTTTCATATCCCTTTTTGGTAAACTCTTTTCCATAATCCGGTTTTCGGTTCTGAGGATATGTCATAGGCAGAAATGGAATATTGGGAACTGCATATTTCCAGTTCTCACCGACAACTTTTAAGCTGTCGCATAAGCTTGGAATGATAACAGCGCTCACTCCATCGTATACTCCTTTGATTCCCAGTTCCACTAAAGACTGTACGATGGAGCAGATGAATGCTGGAAAATACCGTTTTGCTTCCCTCAACTCAATATCGCCACCCCATGCCCCCATGGGAACCATGCCTAAGGAATGCACCAGTTCTTCCGGAGTATACACAGGGGCTGTCAGAACTACCTTTTTCCCAGAAGCAATCAATGCATCTTTCTGTGCTCTCGGATTTTCAGCAATTGCTTTTAACTGTTCTAAAATTTCTGTTACGCTCTTCATGCTTAAACCCCCTTATTCGCTTCCATAATCTCGGTTAACCCCTGTACTCTGGTATCGTACTGAGCCTCTGAGAAGTTTCTCGGGTCAGCCTGGTCACCATCAAAGCTCGCCACCGGAATATTGCAGGTTTCTCCGATCTGACGGCTCATTTCGTACATGAAGCCACTCCAAAGTTTACAGGAACGGTTGGTATGTACCAGAAGACCTTCTACATGGTTCTCCTTGCACAGCTTAACACGCTTATCTCTTGCAAGTTCTAAATTAATCGCATTGGGAACCTTGGCATAAGCACGGCACATATCATCAAAATCCTTATAGATAAAACCGAATGCATCTGCATATATGGTTGTCACCATATTGATTCCGCGGCTCTTTAAACCTGTAGAAGTTGCACGTAACCAGGGCCAGCATGCAATCCCTTCAAACATAATTCTGTGTTTTTCTTCTTCCCGGAACGTTGATTTTCCTGTTGCGTGATTCTCTTCATATTCCTTAAGCAGAGTTTCCATCGCATCTGCCGCTTCTACCTTGCCCCGTGCAGTAACCATGACAGCCATATGGTTTAAAAGATCGAATCCGTTAAAAGGTGACGGAGTGTATTTTGCACAGGAAGTTGCTGCCAGCCATGCCCTGCTGGTACGTCCTGAATATTCCATAACCTCTTTATACTTTTCATCGCTCCATTTCTTTCCGGTAATTTCCTCCAGCTGATGGATGGCATCCCAAAACTGAGCCTTTATGTATTCTACTTCTGCATCAGACACCTCATAGTCAGGATTAAAAGGAATATCAATCATAATCATGGGGATATTCAGCTCTTTTGCCAGGTTCTCATACCATTTGATCATGCAGTTACAGATATTATTGCAGCACAGCATAAAATCCGGCTGAGGCATATTCTGCTCTGGTGCATCCTTGATCTTTGCATAGGCAAGACTGATCCGTGCATAAGCGCAGATATCGTTTGAATATCCATCTGCCTCACTGATTTCACACATCTTGGCTCCTGCTCCTCTGGCTGCAATTGCTGCTGCCTGGTTTTCAGGATAACAGACTGCAATACCAAGGGTCTCCGGTATCTCCACCGGAAAGTTACTGGAACACCAGCCAATCAGTTCTCCTCTGTCCTTCGCTGCCTGGGCATCCGCATAAGCCTTCATGGCAATCGCATTCAGTTTATATTTCGCTGAATTCGGATCAGGTGCCGGTCTTTCCTTTTTGACTTCTTGACTCATAAGAAACCTCCATTTTGTTTATTTATTCATGACTCTCTCGTATGCATAGAGAGCTGCTCCTAAAGCCCCCATAAGCTGTGCCTGTTCCGAATACACAATCGGAACTCCCAGTTCATTTTGCAGCGCCTTTCTTACACCTCCATTCTGTGCGACGCCCCCGCTCATGCATACTTGTTCGTGAATCCCAATTCGTTTTGCAAGCCCTGCGACCCGGCTGGCCACTGACTGGCAAATACCTGCTACAAGATTCGGCATGTCTACTCCCATAGCAAGCTGTGATATAACCTCCGACTCCGCAAACACCGTACAGGTGCTTGATATTTTAGCCGGATTATCTGCTTTTTCAGCCTCTTTTTCCAGATCTCCTATTTTTAACTGAAGGATCTGAGCCATTACATCCAGAAACCTTCCTGTACCAGCTGCACATTTGTCATTCATAATAAAATTAGTCATCTTACCCTGATCATTCAATGCCAGAACTTTGGCATCCTGGCCTCCGATATCAATCACAGTCCTTACCTGGGGAAACAGAAATGAAACCCCTTTGGAATGGCAGGTTAATTCACTTAACTGATCATCTGCCTCCTGAAAGGTTTTTCTTCCGTAGCCGGTGACGATTGTAAAGGCAATATCCTCTGGTTTCAATCCGGACTGCTCATAAAGCTGTTCCATAAGCATCTTTGGACCGGCAGTCCCGGTTCCTGCTAAAACGATGGAGGAAGCTATTTCATCGGAACCATTTTTTAATATCATTCCCTTTGAAGTTGTTGAGCCAATATCAATTCCTAATGTGTATATCATAGGTCTCATTCCTTTCTGGCTTACTTCTTGTATTCTTGTTATCTTGTCGACAACTTACCTAAAGAATACCACCTATCGACAAATTTTTCAAGTATTTAGTGCAAATATTGTTAAAAAAATAATAAATGTTTTGGTAAATAATTACGATAGAACCGTCAAAAATCCATTCTGAATATAACATATTAAATCAGGTTTATTTTTCACAACTATTATAGTTTTATTGTTAAATTTTATTTTTACAATATTCTCTTTTTGTTATCTGTCTATATATTATCATGTAACTATTTGTGTATTACATTTCTTATTAGATTTTTGTTATTTTATTAACATATGGTATGAGAATGTTTTTCATTATTAATTGCAAGGGCTGATGTTTTGCCAAATTAATCATTACAAAACACCAGCCCGTTTCATTTTTCAAAAAACCTGTATTATAAAATAACTTTTATCTTATAAAGAGTAGCAGACTTTTCCAGGATTTAGCAGCATTTTGGGATCAAACGCCATTTTAATTCCTTTCATAAGCTGCAGCTGCTCTGCACCCAGATTCTTTTCTAAGTATTTTACTTTTGCGCTGCCTATCCCATGTTCTCCGCTTATCAGACCCCCCAGTTCTATGCCCTTTGCATATACAAGATCCATGAACAGGTCCACACGCTTCATAAATTCTTCCACTTCTAAATCATTGGAGCATACATTAATATGAACATTACCGTCACCTGCGTGCCCTGCTGTACGAACTACCAGCCCCACTTTCTCCTGAAGACTGTCTGCATAATTTACCAGGTCCGCAATATGGGAAATCGGTACAACGACATCGCACTCATCCATCAGCTTAAAATCTGCCAGAAGAGCTTCTAAACAGGATCCGCGAACCAGCCATGCATTGCGAAGTCCGTCTGGTGTATCATAGATTATGACATCCAGTGCACCATTTTCAGAGAATACCTCTGCTGCTATCTCAAGAGTGGAATCAAGTTCATCCTGGCTGTAACCATCAAAAGAAACCAGAAGATAAGCACCTGCTGTTTCCCCGTCACAGACTGCCGGATATACGGTCTTCCCAAGAAATTTCTCAATCGCCTGAACATTATCTCTGGTTAAAAACTCCAGAGCCTGAGGATTTAAGTTTGCCATCTTTAGCTTTGATACGCAGGAAATACAGGTATCAAGGTCCACAAAAGGTGCTAACAGGCTGACCGTTACTTTCGGTTGGGGAATGATTTTCATGCTCAGTTCTGTGATTATGCCCAGTGTGCCCTCTGCTCCGCACATCAGGTTAATCAGACTGTAGCCGGAACAATTTTTGCTTACTTCCGCTCCCATGCGCATGATCTCACCATTAGGCATAACCACTGTCATTGCACGTACATAATCTCTGGTGGTTCCATATTTGCAGGCACGCATGCCTCCTGCATTGGTAGAGACATTTCCCCCCACTGTTGCAAACTTCTCACCAGGATCAGGCGGATAGAGCATTCCATGCTTTTGGCAGTCCTCCGCAATGTCGTTAATAAATGCACCTGCCTGAACACGAATAATGAAGTTTTCCAGATCGTATCCTAGAATTTTATTCATCTTCTGTGTTCCGATTACCACACCTCCCGCGATTGGAACACAACCGGCGCACAGACCGGAACCCGCTCCTCTGGGTACAAATGGTACATCATTCTCGTAACAGAGTTTGCAAACTGCCGACACTTCTTCCGTGCTTAACGCTTCAACTGCCACATCTGGCTGGTATTTCCCGTAGAACGCCATTTCATCGTGAGAATAATCACTGTTCATATCATCGCCGGTAAAAACACGCCCCGGCATGATTGCTTTCAGCTGTTCAATCATTTCAGCTGTTGGTCTCTTGTATCCCATCATCTGACCTCCCTCAAATTATTATTAAGCTTTTCGTGCGCGGATTTCCTCTATCATCAGAGGCAGAATCTCTTCGCATCTTCCTACAATGCTGATATCGGCTGTATCAAAGATAGGAGCATCTTCGTCTTTGTTAATCGCAACAATATAATCAGAACCAATCATACCGGATACATGCTGCATCGCGCCGGAAATACCGCATGCAATATATAATTTGGGAGAAACAATTTTTCCGGACTGTCCGATCTGGTGTGCTCTGGATACCCAGCCCTCTTCCATTGCTGGTCTGGAGGCACCCACTACTCCCCCTAATAACTTTGCCAGTTCTTCTACAAGTGCGAAGGTTTGGGCATCACCGCAACCTCTTCCGCCTGCTACGATAACTTCAGCACCTTCCAGATTCACAAGCTCTGTAATTTCCACTGCGGTATCTATAAGCTTTGCTTTTACTGCATCTGCCGGAATTTCAATTGATTTTACAGTTATATCACCTGCCTGTGCCGCTTCTGCTTTTGTAAAGCTTCCACCCCTCACAGTAGCCACCGCTTTTTTTCCCTCTGCAAACTGCATATCCTCTAAAACAGCTCCGCCGTATGCGGGACGGGTGAATATCAGACTTTCTCCGTCTTTCCTGATTCCCACCACATCTGTGATACAGCCGGTATCTAAACGGGCTGCAAGGCGGGGTGCTAAATCCTTTCCGGTCTGTGTGGCACTCATGAGAATCAGCTCGCTCTGAGTATGAGCTGCTGCCGAAACAAGTGCTGCCAGAACTGTATCCTGGCATACCGCCTCCGTATCAAGTACCAATACTGGAATTCCGTAGCGGCTGACTTCTTTTGCGCTGTCTTCACAATCATTGCCGATCAGAACTGCGGTTCCTTCTCCTAAGTCCATTGCTTCATGAATGAGTTCCAGACAGCCATTTAAAGGTTTGTTATCTTTTGTTTCAATATAAACCAGAGTTTTCATCTTTTCAGCCTCCTACAGCACTTTGTCATCAGCCATCAGCGCAATAGCTCTGGCAACTGCATCCACGGCATTTTTTTCTTGTATCTTTACACCGGCCTCACGCTTTGCCGGCTCTTGGTAGTTCATACATCTTACTGCAGGCTGCACTGGGGACAGGGCATCTGAAAGATATGGGATCACTGCTTTTCTGGCAGCCATTTTGCTTTTTAAATTGGGGTAACGGGGATCATATTCCGGTTTTGCCACGGTCACTACAGCAGGACAGGATACTTCATAACTGGCAGAGCCTTCCTCTGTCTCCTGCTTCACACAAAGACCTGCTTTGGCTGGTTTTACATCAATTACGCTGGAGACAAATGATAGATTCAGTTTCTCGGCCAGCATAGCACCTACCTGGGAACTGATCTCATCTGTGGATTCCTTTCCGCACAGAATGAGGTCAAAGCTTTCTCCTACGGTTTCTTCTGTTTTTTTCACCAGCTCAGCAAGCCCTGCGGCAACTGCACTTTCATCCGCATCAGCAGTGTTAGGCGCAAAAATATAAGCCTGATTTGCACCAACCGCAATCATCTGCACCATGCTGGGGCGGACCTCTTCTTCTGCTCCGATGGTTGCAACCACGACCCTGCCTCCATGATTTTCACAGAGACGTACTGCCATTTCCACAGCATAGGTATCGAATGCATTCACAACTTTATCAATCCCCTCCAATGCAGGTTTTCCATTCTCTCCTAAATGAACCTTTGCAAAATCATCAGGAACCTGTTTTACGCATACTAAAATATTCATTATTTGTCACCCCTTTCTCAAATCTTGCCGATTACCGACCTGCCTACTACCATACGCTGAATCTCATTGGTTCCCTCAAAAATCTGGAATATCTTGGCATCACGCATGAGTTTTTCAACTGGATATTCACGACTGTAACCGTAACCTCCCAGGATCTGAACCGCATCAATGGATGTCTGCATAACAGAATCTCCTGCAAAGCATTTTGCTTCTGCCGATTCCTTGCTGAATGGGAGACCTTTGTCAGCCAGCGTCAATGAATGTACAATTAACTGCCGGGAAGCTTCCGTACGGATTTCCATATCAGCCAGTTTAAACTGAATTGCCTGATTTTTACCAATGGGGGCGCCGAACTGAACACGCTGGCGAGCGTATGCAGCCGCTTCATCAATACACCGTTTTGCAACTCCTACTCCGATCACAGCACACCAGATACGGGCAAGATCCAGAGTCTTCATTGCTGTAACAAAGCCGGTACCTTCTTCTCCCAGAAGATTTTCAGCCGGAATTCTCACCTCATCAAGCACAAGGTCACTTGTGGTGGATGTACGTACGCCCATTTTGTTTTCATGGTTGCCTACGCTGAGTCCGGGAGTCCCCTTATATACCAGAAATGCGGACATTCCCTTTGTTCCTTTTGTTTTATCTGTCATGGCTGTAACAACAAAGAAATCGGCGACACTCGCATTGGTGATAAAGCATTTCCGTCCGTTAAGAACGTACTCATCCCCTTCTCTCACTGCAGTGGTTTTTCCATTTGATGCATCGCAGCCGGCATCAGGCTCTGTAAGTGCAAACGCCCCATAGCCGCCATTGACAATCATCTCACTGCATCTCTTTTTTTGCTCTTCATTGCCGGAAATTAAAACCGGTTTTAATGCCAGGCCATTCCCATTCATGGTTACTGCAAAGCCTGCGTCTGCCCACGCCATCTGTTCTACCAGAGCTGCCTGAGTAATATGGTCCAGCCCGAGACCGCCGTATTCTTCCGGAACATCCATCATGTGCAGCTGCATTTCCTGCGCCTGTTCATAGATCGGACGAGGCCATTCTCCGGAAACATCATACTCCTTGATCTGTTCTTTTACTTCTTTTTCACAAAACTCCCTTACATCCCTAAGAAGATCCTGTGCTTCCTCACCAATTATATATCCCATGAATATCCTCCTAGTCGACTTGTCGACAAATTAAATTTTTAACATACTTTTGAAACTGAATAAAAGCATCCAAAGAGCAGATGCTCCTTTTGAATGCTTTTATTCATAATGAAATTACCGAACCAGTGTAAAGCTTGCAGTTGTGATAAAGCCTGCAAACATACAGCACATTGCAAGACCAGGCCAGATTGTTCCGCTCTTACGATACAGATAGGTAATAACCGCATTCATTGTTCCCATCATAAAGCAGTATCCGAAAGCGAAATCCAATGCTCCAACAGATGTATTCTGCCCGGTTCCATAAAGATCCATCTGTGGAATGATCGTCTGTCCTGTTCCAATAATCAGGCTTCCGCCGTACTGAAGAGTAAGCAGGATAGCCAGGCAGGCAGCAGATATTACCAGGTTCACGATAACAGCAACAATCATATCTCTCTTTTCATTTCCTGTTTCCGGAAGGCGTCTGGTGACAAGCATCCCCATTCCTCCGGTAATCATTGCAAAGAAAATGATACAGATATATGGAATTGCACGTAAAAATCTCATATGATTCACACGAAGCATGGTAGCAATATTCCAGAACTGATAGGTCACTCCGGCAAAGCCTTCAATTGCTCCTAACCAGATCAGGACAATTCCTACAACAAGGGAGCCCATAATAAAAGATCTTATTACACGAGACCATACAAACTTCTCTTCCCCTTCAGCTCCAAGTGCCAGATCGCAAAATGGAATTTTAGTTCCTTCCTTCTTTGCCTTCTGGAATCTGATAATCAGCATTACAACGGAGATTAAACCAAGAGCCACTAACCAGCCCATAATTCCGTTTAAGTTTGTTGATGTAAATAGTTTGCTTTTCGCAGTCCACATCATTACATACGCAGAAACCGGAACAAATAAGACAGTTGGAATTGCGATATCCATGATAATTCTCAAAGTCAGCTTTTTCCCTCTTAATCCCTTGTTCTGAGGAAGCGGAGCCTTGATCGCTGCAAAGAATGGATTGTACATTAATAAATTAGCCATGAATGCGATAAAGAATATTACGCACAGAGCGCACGCAAGGCTCACTGCCTGCTGAGGCAGCCATACCAGATCGGTAGAAGCCAGTTTGATCGGAGCTTCAGAGAACAGTTCAATATCTTCAATGATATAGGTAATTGTCTGTCCGCTGATATTACCGGTCTGATGAAGGGCATCATTTACCATATCGTAGCGGAAAACGTTTCCGTTTCCATAATCATAAGTCTTATTATACTGAACATTCTCCGGTAAACCGAACGCAGTTGTTATGTATTTTTCATTTGCTGCCGGATCGCCGATAAAGTTATAATCGTACTGATCTGCTTTTGCCTTGATCATACCGTAATTGCAATCCAGATTGATCGGCTGATTTTTAGTGGTCATCTGAACCATAAACGGACCGAATACGGTCACCACGCCGTTAACCAGTTCTGGATGTTTCTGCTGGGAATACAGCGTAGTCGCACAGCCTGCAGAATATCCTACAATATTTAAGTTTGCCTTATCAACAAATGGAAGATTCCCTACATACTGTAAAACACTGGCCCCCTGCTCTTCACGGCTGTTTACATCCGATTCCCCGCCTCCGGAAAGGTCCGGGCTGAATACAACGTATCCCCGTCTTGCAAGTTCCATGCTCCAGGTATCATTGCTGTGAGCATGATTGGAACGACCATGAAAAATTACAACGGTAGGAAGCGGTTTTTCATTTGAAGCATTTTTAGGAACATAGGAAATACCGCTGATCTTTGTTCCATTATCACCCTGAATGTTAAAACGGCTGATTTTAACAGCTCCCCAATTTGACTGTATCCCCCACAATAAGACAGTCAGAACTACCAGCAATAAAGAAACAGCTAACACTTTTTTTAGTGCTTTTCTTTCATTTTCCGTTTTCATACTTTTTCTCCTGATTTAAGTATTATTAGTCAGGCATCAAAACCTTTGCCTGCTCTTCCCCCCGCATGACTCTTACAACCCCCTGGGCGAGAGACTTCATTTCATTCTCTCCCGGTATTAATACAACGGGCCCAAGGAATCCAATCCGCTCTTTTACCAGATCTGTGAACATTTCGGAATAAGCCAGTCCTCCGGTCAGAATGATGTAATCAATTTTCCCATATACCGATGGAGCAATTTTGGCAATGTTTTTGGCAACTGCCAATGCCATTGCAGCAAACAACATTCTCGCTTCCTGGTTCCCTTCCTCTGCCATTGCTTCTACCTCCCGCATATCGGAAGTTCCAAAGTAAGAAACCATGCCCCCTTTTCTCTGCAGCTGCTTCATCAGTTCTTCCTTCGTATACGTTCCGCTGTATGCCATGTTTACTATGGAATATACTGGCATGCCACCGGCACGTTCCGGTGAGAAAGGACCTTCTTCATCCATGATCATATCAATCATTTTTCCGCCGCTATGAAGGTTAATTGTAATTCCGCCACCCAGATGAGCTACAATGATATTCGTATCAGCATAACTGATTTCTTTGTCTTTGCAAAGCTTTAAAGCCGCTGCTCTAGTGTTTAAATTATGGCCTCTCGCTGGTCTGCGGATTCCTTTTAAACCGGTAACTGTATTAATGGGGAGCATTTCATCTACGGTCAGCGCATCATAAGTATATGCCTTAACGCCTATTTCACGGGCAAATATAAGAGCTATGGCAGCGCCAACATTTGATGCATGCTGGTCGACCGGACGATAGTGAAGGCAGTCTACCATGTAATCATTGACTTCATAAGCGCCTGAGCTTACCGGAGGCATGCAGCCGCCTCTTGAAACAATTGCCTGAAACGTATCTAATGCATCTCCATGCTTTTCCATACAGTTCAGAATTAAATCCTTTCGCATATCCAGCTGATCAAATACAGTTGGAAAAACCTTAATTTCTTCCAGACTGTGATTGATGCTTTCAACCCACACCTCATCATTTCCATCGTAAACCGCTATTTTAGTAGACGTAGAGCCAGGATTTATTACTAATATTTTCTCTGCCATTCTGCCCTCCTTCTAGTTTGCTGCCGCTGCTGAAACTACAATTGATAAGTACTTTTCTTCTGCTGAAGATCCCCTGGAAGTTAATACGATAGGACACTTTGCCCCTACGATAAACCCTGCCAGTCTGGCTTTACAGGTACATGCAAGCATTTTTCCCATAATATTGCCTGCATGAATGTTTGGCGCAACCAGTACATCCACATCTCCCGCAATTTTGCTGTCCAGTCCTTTGAATCTGGCAATCTCCTGATCCACCGCACAGTCATAGGAAATCGGACCTTCCACGATACAGTTTTTGATCTCACCCCTTTCATTCATCTCCTGAAGTTCTCTTGCTTCTATGGTCTCAGGCATCTTTGGATTAACCTTCTCGATACATGCCAGTACACCCACTTTCGGACAATCATATCCCATGGAACGAAGGGTTTCCACCGTGTTTTCAATGATTCCTTTTTTCTGTTCCAATGTGGGATATGTAACCATTCCTCCGTCTACCGGAAGTAAAATCTTATGATAACCTGGAACGTCGAACATGGTGAAATGAGACATGATGCCTCCTTCTTTTCCAAGTCCATTTTCCTTGTTCACAACTGCTTTTAAAATAACGCCGGTATCCACCTTGCCTTTCATGAGAAAGTCGGCCTTTCCCTCTTTCACCAGGGAAACCGCCTTTTCACACGCTTCTCTTTCGTTAGCAATATGGTAGATATCTTCTTCCGGCACACTCTCTAAAAGTTCTTTCAGGACATCCATAATAACCGGTTTATCCCCAACCAGTACCGGAACGATAATTCCTTCTTTTCTCGCATGGAGTACAGCCTCCAGTGTATGTTTATCTCCTGCCACAGCAACCGCCATACGCTTACGGGTGGGTGCCCCCTTTACCTTATCAATCAATTCATCAAAATTATGAAATACCATTCTGTCCTCCTTGAAAATCCCTTATCTCTGGCTCCTGCCCATCTCAAGACCTTTCTCAAAGGCCTCTTTGTTTAAGGGCAGCAGCTTTGGTTTTTTACCAAGCTTATGCTCGATTGTATCCCATACCACTTCAGGTGATACAACACCTGTAAACCCAATATAAACACCTAACATAATGATATTTAAAACCTTGGAATTGCCCATCTCCAGTGCCATCTCTGTCACAGGCGCCTTTACAACCTTAATATCCGTGCGCCCGGTTTCCTCTGAAACAATAGAACTGTTGATAAATAAGGTTCCTCCGGGTTTTAACGTTTTAATAAAACGGTTTAAGGATGGACCGTTCATTACAATCAGATCATCCATCACATCTCCAAGAGGCGCACCCACGGATTCATCGGAAATAACTACGAAGCAATTGGCAGTTCCTCCTCTTTGCTCTGCTCCGTAAGACGGGAAAAATGTAACGTTTTTGTCAGTCGAATCGCAGGTAGCCGTAGCCAGAAATTTTCCTAGTGTCATAACTCCCTGACCGCCAAAGCCTGCAACGCATAAATTTGTCTCCATTTCCTTCTCCCCCTTATCGATCCCGAATCACGCCAAGCGGAAATTCCGGAAGCATATTTTCCTCTATATAATCAAGAGCCTTTAATGCATCCATCCCCCAGTTGGTCGGACAGCTTGTAACCACTTCCACCATGGAAAAGCCCTTCCCGTCTAATTGATTCTGGAATGCTTTTCGAATTGCTTTTTTTGTTTTTACTACATTACCTGGGGTATTGCAGCTGGTTCTCTCTAAATATACAGGTGCTGTCAGTTCATTAAGCACCTCGCACATATGCATTGGATATCCATGTTCTTTCGGATCACGTCCGTTTGGTGCAGTGGATGCCTTCATACCAACCAGTGTGGTAGGTGCCATCTGTCCGCCTGTCATACCGTAAATACCGTTATTGATGAAAATTACACTGATATTTTCCCCGCGGTTAGCTGCCGATACGGATTCAGCCAGACCAATGGAAGCAAAGTCTCCATCCCCCTGATAGGTAAATACCAGGCTGTCCGGATTGCTTCTCTTAATACCTGTGGCAACTGCGCATGCACGGCCATGAGGAGATGTAATGTTATCATAAGCAATGTAATCCATTTGCAAACCGCAGCAGCCGATACCAAGTGTACACACAGCTTTATCCACCAGTTCCATCTCTTCCAGAACCTCACCGATCAGCTTCATAACCGTTCCGTGCATGCAGCCGGGACAAAAGCCAGAAACTTTATCTTCCTGGATAGTTTTTGTTCTTGCATATATCTGTTCCATGTTCATCCCTCCTATGAATAAATCTTTCTGACTGCCTCGATAATTGATTCCCGGCTTATAATGTTTCCACCTGAACACAGACAGGTATGAATCGGGCACCGGTCCTTGACAGCAAATTCAACGTCCTGAACAAACTGTGCAGGAATGGACATTTCAACATCAAGAACTGCTTTCACCTTCTTGTAATCCAATTTATCAAAGGAATCATAAGGAAATGGGTGAAGAGTAATGGGGCGGATCAATCCTGCCTTAATTCCTTCTTTGCGAAGAATGTTAACAGCTGATTTTGCGATGCGGGCAGAAATTCCATAAGCAGTAATTACCATCTCAGCATCCTCTGTCTTATACTCTTCTACCATAACATCTGCTTTCCATGATTCATAAAGCTTCTCTGCCTCTTCGTTGGCACGCTGCATATCACTGGTAAGCCAGTGTCCCGGCTCAATCCATGCACGGTTTTTATAGTCAAGTTTGTGCCCTGTACATGACCAGACTTTTTTCCCATTTTTTATTTCATTAATTTCTTCCTCTGTTTTCATCTCAGGAAGAACGACAGGTTCCATCATGGTTCCTATTACACCATCAGCCAGAATAAGCACCGGATTTCTGTCACGATCCGCATAATCAAATGCCTTATATGTCATATCAACTGCTTCCTGAACAGAAGCAGGAGCAAATACCATCATCTCAAAGCCGCCGTTTCCTGAAGCTTTCGTTGCCTGTAAATAATCCATCTGTGCCGGCTGGATTGATCCTACCCCCGGACCTCCTCTGGAAATATTTGAGTATACCATTGGAATTCTGGCTGCTGCGCAATAAGAGATCCCCTCACTCTTTAAAGCAATACCCGGGCTGGAGGATGAGGTCATCGCCCTCGCACCTGCAGAAGCTGCACCATATACCATGCTGATTGATGCCACCTCTGACTCTCCCTGAACAAAAGTACCTGAAACCTCTGGCATTCTTCTAGCGAAGTATTCCGGAATTTCATTTTGCGGTGTAATTGGATAGCCGGCAAAAAAACGGCAGCCAGCTCTCACAGCCGCCTCCGCAATTGCTTCACAGCCTTTCATAAATACTCTAGACATTGCCTTCTCCTCCTATTTGTATATTTCAATTGCTCCATCCGGACAGATACGACCACACATGCAGCATGCAATGCAATCCTGCATATGAATTGCTTCCACATATTCATAACCCTTTGAATTTACTTTTTGCCCTAATGCCAACACATTCTTTGGACAAAATTTAATGCAGTATCCGCAACTCTTGCACCGTTCAGCTACCACTTTAATTTCTGCCATAGCAAAACCCTCCTCTTGTTTTTATATATTAACCTAAGATTAATATTTTTTGATATTACCCCATTCACGGAAATCCTCTCCGGTGACCCAAGGGTAAGTAAGGTAGAGATGAAGGGGCAAAATCTCAATATCAGCCTTTGCCTTTACCTCCTCATATAAATCCTCTTTCACGCAGGCAAAATCCATGGGCATGTATAACGTCACCATATCCGCCATGCGCTTACAGCCCTCCAGCACCTCGGCCGCAGTTGTTGTATGTCCGAAATTGGGGTTGTTAACCAGATGCAGTTCGTTCACCTGAATATGAGAAACCTGTATAATCTCCCCCAGTATTCTGTCTATATGTTCAATATCATAGGACCATGGCCGGAATGCATTCAGTACGTAATAAATAACGGTATTCTTCCGGTCCAGTCTTGACATAAATCCGCCGATCGCCCTGGCTCCGATATGGTCACCCCCAACATCGAGGACTACATAGGAATTCTCATCCCGAAGTATATTGCTCACACCTCCAACCAGTGTCGGCGCATCCATGAACTGCTCTTCAAAATGCACCTTAATTCCCTGATCCTCCATGCAGCTGCACAGATCTCTGGAACGGAACAAAGGCTTTGTCATGTCCATATCAAAAAAATGTACGGTTTTATTACCGCTTTCAGACAGAGCTTTTGCAAAATTGATTGAGATCTCGCTTTTTCCACAACCAGCCTCTCCCAGAAAGACAAAATTCTTTTTTCCTTCTTTCAGGACATTATCTATAAATTCCATCTTCTTCTCCTTACAGCCCAGTTTCAGATTGACAATTGATTTACTTGTCGTCTTGTCGACAAATTAAACTTTTAAAAAAGTTATCGACAAAAAACGACTAATAACTGTCTGAATGATAACACATTTTAAGCACTATGTCAATATTCTCCAGGAGTGTTTTCAAATACTATTATGCAACATGTACATGCATTTGTGTTTTTTAATCAAAAATTGTAACTAAAGTATCTTTCTCCAACTGCGATACATTAATCATTTCTCGTATAATTCTTCCGCTACCGGCACCAGAAATCCACGTAATGGCTCTTGTAAATGTTTATTCATAAATTTTAAGCATATTCCTACACCGAATGCCGCAAAAATAGTACCCTCTCTTACACCAATGAATTCGCCCATAAAGGTAAATGATAAAGCCGCGGCAATTATTACTACTGACCAGTCAAAAAAAAGTTTGGAGGTAGAAATATGTATGCCGGTTTTGTGGCTGATTGCTTTCATGACACCTTCACCAGGAAGGGATAAGATATCCGCCTCAAGATAAAGCAGAATTCCCAGTGCGATCAATACCATGCTGACTGCCACATATACAAGTCTCATTCCATAATTTGTGCATACCGGCAGGATCGTATCTGCAAGTCTGTTGGTCACACTGACAAAAACGCCGAATATGACAGAGCAGAAAATCTGAAGCAGATAGACCTTTTTAAAATCTCTTCTTAAAATTAAAATCTGAAGTATTATAAATATAGTAAATACTCCTGTAGTGCAGATTCCCATATCAATATTAAGAATCTCACTGACAACACTGGGTATGGAATTTACCGGGGAAACGCCCAGATCCGACATCTTGGATACGGATACCCCAAACGCCATTGTGAAAAGACCAATTAAATAAATAATACTTCGTTTAAACCAAATAACTCCTTTTTCCATTTTATAACTCCTTCGTGTAAATATTATTGTGTGATTACTGTGCCGCTCAATCCTCTTCTCTGTCGGATCATCTCCTTTCTCCCCCTCAAAAAAATTACTGTCAAAAAAATCTTTTTATTAAAAACCACAAAACAGGTACTCCTAATGAAGGTAGCATGTTTAACGTTTTGCAGTCCTTAATTTTCAAAATGGAAAGACCTGAACTAAAAATTAAAAAGCCCCCTACCAGGGATATCTCTACCAGTAAATTCTCGGTAAGAAAACCGGCAAGGTATGAAGAAAGAAGATAAATGCTTCCCTGCCAGAGAAACAGGACAATTGCAGCAAATGCGATTCCAATGCCATAGGCAGATGCCAGAACCAGTGAAGTGACAAAATCCAAAGTCGCATTGGTAAACAGATATGTGTTATCTCCATGAAGAGCGCTTTCCATCGGTCCAAGAATGGATAACGTTCCAATGCAGAACAAAAGAATCGCGGTAGAAAGACCCTGCCCTAAATTACCTTTTGAAAAGCGTGCGGTAATTTCTTCAAAGTGTTTCATCAAATCAAGTCTGGACCCTATCAGACTCCCCAATGCAAGACTGACGATAAAAAGCACAGGGAAATCGCTCTTTGGCATATTCTGCACAACGGCATTCAGACCCAGACCGCAGGCCGCAAGACCCATTGCATTGTACAATGCATCCTGGTACTTCTCACCAATCCCTTTTTTAATACAGGTACCGATCACACTGCCGGTTATTATAGCAGCAGTATTAACAAACGTCCCAATCATTGTTCACTTCATTCCTTTCTCCTATCCCGACAGCCCTTAACCTAATAAATAATAAACCCTCCAATGATTGGAGGGTCAACATTTTTTATAAGGAATTTGTATTTCTGTGGTGAATTTTGTCGAATCAAAGGTAATTCCGGAATCAATTAATGCAAATTCCAGAGAATCCCCGGCAAGTTCGTAACCCTTTTCTTTCATATAATCAAATAAATGTTGGTATACAGGCTGGGAGTCTTTGTGAATTCCATGGAACCGTTCAATGAGATAATCCCCCTCTCCGATAATGGAGGAACATTCACCGCATTGATCATCTGGTTCAATGAGAACAAATATAGAAGAGAAGTTTTCAAAATCAGATTTCAATAAGTTCTCTCTGGCTATGGAAACTCCGACTTTTCCCAGGAACATAATGGAATTGAGACCATTCACCAGTTCAAGCTCCCGAATGGGATGTTCTAAGTCTTCCGAGACCGAAATTTCCTTTTTCAAAGCCGCTATCTTCCGTTCTTCAAACTTCCGTTCTTCTATGATACCATACTGAGTCTGGGATACATCTTTGATCTGGAGAATTCTGCTTTTAATCTTTCGCTCTATCCGATCTAAATTCTCACGCTCTTTTCTGACTAAATCTCCCTGTTCTGAAAGAATTTCCAGCATCTTTTTATCGTCCCGGTTCTCAAAGAACTCCCGTATTTTAGCCAAAGGTATATTCAGCGAGCGCAGATAGCGAATTGTATTGAGGCATTCAAACTGCCTGGTTGAATAATACCGGTACCCGGTGTTTTTATCATTGTATTCGGGTTTCAGCAGGGAAATCTTATCATAATGGCGAAGAAGACGTACATCTATGTGAAACAGTTTAGAGACTTCACCAATTGTAAAAAGCCCATCCATTGAATACCTCCTGCTCATAAGTCGTATTTATTTATACGCTGAAATAATCTTTCGCAAGCTTTTTAAAAGCAGGAATGGAACGCTGTATCATATCATGGGAGACACAATAGGCAAGCCTTACATAGCCTGGACAGCCGAAGGTTGATGCCGGTACCATAATAATATGATATTCTTTCGCCTGCTTTACAAAAATCTGTTCATCTTCCAAAGGAGATTTCACTAATAAGTAAAAAGCACCCTGAGGTTTCACACATTCAAACCCCATATCCGTAAGTGACTGGTATAAAAGCATACGATTCCGGTCATAAAAAGATACATCCGTTTTTACTTCCAGGCAATCCGCCACCACAAGCTGAAACAGGGATGGTGCGTTGATATAACCAATACAGCGATTGGCTACAATCAGGGCATTAATGAGTTCCTCGTAATAATCGATCTGCTTACTCACCGCCATATAACCAATTCGTTCTCCAGACAGAGACAAGGATTTACTGAATGAATAAACTACGATACAGTTTTTAATAAAATCGGGTGCGTAAGCAAGTTCACAGTCATCATAAACCAGTTCTCTGTAAGGTTCATCCGATATCACGTAGATGGGGTGTCCGATTTCTTGCTCCGCCTCTTCCAGTAACAGCTGCAGTTTCTCGAAAATCTCCTGATTGTATATGACTCCGGATGGATTGTTCGGATTATTCAATATAATTGCCTTTGTTCTGGAATTTACATATTTTTTAAACTCACTGAGATTGGGCTGGAACGTGCTGTAATCTGCCGGTACAACCGTTAATTCCCCGGCATAATTTGCAACATAGCTTCGGTATTCTCCAAAATAGGGAGCAAAGCAAAGCACTTCATCGCCTTCCTCCAGCAGCGAACGCAGAATGCAGTTGATTCCACCGGCAGCCCCCACCGTCATGATGATGTCCTCTTTTTCAAAGGCTGCTCCGTACTTTTTATTCATAAATGCCGCTACCTTCTGTCTCACATCATCATATCCGGCATTCTTCATGTATCCATGAACATAGTTGGAGTCATGATTCTCCAGAATTCTATAGATGGATTGCTTTACTTCATCAGGTACTGGTGATGCGGGATTTCCCAGACTAAAATCATATACATTCTCACTTCCGACCTGTTTAGACAGTTCAATGCCTTCTTCAAATAACCTTCTTATGGTTGAACTTCCTGCAACCAACCGTTCCATATTTTTTGATAATATCATGTTTTCCCCATCATTTCTATAAAATATTGTTAATCTTCATGAGTTCATATTTTCTATGTGTTAATTCTATATCCGCAATATACAGATACAGCACATGTTTAGAAATATCCAGTAAAAGATTATCCCCATCTTCAATCAGAAACAGTTGTTCCTCATAGTTAAATTCAGAAGTTTTGATGTAGATGGAATAAACGTTTTTCCTTTCTGGTAATTTTACATTAGAAATAATATGATAGATGTGATCTGGATTGAAAGAATCTGATATTAGAGTGTATTTATTTAGAAAACTATCTAAATCCATATTATCCTGTTTTCTAAGAACGATTACTTTATTCCCACTGACCCCAATGTTATTGATTGCTTCATATAATGTATCTATATCATTACAACATATGGCATTACCCCTGAATACATAGTTTTTGCCTGATTCTTCCATTTCTATAACAGCTTCGCTTGCAACATTTCCCTGCAAATTTATCTTCATCTGTATTTTCACCCCCAATCCAAGTACTTGTTATCTTGTCTACAAGTAACTTTATATTACCACTTTCATACTGCTTTTTCAAGTATTAAAGTAGCTGTATTGCGGGCATATAGTTGAAAATTCTATCTTTTATAGAAATACTCATTTTTTGTTTTCTCTATTACAGAGTTAAACAGCCTGATTGTATCAATATGTTCATGAAGGCTTTTTCTCACTGCAAGCCGATCTTTATTCCTTAAATTCTTAATTATAATTTCATGCTGTTTAATTAATTCGTCCATTCTCAGCATAGAACGAAGATCCAGATTACGCCATCTTCTAAAATGAATATAGGAATCGGACATCATATTCATAATATCCCCATGTCCTGCTGCTTCCAGATAATAAGCATGAAACTCTTTGTCAAGACGGAAATAATCTTCGTTGGGGTATTTGTCCTTTATCGTATTCTTTTGAAGTTCCAGGTTAGCACTCATCTTATCACAGGTTTCATCAACATTCCCTAGATCTATTACAAGTTGAAGCGCTTCCTGTTCAATTGATTCCCGCATGTAAATAATATCAGATATATATTTGATATCAATGAGGCTTACAAAGCTTCCTCTTTGTGGATATACTTCTAATAAACGTCTCTGTCTAAGCATGGCAAAAGCACCTCGTATCATGTGCCTTGAAGTATCATAACGCTCGCAGAGCTCATTTTCACTGATAGCCTCGCCTGGCATATAATCCAGGTTTTCTATTTTAGAGCATAAATCTTCATAAATTTCTTCACTTGTAATCATGTTTCGTTGCTGTAAATTCATAATAAATCACCTCATATCCTGCTTGTTCCGTATTAGTATATCATATATTTCAATTTAATAAAACACCGTTTTGAACCAGAAGGGAAACAAACCTTATATATAAAATCACAGCCGTCACATGGCGGCTGTGATTTTATAACTATTATAGATCAGCAATGTATTCCACATCAGTCCTCGTTATTATTTCCCGTTTTGTAATCATCTCTTGCCCAGTTTGGAGCATTGACGGGACCTGCTTTTTCGCTGCTGTTTTTTGCAGCTCCCTGAATCTCAGGAACCATGGCCTGTTCATTCTTTGGGTGATGCATTTTTTCGTGATTTTCCGTTCCATGATTTTTTGGATCATATGGACTTGGTCTTCTCATTCCTGCTTTTGCCATTTTCTTACCTCCTGTATGACATTAGTTTCTGTAGTCATCAGGAAAATATACGGAAAAAAATTTTATTTCATATTACGAAATCCGCGGCTGACACCGTCTCCGATGTATAAAATATCATCAAATGCGGATACGTTCAGTCTTCCTTCCCTGTTTAAGTATTCTTCCGCTACAAGACGGCCTTTAATTTTAGCCAGAATATTTGTAATTCCTAAATGATTTTCGCTTTCTATTACATCTGTCAGGCTGCATTCAATGGAAATTGGGCATTCTTTGATGACTGGGGCATGAATCACCTCAGATGCAATCGGTGTCAGACCAACGCTGTCAAACTTTTTACACTCTGCTCCTGTTTTGCTGCCGCAGAAATTCACTGCCTCTTTCATACTGCTGTCTGCAATATTTACCACAAAATCCGATACTTCTTTAATCCGCTTTATACCATATCCCTTTGAAGAAAAACCCAGCGCCATCATATCCTTTAACGTGTAGGTTGAAGACACAGTTGTCACATTGGGGGTCCCATCTGTATCGTAATAGCTTATAAGTACAACAGGAAATCCATAATACAGTTTTTCATAATTTACATTTACCTTTTTCATGTCTGCCTCCATATCGATTTGTATTATTTTAGTAAGTCAGCTCTTACTTTTCTATGATAGCAAAAAAAGTCCACCCAGGATGTTGCACACGCAACATCCTGGGTGGAACCTATCATCTAATACCTGGTTGTAAACAGAAAACGGCTTATCTCTTCCATCTGGGTAAAGCAGTTCTCAAATAGCATCCGGTAGCTTTCGCAGAAATAATTGTCCTCCACACCATCTCTGCAGCGATAGCAGCCGCCGCGGCAGAGAGAAAACCAGCGGCACTGTCTGCAGTCTTCGGAATGATTCTGGGACCGCTCAATAAAGCCTATCTCTGATCTTCTTTCCTGGATTTTTACCATTGTATCCTGGTTTAGATTTCCCAGCTTAAACTCATCCAGCACATAAAAATCACAGGGATAGACTCCGCCATCCGCCTCTACTACATTCTGAATCCCGCATACCCCTCGTTGTTCACAGGATTCCGGTTCATATTTTAAGAGGATTCCGATATAGTTTTCAAACTGCCTGATATAGGGCTGTTTTCCCCGTTTCCAGTCCTTATACCATAGGTGAAAAAGCTTTACCAAGAACTCACCGTACGCCTTTGGAGTAAGGGAGTATGTTCTTTGGCCACGAATCTCCCCAAGAGGGTCCAGGCAGGCAATAAACTGTAAATATTCCCAGCCATTTCTCTTGTATTCCTTATAAATGGAGACAATATTTTCTGCAGTATCTTTATTGACTACTGTAAGTATATTGAAATCCACACCGCTTTTCTTCATCAGCCTGGCTGCATGGAGAACCTTCTGGTATGTTCCTTCTCCCTTTTTATCATGCCTGTACTTATCATGTGTGCCTTCCGTTCCATCCACAGATAGACCCACCAGAAAGTGATTTTTTTTAAAGAGTTCACACCATTCCTCGGTAATTGCATATCCATTGGTCTGAATGGAAAATTCAATTTTTAAATTATTAACGTTATACTGTTTTACTAATTCCACTGCCTCTTTATAAAAATCAATTCCACAAAGTGTTGGTTCACCACCCTGGAAAGCGATTCCAACACTCTGCTCTCCATAAGAAAGTGCTTTGCGAATCACGTTGGTCAAGGTCTCTTTTGACATCAATCCGTAAGATGCCTGCTTCCTTTTTTGTGTCTCATCACAATAAAAACAGTAATCGCATTCCATATTGCACAGCCCGGAAGCTGGTTTTATCAATAAATTCACCGGCGGCATACAACCGTTTCCTCCTTACCTTTTAAGATAACTGATAAATATTGTAGCAGCAAATCATCATAATTTCTGCCATCAGTACAATAAAAAGTTTATTCACTGTAACCTCACGTAATCGTTTGCAGACCTTTCTGCCAATGGCCCCTCCTGCAATGCCGCTAAGTACCATAACCGCAAGGATCAAAAAACTGAATTCCGGTATCTGGCTGGCTGCAATGGAATGAATCAGACTGGCTGACTGGGAGAACAGAATAATGTACAAAGAATTTTGCCCAGCGGTTTTCGTATCCATAGAAAAGAAATAAAACAGTACCACCAGATTAATGGGGCCTCCCCCGATTCCAAGAAAGGAGGACAGAATTCCCAAAGCAAAACCGATGATAATGCAAACTACTTGATTCGTGATATGGTGGGTCTTAATACTGTCTTTCTTAATCGTATAAAGTAATGTTCCCATAGTAATAAGTAAAAGGCACACAGCCTGTACAGAACCAACCTGATCCCGGTCAGAAAAGCTGCTGGCAACCATATGAAACATTACTTTTCCTGCCACGCCCCCGGCAGCTGCACCGATTGCCAGAGGGGTACCAGTTGTTTTGTCAACAGAAGAGTCTCCGCCTGAAATTGATTTTAACACAGAAAAGCAGGCCATGGCAAGCACTGTGCAGCCGGATAGAAAACTTATGGCTTCCACGCTCAGCAAACCAAACGCATCTAAAAGAGGCTTTATGATCACCCCGCCTCCAATACCGCATACCGCCCCTGCCGTGGAAGCACTTAAACCAATCAGTCCAAACAATATATATTCATGCAGCTTCATAATTTTCACCGACTCCATTTATTTTATGATGAATTTTCTCTAAACCAGGTAACCTGCCAAGACCTCTGTTAATCTTCCTTTATCAGAACAGCTCTTAAAATACCCGGACATTTGTAAGCTCTCTTTCCCGCGCCCAGACCGGTTCTGCACATGGTGAAATGACCTGGAAGCTGCTCAACCGTACGGATCGCAGCGGCAATTGCGGCCCCTGTAGGAGTAACCAGTTCTCCTTCCACTTCAGTCGTGTGAAGATTCAGCTTATGTGCCAGGTCAATATTTTTCACTGCTGGCACCGGAACAGACAGCAGACCGTGGCGGCAGCGTATGGTTCCAGTCCCATCGCAAATCTCCGGAATGATGGTTTTTCTGATTCCCAGATTGTCAAAGCAGACTGCCGCTGCAACGATATCTGCGATGGAATCTACCGCTCCCACTTCATGAAAGTGGACTTTTTCTACCGGAACTTCATGGGCTTTCGCTTCTGCATGTGCAAGAATCGTAAATATTTTTACAGCCAATGCTCTTGCACCCGGGGTCATATCTGCCTTTTGTATAATTTCACTTATTTCCACAATTCCTCTGCACTCATGGTCATGATGATGGGCTTCGTCATGAGAATTCCCCTTTTCTGCACCATGAAGATACTCCATATCATGATCGTGGTTTTCATGTTTTTCATCTAAAATTACATTAAAATCACAAGCATTGTGTCCGGACTTTTCCACTCTGCTTATTTTCACTTCAAATCCCTGAACCAGAAGACTGTTTAATGCTTTTAGCATAACAGCCCTGTCAGCTCCCAAATCCAGCATGGAAGCGACAAACATATCTCCACTGATTCCGTAACTGCAATCCAAATATAATGTATTGTCCATATCTGCTGCCTCCTGTTGTTTGTGAGATTCATTCTAGCATTTTTACACAAATATATGTAACAATTTTACTCAAACGTTTGCATAGACAGTAATCGAAATGTTATACTAAATCCTGTATAATTGCATTACAGGAGGAACTTCCATGACATTGAAAGAAATAGCAAATTTAGCGGGTGTGTCGGTATCGACTGTTTCCCGTGTAATAAATAATAACAATTCCAAAGCCGCCAGCAAAGAAGTACAGGATACCATATGGCGCATTGTCCGGGAAACCAATTACACTCCCAACACGGCAGCACGTAATTTAAAGCTGAACAGAGATCCCGATGGCCTTTCGGCTCCTGTGAAAACAATTGGCTGTATCTTTGCACGGTCAAACAGCACCACTGATGATCCCTTCTTTTCAAAGATAGCAAGATCCATTGAACAGGAGGTTTACAGACAGGGATATATTATGAAATATTCCTTCTCCGCTTATGATATAAACGATGCCGCCACTTATCAGGTCATAACAAACAACCGGGTAAATGGCATAGCAGTTCTGGGCCGGTTCGATAAGGATCTGCTGGAATTCATCAAAAAGCAGTATAAACACGTTGTTTATGTAGGACTAAATAAAATCGATACAGAGTTTGATCAGATCGTAAGCGACGGATACCAGGCATCTATGGCGGCGATTCAATACCTTCATAAGCTGGGTCACAGTTCCATTGCTTATGTGGGAGAAAAGCAGAAAGAATTAAGATACCAGGGGTATCTGGATGCCATGAAAGACTTAAAGCTGCCTGTATTAAGAGAACACATCATAGCAGCCCCCATGTCCCCGGAGGGGGGATATAACGGTGTAAAAGCATTTCTCCAGAAGCATGAGGAGAAAACTGTCACTGCGTTGTTTTGTGCCAATGATTCCACTGCAATCGGTGCAATGAAAGCCATCAAAGACTGTGGTTTTCGCGTACCACAGGATTTCTCAATCATCAGCATTGATGATATTGATACTGCCCAGTACCTGTCTCCCATGCTTACCACCATTCGTATTCCAATGGAGGAATTAGGAAAGATGGCGGCTAAGATCTTGATAGACCGGATTGAGAATGGAAAAGGCATTCATGCAACCGTAGAACTCCCGTTTCAGATTATCACAAGAGAAAGCTGCTGCAAATTAAGCAGGATCCGAAGAACATAACCATGCCAGTTTTTTCATAAGGAATCGGAACGTAAGTGCATTCCGATTCCTTTTTTCATTCAGGCTTCAGCTTAAAACTTTTTTAATCCGCTTGATCTCTGAGATCAGTTCCTGCCTGTTGGGTGTATGGCTGTTACTGATATAAAACCTGGTTGCTGCATTGGCAATGGCAAGACGTTCCACTGCCTTTAAATCGCCAAGACAGGCGGCGATGTATCCGCCATTAAACGTATCTCCGGCTCCTGTGGTTATAACTGGTGCATCGCAGTAATCCTGTTCCAGTAACTCCACTCCCTCTGATTCCGATGACATCACTGCATATTGAGGGGTATGTACAATCAGCTCATCAAGTCCGATTATGTTCCTGATGAACCCGGTATCCTCTGCAACCTCTTCACTGTTCTCAGAGAATTTCCGGTCATAATAGGAAAATAATATAACAGCTTCGTGCTCATTTAAGCTGAGACTCACCGGAATTTTATGGTTAATTCTCTCTAAAACGCGGAAGGTTCCATGAATCGCCTCTTTACTGCGCTTCTTGATATTTGCAAAATCAAAGAATAATCTCCTGGGTCGGTTTGTATGAAAATAGTTCTCGGTAAGTTCCGTCATAAAGGTGTCAAAATCAGGCATGTTGGACCAGTAACCCAGGGAAACAATATCCGCATTTAATAATATCTTTTGTAATTGCTCATGCCCTATAGCGCTTAAAAAGTCCTTCCATGTAAAGTTTAACAGCTCGTCTAAATTGGGCATCATTATTTTTCCGTCCGTAAATTCTAGAATTGTACTGACGACTGGATCCCCAACGGAGATCAGCTTACATTTCTCCTGCAGATCATGAAAGATCTTATCAATTTCTTCTTTTCCATACATTCCAATCAGGGTTGTGGGCAAATTCATATTTCCAAGAGCTTTTCCGGTATTGGCAGTAAACCCGCCATAGCTTCTTCTCTTTTTAATCAGCTCATTTGCCATACCGCCTTCCCTGCGGTTTACTATGAGAGATCCAAACTCCTGCATTTTATCAATGAGAATGTAGTTGTTATCCTGAGTTCTTGTCTCCACAACCTGCCATACCTGATCAATGAAACCATCAATTCCAAGAACAATTTCCCCGCTTAGGTTCCTTATATACGCTTCTAAAATTCCTTCTTCCATCGTAACCCATTTACTATGCTGCATTAATCCACCAGTCCTTATTCCATGTTTTAAACTATTAATGATGATGATACATGTTGTCTCCGCTGTATACCTCGTCCTTCATCATAAGATGAACAGCTGCTGTTTTAAAAGCCTTTGGAAGTGCCAGGATATTCGGATTTGATCCCACATATTTGAGTTTTGCATCAGCCAGTGCTTCTTCAATGGTTGCTCTTGTTTTTAATCCCATTCCTCTGGCATAACCTGGCTGTTCTGCTCCCACAATGTAGATAGCCGAAGTATTTTTCTCAGCCAGATGTCCGCAGGAAATCATGGAAAAGCCGTGGAACGGGTGAAATGCATTGGTATAACGGTATTTTCTGATATACTCTTCGTTTGTGGCAAAATATTCTCCAAGGCGGTTCATATCAGGAAGTGTATTCATGTGATCCGTCTGGAACATCTCATACATCTGTCTGGTATATGGCCATAACTCTTCATGGAAATAGCCGTTGCAGGTGGAAGCACAGATAATAACACAGTTGTCGCTCATCACTCTCTTATGACGGATTACCTGTGCAGAAAGAGCCTGCATCAGCATAATCGGATTGGTTCCCATTCCGTCTCCATAATGGAAGAATTGAGGCATACCGAAAATCATAACGTCATATTTCTTTTCAGCAAATGGCACGTAAGTTCTCTTATCCGCAGTTTTCCAGGAAACAGGCTGCATCTCTTTTGCGTAACCGCTGTTAATTTCAATCTGCCTGGAATTGGTATCAAGCACGGCATCACAGCAGAAAAACTTCTTGCCCATGCAGGTTTCCATATACTCGCCGATTTCATCGAACTTTGATCTCATTAATGACTTACCGCTCACCGGAACAAAATCAGCCCGGTGCATCACTTCAGGAACATGATGAGAACCAATGGACTTCCAGTGGGTAATGCCGGTAGAACAATGCTTATATCCACCGGAATAGCCGCCGTAGGGGTTGCCCTGGGTATGTCCGATCAGGATGGCAACGTCGCTGTCATATACATATTTATTCATGATAACCGGATCTCCGCGGTCTGTGACACCTAAATCAACCAGGTGGTCATAATCTTCACTGTCGTGATTAATAATCTGATGAGTGAACCAGAATTCATGGAATAAATCTTTTCCCAGGATATTAAAAATCTCTTCCTTTGTATTCTTTCTGTGGAGACCATTGGAACAGATTAAAAGAATGTCTTTCTTTTCCACTCCTGCACTGTATAATTCCTGAAGAATCAATTTTATGGAAATCTTACGGTGAGCCGTAGCCTGTTCCCCGCCCTTTACCCTGTCTGGAAAAATAATTGTTACTTTTGATCCTTTTTTTGCAAGTCTGGTTAACGGTTCCATTCCGATTGGATTACGAATGGATTCAAGGGTTCTGGCTTCCAGCTGGTCCTCCGGTATATAAGGCGGATCCGCAATGGTTTCTCCAGGTATAAATACATCGGTGTCATCCGGTAGTTCGGCATTGACAAAACCATGTCCATATTCAAATTGTAATTTCATTTTAAGTACCCCTCTTTCTCTATCCTAAATATGTACGTATAATTTCCAGATACTCCTCCGGGTAAAAACCAATGTCTCCCGAAAATCTTGTAAGTGCAATGAGGCCTCCGTCGATTTCAGGGATGGAGGCGAGCATGCCGGCATTGTCCGTTTTTAGTCCCCCGCCATAGGTTACCGCAATCCCGCTTTTTACTTCTTTGATGAAACAGGCTATTTTTCTTATGTATTCCCTGTCAGGCGGTGTTTTTCCAGGTCCGATGGCCCATACTGGCTCATAGGCGACTGCCACTTTACTGATGTCCACCCCATCTAACCCGATGGTCAGCTGGCTGTTTAAAACTTCCTTCCAGTTCTCCTGCTGGTCAGCTGTTTCACCAATGCAGTAAAGCACGGAAAGCCCCGCCTTTATTGCCGCCTTAATCTCCTTGTTTAAAATACGGTTCACTGCATCAGAGTCGGTTACTCCTGCTTCGGACAAAATACCTGACTTGTCCTTTCTTTCCTCGAAATGACCGATAATTGTGCTGTCACAGCCAATTGCTTTCATGGAATTGCCGGTTCTCTGGGTGGTAAAGGCACCAAAATTTGCTCCTTTGGCCGTATCCTCACGAAATACACTCTGACAGCCGATCTTAAGGTTTGAATCTTCTTTCCGTTCCTGAACTGCATTGATAATATGCGCTTCCGGCATATACATTACAAACTCCACATCATCGGCGTTATACTCTTTCAACTCTTCCTGGACTTTACCAACAATATATGCGCCCCACTCCTTTGGGCTTGCTATGCTGTTTACTCCGCTGTATTCCCTTGGAATATCAAATCGTTTTAAATTTAAAAATATATGCTTCATGGCATTCCTTTCCGGTTACTTTCTATATTTACGGATCATATCATCGGTAGTCAGCTGTTCCACCAAAGACGCTTTGCCAACAGAGCCGAATTCCACAATTAAAGTTCCGACAACTTCCTTTACGCCCTGTTCGATACACTCTCCCAGTGTTCGGATGTCATCATCCGTTTCAATCCCCTTCATCACCGTATCCATAATAGGGGTAAGGAAAACCCTGGGATCAAATGCAGATTTCTTTTCTTCCATCAGTTCATATATTTTCCCAACGGTTGGGCTGTTTTTCTTATCCGGATGCTGATAGAAATATTCCCGTAAATTCCTTGTTACTGCCAGACGCAAATCGGTATCAACATTGATTTTTCCTATCCCGCATGCAATTGCCTGTTTGATTTCATTTACTGATATACCATCTGCATTGGTAATCTCACCGCCAAGAGAATTGATCCCATCAACAATATATTTGGGAACGGTTGAGGATCCATGGGACACTAATACTCCAAATATTTTTTCATGTCTTAAGCATTCTTTGATTGCAATGACGATTTCTTTGCGGAGTTTTACGTTCTTACCTTTTACCGCTCCATGCATGGTTCCGTAGGAAATTGCAAGACAGTCAACCTCTGTTTTTTTGAAAAATTCAATTGCCTTCATGGGATTGGTGTAGGTGGAAGCATCAGAAAACACATGATCTTCCACTCCGGCCAGAACTCCCAGTTCCCCCTCTACTGATACGCCCCGTTCATGTGCGTATTTTACAACCTCACGGGTCAGTTCCACGTTCTCATCAAAGGGAAGTGAAGAACCATCAATCATTACCGAAGTATAACCTCCGTCAATTGCTGCTTTTACCGAATCAAAGTCTTTCCCATGGTCTAAATGAAGGACAATGGGGACAGGAGAATAGGCGCCGTATTTATGGACAGCAGCTCCGATGTTCTTTGCTCCAATGCGCTTATCCTCAATGGTTGAGTTTAGAAAATCTGTTCTTCCGCCCATAAAACCGTTGGCTAAATCTGCCCCCTGCAATATGACCGGACTTCTTAACATTTCATGAACCTCAATTGCTGCTTTAATCTGGGATACTGCATTTACATTGAAGGCGCCTTGTGCAAACTGATATTTGTCGGTTGCCTCCAAGAGAGGTCTTAATGGTATAATTGGCATAGTTTTTTCCCCTTTCGACTGTACACTCTGATCTTTATCAAATTATAGTTGATTAAAAATTTCATTTCTATAACTCTTTAGTCAAACGTTTTCGTAAACCTTTTTTCGTAACTGTAATGATTGATCTATTCTGCTGGAACCAGATATTCTTTAATCTTCTGATAATCTTCTCCGTTATAGCAGACGATTTCATAGGATTCTATTTCAGGATTACTGAAAACTCTGGTAAGGCCGATAAACTGGGTCAGCTTTGATGCTAAGTTCAGTACATCCTTATCATCTGTAATCAGTTCCACTCTTCCCTGGCAGGTTGCCAGCGCCCTGAAAAAAGCATCGATGTCTTTAATCTGTTTCACTCTCATTGTTATTTCCTCCCTGGTTTTATGATTTATTGTTCATTCAGCCGTTTTCTCATCAGTACTGCCCATGGTGTGGGCTGAAATGGTTTCTTGCTTTTAACCGGATTATCAAGTTCCTTAAGACCAGACGGAATCCATCTTTCATCCGGATTATCATAATCGCATTTCATCAGGATGCGAAGCTGCTTCATGACCCAGTTTTCGTGTTCCATCACCTGATCATAACTTTTATAGGAATCAGCCTTTTGCCTGAGTTTTTCTGCAATCTCAGGAAACCGGGCGATTACATTATGCTCTTCATTTAAATCCTGTTCTAAATCATAGAGCACGTCATCCTCTGGAAATCCTGAATAAGTAATAAACTTCCACTGCTGATAACGAACCAGCCTTCCAAGGGAGGTCTGTCCATTGCTTAAATATGTATACAGTTCACTGACTACCATTCGGTCTTCATCCTGGCTGTTCTCCATGATCTGAGCAGAAATATCTTTCCCATCCCCTTCTAAAATCTCCGCTCCGGTCAATCCGCAGATGGTAGGGCCCATATCTAAAAGGCTGGTGGGACTGTCAATGCTTCGCCCGGCTGGAATATTATTCCCCTGAATTAAGAAAGGAATGTGAGCTGATGGTTCATAAAATACCTGCTTGCCGTAATATCCATGTGTGCCATTCATATCACCATGATCGGAAACATAAATAAATATCCCCTCATGACCAGTCCGTTTTAAATATTGCTGAAATGCCTCATATACTGTTCCGATATGCCGGTCCTGCTGCTCAACCAGACCGTAATAAGCCGCACGTGCTGCTCTGGCCACTTCCGGATCTGCCTCTGTAAACTTACCATCAAGAGCGGGATGCCCCTCATAGGTCTCTGAAACATCCTCCAGGCTGACTTTGTCATAATAATACTCATAGAGTTCTTCCGGAGCCACATAAGGGAAATGGGGTCCATAGGTTCCTACTGTAATAAACTGCGGTCTTTCATGTTCCCTGCTTAAATAATCCAGTGCTTCACCTACAACATAGCGGTCATATGCAAGAACCGGAGAATCCCCACTGCCAATATAATAAAGCGAGCTGTTCTCATCAAATCCCGTTACTTTTGATTTGTTTTCCAACTCCTCTTTTGTTTTTGGAGCATTGTTGTGAAATACGGGAGTCCGCTCCTTTGCAATGCGCTTTGCATAACCATGACGCTGATCGGGTCCGACAAAATGCATACGGCCGCAAAGTACCGTTTCATAACCGGATACCGTCAGGCTGTGAAGAAAGGTAGCACTGTCAGAATGAATGGAGTTAAAATTAAACAGTACACCGTTATTACTGGGAAGCTGTCCTGAAATCATGGAGGCCCGGGCTGGTACACACAGCGGACATGCCGTATATGCATTGGTCAGTGCTGTCCCTTCCCTGGCTATGCGATCTAAGTTGGGAGTTCTTACTATATTGTTTCCGGCATACCCCTGCAAATTGTAGGAATGCTGATCTGACATGTAGAGTAAAACGTCCATCATAACGTTATTTTTCCTTCCGTTCTATTTTTTAATTAATTTAATTTATTATATCATTACAACGAAATAATTTCAATATCTACTGTCAACAAATATTTTCTAAAACTTGTATTTTCTTAATTATTCTGCTATTATGAATATTAAATCATTTAATTATTGTAAAACAGCCCGGGAGGAAATATGAAAACACATATTTTAAATAAAATGAGAAATGTTGAAGTTGAGAAGTATTTAGACCGTGGCAGAGATGTTATCTTTATTCCTGTGGGAACTGTGGAGCTTCATGGTGATTTACCGCTTGATTGTGAAACCATTTATGTGGAAGCTATTGCAGAAAAGATGGCAGAAGCCACCGACAGCCTGTCATTAACCGGTCTTCCCTTCTTTTATCCGGGTGCGACACGGACTGGACGGGGTACGGTATACTTAAGCATTGCAGAAGGTGCTTCTTATTTAAGGCAGCTGTCTGACAGCCTGTTAAAGCAGGGCTTTCGCAAGCAGATTTATGTCTCAGGTCATGGACCTGCCTATTTAACAATCAACAGTTTTATTATGGATGCATTTCATGACAAAAAAGTCCCGTTCGTTCATATCAGCCTGCTGCAGGCGATACAAATTGCAAAAGAGAACGGTTGGCAGGTGAAAGGCATGCCGTTAAAAGAGCTTATGTACGGCGCATATAAACAAATGAACCAGCTGGATTACCTCTTTGTTGATCCTGATGCCGGGTCGGAGGAAGAACCGTTTCATACCGCTTCCGAAAATCCCCTGAAATCAGCGGTTCAAAGACTGAATGCCGTTGCTACCTCACCTGGTAATGTGGGGTTTTTCTATGAAGAATTTTCAGACCATGGCGGAGGGGAAGGCTGCCGATCCATTGCCGAACGTGATGAACTTGCTCTTAAGGGGACCAAAATGATTGATGACTTTGTCCGCTTCTTCAATCCCCAGCAGGTAATCGACGACTTAAACCAGATTGACCTTGCAACTCAGAAGTATATCATTCCCCGTTATCCTCATTTAAAATAAAAAAATATTTGATACATATACAGAAAGGATCCAAATAACATGCAGATTGCCAATGGAAATAATTTATCAAGAGTTAAGGTCACAAATCAGTCCGCGATTCGCCAGATGATTTATCACGATGGCCCCATTTCCAGAATTGAAATATCAGAAAAGCTTTCACTTACCCTACCTACAATTACTACCACTGTGAATTTTCTACTTTCCAAAGGACTGATTAAAGAGGTGGAAAACACAAAAGCTTCCGGAAAAACCCTTGGGCGAAAGGCATCTCTCATTGATATTTCAGACGATGGCGGATATTTTATTGGAATTGAAACACGGGGTACGATGCGCCGTGCCTGTATCACGGATTACCGTGGTAAACTGATAAAAACAATTGCAGATGATACGGCCTACAGTGATTATGATGAAATCATGACAGAAACTTCAGAACTGGTTAAAAAGCTGCTTCGGTCCAGTAAAATACCAAAGACGAAAATCGCTGGTATTGGTCTTTGCATACCGGGACTCGTCGACCGCAGCAAGGGAAAACTCATTGTCCTTCCAGGCTACGAATGGAAAAATAAAGATCTGAAAAGCGATTTATCCAGGCTGCTTAACTACGACGGACCTGTCTCAATTGAAAATAATGCCTGCGCAAGAGCCTATGGCTCCTATTTATTTGATCATGAACGAATGGACCACTATCACTCCTTTGCATACTTTATGGTTTCAACAGGTATTGCCTGTCCTTTGATGTATACTCATGATCGTTTTCGGGAATCTATCATCGGCCAGGGCGAGGTGGGACATATGGTGGTTGACTCTCACGGTCCTCTCTGCAGATGTGGTAACCACGGCTGCCTTGAGGCATTTTCAAGTGAACGGGCGATCATTTCCAATTGCATCAGTGAACTGAGCAACGGCAAGGCAGATATTCTTCGCGGCATCTGCGCAAACCCTGAATCTCCAACCATATATGAGATAATTAAAGCCCAGTCTGAGGGAGACCAGAGTGTAAATGAGATCCTGGAAGATGCGGTCTATCACATGGGAATTGGTATTGCCAATATTGATAATTTCGTAAGACCCAAATGTATTCTGATTGACGGAAATATCTTCCAGAATCAGAAGAACAAAGATCAGCTCATGGATGTTATTCATCAGAATTTATATACAGCCACTGATATTGATACCAACTTTATGTTTATTGAGCCCGACACCTATAGCGGTGCTTTAGGAGCTGCTGCTGCTGCGGTACAAAATGATCTGAAAACCTTCATCGAATAGAACAAGAATGCGGTTTCAATTATCAGACTGAACGATAATTGAAACCGCATTGTTATTTTAATTCTCTGTCTGCATTGCTGCCAAATGGGCTTTGATGTAGGCCATACCCTTTCCATCCCTGATCATTTCCCATGCCTGTTCCTCCAGTTGGGGAGGACAGTCCTGCTTTATTTTCGTCCACATCATTCGATCGCTCATACGTCTGTCACAATCCCTTGGAACAATATCACAGGTCTGTTGATACCAGTCCAGAAGGCGGAACCTGAATTCCATTGTTTTGGTTTCATGCTCAGGATTCCCATAGACATTATTTTCTTCAAGAGGATCAGACTGAAGGTCATAAAATTCATGGCGTCCGTTTGACCGGTGAACATATTTATAAAAATGATCCCGTATCATGGTTCCTTTACAATGGGCATCTGCGTCCAGCTGGGCTGTCTGCCTTGGCCAGTACATGCTGGTTTTTGGAATTACACCGGAACTGCCAGCTGCCGGATGGTATTCATCGGCCTGTGTTTCCCATGGCATTCTGCCGCCCTCGCAAAAAACGGTATCACGCAGCTGTACACTCCGGTCCATGAGAACAGGCTTAAGAGACTTTCCAAAGTGATCATGACTGGGGTCTGTATTGGTATAATCCATTACAGTTGCATAAAAATCCACCAGTTCTACCAGAGAATCAGAAATTCCAGCATCAACCGGCTCTCCCTTAGGCGGTTTTATAAGCAGCGGAACCTTAGTAAGACAATCTTCAAACGTATTCTGGGATTTTTCCGGTAAATCAAAGTCACCTGCATAATCACCGTGATCGCTCAGAAAAAAGATAGCACAATCGTCGTAGATTCCGGCTTCCTTCAGTGCACCGCATAAGCGTCTGAACTGTTCATCCACCTTCATGCACATCCCTAAGTAACAGGCACGCAGCTCATCCCAGTCCTGCTCCGTATAGGACTCCATAGCCATAAGATTTTTAAGGGCTGACTCCATTACCGGCTTATCTCTTCCTGCTGCAGCACGTCTGGGCAGAAGGCTTCGGTCAATGGCTGAAAAATAGGGTTCTTCCACCGCATAGGGGGTATGGGGATACATTAAGCCAAGAAACATACACAGAGGTTGGTCATTAACCCGGTGAAATATCCGGTCAATCGCCGCATCCACCACTCCGTCATCATCGGAATAATGGATTCCGTTCTCATCGGTCAACAGCCTGCCTTCGTAATGAGAGTAATAGTTCTTATCTCCCATCTGCCCCCGAAAATCTTTCTTTTCCGGCCCCGGCGGCTTAGGACATTCCTCTCCATAATAGATCTCAGTTGCATGCTCTTCCATAAGACCCGGTACCTGTCCTGCAATCAAATCATTCCGGGTGTTCATCCAGACATAATAACCTGCATCTTTCAATTCGGAAAACAGGCTCGGTTCATGGCTGCGCAGCAGATGCTGCATGGTACGATGCCCGCCCACATGGGGGTAGAGACCGGTAAAAAAGCTGCACCGGCTGGGAACACATACCGTATTCTGGCAGAAGGCATTACGAAACGATACAGCTTCCGACCGGGCAAATTCATCTAGGAACGGAGTCCTGGCTGCCTTATTCTGCCCTAGATGAGCAAGGCAGTCAGAACGCATTTCATCGGGATTGAAGATAATAATATGAGGACTTTTCTCCATAAGTTTTATTCCTTCTTAACTAATGAACTTCTGTATGGCATACATAGGATCGTCTGCCCATCATATCTGCGGGTTTTCCAGTCAGCTGCACACGGCTGTTTAACGTAAGATTTGCTGAACTTGTTCCCACCATAAGGTGCATATTTCCCGGCTCAACCACAAACTCCATACATTCGTTGTAATAGCCTAATTGTGCCATATCCAGATGGAATACAACCTGTTTTACCTCTCCTGGCTTTAAGGACACACGGAGGAATCCGGAAAGCTGCTTGCTTGGACGTGTTACATGAGCCTCAGTAAAACTGGTATAAAGCTGTACCACTTCATCCCCGGCAACATCACCGGTATTTTTTATATTACAGCTGATTTCCAGTTTTCCGTCTGTAGGAATTTCAGCTGCAGATAATTCCAGATCAGAAAGTTCAAATGTGGTATAGCTGAGACCATGTCCAAAACAGTAGAGCGGATCGGCAGGACCATCCACATATCCTCCGGAAAAGATGGAAGAAGCAGTGATATCTCCTCCGCTGTTATAACCGGATCCGATGCGGTGGTTATAATAGATGGGGATTTGTCCCGTTGATCTGGGCACAGTCATAGTCATCTTTCCGCCGGGATTTGTGGTTCCGTCTAACACATCGGTAATAACTTTACCTGCAAACGGACCGGGCATAAATGCCTGCAGGATTGCTCCGCAGTTTTCCTGTGCCCAGTTAACAGCAAATACACCTGGTCCATAAAGCACCAGAACTACTGGTTTGCCTATTGCTGCAACTATTTCCAGAAGTTTCTGCTGAACACCTGGCAGGTCAAGGAACTGACGGTCTTTCCCCTCACCTCCGGTTACATTAACCCAGCCTGAGTTTCCGCCGCATGCCATCACAACCACATCTGACTCTCTGGCTGCTTCCACTGCTTCGGCAAAACCATCTGTCTCTTCTCCGATAATGCTGCAGCCCTGTGCATAGGATACCGTGAAGCGCTCTGTAAGAACTTCTTTTAAACTGCGTGTTCCTGTCCTTCTTAACGCTGATTCCATATCGTTCATGGCGTCCTGTTCTTCCTTTGAGAACATATCAAACATGACTGCAAAAGGTCCTTTGTATTTCTTTTCACTGCTCTGTGCTTTTTCCTGCTCATCAGCCAGGCCGTTAAAACCAGTTGACTGGCCGCTGGCACCTGCCTTCATCATTTCTACATATGCCGGATAGGTGTAACCGCTCACCGGATACCGCAGTGAATCCCCATGAGGGCCAATAAGCGCTACCTTTGTTCCTTTTTTAAGAGGGAGTACGCCGTCATTTTTTAACAGAACCATTGATTTGGCCGCAATTTCTTCACTCAGTTTATTCTTTGAATCATTGCATAATGATATGGTAACCTTCTCTTCTTCGCAATATGGATTCTCAAACAGGCCGTGTTTGAATTTTACAGTAAGCACACGGCGGACAGATGCATCGATGCACTCTTCACTGAGTTCGCCGGAACGTACATACCCTGGCAGCTGACGGAAGGCTGCTCCTACAGGAATCTCTGTGTCCGTACCCGCTTTTTTTGCCAGATATCCTGCCTCTTCATAGGTTTTCGCAACCTTGAAGTATTGATGGGTTTTCAGTACCGCCGCACCATCAGACGTTAAAACTCCATCAAAGCCCATGGTCTTACGAAGCAGATTTTCAATAATATCCTTGTTCACAATCACAGGAAGCCCATCAATCTCTCCATAATTTGCCATCATGGCATCCAGTCCTGCCAGCTTATCCGCTGCTTCAAAAGGTGTTGCAAATATCTCATAAAGCTCCCGTTTTCCCATACGGCATGCTGAAGTATTTAAACCGCCCTGTGTTGAGGAATATCCCAGGAAATGCTTTGCGATACAGCTGACGCCCTGCTCCTGCATTCCTTTTACATAGTGAACGCCGAACTGACTGGTCAGATAAGGATCTTCTCCAAAGGTTTCATACGTTCTTCCCCACCTGGGATCCTGAACGATATCAATTACCGGGCTCATGGCGGAGGTAATTCCCACACTGCGGCTCTCCTGTCCGATAATTTCACTCATCTTACTGGCAAGCTCTGGTTCCCAGGTACATCCCATATTGATCATCGCCGGGAAAAGGGTGCCGCCTGCTGCAGGATAACCGCAAAGATTCTCTGCCTGTAACGCAACCGGTATTCCCAGTCTGGTCTCTTCCACAAAATAACGCTGAATCTGGTTGCTGATTCTGGATATCTGCTCCGGGCTTACCAGACCAACAATGGAATACTGAGTAAAACGTCCATGACCGTCAGGGAACTTCTCTTTTAAAAGCGCTGTATTTACTTTTCCATCTTCAATAAATGAAGCCGGTAAATCACCACATAATTGGGCAACCTTCTCTTCAAGAGTCATTCTGGAAAGAAGATCCTCCACTCTCGCTTCTATCGGTTGATGTGGGTCCTTGTACAATTCCATATCAAATACCTCCATTTATTTATATTTTTTATCTCTTGCAATTTGACACAATACGGTTCATTGGTTATAATGGTATTAATTATTTAAATTGTTTAATTTAATGAGAGGACTATTACCACATGAAAAAAACATACCTTGTCGATCCCTTTAAGGCTGCAGTAAGCATTGCCACCGTCCTGTTTTCTCTTATGATTGTTATCAGCCTGATCATCCTTTCGCGTCTGGGGTCAGCTGCCGTATTTTTTCTGATCGGACTACTCTTTGTAAAGCCAATGCTCACCTACGCTGCTTCCGTTTGTGTGGACCAGACAGGCGTTCGCTGCTTTCTCCCCTGGAAGACGATTCAATCCTACACCTGGGATGAAGTTGGTGAAGTGGGTGTGGCAGGAACGAAGCTGTTTACCAGAAAAGATTCCAAGAATACCGGATCACTCTATATTTACATTTCAAAAACAGCTTTAACAGACGAAGACCGGTTTGACATGATGCTTCACTGGCCGCCAAAGGACTTGATTTATCTCACCTATTCCAAACAGCGCTTAGATGAAATACAGATGCGGTTCAGCAACAAGATCCAGACCTATAACGCAGGCGACCTTCATTTCTGATCCTGCCAGAAAGACTCCAAAAACACGGCTTCTTCCTTAGCGTTTTTGGAGTCTTTTTCCTTAATTATACGAGGAACTTATTTCCTCCAGGCGGCAGCATGTCACAAAATGTCCAGGGGATACTTCTTCCTGTTTCTGCTGTTTTGAGCATTCCTCTTTCGCATAGGGACAGCGGGCCGCAAAGCGGCAGCCTGGTTTTGGATTGACCGGCGATGTGATTTCACCTCGCAAAATCTCACGCTTATTGGGTTTATCAATATCTGTGGATGGAATTGCAGAAAGCAATGCTCTTGTATAAGGATGAAGCGGGTTTTGAAACAGTTCCTTTGAAGAGCATTTTTCAACAACCTGTCCTAAGTACATAACACAAATATCATCGGAAATATGGCGTACCACTGACATGTCATGAGTAACAAACATATAGGTCAGACCCTTTTCCTTCTGGAGCTTTTTTAAAAGGTTAAGTACCTGTGCCTGAATTGATACATCAAGAGCGGATACCGGCTCATCACATACCACAAACTCAGGTTCTAATGCAAGAGCACGGGCAATTCCCACCCGCTGTCTGCGTCCGCCGTCAAGTTCATGGGGGTATGCTTTTCTCAACCGTTCATCTATACCAACCAGATCCATTAATTCCTGTGTTTTCTGATCAATCTGGCCTTTTGTAAAACGCCTTGATACAATCAGGGGTTCCCGGATCGTACTGTCTATGGTTTTACGTGGATCAAGAGAGGAGTATGGATCCTGGAAAATAATCTGCATCTTTTCACGGGCCTGTCGTAAATCCTTCCCCTTTAAGTTGGTGACATCTTTTCCGTTTAATAAAATCTGTCCTTCTGTACTTTCATGGAGATGGATAATGGTTCTTCCCAGGGTGGATTTTCCGCAGCCTGACTCTCCTACAACGCCCAGAGTACGTCCTTTTTCAATGGTAAAGTTGACGTCATCAACAGCGTGAAGCATACCGCGGGGAGTTGTAAAATATTTTTTTAAATTCTTTACTTCAATAACCGGATTCATTTAATCCTCCCCCTTCATAACAGCTTCGATTCGGCAGCAGCGGCAATCGTGTCCATCCTGAGTCTTGTTCATGCTGATTGGTTCCTTCCGGCATGCATCTGTTGCAAATTTGCATCTTGGTGCAAAGGAGCAGCCCTGAGGCAGGTTGGTTGGATCCGGCGGCAGTCCGTCAATTGGGTGCAGCCATTCTTCATCCTCATTCATGTCGGGGATTGCGCCGAACAAACCGATGGTATATGGATGGGAGGGGTGTTTAAAGATCTGCTGCTTTGTTCCATACTCAATAATGCTGCCTGCATAGATGACTGCCACAGTATCGCAGACCTGTGCAACAACACCCATATCATGGGTAATTAACAGCATGGCAGTGTTATATTTGTTTCTTAACTCTGCGATGAGATCAAGCACCTGAGCCTGTATGGTCACATCGAGAGCCGTCGTTGGTTCATCTGCCAGAAGTAGGTCGGGATTGCATGCCAAAGCGATGGCAATGACAACTCTCTGCTTCATACCGCCGGAAAACTGGTGGGGATATGCATAATAACGCTCTGCAGGGATCCCTACAATTTCAAGCATTTCCTTTGCCCGTTTTTCATGTTCTGCCCGGTTGTTGCTGTCACTGTGCAGACTCACTACTTCTGCGATCTGATCGCCGACACGAAGAACAGGGTTTAGGGCTGTCATGGGATCCTGAAATATCATGGATACCTTGTTTCCTCGGATCTTTCTCATGTCAGTTTCTGATAATTTCAAGAGATTTTCCCCTTCCAGGTAAATCTCACCATTTGCAATATGACTGCCAACATCCGGTAAAATCCTGAGGATTGATTTTGCAATGGTAGTTTTCCCTGCACCGGTCTCACCGACCAGTCCCAGGGTTTTTCCCCTCTCAAGCTGAAGGCTTACGTCATTTACGGCATGGACAATCTGACCATCCGATTTGTATTCCACCTTTAAGTCCTTTATAGAAAGGAACGGCATATCTGTATTGATTTCTTTCTGATGCACAGCTGTTCCTCCTTCCTTAATTCTTCAATTTGGGATCGAGAGCATCTCTTAAGCCGTCTCCCAGTAAATTCAATGCAAGTACTGTCACTGCAATCGCAAGCCCTGGGAAATAAACCAGATGAGGAGCCTGACGAATAAACTGGCGGGCTGCTGATAACATGGCACCCCATTCAGGAATAGGAGGCTGAACACCAAGACCGATAAAGCTTAAACCAGCGGCCATGGTTATGGTCTGCGCCACTCCCATCGTGGCAGATACAATCATGGGTGAAATACAGTTGGGAAGCAGATGACTTGTAATAATCCGGAATTTGCTGCAGTTAATAGACTGTGCAGCTTCAATGTATTCGTTTTCCCTCTCCTTCAGCATCTGGGCACGAAGCATTCTGGCCATACCGGAAATACTTCCTATGGATAATGCGACGATTGTATTAAAATAACCAGGTCCCAGTACGGCAGAAATAACGATCATTAAAAGCATTCCGGGAATTGCCTGAATGATATCCAAAAAGCGCATGATGAGATTGTCCACCTGCCCGCCGAAATAACCGGCAATTGCACCAATGGTACAGCCAATAACGGAACCAATGGCAACCGCTATAATACCGATGGAAATGGAATACCTTGCGCCAAAGAGCACACGGCTGAATATATCTCTTCCCATATCATCGCATCCAAACAGATGAGAAGTTGACGGTTTGGCAAACATATTTGCCATGTCCATAAAGGAATAATCATAAGGGATAATATAAGGCGCCAGGATTGCCAGGATGATTTCAGCTGAAAGAATTAAAAGGCCAAGCATCGCAGCTTTATTCTTACTCATCTGCTTCATAACAGCAGTAAATCCACCCTGATTCTTGGCATGTCCGGTCGTCTTAGGCATTTGCTTTCACCTTCCTTTTCTTCCTGCCTGATGCATACTGGGCTTTGATTCGCGGATCTACCATTGCATAAAGTAAATCAACAATAAGCATACAGAAGCTGAATGTGATTGCAAGGAAAATGGAGCCGCCCTGCACAATGGGATAATCACGGCTGTTTACAGCACCGATGATATAGGTGCCCATACCTGGAATTGCAAAAATAGTTTCAATGATCATCGCTCCTCCAAGAAAATGGCCGAACATGGTTCCCATAACAGTTATAATAGGGATTAAACTGTTTTTTAAGGCATGTTTCAAAATTACATCCCGTTCCGGTACGCCTTTTGAACGGGCAGTTGTGATATAATCAGCACGGATTACATCTAACATGGCAGACCTGGTTTGTCTGGCGCAGCTTGCAAGACCTCCTGTACTTCCGGAAATTGCAGGCAGAATGTAAAATTTAATTCCGGCCAGCCCCGTTCCAATTCCCAACGCAGGAAGCCAGTTGAGCTTTACGGAAAACTGCAAAACCAGCAGCAACGCAAGCCAGAAATTGGGGATTGCCACACCAATCAGCGCAAGCACCATACAAAGAGAATCCTGCCATTTATTCTGCTTGATTGCAGCGATCACACCCAATGGAATTCCAATACCAACGGATATGAATAAAGTTGTAATTGTCAGCATCAATGTTCTTGGAAGACGCTCCTTAATAGAACTGGTAATATCCACATTGGTCAGCCAGGATTTTCCAAGGTCAAAATGGATAAAAACATCACTCATATACCGGCCGAGACGAAGCACAATCGGATCATCCAGTCCCAGTTCCAGACGTTTCGCAGCAAGTTCTGTTTCCGTCGCGGAAGGACCAAGGATAATTTCCTCCGGCTTTCCTGGGCAGAAGGTCATCATAATAAAAACGAGAATTGCAACTCCCAGAACGATCGGTATCATCCAGATCAATCGTTTCAATACATATTTTAACATATATTATTCTCCATTGAAGCTGACAGGTGCGCAGCCATGTTGTGCTTAACTGCGCACCTCAGCTTAGAATTAGTATAAAACTGTTCCGCTTCTTATATTTTTAGTAATTGGTAAACGTACTGGATGCCGGAGCAATATAACCCTGGTACTCAAGTACTTCTTTCTCCAGACCTGCATCTTTTCTGATTACTATAATCGTCTGGGGATTAAACATTCCATAAGCAATTGCATTATCCTTGATATACTTATGAACTGCGTCAATATTTTCCTCTGTATAACCGCTTGGTGTCCAGGTCTTATATAAAAGTTCTGCCAGAGTATTGTCATGACGGCTTGTTGCATCTCCGGTTTTATAAGCAGCAGGGTCATACCGGATAGACCAGTGGTCACTTAAGAATGTTCCACCGATTGTATTCAGTACAATGTCATACTGAGTTCCATCAAGACGAATAGAAGTAAATAATGCCATATCAACAATTTTTAATTCAACCTTGATGCCGATTGCCATTAAATAACTCTGAAGCATCTGCGCCATTCTCTGGGATAACGTGTTACTGGTTGTAAGGATGCTGATTGATTCACCGTTATAGCCAGAATCTGCAAGCAGCTGTTTTGCCTTGTCAACATTGTAATTGTAATAATCTTCTTCCATCCACTTCTGGTTAAATCCATTAAACATTGGAGGGCATACATCATACATCGGTGTACCATAGCCCTGAAGCAGACCAGCAATCAGACCATTCTCATCTATGCTGTAGCAGATCGCCTGACGCAGTTTTACATTATTTGCAACTACACTGCTGTCTGCGCCGGAGAAAAACATCTGATATCCCTGAGAACCATCTGCCAGTTCAACGGTGTAATCCTTGTTGTCAGCAAACTGTTTTACAGAAGAAGGATCCAGATTCATTACCATGTCCACAATACCGGTCTCCAGAGCAATTGCCATCTGGGAAGATTCTGTAATACAGTGGTAGCTGAGCTTCTTAACAGAAGGGCGTACACATTTTGGCATATTTGCTTCATCCTGCCAGTAATCGCTTCTCTTTTCAAAAGACAGTTTGGAATTTGCTGTATATTCCGTGATCATGTAAGGTGATGTGGAAACCAGTGATGCACCGAATTCATCCGGGCTGGTTTCAAATGCTTTTTTTGAGATTGCGTATGTATCTCTTAACAGAGACTCAAATGTACCCACAATATTGGATTTCATCTTAACTGTCAATGTATAGTCGCCAGTCTGTTCCACACTTTCAACCTTTGCAAATACAGGCTTTAATGCCCGTTTCATGGATTCCTGCATAAACCAGACAATATCAGATGCATCGATTTTATTTCCTGCAGAATCACTTACTCTGTCCCAGATTTCAATATTGTATGTAAATCCATCATCATCTGTCTTCCATGATTTTGCAATCAGAGGCTCCATTTCCTGAATTTCATTTACAACTGCCAGAGATTCATACAACTGGGTCATAAACGGAGCATTTCTTAAAGTATTGCCCCTGAAAGGTGTTAAACTTTCCACCATCTGGTTATAACCGATATCCAATACACCATCGCCCCCTGTAGCTGCTGCCTGAGTACCCCCATTGCCTGCTGTTGTACTTTCAGCTGCTGCGCTGCTGCCTGCACTGCTTTCAGTCGTTTCTGACTTAGATCCGCCGCAGCCTGCCAGCGTAGAAGCTGTCATTACCACAGCCAGGGCAAGCGAACAAATTTTCTTAAATCCTTTTCTCATAAAAAATTCCTCCTTCTCTGATGCCTTATTATTTCAAGTGTTTTTTATGCACCTGATATTAAAAAGAGATACCACTGGCACTTCTGTTACCGACAGCTGCCCCATAACCGTTTGCCTGAATCTTAGTTTCATTTTTTCCCAGGGCCTGAAACATATACTGTTTATACGCTTCCACACCTGGCTGGTCAAACGGGTTAACCCCAAGAATCTTTGCTGACAAATAACATACAAACTCAAAGAAATAAAACAGCTGGCCAAACGTTTCCTCATCGACAGCAGGAACGCTTATTTTCACACACGGGAATTTTTTACTATGTGCTGTAATTGTTGCCTCAAATGCTGCCCGGTTTATTTCATCAAAATCCTTACCGTCTAAATAATCAAACAGATCATCCACATTATCATTGTGCAAAACATAAGATGACCCTGTATCCTTAACATCCAGGAATGTTTCAAAAATTACATTGGATCCATCCTGTAAAAACTGACCGATGGAATGCAAATCCTCAGAAAAATTTCCAAACAGAGGATATAAGCCTTTGTTGTCTTTTCCTTCGCTTTCACCAAACAGCTGCATCCACCACTTTGCAAAGCGAAAATACCGCGGTTCGAAGTAAGAAAGCATCTCCATACTGAACCCCTTTTGATAGAGCAGATTTCTTATAACCGCATATTCCAGAGCCATACTTTCAGTGGCGCTTTCCTTAAGAAGACGCTGGCGCATAAGCTGTGCACCATTGGCAATTGCACCAATATCAATTCCAGCCACAGCCATGGGAAAAAGTCCTACCGGGGAGAGAGCCGTAAAGCGCCCTCCGATGTTAGCAGGAAACGGAAGGAAGTGAAATCCGTTCACCTTACAGAGCTTTTCTAAATGACTTCCCTCTGATCCAGTACAGATCACCCGTTTTACATATTCTTCACCATATTCTTTTTTCATGAAACTGCGCAGAGCACGGAATCCGATACCAGGTTCCAGTGTTTCGAAATTTTTTGCAATTACGTTTATGTATACACTCTTTCCTTTTAATTCCTGCAATACACTTCGGATGCTGTCTGCGGAAATGCTGTTCCCTGCCCATATAATCGTAACCGGGCCTGTCTCTCCTATTGCCTCCACCACCGCACGTGCTGCCTGATTGGATCCGCCAATACCAATTACTACGAATGCATCTGCATTCTTCCTGACATCTGCTGCTAATTCCTGGTAATACGTGATCCACTTTTCTCCGGCCCACTCCTCTACGTCAAGCCAGCCAAGACTTTCTTCATACTGTTTTTCCCCATACTTTACTTCTTCAAGGTAAGAGGCATATTCTTCCACACCACTGGCAATTTCCTCTGGCGACAACCATGAGGAACCGTCTATTAACTCCATACTGATTTCTTTCATAATTCACCTCGAATAAATGTAAAAGTAATTAATTAATTAATTTAATTTATACTAATATTACTTTACATCCAGCCATTATTCAAGATGTGAATTTCCATAAATTTATATCATATTTTTTGTGCACTTTTTACAATGTTTTGCATTTTTCGACAAATTCCATTAGATAACCATTCTATGAAAGGTTTTCGGCGAAATACTTTTTATTGTTAACATTGATGGTCTGGTAATATATGGAATCAGTTTTCGTTTCGTAATTGAATTTTATTATTTTTATTAATAATTAAATTCAATTACGCCGTTTATTAATAATAATCTATCATTAATGCCTGTTTTGTATATTTTAAGCACAAATTGTGCTTTACAAATATGAATATGTACTATACCATATAGGCGTAATATGTTTGTAAATGAAAACACAGAGAACAGGAGGTGATTATTTTGAGATAAACAGTCCGCAATTTTAAAAATCGAATTGCAGATCATATAACCAGGGAGGTAACACTTGAAGATATACCGGGCAATAAATACTTTCATTATTTTAACGGCAGCCATTATGTTTTTAGATACATCAATGGTATCCAGAGCGGCTGGCTGGACGGAGACAGAAAATGGCTGGCATTATGAAGAAAATGGGGAATATATAAAATCCGCATGGAAAAAGGGAGAAAGCGGTTATTATTATCTTGGTGAAAGCGGAAAGCTTTCCACTGCTGCCTGGATCTCCCATGGAGATGAAAAATACTATGTGGATTCCGATGGTCTTCGGGTGAAGAATACATGGATCAATACAGAACGCTGGGATGATTTCTCTGATCAAAATCAATATTGGTATTATTTTGACCGAAATGGAGAAATGATGACTGGTAAGCAGCAGATCAGCGATAAAAAATATTTCTTTTCTGACACCGGTGAGATGCTGACCGGCTGGATTACATATACAGATGGAGAAGCGTCTGAACTGACAGATGAAATCAGCAGTAATTATACCTATTATTGCCTTGAAGACGGAACAAGAGCCAGTGGATGGCTTAGGTTAGCGCCTCCCTCTGACGAGGAAAGTACCGGGGCGGAATACTGGTATCATTTTCGCAGCGATGGTAAAATACGAAGAAATACAACAGTAACGATTGGAGATCATGAATACTGCTTTGATACCGAAGGCAGAATGATGACTGGCTGGGTTTATGATACGGGTGATGCATACGTAAAGGTTGACGACCAGACTGACAGGGCATTGTTAGATAAATATAATGAAGATGCCAGCAAGTATCTTTATTGTGGGGCAGAGAATGTGGGGGTTATCCAGAAAGAACTATGGCTTTCTATCGTTCCACCAGGATTAAATGGAGACCCGGATGAAGATGAATGCTGGTACTACTTTAATAAAAAAGGAAAAATAACCACTGCCTCAAAAAGCTCTGTAACCTTAGCTTCCCAGTCAAATGCCAGCCGTATCACAGAAGTAAGAGCCGTTGATACAAAAGGGAAATACGGATTATCCGGGGGGGATGATGATCTGATCTATGCCCAGCTTGTAACAATTAAAGACGAGCAGTATCTTTTTAATTCCAAAGGAACACTTGTTGATGGTTTAATTTATATCTATAACAAAGACGGAGCCTTTCCATTAAAAGAAGGTTATTATTATTTCGGATCAAAATCTGCTAAATCTACGGGAAAAGTGATATTAAAAAATGACGGGACGGAATATGAATATTATTTCTCAAAAAAGAGAGAGAATGGTTATTCACAAGGGCAGGGAGTCTCAGGAATATTTAACGGAAAGTTATACTACAAGGGACTTGCCATCACCGCAGAGGAAGGGATGAAATACAAATTGGTTTATATTCCTGAATTTTCTGGAGATCATGGAACAGGCCTGTTTCTCGTAGATGAAAAAGGGAAAATAAAAACTGGGGGCTTAACGTCTGAATCAGAGGCTGGATATCGGTATCGAATTATAAAAAACACTAATAATAGCAGCTCAGGTTTTCATATATACCGCGTGGAAAAAGGCATGGAGGATGAAGAGCTCTCTGAGGAGGATGCTGATCTGAAACTGGATATTTCCGAGCCTGAACTCATTTTATAAAAGAAAATCATCTGTTCTTGTGTCAGCACGGAACTGATTAAAAAAGTCCATGGGCTGCTGCATCAGCAACAGGTCCCATGGACTTTTAAACAGATTAATTATGCATTCATGAATAATGCGATATCATCATCCACTTCACCGATTCCTGCAATACCGAAGGTATCTACAAGCACATTTGCAACATTAGGAGATAAAAATCCTGGTAATGTCGGTCCTAAGTGAATGTTCTTTACGCCAAGGTGAAGGAGTGCAAGAAGCACGATAACTGCTTTCTGCTCATACCAGGCGATGTTGTAAGCGATCGGAAGCTCATTGATATCAGCAAGACCAAAGATTTCCTTTAACTTCATTGCAATCACTGCAAGAGAATAGGAATCGTTACACTGACCTGCATCAAGGACTCTGGGGATACCATTGATATCGCCTAAGTTCAGCTTATTGTATTTATATTTTGCACAGCCTGCTGTAAGGATTACAGTATCCTTTGGAAGCTTCTCTGCAAACTCTGTATAGTAGTTTCTTGATTTTGCTCTGCCGTCGCAGCCTGCCATTACAAAGAATTTCTTAATAGCGCCGGATTTAACAGCATCAACCACCTGGTCAGCCAGTGCAAATACCTGATTATGTGCGAAACCGCCTACGATGGAACCAGTTTCAATTTCTTCCGGACTTGGAAGTGTCTTAGCAAGCTCGATAATAGCTGAGAAATCTTTCTTTCCGTTCTCATCTGCTTCAATATGTGTGCATCCTGGGAAACCAGTAGCGCCTGTGGTGAAGATTTTAGCTGCTGCTTCAGGAGTTCTTGGAGGAACGATACAGTTGGTTGTAAAGAGAACCGGACCATGGAAGGATTCAAATTCTTCTAACTGTTTCCACCATGCATTTCCATAGTTACCTGCGAAATGATCATATTTCTTAAATGCTGGATAGTAATGAGCTGGAAGCATCTCGCCGTGAGTATAAACGTCTACGCCTGTTCCTGCAGTCTGCTCTAAAAGCTGTTCCATATCAGCTAAATCATGACCGGAAATTAAGATAGCCGGGTTCTTTCTTACACCGATGTTAACGGAAGTGATCTCCGGATTGCCGTAACGGGAAGTGTTTGCTTCATCAAGAAGAGCCATGGCTGTTACGCCAACTTCACCTGTCTGTAAGGTTAAAGCAACCAGATCATCTGCAGAAAGGGTATTGTCAAGGGTCGCTGCCATACCTTTGTACATAAATCCATAGACGTCAGTGTTTTCTTTGCCAAGGTTAATTGCGTGCTCTACATAAGCAGCCATACCTTTAATACCATAGATAATCAGCTCTCTTAAAGAACGTACATCCTCATTCTCTGTGGAAAGAACGCCTACTGTAGCTGCCTTATCAAGCATTGCTTCTCTGGTTGTTACATGGAAAGTTGCTGCATCGTTATTGCCTGTATAACCTTTTTTTGATGCCAGCTCATCTCTTAAGCCAAGTACCTTTAAGATCTGTGCTTCAATTGCTGCTGCATCGAAGTTTGCATTGGTAATGGTAATAAAAAGGCTCTTTACCACCTCATGATTGATTTGGGCGATATCAGCTGCGTTTGTTCCTGTCTTTACGACTACTTCAGAAATTCCTTTTACTGCATAGATCAGCAGATCCTGCAGCTTGGCAACCTCTTCTGTCTTGCCGCATACACCTTTCACTGTACATCCTGTGTTCTTTGCTGTCTCCTGACACTGATAGCAAAACATGCTCATATTCCTTACCTCCTAAAGTAAATTTATACACACCCCATTTGGGAGTTTGTGCGCGTTTCATATTTGTGTTATTTCCCTGTTGCTCATTAAGAATATCATCGAACCTGATTTATGTCGGTTGTTATTACAACACAACACAATCAATTTTAATTTTTTTGATTTTTTATTATTTTAAATGTGTTTCTGTCATAATCGATCAGCCCTTCTGCCCTCATCAGATTCAGCTCTCTTGTCAGCGCACTTCTGTTTACACAAAGGAATTCCGAGAGCTCCATTCTCCCCATATTTACAGTAAAATATCTGCTGTTATTCTTTTGCGCCTGTATGGAAAGAAAGCAGCTTATCTTTTCCCGAACTGATTTCTTTGTGGTCACCTCCAGCTTTTCAATCAGCTGAACGTTCTTATCCGCAAGAAGGGAGATTAAATTTCCCATAAGCTTATGATGGCAGGCACAGGATGTGGTACAGGAGTTCCAGATTTTTTCAAAGGGAAGAAACAAAATCTTAGCTTCCTTCCCGGCAACAAAGGTCACCGTTGCCGTCTGTGCATGGCTGCAGGTAAATATTTCCCCAAACAGTCCCCCCTCTTCCATCACTGCCAGCAGTGTTTTATTTCCCCATATATCTTCCTTAATCATCTTTACAGAACCGCCAAGAATAATGCCAAGATTTTTTACAGCATCCTCAGTAAGAATAATGATCTCACCGCTTTTATAGTTTTTCTTGTAGCTCCCAAGGCAGTCCAGCATAGGGAGCAGTTCCTGATTACTGATTCCGGAAAACAACAGGACATGACTATAATCAATCATCTCGGACTCCAATTCTAATTTTTTTCAATCAAATCATATCATAGGAATTGTCACAAATACGTTGTATTTACAACTTATACTGGATTTGTTCTGAAAATAAGTGGAATGACAATCTCAGATCAGGTACATACAGCCTGGCTGACAACCAATGAATTGTATTCATATAATAAAGAGTAATACAGACAAACTATAAGGAGGTATGGACATGTATTTTGAAAAATCTCCCAGACTGACTGGACGAGTGGTTTTGCCGGAGGATCCTCAGTATGAAACTGCACGTCAGGTATTTAACACCTTTTTTAATAAATACCCGCTTATCATCGTCTTTGCACAGAATGCCAAAGATGTAAGCAATGCAATCAGGTGGGCACGTTGCCGGTATATTCCCATACGGCTGCGCTCTGGTCGTCATAATTACGAAGGATTATCCGTTTTAAATGAAGGACTGGTCATTGATGTCAGTGAAATGAAGCAGGCAGAAATAGATAGGAAATGTGGTACTGCCACAGTTCAGACCGGCATTCGGGATTATGAACTTTCCATCCTGCTTGGCGAGCAGGGTCTTGTGGTACCGCCGGGTCTCTGCCCGACTACAGGAATCGCCGGATTTACACAGGGCGGCGGGCAAAGCAGTCTGTCCCGCCCATGGGGTCTTATCATTGATAACCTGTTAGAAGCTGAAATAGTAAATGCTGACGGCTGCCTGATTCATGCCAGTGCTAAGGAGAATCCGGATCTGTTCTGGGCTCTGCGGGGAGGCGGAGGCGGAAATTTCGGAGCCTGTACCTCATTTCGTTTCCGCACCCACAGGATTGATACCGTTGCATATGCACAAATCTCCTGGCCGCTTTCCGACTTAAGACCAGTTCTTAAGATTTGGCAGAAATACACACTCCCCTGTTCAGACAACAGACTCACTCCGCTGCTTACCATGGCATCGGGAGAGAATACTCTGCTCATGATGCAGGGAGTTTTTCTCGGTTCCTCAGCAGAGCTTCGATCTCTTTTAAGTCCTCTGCTTGAAACTGGTTCGCCTCAGAACGTGTATATTGAAGAGATCCCCTGGGTGGAGGCAGCTGCAAAAATAGCAGCCACTCAGCCAGATTCACCAGAGCCATTTAAAAGCGTGGGACCCTTTTTATATGAACTGCTGCCTGATGAAGCAATCAATATCATTGAACGCTATATCAACCGTCCTCCCACCTACTCAGCCTCTGTATTTTTCCACGGATTGGGAGGGGCAGTCGCTGAAGTTCCAAATGACGCTACGGCATATTTCTACCGCAAAGCACTTTCAAACATCTCCTTTTTCTCCACCTGGAATACACCAGAGGGGGCAGACCGGGGTATCCAGTGGGTGAAGAATTTCCGAAAGGATATGGAACCCTTTACAAAAGGTGTATATGTGAATACTCCTGACTTGTCCATAAGAAACTGGCCAAAAGCCTATTATGGAAGAAATTTTGAAAGGCTGACGGAAGTGAAGGCGAAATACGATCCTGAAAACATTTTTAACTATCCGCAAAGCATTCCACCCAACTTCTGTCTGTACGGTAGACAATAGGCTGAACCGGGTCGTAATCACGGGTAAACAGAGTTCAGATAGAATGAAAAAAGCCGCATGGCTTCTGTAATATAAAACGGAAGCCATGCGGCTGACTGACTATTCTGTTATATTTAAAGCAGCTTACTAAGTTCTGTATTCATAATCAGCTGTCCAAGAGGTATATTCTTCAAAGGAAGCTTATCTACCCCCAGGCATGTTTTGGCTGCATTGATCAGAACCCGGATATCATATTGGGATGGATAGACCGGATCCACTGCTTTCCCCAGATCCATCAGGCCATATACCGCCATCATTGCGCTTCTGACTGAGTATTCCACAGTAAATACACAATCACCGGGAACTTCTGCAAACTGCCCCAGGAATCCAAAGTTTTTGCTTCCCTCTGGAATTACCGCCGGTCTGTCACCGGCAACCCTGGGCATAAACTGGGCGGTTATATAAGGCATCATGCTTGGTATGACATTTACTGTATGTGACAGTATCTCTGGTATTTTCTCTTCTAATCCCATATGATACAGCAACTCTTCAAACATCTCACGGCCGTTACATTCTGAAAATGTCTTCTTTACATAATCTCCGGGAACGTCCATATTCAGTGCATAAGCCCAGAGAACCTTTACATCATCCGGCTGATTGATGAAATGGGGATGTTTTGGCACAACCCAGCTCATAAACCAGCTGGAATCTTTAATTGTAACCAGACCTCCCATTCCTGGTTTATCCCCGGTTAACTGATAGAGATAAGGAAATACCGTATCATCATCTTTTAATGTTACAGTAAAGGACATCCATTTGGATTTGTCAATATCTTCACAGAATTTTTCAGGGTGTCCGAAATCCGGTGATTTTGCAGCAATCTTTTTCCATACACTAAAACACCCTTTCTCCTCAGAACGATTGAGCACAGCTGGGTGGTTTAAATCGCCTCTGGTGGTGTTTTCAGTCATGGAACCATTTGTAAACAGTACTAAATCATCTTCTGCTACTTCAATTACTTCTTCTTTTCCAGCTTTGGTCAGATGAATCGCAGTGGCTGTTTTTTCGTTTCCTGAAATATTAAAATCAATGTCAGTCACCTTGCAGCCATATTCAAAAGAAACATTCTGTTCCTTCAGCCAGGTGATGAGTGGAAGGATGAGAGAATCAAACTGGTTATACTCTGTGTGCAGTATTCCATCCAGCCGGTTCATACCTCCAATCAGGTGCATAAACCGCTCCATATAGCGTTTGACTTCTGTTACGCTGTGCCATTTTTCAAATGCGAACATGGTTGCCCAGTAATACCAGAATTTTGTTTCAAAAAAGCTTTCACTAAAAAACTCTTCAATGGTTGTAGCACCTAGAGCGTCTTCCGTCAGCATATGGAGTTTTGCCAGCTCCATGGCATTCGGTGTGGATAAGCCCAAATCAGAGAAATCCGCTTTTTGACCCTGATTTTCCACTAATCTGCAATGGGACAGGATGGGCTCCTCTTTATTTAACTGAACAAATTCATCTAAAACGCTGATTGATTTATCGTTTAAAGAAGGAATAAAGCTGAACAGTTCCATGAAACACTCAAAATGTTCTTCAATTTCCCTTCCGCCTCGTGCCGTATACCCGGTTTCTGCAGTACCTGCCCCGTCCATAGAGCCTCCCGAAACCTCAAGCTGTTCCAATATATGAATGTTTTTTCCTGGCATATGAGCATCCCTTAAAAGAAATGCAGCTGCGGACAGTGAACCGATTCCGCCTCCTAACAAATAGGCATTTCTTTTTTCAATATTGTGGGGTGCTTTTGAGTTGATTCTTTGATAGTTGTTCATAATAAAATCCCCTTTCCTAATAAATCAGTGATGCTCGTTTGATTATCATTTACAAGGTGATTTTACTTATTTCAGCCTTCTCTTTCAATGAACAAAATTTTTATATGTATCATTTTTTCACAGATTATTATAAGTGTGAAAAAATGATCGTCAGGCTGTTGTTTTCTTTATCATATAAAGAATGGTTCCGTCAAGCATTCTGGCAATTCTGTCTGCAACATCTTCTTTTGATTCTTTCATACCATTATTGATCCATTTTAAAAATTCACCAGTGATTGCATAGGAATAAAATTCCGATACTTCCTTTTTGATCTTCTCTTCCACAACAATGGTTAAGTCTTTCAAAATATCCTCAATAACCCCAGTCAGTGCTCTCGTAAAAGTCTTATACAAAAACAGTTCTAAATGCTCACGTCCCATAGATCTGCAGGTATTGGTGCAGATTACACGGTTTTCCTGAGTATAATTGAGTACAATCATAAGCCCTTCCTTCCAGTTGGACAGACGGCAGTGATCATCCAGTTCATCGATTACTTCATTCTCAAATATCCAGTCTAACAGCTCATAAACATCATGAAAATGATTATAAAAGGTATGTCTTGTCACACCGCAGGCATCGGTCACCATTTTTACCGATATTTTATTCAAAGAGTGATGCATCATCAAAGACTTTAATGCCTGTGCCAGGGCATTCTTGGTAATAAGGGAAGACGACATAATTTTCATCCTTTTCTGCAGCTTATATTTTACCACCTGAATCCTGCTCTTTTTTATATAGGGCAAAGGAATAAAATGAAGGTATAACAACGATTAAAACCACTATCAAAATAATGACAGAGACTCCATGGAAAGCAACAGTCAGATGCAGGTATCCGCTTACCAGGAGGAGGAAACCTCCGGCCACCATCATATGACCCGCCAGCCGGTTTGTTTTATTCCAGTTGTCCGGATTATCTAAAGTCCATGGAAGTCTCACTCCCATTACGTAGTTTCTTCTGCTCTTGGGTAAGTAGTTTCCAGTTATAATAAGCACAACGCCTGTTAAATAGAAGGAAAATGACATGATTGGAAATTTAACACCAAGTGACATCAGCAGCGTGGCGGGTATCATGACCAGGGAAATAAGAGGTACCATCCAGATGCCAATTACGCGGAGTGCCCTGGACTGTCCCCTCCATTTGGGATCATAGAGCAGACGAATGTTTGCTAAGAAGTTGAGCAGCAGAAATACAAATGGCATTCCAAATGCAGCCATGGCTTTTGGAAGATATCCGTTAATTTCACCTGCGCTGTTCCAGTGTACCGCAATCTGCTCCGGGAGCCTTTTATAAAGTATTACAGAGAGGATCTCCGGAAGCAAACACAAAACAGAGGTTATAATTATTGTTCTTTTATTCTTCATCATTCTTATCCTTTCCCTTAAATTGGGACAGCCAAAGCATAAGCTCCTCAAAAACAGATGTATTCAGTTCATAATAAACAAAATTTTTGTGCTTTGATTCAAATACCAGATCCGCCTTTTTTAACTGAGTGAGGTGGTATGAGATGGTGGCATTTGTCATATCAAATTTTTCTGCAATCTGTCCCGCAGATAAACGACCGCTTCTTAACATCATTAGAATCTCCCGCCTGGCCGGATCTGAGAGAGCCTTAAACGTATCTGGAAAGCCCAATATGATCCTCCTATCTATTTAGATATTTTTCTAAATAGATATTACTCTCCGCTTCAGCTCCTGTCAATAGTAGCTTTAATTTATTATCTGGCATTTTATTACAAAACAGGGACATACCGGTAGAAAAACACCCCCGGCATGTCCCTGTTCTTATAGTTCTATATCAGTTAAATCTCCCCCATTGGTTTCAATCACTTTTTTGTACCAGTAGAATGATTTTTTTCTGACCCGCTTCATTGTTCCATTTCCCTGGTCATCCTTATCCACATAGATAAAGCCATACCGCTTTTTCATTTCCCCAGTACCGGAGCTTACGATATCAAGAGCTGACCAGACGGTATATCCCATAAGATTTACCTTACTGTTAATGGCACGTTGCATTTCAGCTATGTGCTGTCTTAAATAATTAATTCTGTAATCATCACGAACCAATCCGTTTTCACCCGGCTCATCAACCGCACCAAGTCCGTTTTCAACAATGAAAATAGGAATCCCGTAACGGTCCTGAATCTTATTGAGCGTATACCTAAGACCTTTGGGATCAATCTGCCACCCCCACTGACTTGTTTCCAGGTAGGGATTTTTCACTCCTCCCAACAGATTTCCAAGAGTGGTGGTATGGCCTTCCTCTGTAGTAACGCAGTTGCTCATATAATAGGAGAATGAATAAAAGTCAACACAGCCATTTCGTAATACAGCCTCATCCTCCGGCTCAACAGCCAGCTGAATCTGATTCTCTTCCAGATAGCGCAGTGCATATCCGGGATAGCTCCCCTTTACCTGAACGTCTGCACAGAAGTCATTAATTAAATGGTCAAGTTCCTGTAGAAGAAGCATATCCTCCGGTCTGGAAGTCAACGGATACATGGTGATATGAGCAATCATACAGCCCACTTTAAATTCCGGGTTTATTTCTCTGGCTGCCGCCACCGTTCTTGCACTGGCAAGAAATACGTGATGGAGTGCCTGAAAGCGAAGATTTTTATCATCTAAGGGATTTGACACCTCATCATCTTCCCGGTTAATAATGCCAAGTACCTCAAGATTTCCCATAGGCATGGTGGCAAAATTGATTTCATTAAAGGTCAGCCAATATTTCACTTTATCCTTATACCGTTCCATTACGCACCTTACATAGCGTTCAAAAAAACCGATCACTCTCCGATCCGTGAATCCTTTGTATGCTTTCACCAGATGGTACGGTATCTCAAAATGGCTCAGTGTCACCATTGGTTCAATACCGTACCTTCGGCACTCATCAAAAACCCGGTCATAGAATTGCAAGCCTTCCTCATTGGGAATTTCATCATCTCCATTTGGGAAAATTCTGCTCCAGGCGATAGACAGCCGGAATACCTTGAATCCCATTTCTGCAAATAATGCAATATCTTCTTTGTAGTGGTGGTAGAAATCAACTGCGGTATGGCTGGGATAACGTTCCTCCTTACGAATTTCAGAAGTAAAAACCCTGTTCTTATTAAGGGACCCTGCCGTCAAATGATCACAGATGCTCTCTTTTTTTCCATCAGCCTCCCAGGCTCCCTCACACTGGTTGGCTGCAACAGCACCGCCCCATAAAAAATTATCTGGAAACAATTTCATTCCTCCTGTCTGTTATAATATGGCAATTAAATCATCACCGCGGCGGACGGTTGAACCACCTTCCATCACTGCAATAATATCCATATAATCATTTGTATTTGTCACGATAACCGGGGTGTCAAGAGAATATCCTTCTTTTTCAATTGCATCTTTATCAAAGGTAATCAGAAGATCTCCCTTTTTCACCTTGTCGCCCTCTTTCACATGGGCATCAAAATGTTTTCCATCTAAACGAACCGTATCCATTCCGATGTGGATGATTACTTCACAGCCCTGATCAGACATAAGTCCTATGGCATGCTTTGTCGGAAACAGCATCATAACTGTGCCGTTAAACGGAGCCGTCACTTTTCCTTCTGCAGGTGTAACTGCAACTCCTTTTCCCAGAGTTTCATTGGAAAATGCCGCATCTTCAATCTGACTGAGGGGTTTGACTTTACCGGTTAACGGGGATGCAATCACTTCTTTTTTACATTTTTCAGAATCACTTTCCTCCCTTTTCGCCTGAGAAGGTTCTTCATCTTTAAAGGTCACGAAAGTAACAACAAAACCAATAACCAGTGATATCGCTGCAGCAATTACTGCTCTCACCAGACTCACTCCCGGCTGAGCCGGATCAAGAAGTGCCGGAATTTCAAACAGTCCCATACCTGCCATTGTGTGATATTTTAATCCTAAAGCTGCTGTTGCTGCACCAGCCACAGCTCCGCAGAGGCAGGAAATAACGAAATGTTTCATTCTGGGAAGTAAAATTCCGTATATAGCCGGCTCCGTTACTCCGAAAAAGCCTGAAATCCATGCAGGAAGAGCGATCTGCTTTAAGTTCTTATCCTTTGTTTTCAGCCACATGGCAAAAACCATACCGGTGGTTGTAAAGGTAACAAAGGTGGTAAATGCCAGGATCGGATCCGGAGTTCCTGAAATAATATTTGTAATACAAAGCACAACCAGTACAATATGAACACCAAATACAATCATTACCTGCCAGAATCCGCCTACTAAAAATCCGGCAGCTATCGGGCTTAGTTTATATACAGATAATACCGCCTGGGAAATGCCATTGGACAGCATGTTGGCAAGAGGTCCGATTACCACATAGCCAAGAGGAACTGATATTAACAGCACAAGCATTGGTGTGATGAAGGTTTTCACCATATCAGGGATTATCCGGTTGAAAAATTTCTCCAGTGGCTTTGCTACAGCTACGATTAATATTACAGGAAGTAATGTGGACGTATAAGTTGCATTAAACACATGTCCAAACAGAGGCACATCCACTCCGTTAATGGTTGGATAACACAAAGCAGCTCCTATAATCAGACCCAGGAACGGATTCATCTCTATTTTCTTTGCAGTGTTGTATCCGATAACAACCGGGAAGAAATAAAAGATGGAATCTCCGATTGCGTTAAGCAGTATATAAATACCGTCTTCATTGGAATAAAGTCCCAGGTAGGATAGAATGGAGTTAAATCCTTTTAACATACCGCAGGCACAAAGGATACCGATAGCAGGCATCATAATCCCGGAGATCAGATCCAGTGATTTTTCCCTGAAACTCATCTTCTTTTTTTCCGTCTCTTTCTCTGATGAAATATTTGCAATCTTACATACATCTGCAAATACCTGTGGAACATGGTTTCCGATGACAACCTGATACTGACCGGAGCTGCGCATCACTGTTATGATCCCTTCTGTCTGTTTCAGCGCTTCATCATCTGCAAGGCTTTCATCTTTTAATTGAAAGCGAAGACGGGTTACGCAGTGTACAAGACTTAAAATGTTATCCTTGCCACCGACTTTTTTAATAATGTCTTTTGCCAACAGGTCATATTTTCCCATTGTTAAATCCTCCATTTTTCTTTTTATTTGAAATATGAAAGTTTAGCCAACCTAATGTAACCATCTTGTCATAAAACAGTCTTATAAACAACTCGTTCAATGTGTAGCGTTAAATACAGTTTTTCATCATTGGATACCTGGTAGTTATATTTCTTTCTGAGAAACTCACAGATCTTTTCCGCGCACTCATAGGCATTCACATATTTTTTCTTAATAATTAACAGCAGATCATCCTGCTCATCATCAAGATAGGTTTTTCCCTCCAGAAGTCTCTGGGCAAAAAACTTTAAGTGCGTGATGAAACGGTAATAATATAATGAGTCTTCTTTAAAAAATAAGTGAAAATTATAGGAAACAATATTGGTGATCTCTGAGATCAGTTCCGCAACCTGATGAATCTCTTCGGAACCCTTTTTCGTAACAGCTTCCACAAAATGAATGGCGATAAATCCGGCTTCATCTTCCGGCAGGCGGATAGAAAAACGTTTTTCTATCATATCAAGTGCCTTTAACCCAATCTCAAATTCTTTCTTGTAAAACTTCTTTATATCCCATAAAATGGCGTTTTTTATTGTGATTCCTTCCTGGAACCGTTTTACGGCAGAATAAATGTGATCGATTAAAGATAAATGAATGGTATCATTTAAGTCTGCCTCTAATATCTTTGAAGCATATTCAATCATCTCTTCTCCCAGCTCCACATAGCCGATGGGAATGTTGGCAACCAGCTCCTGAAACCGGTTGTTAATTAAGGGATCAGACAAAACAAAGATCTTATCAATTTTGCTTTCATCAAGCTCATCTCCATTCTTCTTTTTAAATGCCAGACCGCAGCCCATAACAACCTTCTCCACCCCGTTTTCATCTCTGATAACGACTGCGTTGTTATTAAAAATCTTGTAAATGATCATGCTTCTCACCCCTGTCCACTGTAATAATGATCCTCAAGTTCCTGTTTTTGGCGAAAAAAAACCTGTTTATCATGTATTATGGGCAAAAAATGCCATAATAACATAATAAACAGGTATAGCTTGCAAATGCAATCACCATCCATTTGACCATAGTATAATACAAAAGAATGAATTTAGCAAGATAAATAATTTTCCTATTCGAATATTCTCCACGCCACAATAAAGTTGTTTCTCCACCAGTCAGAACGCTGCCGGTAAACTACTTTTCCATTGCCTGAGGAAGCATCAATCACCTTTCCGCCCTCTGCGGCAATTCCCATATGACCCTTTTCCACAACAATATCACCTGGCTTTATATCGTCATAATTGGATATGCGTTTATATTTTCCCATGCTCTTCCACCCGCTTGAGGTAAGATAGCTCTGTCTTACTCCAACCTGATTCAGACTCCAGTAAACAAAGCCGGAACAGTCAAAGGAGCTTGGTCCTTTTGATCCCCATACATATTTTGACCCCACCTTTGATGCCGCAACATCAATCAATGCTTTTATATTTCCATTTACCGTTTTGCCTCCCCCGCCATTCCCTGACTCTCCTGCACTGGGGCGGGAGCCCGTACCCGCTTTCACTCCCTTATCTCCTGTCAGCATGGAAAGAGTCTGTACTCCAACCGATCCGTCTGATTTCAGACCATTGTCCGCCTGAAACCGCTTCACTGCCTGTTCTGTTATCTCTCCAAAGTAACCGGTAGCATTGGAAGAAGATAGATATCCGTATTTGTTTAAAAGCTCCTGAATCCGTTTTACGCTCTCTCCCTGTTCTCCCAGTACGATCCCATTGGGGGTGGCTTCTCCCTGTTCCAGGGCAATTCTTGTGGAAGGGCCCAAAAATCCGTCTACAACCAGATCGTTTCTGGACTGGAACTGCTTTACTGCCATTACCGTGTCGTTCCCATAATTACCATCAGGCACAGTTGTTAAATAACCAAGGCTTTTTAAACGCTTCTGAGCTGCAAGTACTACCTCGTTCTTCTCTCCATACGCCAGATAATCGGGTTTTACCTCTTCGCTGTAAAGCAGATTAATTGTCTGCCGCCCTACTTTTCCGTCTATTGACAGCTGATTCAGCTCCTGAAGCTTCATAACTGCTTTCTGGGTTATTTCATTAAAGTCTCCATTCACTTCCTCTTTCTTAGTCAGATAACCCAGCTCATACAGTCTGTTTTGAATTCGTTTTACATCTTCTCCTGAGATTCCCAGAGACACTGCATAATATTTTGCTTCCTGAGAGAAAAGGGCTGCCAGTGTCTCCTGTCCCGCTACTCCATCCTGAACCAGATTATTCTGTCTTTGATAGGTCTTTATGGCACCTGCCGTTACAGGCCCATAGAACAGAGTGGGTTCATCATTTTCCATAAATCCCAATTCCATCAGCCGTTCCTGTAACTTTGCAACAAATGGGTGTTCTATACCCTCTTTTAAATTATCCGGCATGGGGATTTTCTGGGCTTCACTTTCTGTTGCAGGCAAAACCGGTTCACTTTCTGTTTCCAGCTTTACAACCGGACTGCTCTCATCTGCTGCAGATGCTGCTTCTTTCTGGTTGGCCGGAGAATTGGCCGTGGGCCGATTATGTATAAATATGGTATACACTGCTGCCAACAATGCAGCTGCAATGAGAAAAACTACTGCCTGCTTATGTGCTTTTATGATATTCAACATGCTGTATCTTTAATCCTTTCCGTTGTCCGATGTATGATTATACCCCAGGTCCCAGGATCTGGGCTTTGCTCTCTTTCGTTTCTTCAATGGAAGGACTTACGACCGCTTCCGTTTCCTGTTCCTTTGATGGCACGGGTGGTTCCTCAGTAACAGTCTCTTTGACCGTCTCTTTGATGGTCTCCTTTGTTTTTGCCGGAATTACAACACCAGTTGTATTTCTTTTTACCAGACCTGGCTTTCCTTTATAAGTACTGGTATGAAGATAGACTTCTTCTGCCTGCCCGCCACTTTTTGATGTAACTAAATAGGTTTTCCAGGTACTTCCCTTAACTCCTTGTGTAATTACCACATTCTGATCTGACTGCAGGGTCTGGTCTTCCTCATATTTTGGCTCTGGCGGATCATACTCTTTTGTCTTCTCAGAGCGCATGGATACAGTAACTCCTTTTTCCAGAACCGGCCTTGCGATTATGGAAATGGTTATCTTCTTATCTTTAAAAACAGCCCGTATTGCAATGGAAGTGGTATCTTTATTAATAAAGCGAAGATCCGGTCCGCTATAACCATCATAACTTACCATTGCATCTTCTCCAGGAATTACATAAGAAGGCTCAAAGCTGTGAGGGTGGCGTTCCGTTGTTGTTAATCCTGAACCTATGATTGCATTGTAAAGCGTAGAGGATACCTGGCATACACCGCCTCCCGGTTCTTCTACAAATTCGCCGTTTCTATAAGCACCTGCCGGTTTATACCCACGCTCTACCGTACGGTTTCCAGTGGTTTTATTAAAGGAAAATTCCTCTCCCGGATAAATAATAAGGCCGTCTAATGCATTTACCGCCAGCTGGATATTATTGTTTCTATTTTGATTACTTGTGGCAGCTGTGGTAAACGTACCAATTACCTGGTAAGCTTCTTTGGCTTTGGAAACGGTTAATTCTGGAGATTTTACTTCAATCTCTGCTTCCACCTCTCCTTGAAAGCTTTTTTCCGTAATAAGCTTCATTATCTTGTTAACTGTTTTTTCTTCGTCAATCTGGATTCCACTCTCGCCTTCTGAATAGATCCATGTGTTATTCTTATTGTCACGACCTGACAGCTGGGCATTCTGGGGCTTTTTATTCCACTTAGCGGCGGCATCTTCTACCTGAAGTACCACATCCTCTTTCGCAGCCGTCAATTCCAGATTATATTCACCGCCTTCATTCTGCGAAAAAATTTCCTCCAGCTGTTGATCAATAAGCCCGGACCGCGGATTTTTTAAGGCTATTGTCTGTTCCTTATACTTCAGTTTTAAATTCCATGGATAATGATCCAATAATTTCTCTTTCGCCTCTTTTTTACTCAGCCCTGTAAGAGAGACCCCATCGACTTTCAGATCGTCAGGAACCTTCTTTTCTGTCTCTGTTTCTATGATAATTTCTTTTTCCTGGGTAACAGCCAAACCTTCTGTCTCTTTTTGCTTTTCTTTTCTATAGAAAGCAAAAGTCAGTGAAAGTGCTGCCATAGCAAAGATACATCCCGCAAGTATTACCGGCAGTGTCCTGTTTCCATTTTTTACTTTACTCTGTTTTCCGTATTTCCTTTTTTTTCTATCGCCATTTTGGCGCATATTTAACACTCTCCTTTTCACCATAGGCGATATGCAGACTCGTTTTTCAATTTATCATATAAATATGGGGATTTTATGGGGATGGGGAAAGCACCGTCAACGGTATGCTGACGATGCTCTTTTCTCACAGTATTAACGGGGCAGAATAATTGTAAATACAGCCCCTTTTTCTGACCGGTTTGCTGCCTCAATCCTTCCTCCATGATTTTCAACAATTGCCTTTGTAATGGACAATCCGATTCCCATTCCCCCCGTCTTCTTGCTTCTTGACTTATCAACCCGGTAAAATCGGTCGAATAAATAGGGCAGTTCTTCCCCGGGTATTCCAATTCCGTTGTCAGATACCATAATCCGCACCTCACTTCCCCGATTCTGGTATTCTACTGTGATTTCTCCACCCTGGCTGGTATAGGTCAGTGCGTTGGAAATAAGATTTACCATACATTGTTTTAAGCGGTAATAATCTCCATAAACCGGAGCTTTGTCTGGAAGAATTCGAATCAGGCTGATCTCTTTTTCTTTTGCAGTTATCTCAAAATCCCGAAATACCGCCCTGCATAAATCCCCAAATTCAAACTCTGACTGATCCAGAGTCTGATTCCTATTCTCCAAATCGTACAATTCCTTTAACTGCTCAACAATCCCCACCAGACGCAGAATTTCTCCATGGCAGCTCTCCAGCCGGTCCGTAGTCGGATCCCATACACCGTCTATCATGGCTTCCATATGACTTTGTAAGTTGGCTAAGGGCGTTCTGAGTTCATGGGCCACATCGGAAGTGATCTGGCTCTTCTGTTTTTCTTCCAGTTTCAGAGCCAGTGACATTTCATTAATGGATTCAATCATCCTGCTTGTTTCCTGCACCGGAGATTTTTTTTCCACCAGAGCACCGTACTCTCCCCCGGCAATTCTCTGAGCCACATCAATGACGCTGGTTATTGGTTCTGACACCGACCGGGCTATTAAAAATCCTAAAACAATGACAATAAAAAGAGCTGCACAGCCGATTAATACAAGGGAATGGTTTAAGCTCTTCAGTAAATCCAGCTCATCATCACTGAGGGAGTAGGGCCCATAGTAGCCTATTTTCAGAGTGCCTGTTTTTGCACCTTCATATGTTAGAGGATAGGTTTCTTCCAGATAACTTCCGTTAAAATTGGGATACCTGCTTTGCATCAGATCTTTTGCATGGCTGAGTACCATATTACATTCCTGTCTTCTATGGTTTTTTATATCCCAATCGATTTCTTTGTTAATTGTCTGTACATGAATCAGGATTCCGTTCTGCAACGTCGCATATCCGATTATTTTAAGACCTTCCAAATCATAGGTACCGGAAGCAGGAAGATAAAGCTGGTCAATTTGTGAAATTATCTGCTGAGTCTGGTTTTTATGCTGCTTCTTTGCATACTGTTCAAATATGTTGTCTGCTGTCAGATTAAACAAAAAGCTTAATCCGAAAACAATCAGCAATGCCAGAACAGAATAGGATAATATCAGTGTGTTCTTTAACGTTCTTTTCATGGTTTTTCTCCGGCAAACTTGTATCCCATCCCGTGAACTGTGAGAATATAAACCGGCTTTTTCCTGTCATGCTCTATCTTTGTGCGAATGCTTTTTATATAAGTATCGATACTTCTGTCATAACCGTCAAAATTATTATCAAGGGCGTACATAATCAGCTGTTCTCTTGTGAAAATCCGGTTAGGGGCTTTTGCCAGGGTAATCAGAATCTTATACTCGGTAGGTGTCAGACCTGCATCTTCTCCCCGAACCCTTACATCTCCATTTTTGAAATCAATGACCAGTTCTCCCTGATGAAATGACACAGGCACTCCAGTTAACTGATCACTTTCCACTCTTCTTAGGACTGCTTCCACCTTAGCTACTACTGTTCTTGGACTGAACGGTTTAAATATATAATCATCTGCCCCCATCTTAAGTCCGTTAATTAAATCTTTTTCCTCTGTTTTTGCTGTCAGCATGATAATTGGCACGCGAGAGTGAAGCCGGATCATATGACACACATCTTCTCCCATCATATCCGGCAGCATTAAATCCAATAGCATCAGGGATACGTCATTCTCCCGAAACAGCTGTATAGCCGTTGCTCCATCATAGGCACAAAGGATCTCATATTCTGCTTTCTCTAAATACGCCTTCAATACCTCCACTATTTTTTCTTCGTCATCCACAATTAGGATTGTCCTGTTCTTCTTCATACCTGATTCCTCCCTTTTTATCTGCAATCATATCAAAATTTTATGAGAAAAATATGATCATTGCATAAAATTTTAATACAGCGCCTCATGCAAAAGCAAAGGCGCTGTATGGTATCCTATTTTTGGTGCTTTACATGGATTAAAGCATTCTCTATAATTTCAAATACGTGTTCATCGTCTAACGAATAATAGACAAATTTACCCTCTTTTCTGGATTTCACCTGGCCTGATCCCTTTAGAAGCCTTAATTGATGGGATATTGCAGATTTCGTCATATCTAAAATTACAGCCAGATCATTTACACATAATTCACTTTTTGATAACGCATACATAATCTTTATTCTGGTATCATCGCTGATTATTTTAAAAAATGCAGAAAGAAGGGAAAAACAGCCGTCGTCTTCCATTTCTGATTTCACTTTTTCTGCCAATTCCTCATTAATCGCCTGACAATCACACTTATTAATTGAATCTCCCATTCACACAGTATCCCTTCTATCCTTCAATTTATTAATTATAAGCATTACTTCTATCACCCGTCAAGACGGAGAATGAAATTCAGGAAAGCCAGCTGTAACATTTCATGCATGTTACAGCTGGCTTTCCTGATTAAACTAATCCAATTCGTATGAATTCTTCTTCCGGTGCTTCAGTCTTTTCCATTTCTTTTCTTAGTTTCCTACACATTTCTTTCATGATAGCTTTGTCATTTAGAGGTTTTTCCTGCATCGGATCTTTTTCTATATCAAATAGTAAATCCCCGTATCGGACTGGATCTACATAGGTTTTGTCCGGATACTTCATACAGGGAATCCCATTTGTGAAGCGATTGCCTGGTATTAAGGTCCCCTGTTTCAATAAATCTTCCTCAAAAAATCCCCTCATGTTAGCTGGCATTAACGTATAACTTACAAGAGGCCGATTTTCTTTTTCCGGAGATTTCATCAGTAAATATTTCCCGTCACAGATGTTCACGTGCCCGCCATGAATACCAAAAAGTACGTTATCATGAATAACGGCATCACTTTCAATTATCGATTTAAGTGGTTTCCCATCCATGGAATAATTCTCTGTTCCGGTCTCAAAATAATCCAGAAGTGTTGGAGCAATATCGATTGTCTGAGCCAGTGAATTCCTTCTTCCAGTACAGTTTCCGTACCTTGGGTCATGGATATAGAATGGAACATGTACAATCTCATCGTAAGCTGGCATATAATTTTTACCCATAAAACCTCTTTCTCCCAGCAAAAATCCATGATCTGTATTTACGATCAGCATTGTATCATCCCACATGGCATTTTCGTCCATGAAATCCAGAATACGTCCCAGGTGATGATCACACATGGTAATAAGTGCAGCATATTCCTTTTTCAGTTCATTTAACTGATCTGAAGTCACGGAGTCATTTACCGGACTGTACGGCGGCCAGTTAAATGCCTGATCCGAAGTACAGCATTGATACATTTCACGGTATTGATCCGGTACATAAAATGGTTCGTGGGGATCAAAACACTCGATCTGCAAAAACCAGTTATCTTCCTGTTTATAATAATCAAGAAATTCCAGCCCGGAATTGATAGTCCTTACACTGGGCATCTCCTGCTCACATGTAATCCTGCTCCGGTTTGCATAGTGCTGAAGAGCCGATACGCCCTGTTTATTCAATTGATTTTTATTTAATAATGGATTGGAACATATCTGAGGCACCCAACGGTCTCCTTCCTGTCCTCGAAACCCCTCCCAGGTATCGTACCTGTTATGATAAGTCCCACCACCGTCTTCAAAATAATGAGAATGATCCGTCACCAGATGAGTATAAACTCCGACATGCTTCAAATCTTCCATGACAGAACGGTCAAATGGTTCTAAAGGCCCCCACCCGCGATGCAGAAAGTTATATCTGCCCGTATGGAGTTCACGTCTGGCGGGCATGCAGGGAAGGCTGCCTGCGTAAAAATTATCAAAAACAGCACATTTATCCTCCAGTCTCTTAAAGTTGGGTGTGATTGTCCAGTCAGACCCATAGGTTGATAAAAATCTTCTGCTAAGGGTATCGAACAATACCATAATCGCTCTCATATTCCAATAACCTCTTGCTTTCTTATTTATTGTAATACTCTAATGCTATTCATAATGCCTTGCTTTCCCGACAGCCAGGGTCAGTAAAAATGCAGCAGCAGCACCAATAAAATAGCTGATGATATAATATAGATATCGGCCATCTCCAACCAGCGGAATAGCCGACATTCCTGCCATACCCATGGAACTGAATGAAACATCAAAAAGCCTGATAAAGAAACCGCCTACACCCGCTCCGATAGATCCTGTGATAAAGCCGAATCCGGAAGGGAGACATACCCCATAAATAACCGGCTCTCCCACACAAAGAAAACTGGTTGGGATTGCACCTTTGCATGCATCTTTTACCGCCTTTTGCTTTGTCATAAGAAAGATAGCGCAGGAAGCCCCTACCATCCCTGCATTACTCATTACCTGCACAGCAAGAAGCGGTGCCTTGCCAAGGCTGTTGAGCATTTCCATATGAACTGCTGTCAGTCCCTGATGGAGACCAGTTGAAATTAACAAAGGAGAAAATGCGGATAAGACAAAACCACCTACTGGTCCTGTGGTATTAAGCAGCCACATTAATCCATTTACAATGGCTGTTGACAGAACACCACATGCAGGCATAAATAATTTAACCATAAGAACAGTTATAATAAGCATGGTAAATACCGGAGTTATCACTACATCGATTGCATTTGGCACAATTTTTCTCACTGCTTTCTGAACATAGGACATAACCCAGACACCAAGAATCACACCAATCAGTCCGCCCTGTCCTGCTGCTGAGCCTAAGCTGGTGAGGCCTCCCTGCAGAGTAATGCAGCCCAATAAAGCACCTAATACAGGTTCCACCTTAAACTGTTTTGCTGCATTGTATCCTACATATATTGCAAGAAAACCAAAGGCTGCACCATAAATAACTCCGATTAAATTACTCAGACTTAACAAATGATAATTTTGCATCCACACCTGTGCTGGGGATAAATCTCCAATTGCTGCAATACCGGCACCTGCTGCTTTAGATGCGGCTAAATTTTTCAGCACATTATTTAATCCCTGCAATACACCCCCTGCTATCATCGCCGGTAATAAAGGCACGAAAATATCCGAAAAAATTCTGAAAACATTAATTTTTTTCTTTTTTATTACAGCCGTGTCTCCCGTGGCATACTGGGCTGCTAATTCCTTATCCTCCGGTACATTTAACTTTTCCTGAATAATTGATGCGATTTCAACGCAGGCCCCCGGTCCCACAACGATCTGAACAGCATCCTTAACAACTACAGCAAGGACCCCATCAATTTTTTTTAGTTCATCTACACGTACCGCATCCATATCCTTGTAAGTAACCCTCACTCTTGTTGCACAATTTGTAACTGTAATAAAATTGCTCCCACCCCCAGAACAGCTAATAATCTGTTCTGCCATCTGTTCATAATTTTTGCTCATATCCTCGCTCCTCCTATTGTATTTATCAAGGGACTATATTGATGCTGTCATTATTATACAGCTCATGGTCAATTAGGTCAACTGTTTTTGGTCAATTGTTCATTGGACATTTATATTATTTTTTGCTATGATTGACAGCAAAGGAGATTTAGCATGAATATAATAGAAAATATAACTAACAATATGGCAATCTTTACTATGGGAGAGCGAATAGTAGCCGATTATATGATAAAATACCCCATTGATGTGATCCGTTATTCAGCAGAGGGAGTAGCGGAACGTTGTAATACCTCCAGGAGCAATGTTGTACGGCTTTGCAAAAAACTGGGCTTCAGCGGTTATTCAGAATTCAAATATGAAATGAATCGTTATATGAATTCTCCCCATTCTTCAGCAAAAAACTCCATGACAGCAGACCCGCAGAACGGAACCTCTGCCTTCGAAAAATATATGTGCTGTTTTAATTTATTAAAAAATTCATTTGACTCAGTTCAGTTAAAAGAGGCAGCTCATATAATCCTTAACTCAAAAAAAATAATGATACTTGGTAAATATCATTCTTTTTTTTCAGCACAGCAACTGGAGTTTCGTCTGAACAGATGCCGCATTAATGCTCACGCTGTCAGCGATTTAAGTTCCATGGAAGCCTTGAGTGAAATCATGAACCAGGAAGATACCGTAATCATCTTTTCCATAAGCGGCGGTAAAACCTACCATGACATTGTTACAGAGTGCCGTAAAAGAGGAGCAAAGATCATACTGATTACCATGACTGAGAATGCACCGATTTCCAGATATGCAGATATTAAGATTGTACTTCCATGTATTACAAGACTTTACAGTGAATCGGTATTGGATGATGCTCCGACTTTTTACTTATTTATTGAATTGCTGATTGAAGAAATTTTTCGTGAGGCATAGTCATGGACGGGGAAATCTGGATTTTAGGCTTATAAAAGATCATGAGGGGAATGGTTTATTTCATTCCCCTCATGATTTAACGAATATCTTTTCGGTTGGGAACATAGTCCCCTGTTTCCAGAAAGAAAGTAAGCAAACGCTCTTTCATTGTCAGGATTTCATTCTTATAATTCTCATCATTGATCATATTATTTAACTCCATGGGATCTTTTTCAAGATCGTACAATTCATCTGTCTCATACAAACGCCTGACATATTTTAAATTCCCCATCCTTATCATAACTGCCTTTGTATGCTCTGGCCCTTCACTGCACTGAGTATCAAGTCTGGGCCAGTATGGTGATAATGGGCCGTGTCCCTTTTCCATGCAGTGCTCCTCCCCATGAAGCCTGCCTCCTTCGCAGAATACTGCATCCTTATGAAACTCCATTCCGCTTACCGCACCCAGAAGTGATTTTCCAAACTGCTTATACGGCAGACTGATACCAGCCATATCTGCAACCGTTTCGGGAATATCCACCAGTTCTGCAAGAGCCTGGGTTATACGGGGGCTGCATTCATGTTCACGGGAGGGCTTTATTAAAAGAGGAACATTGCTGATGGGGTTCTCAAAACAGTTCTGTACTTTTTCTGTGATTGTGTAATCCCCGGTGTAATCGCCGTGATCACTGAATACGATGATATTGGTATCATCATATACCCCTGTTTCCTTTAGTTTATCCGAAATTAAACCATACTGATAATCAAATCGTGAGACCATGGCCAGGTAAGTGGCTCTCAGCTCATCAAAACGATCCTCAGACCATCCGTTTAAGTTCTGTCTGGAATTAATCCCATATAGCATAGACGGTTTATCTTTTAAAGTTCCCACACCAGGTCTTCTTGGCGACAGCTTCTTTCTGTCAATACTGGAATACCATGGTTCCTCACACCCGTAAGGTGGATGGGGAAAGGTCAGCGTCACATACAGAAAGAATGGCGGGGAATCTGACTCCTTACTTCTTCTTTCCAGATAATCCAGTGCACTTTTCATACAGTTCCAGTCAAAACTCTCCTGCGCTTCTTCTTTATCCAGCTTTCCTGTATAGAAAGAATAATAATTATCGTCTTCTTCCGGTGTGACTGCTGGAACTCCGCCTTTTTTCTTGACGCCAAAGACATTAATCTCCCCTTTTGTATCCTTCAGGTCCACACCATTGTAATATTCACTGCAATATTCTTCCTTGGTAAGGTTTCCTGGTATTACGTCGTTTCTTCCAACCCAGATCACCTCATAGCCAGCCTGCTTCATAACCTTTAATATGTTTGGTTCATCCGGATTCTGAAGAAAATGCATGGTGCGGTGTCCGTTTGTGTGTGGATATAAACCGGTAAGAAAACTGCATCTGGAAGGAACACATACAGGATTCTGGCAATACGCATTCTGAAATGAGACCCCCTCCTTTGTGAGCTTGTCAAGGTTGGGAGTAATTGATGCAGGATTCCCCAGGTGCCCCAGGGAATCGCTGCGCATCTGATCTGCTACAAATAATACTATATTGGGTTTCTTATCCACGTCGTCTCTCCTTTCCTCATTGTTTAAAGCTCTTTCGGCAGATTCTCTTCCAACTCGGCCTGTTTATCAAGAACTTTAAAAAACGGAAGATAGATCAAAGTCTGAATTGCGATTAATACAATCTGTAAAACTGCTGTTTTCCAGCCTCCTGCGACAAGTCCGGCAAACACCACCGGAGTGCCAAGAGGAATGGTTGTACCATTAAGCGGAGGAATGATTCCAATCTTAATCATGAAATAAGAAATAAGAAACGTGATAATGGGGGTAATGATCAGCGGAATGATCATAATGGTATTTAATACCATTGGCAGACCAAATGTAATAGGCTCATTGATTCCGCAGGCCCCTGCGGGAAGTGCCAGTTTTCCAAGGGTTTTATACCTCGAGCTTTTTGCCATAAAAGCCATAAGAATACAGAGTCCAAGAGTTCCGCCTGCACCTCCAAGAGAGGCGAAAATGATCCACGATGAATTGGTAATTAAATTGGGGCCTGCCACGCCGTTTGCATATGCTTCCAGATTCTCAAGCCCTGCTGCCGTATATAAAACATTGATAAAAGGCATTACAATCATTCCGCCATGAAGACCGAAAAACCACATGAGGGAACAGACCAGTATGAACAGAATAAAGGTTGCGGGGCTGGCTCCAAGATTGGCCAGCGGTGCCTTCAGCATTGTATATACGAAACTATTTGCATCTCCAAAAGGCGTTAAGGAAAATAAAAACCGAATCAGTCCAAAGAAAAATGCAATGCTGAATGCAGGAATTAAAGCACTGAAGGATTTTGCAATTGTAGGCGGAACCTGCTCCGGCATCTTTAAGACTATATTGCGTTTAATAAATATCTGATAGATAAATGGTACAAGAAGTCCCACAATCATAGCTGTAAATAAACCGGCAGCTCCCAGATAGGTGGTAGGCATTGCTCCGGCAATCGAGACGATTTCCTGACTTTTCTCCGCTTTTCCCGAAACGCCCAGAGGAATTAAAACCAGGAAAGAAAACAAGCTCAGCGCTCCCACTATCGTGGAGACATTATCATCAAAATCATATTGCTCCGCCAACGCTTTTCCAATGAGAAAAACTGCGTATACTGCCAGCATATCCGTTGTCACCTTAGGTGCAAATCCAAATATTTCTTTTAAGTGAACGGCTTTGACAAGGCTCTGGTAAGGCGCAATCTGCAGATTAGAAAGAAGTGTAAAGATTGCACCTATCATTGTAATTGGCAAAAGTACTGAAAATCCATTGGAAATTGCTTTTAAAAATTTGTTCTTTGAAAGCTTCCCAGCCATTGGAACGAAATATTTTTCAATTAATCCCGTTAAGTTATTCATATATCCCTCTCCTTTTTAACATACCCTTTATCTGCTGTACAGGTTCTACCCCAATAGTTTACATGCATCCTCCAACACTTTTTCCCCATTCATCATTCCATAATCTCTCATATCAATAACTGCTACTTTCATCCCCTTTGGCTGGAATTCGGCCTTGATTTCCTCAAAAAGATAACGCACCTGAGGCCCCAGAAGAAGAACTTCCGTCTCTCCCTTATATTTCCGGAATTTCGATTCAGGCATTGCCACAATCTCAACCTCCAGATTCTTACTTTCAGCCGCTTTTAGCATTCTTTGCGTCAGCATGGAGGTGGACATTCCAGCCGCACAAATCAACGTAATGTGTATCATATGATCTCTCCTTTCCACTTATTGACAGTTACTCTATAACGGCTGCAGATTGCTCTGTTTGATAAAGCTTTACAAATTCCTTTGCAAGATCCCTCACCGTCATGGCATTCATTAAATGATCCTGTGCATGAACCATGATAAGGCTCATATCAAGATGTTCTCCGGAAGCTTCTGCCTGTAATATTCCGGTCTGAAACTCATGGGCCTTCTCAATGGACTCATCAGCTTCCTTCATAAGCTGCCTGGCCAGATCAGGCTTCCCTTCTCTCGCAGCAGCAATTGCCTGCATTGCACAGCTCCTGGCATTTCCACCGTTTACAACCAGCTCCATCATAATTGTTTCAATTTTTATGTCCATTTTTATTCTCCCCCGTATCACTGTCTGATATTTTTGTCATCCATTAAAAGCCCCATCAGCGTATCAAAAGTCGATTCCTTAATAAGCTTTAACACGCTCCTCTGATTCAGCAGAAGATTCATGGTAAGCTGGTAAAAAGCCTGAAGCTGTTCCTGTTCCTCTTCACCAATGGACACAAGAAAAACTGCCTGCACCTGGTTTGTGTTCCAAAGAATGGGTTTTCGTAAAACACCCACACAAACAAAACTCTCTTCAGTCATTGTCATATATGGATGCGGAAGCGCCGTAAGATTTCCAAAATCCGTCTGAGCCAGCTTTTCCCGTTTCAAAACAGCTTCATAAAATCCTTCAGGTAATTGTCTTACAGTACGGATCCGTCTGCATAGCTCTCTAATTATTTCTTCTTTGCTTCCCCCCTGGACATCTGTAAAAAACAGACGCCTGTCGTAAAATTCATAGAGAAAACTTTTATTCCCCATAAACAGGATTTTTCTGACCGACAGGATTTCTCTGTCTCCAAGAAAATCTTTTACTGAAATAACCGGAACCGGAACAGAAATCTCCAGAGGAACCGTGGTGAAGATATAATCCACTTTGCTTAAATCGAAATGATCCAGTTCATGTGTATTGCAGGTATAAACCTGATTTAAATAATTGCCGAACTCCTCTTTATAGCGATAGGTTAACAGCTGGGCACTGCCCTTACCTGATGCACATACAATCAGAATATTTTTCTTTCCGTTATTTCCTTTTTCCTGCTCAAGTGTAAGTGCGAAAAGAAGCGCTATAAAGCCCACTTCATCCTCTGACAGGCTCTTGTGGTAATGTTCGTTAAGAACAATGCATGCCTGACTGGAAATGGCATAGGCCAGGAAATAATTCTTTTTTGTTTCTTCCAGCAGAGGATTGTCAATTCCCATATCGTACCGGATTCTGATGTCCAAAGGTACCATGTGCTGAGACAGCGATAGAATTAACTCCTGGTTTCGTCTGAAATCTATTTTAAAACTGTCATACACTGATTGAAGCATTTCTGTTATCAGATCCATAAGCCGCCTGGGAATTTCAGGTTTCAGCCTTTCACCGTCTTCTCCTCCAATACTTCTTTTTCCAGCCAGATGAATTGCCAGATATTTTATTTCAGGCTCTGAAAAAGCAATCCCCAGACTGGCCTCCAGCCCTTTCCCAAGATCTTCTGCAATAACCATTTCTTTCTCGCCAAGACCTGGCTGAAAAAAATCCGCCTCCTCTGCAGTCATATATAGCCCAGCCCTCATCCGCTTTGCTGCGATGTATATATGAATAATCAGATTTTGAAACAGAACCTCCGACAATCTGATGTTATGGTCTCTGATGCAGGTAAGAAGTGTGTCTGCGATGGTCTTCATTTCGTCCTTACTTCTGCGTCGGTGCCCATGTAAAATAAAATCCGGTTTCATCAGATAATTGGAAATACACAGTCTCTTGTCAAATTCAGCCCCCTCCGCTCTTATGCCATAATGAGGTTTGCGTACCAGTCTGACGCCGTATTTCAAAAGCATGTCCTCTGCCTTTTTTAAGTCTCCTGTCAGTACATTTCTTGATACAAATAAAAAGGCACTTAAATCATCCAGTTTTACATAGTCCCTGCTGTTAAGCAGACACGAAAGGAGATACAAAATCCGTTCCTGCGAAGATTCAGGCAAAGTGCTTTTGTCCGATAATAAAGAATTAATTAGTTCCTGGTACAACGCTGAATTGGTTATTGAAATGCAATATCCATATCCCTGTTTGGATAAGATATGGGCTCCCCATGGCAAAAGCTCGTGATCTAATTCCTTTACTCTTGTCCTGACAGTTTTCTCACTGAGTCCCAACTGTTTTGCAAGTGCTGCTGCCGTGATATATTGATTGCAGGTAAGTTTTGAGAACAAAAGCTGCTGCCTTCTGTCAATCAAGATAATACCTCCTTTCGGTAATTTCATTATAGCATCGTGATAATGAAACTCAACCAGGTTATTTTCCGTATTCATTACGGTAATTTAATTAAATTAAATTAGATTATACATTCTTTTTATAGCAGATTAAAAAACGGTTGACATTTTCTATCCCTCTTCATATAATATATAAATCTCTTTGCACTGCATTATATTCCAATGGAATTCGAGATCAACAGTACAAACTGAGCAGGCGATGCCCGAATGGGCGTGGGGCTGGGCCGTCCAACGAACGGCAGCGGATTGCAATTTATGCACATCTGCGGGACAGTAGTATGTTCCGCCGGTGTGTTTTTTTTATATGCATTTACGGAACAACGAACTCAAATGGAGTGCCATAGGAGAAATCATGACACCGCCGCATTGGCGAGAGATGGAGGATTTTTTTTATGACAGACACCCCAAATTACAATGGCCTAACCAGCGAGGAGGCCAGACTAAGACAGCATCAGTATGGTAAAAATGAACTGATAGCGCAGAAGAAGGAAAGCTTTTTTAAAAAGGTTTTTCACATTATCTGCGAACCCATGTTCCTTTTACTTATCATTGCGGCTGTCATCTATTTTATTCTGGGAGAACCCAGAGATGGTGCTATTATGCTTATTTTTGTAATTGGCATAATCAGCATTGATGTAATTCAGGAATGGAAAACAGATAAAACCTTAAACGCTTTAAAAGACCTTTCTGCACCGACTATTCCGGTAATACGGGATGGAGTTGAAAAACTCATTGCCAGTGCAGATCTTGTGCCTGGTGATTTAATGATGATTCACGAAGGTGTGAAGATTCCGGCAGACGGTGAGGTGATTCGCTGTGCCGATTTATGTATTGATGAATCCTCTCTGACCGGCGAGTCTTTAAGAGTCTTTAAGATACCTGCTGGAAATGAAGTGCCTGCAGATGACTATTGGCGAAGGGACTACTGCTATGCCGGAACACTGGTTATGCAGGGAACGGGCGCCATAAAAGTGGATAAGATTGGAGCACAGTCTGAATATGGCAAAATCGGCGTAGGGGTTGCCATCACACCACAGGAAGATACCCCTCTGCAAAAGCAGACCGGAAAGCTGGTGAAGACCTGTGCTGTGTTAGCAGGTGTTCTATTCCTGCTGGTAGGGATCTTTACCTGGTTTAATATCCCTGATCACAGATTTAGTGACAGGCTTATTGAAAGTATCCTTTCCGGGGTGACTCTTGCCATGGCTATGATTCCGGAGGAGTTTCCAGTCATCCTCACCGTCTTTCTTTCTATGGGAGCCTGGAGACTGGCTAAGAAGAATTCACTGGTGCGCAAATTGCCAAGTGTAGAGACACTTGGTGCCGTATCAGTCCTGTGTGTGGATAAAACCGGCACGATTACCATGAATCAGATGACAGTTCAAAAAGTGTGGACTGGAAACGAACAGGAACAAAAACTGATAGAAACAATGGGACTGGGCTGTGAAACAGAAACCTATGATCCTATGGAAAAAGCCATGCTCGCCTATTGTGAAGAGCATGGTATATCAAAAGAAAGTCTGTTCCATAATGAATTTGTGACCGAATATGCCTTTACCGATGAATTAAAAATGATGGGGCATGTCTGGCGCCGGAACGGACAGCTGGTTATCGCAGCAAAAGGAAGCCCGGAACGAATCCTGACAATCTGTGAACTCACCGATGTGGAACGAGAGATTGTTGAAAAACAAATGAACGATTTATCCAGGGAAGGGTTACGGGTAATCGGAATTGCAACCGCAACCCCTGAGAATGACGAAGGGATTCCTGTCTCTATTACAGACTGCCGCCTGACATTTCTGGGACTGGTGGGTCTGGCAGACCCTCCCCGGGAAAGTGTGAAAAATGATATAGCCGTATGCAGGGAAGCTGGAATCCGTGTCGTCATGATTACGGGTGACAACGGCATTACTGCTTCCGCAATTGCAAGGAAAATCGGTATTCCCGGCAGCGACCGTATTATTACTGGAGAAATGCTGGAAGCCATGTCCGATTCCCAGTTGCAGGAGGCCGTTAAAAACGTTTCCATCTTCTCCCGGGTTATTCCGGAGCACAAGATGCGGATTGTAAAAGCATTTAAGGAAAATGGCGATATTGTGGCTATGACCGGAGACGGCGTCAATGATGCTCCCGCCCTTAAATATGCCGACATTGGGATTGCTATGGGCAAACGAGGCAGTGAGGTGTCCAGAGAGGCCGCCGACCTTATCTTAATGGATGATAACTTTACCACCATCGTGGAAACCATCAGGGACGGACGCCGCATCTATGATAATATCCGAAAAGCTGTGGGTTACGTGTTTACAATCCATATTCCCATCGCTTTCTCCTCCCTGCTCGGTCCATTCCTTGGCATTGCCCCTGCTTCTCTTTTACTCCTGCCTCTTCATGTGGTGCTTTTGGAAGTGCTGATTGACCCCACCTGTTCCATTGTACTGGAGCGTCAGCCAGCCGAAACAAATATTATGAAACGCAATCCCCGCAATCCAAATGAAAAGCTGCTGACTGGAAAACTGCTTTCAAAAAGTATTCTCCAGGGTCTGTTTGTATTTGCAGCTTCCTTTGGAGCATATTACTTCACTGTAAAAAACAACCCCACCCATGCACCTGCTGCCCGTTCCATGGGGCTTTCCATAATCGTGCTGGCAAATTTATTCCTTGTGTGGGTCAACAGTTCCGACCATGACAACATCTTTTGTTCCATCAGACAGCTTCTGAATGATAAGGTTATGTGGGCTGTCAACGCAGGTACGGTTATTCTTCTTGCTGTCATCCTCTATTCGCCTTTCGCAGGACTTTTGAAGCTGGCTCCCCTCTCTGCTTTGCAGATGTTAACTGCACTAGGGCTGGCAGCAGCATCGGTTCTGTGGTATGAGCTGGTAAAACTGACCAGGGTTAATGAAAAAGCGGTTAAGACGGAAGAACGGACTACCAGTTTATAATCTTTAAAATAATCCAAAAAGAAACAGCCCGGTTCCATTGATTCGGAACCGGGCTGATCGTTTAAGAAAGAGTAAGCAGTTCTTTCTGTTTTTCCTGATCACCTTCTAAAAGAACTTCAATTGTTTTAAATTTATCTGAATTAGTAACAATCACCGCTGTAGTAGTCGCGTAACCGCTTTTTCTTATTTCCTCTAAAGAAAAGGTCATAATCTGCTGCCCGCATTTTATTGAATCTCCAACTTTTACCTGTTGACTAAATCCTTTCCCGTTCATTTCCACTGTGTCCATTCCCACATGTATGATGAGTTCAACACCCTGTGTACTTTTTAAACCAATGGCATGCTTTGTGTCTGCAATTAATATAACCTCTCCGTCAAATGGGGCGTATACGATACCTTCCTCAGGTATAATACCAACTCCTTTTCCAAGAATGCCTTCTGAAAATACACCGTCCTTAATTTCGCTTAGAGTAATTACTTTACCGGTAATCGGCATATAAACAATTTTTCTGCTGCTGAATTTCTGTCCTATTTTTTCAAATAATCCCATCTTATCTCCTTAATTGATTGTATTATTTTTTATAATCCGATTAATGTGTATCATCAGATAAAGTATCTCATCCTGAGTTATCTCTGCATGCAGCCGGTCAGCCACTTTGTCACTGATTCGTACGGCACAATGGTAGATCTCCGGCTTTTCAGCTTTCAGTGTTTCAAATAAAGCTCCATTATCATCTATGAACTGTTTTTTTTCTATAATTCGCTTCAGAAAATATCTGAAATGCATTACAAACCTGTTGTAATTAAACCCTTCTCTGTCTATCTCTGTTTCAAATGTCTGTTCAATCATTTCAGTGACCTCATCAATCAGCTGATCCGTTTGGAACTCCCCGTTGGTTTCACCCATGTTTTCTTCTTCTGCATTTACAAAATGCATTGCGATATTGGTTATTTCGCTGTCGGGTAACTTTACGCACAGCTTACTTTCAATCAGCCCAACTGCATATCTTGCCAAGGAAGTTTCTGCAGGATACAATTGCTCGATATCATAGGAAAAAAGCATTTTCATTTCCTTGTATTTTTCTATACGCTTTAATGCAAAATGAATATGATCCGCAAGTCCTGGCAACAGATTGGGATTTAAACTGCTATCCAGCGTCATTTGAGCTTTTTTAACAATAATAGCCGATACCTCAAAAACTTCCTCCGGTATTTCCTCTAGTAATTTATAAAAGCTCTGGTCCATTCGATAAAAGGTCATTGAAATGGAACTAAGATCCTTGATCTCATAAGGCATATCTGGAAAACCGATTCCTTTGCCAAAAGCAATTAACTCTTTTTTATGATTATCCACACATAATGCAACATTATTGTTAATCTTTTTTATAACCTTCATAATATTTCCTCACTTGAAAGTACGTAAATAAACAAAAAAACTCCCTGAAAGCATACCAAATAAAACAGGTAATGCCTCAAAGAGTAACAATCCTTATAATGGATTAAGTATAGTGAAAAAACAGCGTTATGTCAACGTGTAATATCTAATTAAAATAACAGTTATTATTTGTGCATTATATACAAGGGGGATTTTTTAATGGAAGATTAAAGAAATGTTTAGAATAACTGCACTATTTAAAATATTTGAGAACCAGAGAAATTCGGTCTCAATTTTTAAAATAGTGCAGTCGATGATGAAAAAATATTTATATTTTCCTATGTATTACTTTTTTGTAGTAGCCGCGGTTTTTGTTGTTGCTGCGGTTTTTGTTGTTGCTGCAGTTTTTGTTGTTGCTGTCTTTGCTGCTACTTTATTAACCTTTGCTGCTTTTTTTTGATTTTTTACTGCTTTTGTCTTTTTTACAGCTGCTTTTTTATGTGTTTTAGCCTTGGTAGTCTTCTTTGCAGTTGCTTTTTTATGTTTCTTTACTTTAGCTGCTTTTTTTGTAACGGCTTTCTTATCTGTTTTTACAGCTGCTGCCTTTGCGGAATCAGCTTTTGCTGCCTCTGTTGTTTTTGCTGCCTCTGTTGTTTTTGCTGCTTCTGTTGTCTTGGCTGCTTCTGTTGCCTTGGCTGCTTCCGTTGTCTTGGCTGCTGTACCTGCCTTACTTGCCTGTGTTGTTGCTGCTGCTTTAGTCGGATTTACTGCGGTTGTTGCTGCCTGAGCTGGAATGGCTACTGTTCCTGTGATAAGCATAGCGGTTGTTAAAAGAGATGTAATTGATTTCATTGATTTCTTCATAATTGTTACTCCTTTCATTGGGGGGGATTTTTTTCTTTTCTGTTTGAAATCATACTACCATTACCTGACGCATTTCAAAGGTGAAACTGTGGCAAAATTGTGGCAGCTCTATGAATTCGAATTAGAAAATGATAAAATAAACGAAACAGCCGAAAGGAAGGGTTATAGATAAATGGAAAAGAAACGAATTTACCTTGCAGATGACGAACAGCCCATCAGGGATTTAATACAGCTTTTTCTGGCTGCTGAGGGGTTTGAGGTACAGACATTTCCAGACGGAGACCAATTGTATGCCGCCTTTGATAAAAATCCTTCAGATATGGTAATCTTAGATGTTATGATGCCTGGTACGGACGGACTGGTGTTGTGCCGGGAGATCAGGAAAAGAAGTAATGCACTGATTGTAATCGTTTCTGCCCGAGACAGCGAAGCAGACCGTATCGCCGGAATCACCTTAGGGTCTGATGACTACTTAACAAAGCCTTTTTCTCCTATGGAGCTTGTAACCAGAGTAAAAGCACTATTTCGGAGAATGGAGTTGGACTTAGGCAGCTATAAGGGAGAACTCTATCTTTTTGGAAATATAAAGGCTGATGTAAATAAAAGAGAATTTTCCGTTAACGGAAAAACACTTGATGTTACTCCCACGGAATTCGCCCTTATGGTCTATTTATTGGAAAGAAAGGAACAGGCAGTATCCAGAGAAGAGCTGCTAAAGCATGTCTGGAAATTTGATTTTGAAGCAGATACCAGAGCAACCGATGATGTGATTAAACGGCTGCGAAAAAAACTGGCTGTGGCGGAAGCAGACGTAAAAATCCAGTCTGTCTGGGGGTTTGGTTTCCGCCTGGAATTAGGAGATACCCATGAAGAGTATAAAAAATAAAATCCAGAAGCCATTTTTAATCCTTCTCATAGTGATTCCGCTGGCAACCCTGATTTTATTTAATCTTTCCTTTCGGATCTACAGTAATGCGACTGCCAAAAATGAATTAAAAACTACAATCCGTGCGGTGGAAAAGGAAATAAAAAGTGAACTGGAAACAGACGGAGGCCAGCCCTCCGAGAAGAAAGCATTGAGTATGGCAAGGAACATCCTCATGGCCCTTAAATCCTCTCATTTTTCACAGGGTATGGATTTCTATCTTCTGGATCGGGATGCAAAACCTGTGTTTCCATCACAGATAAAACTTGCCCCCTCCCAGATTGCATATTTAGATGTCATAAAGGATGAGTATCTTAAGATGAACCAGGGCACTGTTTACACCATTTCTGTAAAGGGTAAAAAGTACTTCACCATCGCCTATTCCCTGAACAATGACGATTTAAGGAATTTAACCGCCGTATTTGCCCTTCCGGCGGACCGAATGAATAAATATCTGGGAGCAGTCAATCTTATCCTTTTTGCCATCATGTTTCTTGGTATCCTGATCGCCATCTATTTTTCAGAGAAAATTGCGGAACATATTACAGTCCCGATTACCAGGCTTGGTGTACTTTCCCTGCAGATCGGACAGGGGGATTTTGATGTGAGCCATTTCAACATACCTCAGGATACCCTGGAGTTTAAGCAGCTTTATGATAACATCAGTATCATGGTGGGTAGGCTTGAGACCTATGATAAAAATCAGAAGACATTTCTGCAAAATGCTTCTCATGAACTTCGAACCCCACTCATGTCCATTCAGGGGTATGCCGAAGGAATTGAAAGCGGCATATTCCCTGATACAAAAGAAGCAGCTCAGATTATCAAACGTGAAAGCATACGCTTAAATGAACTTGTGAGTGAACTGCTTACACTCTCCCGCTACGAAAGCGGAACCTACAAACCACAGTGGGAAGAGGTCAATCTGTGTCATTTATTGAAAGATTATACCCAGCGTCTTATGGGGCTGGCGGCTAAATCAGAGAAACAGTTAGAACTGCTACTGCCCGAATATGACGTAATAATACAGACTGACGATGTGATTCTCTCTCAGACAGTTATTAACATCGTGTCCAACTGCATGCGTTATGCAAGGCAGAAAGTCACCATCTCCCTGGAAAAAAGAGGCGGAATTGTATCTTTAATCATATCAGATGATGGAGATGGAATTCCCCAAAATGACATTCCCTTTATCTTCGACCGTTTCTATAAAGGGAAAAATGGGAATTTCGGTTTAGGGCTTGCCATCGCAAAATCTGCAGCAGAGTTGCTAAACGGCAGAATTAAAGCGTATAACCAGGAACAGGGAGCTGTTTTTGAAATATCCTTTTAAAATGTCTGGTCTATTTTTTGCTATTGTATTTTTCAATGGGCTCTGGTCCTCTGACAACAGTACGGAGGACTTTAAGCCCTCCTTCTTCATCGGCTGCGATCCTCCAGTCAACCATCAGGATTTCACCATTAATTATCTCAATACCTGATATCCCTCTTGTCCGGGTACAGCAGCCAGTGTTAAAATAGGGGAGATCATTTGCTTTTGGAAATTTAGGTCTGTGGGTATGACCACAAATCAGCATAACCTTTTTTTTCTTAATCCATTCATCATAGATCCGTTCTATCTTATGCCTCTTAAATAAATTACGGGCAGGACTTGTGGGATTGTCAAAACCCACCAGATGGAGATATCTCCAAAAATAACGCAGCAGCAGCATGGACACAACCCATAGCTGATCGTTCATAACATCTCCCTGATGTCCATGAAGTACAAAGATCTTCTGCCCGTTTTCTTTATATTGTAAAACCAAAGCCTCTTTTGGTTTGATTCCCTTAAATAAATCTACCGTCTTTTGATTGTAATAATCATAAAATTGATAATAATTGGATTTTACAAAATGTTTGGACTTAAGATAAATATTATGATTCCCATATAACATAATGAACCGCCCCGAATCATAAAACTTCTTCATTACAGTGAACACATCCGTGTGGGCCAGCCGGATAACACTGAAATTTTTATATTCCCATAATTCATCGCCGTCACCCACTTCTACATAGACATAGTTTTCTTTGTAATAATAATTTAAAGCATGTAAAAAAATGTTCTGGTTCCGGATAAATTCATCTGAAACACTGTCATCTCCTCGGTGACTGTCACTAAAAAATATAAATTTAGAATATTTATCAAAGGGGATGGTTTCGGCGTGTTGAAATGTTTTTGTCAGTCTCTTATTTGCTTTCATATTAACTCCAATTTGACTTTTTTATTAGTATAAAACTTATTTAAGCTTTTATACTGTTCAAAGCCGGGAAAAGAAATACGATTTCTTATATAAATCACGGTTTCCTGCATATTCTAAATTCTATTGCATTCTTTGGACATCCATCCACACATTCCAGGCAGTTAATACATTCCTTACTATCTACTCTACCTGATTTAACCATCTCAGCTATATTCAGCCCCATTGGACAGATCTTGCTGCATTTACCACAGGAGACGCAGTTATTGGGTTTTGCTTTTAACCGGAATCTTGGTATATGAAGAGCGTCCGCTATTGTTTCGCCAATTATCATAAACGGAGCCATCCAGCAAAGGCTGTGGCACATTCCACGTTTGCCAGTCATAAGAGTAAACAAATAGATAATGGACATTACAATTCCATAAATGATAAGATATTGTGTATTAATGTCTATAAAATACAGGAAATCTGCTTTTAGGGGACGATTATGTATCCAAAGAAAAACGATGAATGAAAACCACATCAGCCAGATTATATACTTGGTCACATTTTTCCATCTGCTATTCCAATGTCGGCTATTAGCACCGGCAATAAAATCCTGTACAGCACCTCCAGGGCAAAGCCATCCGCAGAAAAGCCGGCTTCCAATGATCGAAAATATCAGGAGAAAACCAAAAATCATTGCACTTCCATTCAAAACACCTTGTGTGGCAGATAAAACAATTACAAAAGGGGATAAAAGGAAAAATGTCATTGGAAACATTAAAGCAGAAAAAACCAATATACCTTTGCGAACTCGTTGTCTCATTATAGGATACTCCTTTTTTAATAATCGGCCTGCTATTGCAATGATTGCAGTTACCGGATCTATTTAATATATTTGAATGATATATAACAGCTTATTTAAGCTTTCAACAACAAAAAACAGGCTGACTATCTAATTCTGGTGTCAGCCTGTTTTACATATAAAAGTAAAAGCTATTCGCTTTCAATAATTTCTAATATTTCTTTCATGGATGTCTGAAATTCCGCATCTGACGAATTCTTAAAGATCAACAGATCATCTTCACAATTGGGGTCATCTAATTCTTCTGGTATGTCAAAATTAACACCTGCAATATATTCTTCCCAATGATCCAGCTTCCACTGGTCCCGGTCACTGTTTCGCTCAATCATTCTCTGCCTGCATACTTCCACATCCGTCTGAACCCATATTACGGTAAGCTTTGCATCTTTTTCTGCCAGTCTTTCCCGCAGGGCATTCATATACCCGGTATCTCTTATTTCTCTTGTAAATGGAGCATTAATCAGAACAATATCATCATAGTCCAAAGCTTCCATGGCAAGATCAACGATTGCCCTATACTCATAATCCCGGATGTTAGCCTCAAAAAAATCAGAACTTCTGTTGTATTCCTGGCCGGCCACCACAAATATCTGCTTGGATAAAACGATCAGAGTATCCTTATCAAGATAAACAACGTGCTTTAAATTCCTGGCAAGCTGTTTGGATATATATGTTTTTCCGCTTGCCGGAGGGGATGTTACTAAAATCAGTCGTTTCATATTTACCACACTCCTGTCCTATTTTAATTTACTTCCTCTGCCATTCGGTACCCCACTCCCATTTCCGTTAAAATATATTTAGGGAATCCTGGATTTGATTCAATTTTTCTCCGGATATTCGCCATATTAACACGCAGAGTATGGCTGTTATCGGCATAAGTTCCCCATATCTCCTTGATAATATAATCATGGGTAAGGACTTTTCCTGGGTTTTTTGATAGCAAAGCAAGGATTTTATACTCTACCGGCGTCAAATGAACCATATTTCCGTCAAGAAGAACCAGCCGTTTTCCGAAATCAATTTCAAGGTCACCAATGGTTATCTTCTCAGTTCCATTTGATTCCCCTCCCATGCTTTGGGGGCTGTGCCGAAGCGCTGTCCGTATGCGGGCAAGCAGTTCCGATGTTCCAAATGGTTTTACGATATAATCGTCTGCACCTAAATCAAGTACTTCTACTTTCTCCCTCTCATGGCCCCGGGCGGAAACTACAACCACCGGTATTCTGGACCACTCCCTTATACTCTTTAATACTTCCACACCGTCCATATCCGGAAGCCCTAAATCAAGGAGAATCACATCAGGATTATAAGAAACTGCCATAGAAAGCCCTGTCTTACCGGTGTTTGATTTTGCCACCCGATACCCGTTGGAATTTAAGATTGCTGTGATAAAGTTGCAGATGGCATTTTCATCCTCTATAACCAAAACCATTGGTTTAATATCCATACGAATCACTTCCTTCCAGCGGTAAAGAGAATTGGAAGACTGCTCCACCTTCTAACCGGTTATATGCTTCCATCGTACCGTTATGTGCCTTTATAATTGTCATGCAGATAGAAAGACCGATCCCCATACCCCTGGAAGAATCAGAGCTTTTGTTTCCGTTTGGTACATAACTTGTAAAAAGATAAGGATAATCCTCGTCTGCGATTCCTTTCCCATGGTCAAGCACCTGAAACAAGGCATTCTCTCCTGTCTTTTTTAAAATGACTTCTACAAAAGAGTCATCCGTTGAATGTTTAATGGCATTTTCCAGTAAATTAATGAGTACCTGCGCAATCAGGGTTCCATCCATAGGAACTTCCAGCAGATCATCGGGCACACTGACAATGATTTTACGCTGGGGGAATCTCTTTTTAATCCGTCCGACTGCTTCAGCGATCACTTCCTCAGCGGCTTCCGGACTTTTTGTTACTTTGGAGGCACTCTCATTAATACGAGTTACGGACAGAAGATTTTCCACCATACGCAGAAGCCACTGTGCCTCCTCCTGAATATCCCCATTCAGCTTCTCACAGGTTTTCTCATCAAGAGTATTCTTATTTTCACGAATGGCAGAGCTGGCACCAAGAATCCCGGCAAGAGGTGTACGAAGATCATGTGCGATTGCCCGCAGAAGATTGCTCCGCATTTTTTCTTTTTCTGCCTCGACAATGATACTCCTCTGTTCATCTGACAGGCGCTGGCGTTCCAGGGACATGGCCACCTGAGAGGCTATCATGCGCAGAAACAGCCGGGTATTATGATCCAATGTACCTTTTAAACAGGAAATACCTAAAACGGCAAGCACCTTTCCCTGAGAAATAACCGGCATGTAAAATGCAGAGGCTCCCATAAGTGTATCCGTTCCGGCTCCCGCCCGTTTCTGATTAAGAAAAACCCAGTGAGCCACAGCCTTCTCATCTGCTGAGTTAAGTACAGACCCATCTACGTCATCTGGTCCCTGTATCATACTTCCATCGTCTCCCAGTTCCGGGTCAGCAGCAAAAAATACAACGGAGCGGTCAAATAAATTAACAATGTATTCATTTGTCAGGGCAACAATCTGTTCAAGTCCTCTTGTTATAAGAAGCTTTTTGTTAATTTCGTAAAGAACCTCCGTACGGCGCTCCCTTTGTACCGCCAGACTTGCCTGTGTCTTAATTCTCACCGTCAGAGTACTTGTAATCAGAGCTGCCAGCAGCATGATGAGAAATGTAACGGAATATCCAGCCTGTATGGTGTTAAAAGTGAAGTATGGTTCTGTGAAAAAGAAATTAAAGGCCAATACGCTTATAATCGACGCAATCACTCCATATACATGCCCTGTGGTAATCCTTGAAATGATCAGGACTGAGAGAATATACGCCATTATAATATTCTGATCACCGATATCCAGCCTTCGAAGTCCCAGACTCAGAACCGTGGCAGCCGTTAAAAGCCCCATAGTCTTGGTAAAATCCAGCCAGGTAAAGTTGAATTTTTTAATGGGGATTGTTCTGCGGGGCTTTTTATAATTCCGGCGGATTGTGCTGCCAGGTATAATGTATATCTCAATATTGGGCAAAAGTGAAATCAGCTTATCCTCAAAGTCCAATTCAAACAGATTCCTGATAGATTTTTTATTCCGGCTTTTTCCTACGACTATGTTGGTGATTCCCGACAGCTTTGCGTATTCGCAGACCGTTTCCGCAATATCATGGCCGGAGAGCGTAACAATTTCTGCGCCCAGTTTTTCAGCCAGATCCAGGTTTGTACGGATTGTTTTTTGCTGCTCTTTCGTCAATTCATTGTTATCAATACGCTCAACATAGAGAGCCACCCAATGTGCATGAAAAGCATCCGCCGCCCGTGCCGTCCACCTGATACATCTTGCGGAGGAGGGAGACGGTCCGATACAGACCAGCATCTTGGTATTGGCCAGTTTTTGAGAGAACCGCCGTTCATTCTGATTTTCATTGCTGATTCTATCGGCTGCTTTTCTCATAGCAATTTCCCGCAGCAGCTTTAAATTGGCAAGGGAGAAGAAATTGAGCATGGCAGTCTGTGCCTGATTAAGTCTGTAGATCTTACCTTCCTCAAAGCGCCGGAGCAGCTCCTGTGGTTCAATATCAACAAGCTTTATCATATCGGCTCGTTCAAAGATATAGTCAGGAACCGTTTCCTTTACCCTAACTTTTGTTATATCCTCAATTACATCATTCAGACTTTCCATATGCTGAACATTGACAGTGGTGTAAACGTCAATACCTGCATTTAAAAGCTCCTCTATATCCTGAAATCGTTTCCTGTTTCTGACACCTTCCGCATTTGTATGGGCAAGTTCATCTACCAGAATCAGCTCCGGTCTGCGTCTTAGCGCTTCGTCCAGATCAAATTCCTGAAGCTCTATATTGCGGTATAATATTTTTCTGGGCGGTATTGCAGGCAGTCCCTGCAAAAACTGCATGGTATCCGGGCGTGTATGCGGTTCAATATAGCCAACCAGTACGTTCTTGCCACACCGGTACTGTTCCTGTGCATCGTCAAGCATGGCATAAGTTTTGCCTACTCCTGCCGCATAGCCGAAAAAAATTTTCAGCTTCCCAGAATCCTTTTCCTGATGTGCCCTGATTTCATCTAAAATGACATCGGGATCCGGACGTGCTTCCAATATTTCCATTATTTCTCACCCCCCTCCTATTATATCACCATTGTTCTCTATAATAAACAAGCTGAGCCACTTTGAATTACAGCAATCCATCAAGGGCTAAATTTACTTTCAGCACATTAACTGCCGGCTCACCCCAGATACCAAGAAATGGCTCCGTAGTATATTTATCAATCATTTCTTTCACGGCTTCCTGACTTATATTTCGTTCTCTGGCAATCCGTGAGGCCTGATACTGTGCGGCTTCTGGCGAGATATGGGGATCTACACCGCTTCCTGAAGCGGTTACCAGATCCATTGGTATTTGGGCTGTATTTTCCGGATCAATGGAATGCCACCAGTCAATCCGTTCCTGCACCAGATCTTTTTGCTCTTGCCCAACCGGGGACAGGTTGGATGTACCCATTGGTCTGCCTATTAAATATTCCGGTTTTGTAAATTCCTGGGCGATGAGTTCAGAACCATACTCTTTTTTCGTACCATCCTTTAATGTAACTGTAATCATGCTTCCATTTGCCTGTTTCGGAAACAGGATCTGAGCAATCCCTGTAACGGTTGCTGTATAAAGGATTCCGCACAATACTGTCATTATGCAGAAACAGATCAGCGCAGGTTTGAATATATTTATTTTTCCCATCATCGTTTCACCTCACACAATTTTACTGGCAGTCAGCAGCATATCAATCAGTTTTATTGCAATAAACGGGGCTGCAATACCGCCCAGACCGTAAACCATCATGTTTCTTTTCAGCAGCTTTCCTGCAGGCAGTTCCCGGTATTTCACCCCTTTCAGTGCCAGAGGGATGAGTGCGATAATTATCAGTGCGTTATAAATGATTGCCGAAAGAATGGCAGTCTTTGAACTGGTCAGTCCCATAAAGTTTAAGGCCGTCAGCTGCGGATATATCCCAAAGAATAATACCGGAATTATGGCAAAATATTTAGCAACATCATTTGCTACACTGAAGGTGGTCAGAGAGCCCCTTGTCATCAGAAGCTGTTTACCGATTCTCACGATATCAATCAGCTTGGTAGGACTGGAGTCCAGATCCACCATGTTGCCTGCTTCCTTTGCCGCCTGGGTACCGGAATTCATTGCCACAGCAACATCTGCCTGGGCAAGCGCTGGGGCATCATTGGTGCCGTCACCGGTCATGGCAACCAGATGCCCTTTAAACTGATAGTCACGGATGAGTGCCAGCTTGGCTTCCGGTGTCGCCTCTGCCAGAAAATCATCCACACCTGCTTCTGCTGCGATTGCCGCAGCCGTCATTGGATTATCGCCGGTAATCATAATTGTTCTGATGCCCATTTTACGTAAATCTTCAAAACGTTCCTTTACACCATTCTTGACAATATCTTTCAGATAGATAACACCCATCACCTGACTGTTTTTTGCAACAACCAGAGGAGTTCCGCCTGCACCTGCAACGCGTTTCACAATCTGCTCACATTCCGGGGGATAGATACCGCCCTGTTCTGTTACAAACGCTTTTACTGAATCTGCGGCACCTTTGCGGATCTGCGTTCCTTTATAATCAATGCCGCTCATCCGCGTTTTGGCTGTAAATTCCACAAACTCTGCATTCAGTCTGGAAAGCTCTCTCCCACGTATTCCAAACTTCTCTTTAGCAAGAACCACAATGCTTCTCCCTTCCGCCGTTTCATCGGCAAGAGAAGAGAGCTGGGCTGCGTCTGCCAGTTCCTGTTCCGTCACACCATTAACCGGTAGAAATTCACTTGCCTGACGATTTCCCAAAGTAATTGTTCCGGTTTTATCCAACAACAACACATCCACATCACCGGCAGCTTCAATCGCCCGTCCGCTCATTGCCAGCACATTCGCCTGATTTAAACGGCTCATACCGGCTATGCCGATGGAGGACAAAAGCGCACCGATGGTTGTAGGTGCAAGGCAGACCAGAAGAGCGATCACATTTGTGATGGAAATGGCTGAGCCCCTGCCCGCCTGGAGACTTGCAAATCGGGAAAAGGGCAGTAAAGCTGCTGTAACCACCAGAAATATAATCGTTAAGGTTACCAGCAATATCTGAAGTGCAATCTCATTGGGTGTCTTTTTTCTGGATGCACCTTCCACCATAGCAATCATCTTATCTAAAAAACTCTCGCCAGCCTCCGCCGTCACCTCAATTACAAGCCAGTCAGATACCAGAGTGGTACCTCCTGTGACTGCGCTTCTATCCCCGCCTGATTCCCGGATAACAGGAGCTGATTCACCAGTAATGGCACTTTCGTCCACAGATGCTGCACCGTCGATTACCTCTCCATCCATGGGAATCTGTTCTCCGGCTTTCACGTAAACGATATCTCCTCTTTTCAACTCTGCCGATAATATTTCTGTGTATTCATCCACATTTCCTGCCGAATTAAGCTTCCTCGCCCTCACATCCTTACGCGCCTTACGAAGAGTATCGGCCTGTGCCCGCCCCCGCCCTTCAGCAATGGATTCTGCAAAATTAGCAAACAGAACGGTAAACCACAAAATGAGTGATATGGCCAGTATATAGCCTCCGTTCTCATCTTTGACGCCCATAAATGACAGGATATAAAGAGCAGTTGTCAGAATCGCTCCAATATAGACTACCAGCATGACAGGATTTTTCACTTGTATGCCAGGAGCCAGCTTTACAAAGGATTGTTTTAGCGCGTCCGCAAAAATATTTTTATTTACACGTTTCTTTTCCATATTGATCACCTCATTCTATCGCATCGTAAAATAATCTGCAATCGGACCAAGGGCCAGGGCTGGTAAAAAGCTCAGCGCTCCGATGATAAAGATTACTCCGATTAAAAGACCAGCAAACATGCTATCGCTGGTTGATAATGTTCCCTCGCCGGCAGCCACAGTTTTCTTACCAGCCATATCCCCGGCAAGGTAAATTGCGGCAGTCATTGGTATGAAACGGGCCAATAGCATAATGATACCACCGGATACATTGGTAAAAACAGTATTGGCATTAAAACCGGCAAAAGCACTGCCATTGTTATTTCCCATTGATGAGAAAGCGTATAAAATCTCAGAAAAACCGTGAGCGCCTGAGTTGGTCAGCCATGACGAAGCGGCAGGCATACAAACAGCGGCGGCGGTACCAAAAAGTGTAACCAATGGGGGAACCAGCACAAGCAGGCAAACCATCTTCATATCGTAAGGTTCCACCTTTTTTCCCAGGTATTCCGGGGTCCTGCCCACCATTAGTCCTGCAATAAATACGGTAAGAAGGACGAATGCCAGCATTCCATAAAGACCACTTCCCACACCGCCAAATACAATCTCTCCCAGCTGCATCAGGAACATTAAAACCATGCCGCCAAGGGGAGTGAAGCTGTCATGCATGGAGTTTACCGAACCGTTTGAAGCCGCGGTGGTTGCAACCGCCCATAAGGACGACGCTCCTGCACCATGAATTACCTCTTTCCCTTCCATGCTCGCTGACGCTGCTGCTCCTGCAAACTCTGGAGCGGTAAACTGCTCACTGGCTGTTACCCCAATAAGTGAAACTACAAACAAAATCATCATAGCGATATAGATAACACTTCCCTGCCTGCTATCCTTTACTGCCTTTCCAAAAGACACACACAGCGATGCCGGAATCAGAAGAATGGACAACACCTGAAGAAGATTTGAAAAGGCAGTGGGGTTCTCAAGCGGAAAGGCCGAATTGGCACCAAAGAATCCCCCCCCGTTTGTACCAAGCTGTTTAATGGCGATCTGGCTTGCCGCAGGTCCCATAGGTATGGACTGGGCAACCCCGTTTTCCAGCATGGCAACATCTTTATACGGACCAAAGGTCTGAACAACACCCTGGGAAACCAAGACCATGGCAAGGAGAATGGACAGCGGAAGAAGTACATAAAGCGTAATCCTGGTCAGATCCACCCAAAAACTTCCAATTGTCTTACTCTCTTTCACAACAAATCCTCTGGCAAGGGCAAATAAAACCGCTATTCCGGTTGCTGCTGAAACAAAATTCTGAACGGTGAGCCCGATAAACTGGGTAAAATAAGACAGACTGGTTTCACCGGAATACGCCTGCCAGTTGGTATTTGATACAAAGCTTGCAGCCGTATTAAAGGCCAGATGCCAGCTAGTGCCCTTTATTCCTGCCACATTAAACGGCAGAACACCTTGTAGCATCTGAACAAGCCAGACGAAAATAAAACCGATTCCACTGAATATAAGAACGGAAAGAGCATATCTCTTTGCCCCCATTTCTTCGTCACGTTTCACTCCCATGAGTTTATAAATTCCATTCTCTACAGGGACAAGTATGGTGGTCAGAAACACCTTCTGTCCGGTCATTACTTTATAGATATAAATACCCAGAGGAATGGACAATCCGATAAGAAGGACAATGTATAATATGTCCTGAAGAATTACCATTTTCATAATTTCTCACCTCGAAACAAAATATAGAATAGGTAAATCAGCAAAGCCAGGCCGATACAGCCTGATATTACGAATACAACTCCCATCTTTATCAACTCCTTTTTCGTTATTAAATTATTAGCTGTCATTAGTCTATCTGGTTCTCGCAATCATTATAATATCAGAAAAGATGTCAAGATTGTGTCAATTCGCTATGGAAGGTGTCAAGAAAACATAAAGATCTTATACCTGACCGTTTTTTATTTATCCAGGCTGTAATAATGGTTCAAGCAACTGATCAGTAACGCGAACAGGCTGACTCCATAAAGTACGAAGTCAGCCTGTTTTTTCTATAATATAAATAAACAAATGTATTTATTACAGCATATCCTGCAAATTCTTTTGTGCGGAATAGATGGACTTGTTATCATTAAATACGTAAGCAATGGAGCATACCAGGAAAAAATACGGTACATAGGAATATCCAAAAACCTCTGCTCCTATAAAGACCGGAGCGATAAGGGTATTGGTAGCACTGCCAAAAACTGCCGTATATCCAAGTGCAGCAGCAAATTCAACAGGCATGCCAATCAGTACGGCCAAGGCAGCTCCCAGGCTTGATCCAATTGCAAACAGAGGGGTGACCTCTCCTCCCTGATAACCTGCCGCTAATGTTATAATTGTTAAAACAAATTTTAAAATCCAGTCCCACTGATAAATTTTATTACCATGAAAGCTTGCTGAAATCAGGTTTGTACCCAAGCCGGAATACCGGCCCATCCCTGACAGAATTAATAAAATTACCAGAATGGTACCTGTTATTGCTATTTTAATAATAGGACTTACAAAAACTTGATTCAATCTTTCCTTTAGCAGTTTTAAACCGTGTGCAAACATTGCACCGACCAGGCCAAAAATAATACCTAACAAAAGCATTTTTATAATAAATTCAGGATTCAACTCTATCTGTGTCTTAAGGTCAAAATGAAATTTTTCCAGACCCAGGCTGCCGGAAACAGTATTTGCCACAAAAGCTGCGATAACTGCCGGAAATAAAGCCGTATATTGCAAAGAGCCCGCAATTAAAACTTCCAGTGCAAAGAAGCACGCTGCAATGGGGGTCTGAAATAATCCGGCGAATCCAGCTGCCATACCAGTCACCAGAAATATCTTAGAATCGGAAACCATGTTTATTTTCCTCCCTACCCAGTGGGAAAATGTTGCACCAATCTGTACCGCCACACCTTCACGTCCGGCACTGCCGCCAAAGAGATGGGTCATCCATGTTCCAATCACCGTTAACGGGATCAATCGCAGCGGAATCTCATCTTCTTCCCCATGACCTGCCTGAAAAATCAGACCCATGCCTTTTACACACTTCCCCCCAACCAGAGAATATACTTTCGCTATTATAACACCTGCTGCAGGTAGAAATAATATGAGAGGGATAAAAAAGCGTTCCCGGACTCCGGTTAAGAAAAGCAACATCTCACCAAAACCTGCATCAAGTGCTCCTACTACAGCACCAATTACCGCTCCGCATATCCCGAAAATAAAAAGCCGCCTTAAATTTTTAATCTTTTCTTCCAGCATAGTAATTTACTCCTTAACAAAAAAATAACTGATCACTTCCGTATATTCAAAAAAATATACAGAAGCCATCAGCAAAGTGCGGTTTGAATCCAACGATCCAGGGAGAGCCTCATTCCCAGTACAATAATAGTATTCAGTTTACTTTCTTTTTCAGACCTTGTCAAGTACACTCCTGTAAATAACTGCATAAAAACGGTAGAATCCTGTTTGTAAATGTGATATGCTCTGATCAAGTAAAAATTAAACCGCCTGAGTATAAAGGAGATTAAAGTTAATGATTTTCGAGATAACAGATACCATTCACGAAACCGATGAAAAATATATTTTCGACGGCTTGCTGGACTATAATTTAGAAAGAATTGAGGACAAAAATCCCAGGGATCTGGGGATCTATCTTCCGGATGAAACAGGTAGAAAAATTGCAGGGTTAATCGGCAGCACCCATGGAAACTGGCTGTTTGTAAAGTATCTCTGGGTAAGCAAAGAGTTACGGGGGAAGCAGATCGGAAGTGCTATTTTAAAACAGGCAGAAGAAACCGCAAAAGAACGTGGTTGTAAGTATTCATTTTTAGATATTTTTAGTTTTCAGGCGCCTCTGTTTTATAAAAAACACGGATACAAAGAAGTCTTCACATTAGAGAACTATCCAATAACGGGAAAGCGCTATTACTTTACCAAAACGCTTTAAATTCGGAGGCAGGAATCGTGAAATTCTTTAAAAATAAAGATTTTAAAGAAATAATAAGATATATAATAATAACAACGGTAATCATTGCCGCTGCCACTTGCGTCGGCTGGATTTTTTTAATGATTGGCTTCCCTGAAACAAACATCGTTATTGTTTATCTTCTTTCTATTTTAATTACTGCCCGCTTTACAAGGGGATATACTTACGGTCTTGTTGCTGCTGTAGTCGCTACCTTTACCTTTAACTATTTTTTTACAGAGCCCTACTATACCCTTTCTGTCAGTGATCCAACATATTTCATAACATTTGGTATTATGACAATCACAGCAATTATCACAAGCACCCTTACTTCGAAAGTTAAACAAAATGCGTTGGAGTCACAGGAAAAAGAAGCGGAAACAAGTGCATTGTTTCACCTTACCAACCGATTAACGGATGCCGCTGATATAGCCGATATTGCAAGTATCACAACAGGAACCATCAGTGGTATTATCAATTGCCGTGCTGCCTGTTTGTGCTTTGACGAAAGCGGCCAGCCAGAGCAAAGCTTTATTCAGCAATTAAACAGCAATCAACAGGTACGAAGAAAAGTGGATGATACTGCTGAAATAAAGCACCGGATAGAAGGGTTGAGAAGCGGTTATTCCATAGGGAGCGAATTTTACGACTGGCCAATCTACGGCAGAGAATCCATACTTGGAATTCTTAGAATACCGAAAGAACATGCAGTTTCCATGGGGGAACCTCAAAAGCGTCTGCTTCGTTCCATGATTGAAAGCACGGCACTTGCCATGGATCGTTTCCAAAGTGCCAGACAACAGCAGGAGTCACGAGAGGAAACAATCCAGGAGCGATACCGCAGTAATCTCCTGCGGGCTATTTCTCATGACCTTCGCACACCTCTTTCCGGTATTATGGGTACATCAGAGATACTTATGGACATGACCAAACCACAGGATCCAAGATATGATCTGGCAGAAGGGATTCATAAAGATGCGGACTGGCTGCATTCACTGGTTGAAAATATTTTAAGTCTGACCCGGCTGCAGGATGGACGGCTCACCATTACAAAACAGCTGGAAGCCGCAGAAGAAGTTGTTGGCGGAGCTGTTGGGCATATCCTAAAGCGCCATCCGGAATACGAAATTACGGTAGATGTCCCTGAAGAAGTTCTGCTTGTCCCCATGGATGCAAAATTGATTGAGCAGGTGCTGATTAATCTACTTGATAATGCCATTAAACAAACACCTCCCTCTGGTGAGATTAAAATTGCAGTGAGTCAGGAAAACAACTTCGCCGTCTTCTCCGTCGCTGATTCCGGGTGCGGCATAGCAGTATCAGACTTGCCCAATATTTTCCAGATGTTTTATACCACTCACACCGGAAAAGTGGATTCTCAAAGAAGTGTTGGTCTTGGGCTGCCAATCTGTGAAGCAATTATCAAAGCTCATGAAGGTACCATAGAAGGTCATAACCGAACTGACCAGATAGGTGCTGAATTTAGATTCACTTTGCCAAAGGAGGAACACAATCATGCAAAACCGGAATGAACTAATCCTGATTGTAGAAGATGATTCACAGATTCGTAATTTTATCTGCTATTCACTGAAACAGGAAGGTTTTTCTTATATCACTGCAGGAACTGCACAGGGTGCGCTGTCAACACTGGTTACGGAGCAGGTTGATCTTATGCTTCTTGACCTTGGCCTTCCGGATTTTGATGGAATGGAAGTGATAAAAAAGGTTCGTGAATGGTCGGAAATGCCTATTATTGTAGTCTCCGCACGGGATCAGGATAAGGAAAAAGCATCTGCACTGGACAATGGAGCGGATGATTATCTTACAAAGCCGTTTTCTTCCATGGAACTCATGGCTCGCATCCGGGTTGCCATCCGCCATCTGTACAAAGCAGGAGGTAATCGGTTGCAGGCCACTTTAACTGTAGGCGAACTTAAAATTGATCTAGATAAACGTCTGGTGTATCTTGAGGACGGCGAACTGCATACTACTCCTCTGGAATACAGCCTGCTTTCTTTGTTTTTTAAAAATATTGGTAAAGTACTGACTACAAACTATATTATTAAAGAAATCTACGGGGCAGGGTATGGATCTGACACTCAGGCTCTTAGAAAACTGATGGCGGGTCTAAGACGAAAAATCGAAAAGAACCCTGCGAAACCACGTTATATCCTGACAGAAATCGGGGTAGGATACCGGCTTTCCGACGTATAAACACAACTTTATTTTTCATATCAGACTATTTCCATAACCCGGAAATGGTCTTTTTTTCATCCTCACAGCTTTCTCACAGGAATTACTGGTCTCTCACACCATGTTCACAGCTTTTTTAATAAGATAACTGTGTAAGAAATCTGCAAAGGAGGTTCCCATCAATGGCAAGAAAAGAATTAAACGAAAATAAAGAAACTCTTACAGCCCTCTGTGAAACAGTACGGGATCTGATCAGTATGCAGGACTATCAGACGTGTGAAACCATGATCTGCCAGGCAATTGGAGCATACCCTCATGCGCCGGAGCCCCATAATCTGATTGGAATCCTGCTTGAAAAAACGGGGGATCACCCGGCTGCCATGAAGCACTTTCGAGCAGCCTGGGCACTTGACCCCACATTTCTGCCTGCACGGCAGAATCTGGAATGCTACGGCACATTCTTCTCAAATGGCAGGTGTGCTTATGATGAGAATGATTGTATCGTGGATGGCAATGGCCATTAGGAGGAGTTCAATATGAAAATCCAATTAAATAAACAAAAAAATGAAGATTACACAATTATCATCGGGTGCGGCAGATTAGGTACGAACCTGGCCAATACCCTTTCCGACAACGGGGAAGATGTACTAACCATGTTAATCGGCGGTGGCATCGGTTCCACGGCTGGCGTATCAAGCTGACCCGTGTTTATCTAATGATCCGTACTGCCCTGTTAAATATACGCAAACGCCTTACTTCACCAAGAAATGTGGAGACGATCTACTACTTCAGGGCACAGGGAAAAACAGAGATTGACTCCACTCTGGCTGCGGATACGACTGGTTTTGTAACAACTTATCTGTTACTTTATATCATCCGCACGTCTCTGATTACAGTAACTTCCAATTGTTCACTGACAGAAGCCATGTTTGAATTTGCTTCTGCCCTGGGCACGGTAGGACTGTCCTTTTGACTCACCTCTCCTGCTACCAGCAATGCTACGCTTGTGGTGGAAATGCTTGGTATGATGCTTGGAAGACTTGAAATTTTTATTGTTCTGACAGGACTTTATTCTGCAGGCTCTTTAATCAGAAAGAAGCTGGTAAAGCCCAGAAAATCTAATTTACAATGATATTGCAGAAAAATCCCGGGGCATATAGCACCCGGGATTGCTTGTACCATTTCTCTATTTATAATTTCTAATCACTCCCAGGTCCCAGTTAATCTTCTGATAAGGTCCTGATAAGTTGTTTGTACCCTGGATAAGAAAATCAACACGATTAATATCATTGATCTCCATCTTCTGATTATATCCGGCACGGATGAATTCACCGTGAGATACATTGGTAGTCCATCTGTCAGCTTTATATTGTAAATTTCCTCTCCATGCCCATTTCTCAGCCACTTTGCTCCACGGACCTCCGGCGCTGCCTGACTGCCATAATTCATAATACCGGCCATCCTTTTGATCTTCAATTGTAAGATAGTATTTGCCATCTGACAGAGACTTATAGACATTTGCACCTTCGAACGTGTCTGATATGGCTACGGATGGAGATCCCCAGCCTGACGGGAAATTAGAAAGTGAAGTTCTTCGTACATATAATTTACCGGAACCATCATTTGGGGTATTATACATATAAGCATAGGAATTATCACAAATCACAAAATAATCCCACCCCATGTTTCCGGAAATGCCAAAGGATTTAGGCCCAGACCAGGATTTTGGATCAGCAATATTTGTTGTAGTTGCGTATGCTGCTCCATGGGTTCCATCCTGATAAACCAGAAACCATAGCTTCTTTGGTTCAAAGTAAAATACCTGAGGTGCACAAAAATAGTTTTCTCCAATGGAACTCATATAGGTTCGTGCAGCATTTTTAAGACCTGAAATCGTAGAGGCTGATGTATAAAGCATCTGCCAGCCACCACCCTGATTAGCACCGGTATAAAATACATGATACTTTCCTCCATAATAAACAATGGTGGGATCCTTTGCGCCATAATAATCATAGGGTTTTGCTTGTCCATGAAAAATAACTCTCTCATCTGCATACCATGTTGGATTGGATACTGCTGTTGCACTTAATAGCTTCTTCATCATATACTCTCTCCCTTAATACATTTTTCTGCCCTTTTATCCTTGGTGATTTCCACTGGCTGTCCGACACAATCTCGCAAATCTGTGAATTATCGCCTCCCTTTATATGATATGCAAAGAGTACAGGAAGTGCTCCTCCTGATTTTGCAGTATTGTTTATGTGATATGAATTTAAAAATGTGGTATACTCTACAATAAGTGCATTTTAAACAACATCTCGTTACATATTGACTATTTATAAGACAGGAGAAGAAAATGAAAATAAAACAAAAGAGTTTATTCCACTTTTTTTTACTGATTGCAGTTGTCTTTTTAACGAATGCAGTCCCGGTATTTGCAGCAGAACAGGCGATCCCATCAATCAATGTTGACGTCCTGTTAAAGAAAGATGGATCTGCTGTTATAACAGAAGTCTGGGATGTCCGCGGTGTATCTGACGGTACGGAATATTACAAAGCGTTGTATCACATGAAAGAAATGAGCGTTCATTCTCTTCTTGTATCAGACGAATCAGGAAAGCAATACAAAACCCTGGAAAACTGGGATACAAAGCGTTCCAGAGAACAAAAGGCCGGTACCTGCGGCATATTAAAAACCTCACAGGGATATGAACTTTGCTGGGGAATTGGAAACTATGGCGACCATCAATATACCATACAATATACACTGGACGGACTGGTAAAAGATTACGGTGACTATGCCGGTTTTTACCATCAGTTTATATCAGAACTTTCAAGCGCTCCTGGATCGATTTCCATGAAAATCCGGATGCCTGATACACAATTAACTCAGGACAACTCCAGAATCTGGGCTTACGGTTTTACAGGTCAGGTGGAAATAGACCCGGACGGCAGTCTGATCGCTTATTCTTCAGAAGCACTGGATAAAAATGATTATGGAAATGTGCTCTGCCGCTTTGACAGAAGCTTATTTCCCATGGCGAAAGCAGGCGGTATGTCGTTTGAAAAATTACAGAAATCGGCGGATAATGATAAATCTGATCTGGCTAAAACGATCCTCTTTTCCATTTTAGCAGCGTCAGCAGCTGTCATTATTCCAAGTATCTTCTTTTATTCCAGATATAAGCTGGCAGACGGAACCGTTATGAGGTTTCCTGGAATGAAACATATAGATATCAACTGGACCATTCCCTTTGGAGGCAGTATTCCTGCCGTATATTCCGCTATGCATCTGCTGCGCAGGGGGATTCCCTTAGATGCGCTGGGCGCATATCTTATCCGCTGGCAGGAAGCAGGGTATATCCGTATGGAGAATGGGGAAAATGAGGACGGAAAAAAGCTGAAAAAAGAAGAAGCGGTGGTATTCGGACAGAATAAGCCTCATGGAACTGAAGCGGAGAATTCCCTGTATCAAATCTTAGCCAGTGAAGCTGACGAAAATGGAGTTCTTCGGATTTCTGATATTGGAAAGCGTTCAGAAAATTTTCATAAGAAGCTCACTGCCTGGGAAAAAGCAGTGAAACTGGAAGGCGACAATGAATTAATGCACTTAAATGCAGCCGCCACAGACATAAAAGGTACTCTTCGTTTCACTTCTTCTGGCTTTGAACAGGCAGTCAGAATACTTGGGTTTCAAAAATATTTAAAAGATATGGGTGGGCAAAAACAATACCAGACCTCCCAGGGAGCATTATGGGGTGATTATTTAGTCTTCGCCACCCTGTTTCATATGGGGGAACAGGTTCTTCAAAGTATGAAAGCCCTTGACCCGGTATATTTTAATTCCTTTGCAGGTCTGTACGGCTGCAATTCCTATAGTATGATATATTTAATGACCATGACAAACCATGTTTCCAGTGCTGTGTCCCCCAGTGCAAACATGGACGGAACCGGAGGCGGTGTCAGTTCTATGGGCGGCGGCGGTTTTTCCGGGGGAGGCGGCGGCGGAAGCCGTTAACAAACGTTTAAATAAAAGATACCGTCAGGACCTGTTAAATTCCTGGCGGTATCTCACTATCATGATTCTTTTTTAACTGGCAGCCATATCTCAAATTTGAAATCTTTGGCACCTCTGTCTCCCTCATCAGGAAAGCATTCAATATCCACAGATTCTGCATATTGATAGCCTGAAGCAGGAAGCCACTCACTGAAAATACGTTTCCATGCATCCTCCAATGTTTTACTTACCGGACCTTCCACTTCAAAAACAGCCCAGGTTGATTCACCTATGACAAAGCTTTCCATTCCTTCCGGGGGCTCCTGATCAGTGATACATGCTATGGTATAATCCACGTTTTCCTCACTTAACACCTGAATAAAACCGTGAACACCTTTTGGAGTACCATTGGATAAACGTATTAACTCTTCGTAAGTCCCATCTTTAAAAACTTCCCTCCAAAATTTGTCCACAGCACCCGGATCATCCTCAGGTGCGTGAAAATGTCTCTTCATTCCTACAATTCTAAACCCTTCCTTGTTCTCAATCCTGTAATTCATCTCAGCATCTCCTTTAATAGAAATATGAAAGGTTATACGAGGATAAGCTTTTAAAGACTTCCCGTCACTGCGTGCCACAGAGGGAATCACTCCATGAATCGCCTGAAATGCGCGGGAAAAAGAATCCGGGGATTCATAACCATATTTAACAGCCAGGTCTATTACTTTCACATTGCTGTTTAGCAATTCAAATGCAGCTAATGACATTCGCCGGCGCCGGATATAGTCTGACAAGCGTATATCTGCGATATAGGAAAACATCCGTTGAAAACAGCTGATGGAACAGCAAGCCAGCTTCGCTACCATGGAATAATCAATCTCTCCATCCAAATTACTTTCAATATAGTCAAGTGCATGATTCATATCTTTTAAATAGTCCATCCTGCCTCCTTTCTGTGCCCAGTATAACAGGATTGAAATAATAAGACCCGATAAAGTAAATTGGCTTTTATCGGGTCCTTTATTTTATGTCAGCAATTTAAACTATATTCTCTTCCCCTTGTTCTGATTTGACCAGGGGCTCTTCTTCTAAAGTAACTGCAGACGGCTCATTCATATGCTGCAGGGATACGCCAAGTTTATCCAAAGTAATAAATTTCAGCAGTGTATCCATTACGGTTCCGGTTCCCCCAGCACCGCTTCCGTTGTCTCCACTCCCCATCTGCACAACAGTTTTGGGGACAATATCCACTGTCGTATTTTTGATAGCATCGGACAGCTTATCAGTAACCTCCTGAATGACACGGAATTCGGCACCGCCGTAAGCTTTGACCTGAGCCTCAATGGCCTGAGCCTTAGCTAAGCCGACGTTTGATTCCTTGGAAGCTTCCGCCTCGCCTTCCAGCTTGATTTTAGATGCGTTGGCTTTCGCAAGGGCGATGATCTGATTGGATTCCTGTTCTGCACGGCTTGCGAGTGCCGCACCATTGTTACCCTCGATTTCAATCTGAATTTTGGATTTGGTAAGGAAGCTCTGCTGTTCCGCAATTGCCTGGGCTTCACGCAAGGATTTCTCACTTTCCGCCGCAGACTGCTGTTTTTGGTAGGTAACCTTTTTTTCTTCGGCAATCTGCCGTTCACGAAGCTGCATCAGGATGTTCTCAATCTGGGTATCAGTTACCGCCGTTTTGGGCGTACCAATTAAAACTTCCTCCAGTTGAAGATTATATTTTTCAAACTTCTCTTTCATTTCAAAAACAGCACGTTCACGAATGGCACTACGTTCCTGTATCAGCTCGATAAGCGTTTTTGTCTGTGCCACATCTTTAAAGTAAGCACTGACCAGCGGATCAAGAGACTGATTTACAAGCATTCCAATATCACCAAATCGCTGGATGACCCATGGTGCCTGCTTATAGTCAATATGCATGACTACGGACAGCGGAAGGGAAGGTTCAAACGCATCCTTTGTAATAATATCCACTTCTGTAAGGTTTTCATCATACTTATGATCGCCGGTTTCGGTTTTGTTCCACTTTAAGATGATATTGGTTGTTGGAACAAGTACCACTTTACCTGCGTCGGTATTAAAAGCATATTTCCCGGGCATCAGAGGTTTTTCCAGTACGCCCTTGGAGCCTACGCTTACAAGTTCTCCATGCTTATAGTTCTCTCCCGAGGTATCCACACCCTCACTGCCAAAGAAAGAAACCACAACGCCTACAAATCCAATGGGCACGACTGTTTTAGGACGGAATTCAACAGTAGCAAACAGACGATTGATATAATAGGTACCATCCGTTAGAATCTGGATCTGTTTTCCCCGTCTGCCGCCAAGTTCTAAAAATTTCTCCGGATCCTGAAAACTGGCATGTTCTTCGCCCACATTTGGAGCGATAATCTCGCCTTGGGAAATAGACGTTCCGTCATGAACCGTAACAATTCCCATCATGTCACTGGACTCACTCCCGCCACTGCCCATGATTACCACAGGTGAGAACCCTTCTCTTTCAGCAAGGGTTTTCTGCATGCTGACCAATTCATTACGCTCCTGCTTAAAGTTGCTTGAGATGGATCTGATTGCGCTGGGGGTAATCACAATGAACTGGGCCAGATTGATGGCGTAAGTTCCTTCTCTTAAGATTCCCCTCTGTGGTCCACGCTGTCCGCCATTTTTTAGGAATCCCGAAACATCCTGAAAATTATTTGCTTCAGGCACGATCCGTCCAAGAGTCTGTACCGGGGACAGGGGTGCACCGTCACGGGCGAATAAATAAGCGATCTGCCCCTGGGGAATGGTAATAAGCGGATATTTATGTATTTTGTACATCAATACCGATTTAAAATGGATACCACCCCGCAGCAGTCCGGGCGAATACCCGGCTTCGCCGTTTAAGGCAATAATGGAATCCTTAAGTGATCCCTTAAGACTCCACCACTTTTCTACGACTGCTACCTCATTTGAGTTAATCACTCTTAATCCAAGTATCTTGAAGATGAACAGGTAAAGTATTGCAATTATTCCTATAGAAAATCCCGCCATTGTCAGCCATTCTTCCATAAACCATTCCCCCTGTCTGTAATTACTAATACTTTGCTCACCATGATAAATGCCTCTTTTCTTCTGATTCTGTAAAATCAGATCTGCTATAACACTTATTCCATGAAATTAAAAAAATTCCTACTTACAACTGTTCATTGCGTGTTTCTAACGATTGTTAAGCTTTAGAAAAGTTGGACTGCAATTGCGGGAGCAAGGGGGAACTGTTCTTAGTTTAACATATAATTATACATTCTTAAAGATGAGTTTTATTAATATTAATTCCATTTAAACCAATTACCATTCTTTTTACAAAGTTTAACTCTCTCTTAAGTCTCTTTACCCGCTGATGGTCACCGTCCCCGCCGCTCCATCCACTGTTATCATCTGCCCGCTCCGAATAGTTCGTGTGGCGTTGTGCGTTGCCATAACAGCAGGGATACCATATTCGCGGGCAACAATGCTTGAATGGCTGAGCGGACCGCCAATGTCAGTTACGATGGCACTTGCCAAAGAAAACAACGGTGTCCATGCCGGAGTTGTGGTAACGGCAATTAATACGCTTCCAGGCTTGAAACCTTCAAAATCTGCAGGGCTGTGGACGACACAGGCTGATGCTGTAACAACGCCGGTGCTGGTGCCTATTCCCTTCAACATAATTTTCCCATCTTTGGGATTCTGTGGAAAATGTAACATAGTATTTTTATTTTTCTCCGGCAATCTCGAGGGAGATACATAACCCTGGAATTTTTTGAATTCTGCCTTTCTGGCAGGTATTACCCCTTTCAGATCCGATAAATGCATATTTTTATCTAACTGGATTACCAGTGCATCCAGTTCTGATTTTGTGAGCCAGTATATATCATCGATATGTAGAATAGCGCCGCCTCGTATAAGGCGTTCTGAAATTTCCCTGAACATACTTCGAATCAGCGGATTGCCCATACCCATCAGATATATCGCATCTTCACGCATGGGTGCAGTTTCCTGCGCCCAGTTAAGCAGCTTTAAAAATAGTTTTTTGCGGGAGCCATCTATCAGCTTTAATGTGGCATTTTCTGCCTGTTTCCTATGTTTTTCATATACCGACTGGCGTATAAATGGGCTATCCCCTTTCCCTTCCATAAATGATTTTATGGATTCCAGCGTTGGTGCAAGCATTTCCTGAGGTGTTGGATAGGAAAAATCAAATTCATAAGCGGTGCGGCCAAACTCTTTGAAATACTGATTGATTCGGCTTTTCCATTCCCCCCATACTTCCTCAGGGACTCCTGCCGGGACAGTTGGGGACATGGTATCTTTCCCTATATTTAATGTGAGATTGTTTTGCAGATAATGATTAAGGGAATTGTTTTTCTTTGCCCATTCCGAGATCTTCCATAGATTCTTTTCCGATTGCAAAGCAATGGTATCAAAACCAAGCAGGAAAACAGAAGTACTTGTTATACCGGCACGGCGGACTGTTCCAGTAAATAATTTTGTAAATAACGCTTCGCTGAGGGAAGCAGCGGGCAGAGTAAGCTGGATTCTTGTAAAATAAATACATGCCGCGAAAAATACAGACTGAATTTCCTCCATCAATTGATGGGCGCTCAGCGTATACAGAGGTTTTTCTTCCCATTCCTTTACCACTGTCTCAAATTCTTCCCGCGCCACTTTCCAACGAGGGATACTGTTGGTCAGCGTCTTTCGCAGGGCGTGAGGAGAAAGTGATTTTGCAGCAATAAGAAAAGGCTTTGATTTTGCAGATAGATAGACATATCCATTAATTATCGTATATGCCCCGTTCTGCGGCAGCAGTTTTTTTGCGCTCTTATCAAACATATCAGCCCATAAAAGTGCCGATGCACGGTTAATGATTGCAAGACCAAGGGTGGCAAACAAAGGTGTGACAGGATTAGGCAGGTGTTCTGCCAGACTGCCCTTTGTGTATATCACATCTTTTTCCGGCAGTACCCACTCCGGTGGCAGGACCGTAATCGGACGAGCCTGGACAATATACAATTTGTTTTTTTCCATTGCCCACTCCACATCCATGGGCATTTGATAATATTTTTCAATTTTCTTTCCAAGCAGTGCCAGCCGCACAACCTGATCCCGGGTCAGTGTATGTTTTTTTCTTAACTTCCCTGGAGTTGCAATTTCTTCCGTACCGTTTGAGGTACGAACCGTCATGATCTCTTTACCAGCTACCTTATATGAAACAATTCGTCCAGTATTCTTATCCACAATGATGGTATCTGGTGTCACTAAGCTGGATACCACTGCTTCACCAAGCCCCCAGGCTGCATTAATGACCATCTCCCCACGTCTGCCATTAATAGGATTTTGAGTAAACATAACGCCTGCCCCATGGGAAAACACAAGCTTTTGCACTACCACAGCAATTGAAACCTGCTCCTGTTTTATCTGATTCTTCATGCGGTAAGCAATCGCACGTGCTGTCCACAGAGAAGCCCAACACCGCTTTACAGCATCAAGGACCTGGTACTCTCCAATTATATTAAGATAGGTATCCTGTTGTCCTGCAAAAGAAGCCTCCGGCAGATCTTCGGCAGTTGCAGAGGAACGGACAGCAACAGGTATGCGGCCTAAACCGGTATAAGCCAATTGTATCGCCGATGCCACTTCCTCTGGCATTTTTCCTTTCTGAAAAAGCATTCCGATGTGGGCTGATGCAGCTTCCAGCTGGGTGGAATCAGTAAAACGAATTTCGTCCAGCAATTTATTAATGTACGGCTGGATATGGTTCATTTCAACAAAAAGCCGATAAGAAGCAGTCGTTATATGAAAACCATCTGGTACAGAAATTCCCGCCGCCAGAAGTTTTGATAAAGACATACCTTTTCCACCAACCAGTTCAATAGTCGCTTTCGTTTGCGCAAGGGACAGCGTATATTCAATCATAATCCTCCCCCTCCATTCATAATTCCGTGCAGAAATATATTCATTGTTTCATCCAGCATTTTTTCCGGACTGGCAGACGGCCGGGATGTGTAGACAATTGCTATAACGGAATTTATTAGCAAACGTGTCATAAGGGCGGCATCAGTCTTGCGGAAAATGCCTGCAGCCACTCCGTTCTCGATCACTGATTGAATACTATCCTGATATTTATAACGTGCAGCTTTCAGCCTGTTTCGATAATCTTCTTCTAAATAATCAGATTCCGTATTTAACCACATCAGCACAGAACGATACTGTTTTGGAACTGTCAGATGATTCAACATGATTTTTCTAAGGCACTGGTCTGGAGAGGATTCATTAGAAATAATTTTATGTATGTTTTGTATATTCTCTTCTATTACCTTCTCAAATGCATATACAACAATCTCGTCTTTGGTTTTGAAATAATCATACAAACTGGACTTTCCCATGTTTGCTAATACTGCAATTTCCCGCATTGATGTTTTCTGGAATCCATTTTCAGCTATGAGCCGCAAGGCAACACCGATAATTTCTTCCCTGCGCGATTCCTGCTGTTGGGGTGAAAGCATAATTCCTTTTGGCATGTGATAATACCTCCTTATAACGACCACTGGTCGCTTCTTATGCATTCATTATATAGCGACTATTGGTCGCTTGTAAAGGATAATTTATTCATTTTTAGAAAAATTAATAAAGAAGATTTTAGCGGACAATGAAATTCCGTTAAAATCTTCTTGCTTTTCTATTAATTCTTAATTTTTAACAACTGAAGAAAATTATCTGCTAAATGGTTTAACTTGTCCCTGCTTGTTGAAGTCCTGGTATATACCCGGATACCAAGTAATGTACAATGCAGAATTTCCCCCAATGCCTCTGCACTTAACCCGCATGAAAATTCACCGGATTCCTGTCCTTTTCTGACTAAATCTCCCATAAGCTTTTCTGATCGGGCGAATACAGCATCTATCTTCTCCTCTACCTCTTTGTCCCTAAGAGCCAGCTCAGTGGCAGCGTTTACGATAAAGCACCCCCATGGTCTCTCATTTGTACCATTAATCATGATATTAAAAATACTTTTAATACCCTCATTTGCAGTATCTGCCAGTGATATTACAGTTTTTAATCTCTCAGAGATACTGACACTATAGTAATCGATAGCCTTTAGATACAGCGCATGTTTATCCCCAAACGTGTCATACAGACTTTTTCGATGAATCCCCATGTACTCTACCAGATCACTCATAGAAGTTTTTTCATATCCCTGTTTCCAAAACAATTCCATGGCTTTCTGAAGAACAGCTTCTTCTTCAAATTCCTTATTTCGCCCCATCTGATCGCCTCCCAATATTTATATGGTAACATTGATTGAACAGACGGCTTTCTGTCTAATCCTGATAAAATGTAACAGACACCGGCTGTCTTTCTGTAAAACGTTTGTAGCTGTACTTGGGATATCCTACCATGACACAACCTGTTATCTGTTTTCCTTCCGGGATATTTAATAGCTTATGCATGGGGGAACCTTCACTTCGTGCACAAATTTCAAATAATCCAGCCCAACAAGATCCCAGATCGAGAGTTGGCGCAAATAATTCAAGATAAGTTAATGAGAAAATGGAGTTTTCTCTGCCATGAGAAAAGTTTTTATCCGCTAATGCCAGTATGATACTGGGAGCGCTTCTTAAAATTGTATCTACCTTATTTTCTCTGTATCCCGTTGTAATTCCATTCAGTATTTTACCATAGATCTCATGATTTTCAACCCAGTTCACATATTCTTCTACTATCTCTTCAATCTTGTCCTTATCGTCTATAATCATGTATGAAATTCCTTGTGTATTACTGGCAGTGGGAGCTAAATTAGCTACCTCAACCAGCTGAAGCAGCTTTTCTCTTTCTACTGGTTTATTCTTATAGGAACGTATGGAACGACGTGTCCGGATAAAATTCTTTGCTTCCTTTGGGCTTAATTTTGGCATATCTCCAATTGCATCTTGCTCTGCAAGGGGTGATTTCACGTTGTCCATGGCTTCCTTTGGACATATGGCGACACAATGACCACAGGCAATGCAGCCTTCTGGGTTTACCTCTACCGGACCAGATAACTCCATTTTTATAATTGCTTTTGGACATTCCTCTACACATAACCCGCATTTAATACAGCTTTCTTCATTTACAGTTATTAGACCCATTTTAATCTGCTCCTTATGATATATTTTACGGTTTCAAATTGTAGAACGATCGTTCTTAATTCGTCCTAAGTATATCTTTTCTGGAATGATTAGTCAAGTATTATTTTACCCATATACGGTTTTCAACTGCATTCCCATGTCCAAAATAAATCATGAGCCTGCCCATATTGGATATTCTCTCTGCACTCTTTTTCATTTGTTCATAATCTTCATATAATAATGAGATTCCTGGTGTAAAAAAATTCATTAATGCATCACCAGCCAATAGACTTTCATCTCTCAGCTTAATTCCAATGGACCCCTGAGTATGACCAGGCAATTCGATTATCTCTCCATCGATTCCATATTTCAGCAGTTGATCCCCCTCCTTTAGCATAATGTCTGGCTTAAAAGTTTGGATTTTTGCGTATTTTGCACTCATAACTGAGAAAAATCTTACTATATTGCCTGGGAATCCATTTGATTTCATTACACGGCACAAATTATTCTGTATTAGCGCTACATCTTTTTCGTGCATGGCGACAGGAACCTGCAGTTGTTTTGCAAGATATGCTGAATTTTGTATATGATCGATGTGACCATGGGTAAGTACTATAAGTGTTATGTTTTTTCCTTTGCACGCATTTAATATTTTTCGTTCATTTCCCTTTAACCCTGTATCTACGAGGATTGATGAATCATTTTCCGATACAAGATAACAATTTGATCCTGCTTTAATTTGTACAATATGATACATATCAATTTGCTCCCTTCACCTCAACTGCAAAACCAATTATTAAATTATGGTAAGATTAATTATACATGTGATATGATGTTTTTATCAATAATACATTTTAATCAAAAACTGAGAAAGGATATGTTTATGCAAAAATATATTGCGTTGTTACGTGGTATTAACGTTGGCGGTAAAAATAAAATACCAATGCCAGAATTGAAAAAGATGTTTGAAGATTGTGGATATGGGGATGTTATCACTTATATCAACAGCGGAAATGTGATTTTCTCCTGTGATAACGAAGATAAAGAAGGAATCAAAAAGGTATGCGAATCTGCAATATCAGATTATTTTAGTTTAAACATCGCTGTTACAATTATATCAGCCAAAGAGTTGTCCGCTGCCCTTAGCAATGCACCTGCCTGGTGGGATAACGATGAACAATCAAAGCATAATGCAATATTTGTCATACCCCCTGTCACTGCAGCGGAGATTATGGATGAGGTTGGCATTGCCCAAGAGGAATATGAACAGGTGTGTTATTACGGACAGGTAATATTCTGGTCAGCACCCATAAAAACATTTTCTAAAACCAGGTGGTCAAAGATCGTGGGGAAGTCAGCATATAATAGTGTCACAATCAGAAATGCAAACACAGCTAAAAAGCTATTACAGCTTTCGGGTATGTAAATGGCTGATGACCATCTCGATTTTCTTTACAAATGAACTTTCTTCTGATAATTATGATATATTATTAAGTGTTCAAGTTTTTAAACAGTTTGGAGGTGTCATGTGAAAGATACGTTGGAGGATATTGATCGATTAGAGACCGAGTTTCAATCCTGTCAAAAGGCGCTAACTGCATTTGGTGATGAAATGCGGCAGCATATACTTTGTATGATGTTAAAGAGCGAGTGTTCCGGAAGCCGTGTGATAGAAATCGCCCAAAAAACAAATCTGTCCAGACCCGCAGTTTCCCATCATATGCAGATTCTAAAAAATTCAGGTATTGTAAAATCCAGGAAAGAAGGAACCTGCATTTATTACTATCTTGATCCTGATGATAATACACTGGGGAGCCTGATTACTTTATTTTCAGATGTTAAAAAAATTATGGAAGACGTGCCGGATCGGAGTGGTGAATTAATATGATTCTTTATTTTACAGGAACAGGAAATAGTTTTTATATAGCAAAGAAATTATCACAAGCATTACAGGATGAATTATTGTGCATAAATGACAGAATTAAGAAAAACGACAATACACCGGTAGAATCACAAAAACCACTTGTGTTTGTCTTACCAACCTATGCTTGGAGAATTCCTAAAGTTGTTGAAGAGTGGATTAACCGAACAGAGTTTTCACCAAATACAGATGCTTATTTTGTCATGAATTGTGGCAGCGATATTGGAAATGCGGAAAAGTATCTGATAAGACTATGTCAAACGAAGACGTTCTCTTTTAAGGGTGTAAAGGAGATCATAATGCCGGAAAATTACATTGCTCTTTATGATGCACCAGAAGCCCCAGAGGCAAAACGTATTATTCAGCATGCTGAACCAGCCATTGAGGATTGTGTGGATGTGATTTTACATAATTCTTTCTTTCAGAAACGAACCCCATCTGCTGCTGACAGGATTAAGAGCTCCTTAACGAATCCTGTGTTTTACCGTTTTGTCGTAAAGGCGGATAAATTTAAAGCAGATGAAAAATGTATTGGTTGCGGTAAGTGCAAGACAGTATGCCCTTTGAACAATATTGATTTAAAAGAAAATAAGCCTGTCTGGGGTAAAAATTGCACACACTGCATGGCTTGTATCTGTAAATGTCCGGTTGAAGCAATTGAATATGGTAAAAGCAGTACAGGGAAACCACGTTATCAATGTCCTTTATAAAATCATACAAATAATATAAAAAACAGACATTTCCTAAATGAAATACCATGTCAGGTACATTTTCATTATAGGAAACGTCTGTTTTTTTAATTGTGAATCTTTAGCAGCACACGATCTCTTTAATTATCATGTCATCACCCTCTAAAATTTCCATATCACTGCTGCCGCAGTCAGGACAGGATAAATCACTGTAAACGGCATTGAATACCCTGCCACACCCTTTGCACTTTACAATACCTGGAATGACAATAAGCTCAAGCTCTGTTTGTTCCATAAAGGTCTTATAGGAAGCAGCTGACCAGCTCTGCTCCAAGTATCTGGGAACAATACCGGAAAGCTCGCCTACCTCGATGACGAGTTTACTGACCTCTGTCACGTTCTGCTCTTTTACGATACGCTCAATGGTATGTACCATAGAGTTTAGTACACCAAGCTCATGCATGTTACCTCTCCTCTTCTATTCAGCTTCTGTTGACAAGGCTTTCTTTGAGAGTTGTGGCAGCAATCTTTCCAGTACGTACAATAGCATTTGTTGCGATCTTGACAGGAAGGTTTTCATAGGTATTGGGAACTGTATCATAAGTACGTTCCAGACTGATTGCATCAAATTTACATTTGGTGGTACATAAGCCGCATCCAATACACTTGTAACTGTCGATTTCTACCGTACCGCATCCAAGGCAGCGTTCCGTCTCTTTCTTTAACTGATCCTCTGTAAAGGTCATTCGTTCATCCTGGAATGTACCTTTTTTCTCAGAAGAATGGCCCGGTCTCTGGCGGGGTGTCATATCAAAATCCTGTATCCCGATTGCAATGTTATTCTTGTCAAATGCGTGATATTCACGACGGTCACGGCCAAATACAAGAGACTGACCCGGCTGTACATAACGGTGAATGGAAATGGCACCTTCTTTTCCCGATGCAATGGCATGGATTGCAAATTTAGGACCGGTGAAGCAGTCTCCGCCTACAAAAACGTCAGGCTCTGCTGTCTGTAATGTCAGGCTGTCAGCGTATGCGTTACCGCCTCGTCCCAGTTCCACCCTGGTGCCTGAAAGAAGTCCGCCCCATTCTATGGACTGACCCACGGAAAGCAGGACTGAATCAGCTTTTACAATGATCGTATCGTTCTCATCATACTTAGGCGCAAAACGGTGGTCTGCGTCAAAGACACTGGTACATCGTTTCAATTCCACTCCGGTTACCTTACCATCTTCCGTCAGAATACGCTTAGGTCCCCAGCCATTTTGGAAGGATACGCTGTCTTCTTTCGCCTCTTCAATTTCCTCTGGTAATGCCGGCATTTCACCAGGACTTTCCAGACAGTAAAGATGAATCTCATCTGCCCCCTGTCTTTTTGCAGTACGAGCCACATCAATGGCTACATTTCCACCGCCGATTACAACTACATTGCCAGATAATTCTGACTTTCTTCCAAGATTCACATTGCGAAGGAAATCAACTCCGGAAATAACACCCTGGGCTTCTTCCCCTTCAATACCAAGACGTCTGCCGCCCTGTGCTCCGATTGCCAGATAAAACGCTTCATATCCTTCTTCACGAAGCTGGTTCAGGGTAATATCTTTTCCAACTTCAACTCCCGTTTTGAAGGAAACTCCCATTTCCCGCAAAACATCAATTTCAGCATTAAGAACCTCTTTCTCCAGACGGAAAGAAGGAATACCAAGGGTTAACATACCGCCCAGCTTTTCTTCCTTTTCAAATACAGTTACTTTGTATCCGTCAATTGCCAGGTAATAAGCACAGGAAAGTCCGGAAGGACCAGAACCAACCACAGCGATTTTATTGCCCAGATTATAACGCATGGGCGGAATATAGCGAACCGATTCATCCAGTTCTTTATCCGCAATAAATTTTTTAATTTCATCAATGGAAACCGGTTCATCAATGTCTCCACGAGTACATTCACTTTCGCAGCCATGGGGACAGATCCGTCCGCAGACAGCAGGAAACGGGTTTTCTTTTTTTATCAGTTCCAATGCTTCCCTGTAACGTCCGGAAGCAGCAAGCTTTATGTATCCCTGTACGGAAATATGGGCTGGACAGGCTGTTTTACATGGAGAGGTACCTTCTTCTGAAACATCTTTCCGGTTCTCCCGGTAATCCACATTCCAGTTGCTTTCTTTCCAGATATGGTCGCGGGCAGTAGGTTCTGCCTTTATGGTGACAGGTGTTTTGGAGCAGAGCTTTTGTCCAAGTGTTAACGCATTCACAGGGCAGTTCTCCACACACTGTCCGCAGGCTACACAATTTTCCTTCTTAACTCTGGCGGTAAAATTGGAACGGATGGAATCCGGAGTATTAAAAAGAGTTGCAAGACGCAGGGAAAAGCATGCGCAGCCACAGCAGTTGCAGATTGCCGCTGATTCACCAAGTCCGTCGGTATGGGGCATTTCATGCATCAGGCCGTTATTTTCTGCAAATTTGATGATTTCCTTTGCCTCTTCCCGTGTAATCTGGCGGCCTCTGCCTGTCTTGATATAATATTCAGCACCTTCTCCCATCTGGACGCAGATGTCTTTCTCCAGGTGGCCGCAGCCTTCCTCAATCACACGGCGTGACTGACGACAGGAGCAGTCAGATACGGAAAATGTATCATACTTATCCAGATAGTAGGAAAGATGTTCCCATGGTTTTGTACCTTTTATATCCTTGATGGCTTCTTCCACAGGAATTACACGCATCATTGCCATTCCCTGAGGGAATTTGGCAGCCATGGGCGCAAGACGCAGTCTGGTATATTCTTCAAAAGCTTTTCCGATTTCCGGGTGTTCGTTTAACTGTTCCCGGTTATTTACCATCATCTCCAGCATGCCGGGAGCAAAGATATTTACAAAATAACGGTCTTTTTGATCTTCCTTATCTTTCCAAACCTTGGCAACACCGGTGTAAGCCAGCTGCTCTAAAAGGGCCTTTGTTTCATTCTTACTTTTTCCGGAACGTTTTGCTATGTACTCGAAGGTACGGGGTTTGCGCAGTCCCATAATCATGGCAATATCAGCCATGTCATCGGTTACAACACAGTCCAGTGAATAGTATTCAGGAGAGTTTTCATCGATTTTGTTCATGACTCCTGCAATACCGCCCACCATTTTAGCAAGCTTTACTATTTTCGGTCTTAATTCACTCATAATTCCCTTTCCCGCGCTTATATCGCGCTTTCGAAGTTTTTTATCTGTCTTATTTGTTATTCACACCAGGATTTTACCGCATGATGAAGCCAGTCGGTCCACTCCTTGATTCCTTCCTCTTTCAGCGCGCTGATGGGAATAATAATCGCATTTGGATTACGCAGACGGATATTCTCTTTGCATTTTTCCAGATCAAAATTAAAATACGGCAGTACATCCATCTTATTGATCAGTACCACGTCGCAGATGGAAAACATAAGAGGATATTTTAATGGCTTATCATCTCCTTCCGGTACCGAAAGAATCATGGCATTCTTTACTGCGCCGGTATCAAATTCAGCCGGGCATACCAGGTTGCCCACATTCTCTAGAATAACAAGGTCAAGACCGTCGGGATCAAGGCCTTCCAGTCCCTGGCGGGTCATTTGCGCATCCAGATGGCACATACCTCCTGTATGAAGCTGAATGGCTTTTGCACCGGTCTGTGATATGGTCCGGGCATCTACGTCAGAATCAATATCTGCTTCCATAACACCAATCTTTAAGTCGTCCTTTAACCCATTAATGGTACGAACCAGAGTGGTTGTCTTTCCTGCACCGGGACTGGACATCAAATTAAGAAGAAATACCTTTTTCTCTTTTAATTCTTCACGAAGCTTTCCAGCCTGTATGTTGTTATCAGCAAAGACACTTGTTTTAATTTCAAGAACTTTAAAATCCTTCACGTGCCGCGCTCCCTTCTTTTTTATTCTTCCCCCTGCCATCCTTTTAACAAAAAGAGACAAGGTGGTTTTTTTATAAGTATATGGTTCAGTCATAACAATATTATTATAAAATATTCTCAGCGTACTGGCAATAATGCAAAAAATAACTGTGATAATCACATATAAATTTGTTGAATTTTAGTAAGAATGTATGATAAAATAGTATCAATCTCTGGTATGACCAGAGCCAGAACAAGGGGGGAGAATATGGAATTTCAGAAACTGAGTGCTTTAAGCTTAAAAGAAATGTTTATTCGTCAGATTCGTGACATGATATTATCCGGACAAATGCCGGTTGGAAGCCGACTGCCTTCGGAAAGAGATATTGCAAGGCAGATGCAGGTGAGCCGTGCCGTTGTTAACAGCGGATTTTCAGAATTAGAAAAACAGGGCTTTTTAGAAGTCCATCCAAGGCAGGGGGTTTTTGTTGCAGATTATGGAAAAAACGGCAACATTAATACCTTAAATGCCATTATGGAATATCACGGAGATACCCTTGGACAGGGGGAAATATACTCAATTATTGAAGTGCGGCGCGCATTGGAACACCTGGCAACTGATTCAATTGTAAAAAATTCATCAAATGAGGATATTCTGGGTCTGGAAGGTTTGCTGGAAGAGGTTGCAGCTGCAAAAACCATAGACGATACGGTTCTTGCCACCTTTTCTTTTCATCACAAACTTTCCGTAATCAGCGGGAATAGTATCATCCCTTTGATTTACATATCCTTTAAACCTGTTGTGACACAGCTTTGGAAACGTTTTTGTCTGAAATACGGGAAAGAGGCGCTCTATGACAGCGTACTTTGTTTATATAAATGTATTAAAGAACGGGATGCTAAAGCCGCGAGGAGGTGCACAGACAAACAGCTGAATGAAGCACTGGAAGGCGGGCATCAGATTTTTTAATCGACTCATTTAAAAGGCAGGACCGTTGCCGGTTGCCTGCCTTAAATACTTTACTAAACTGTGTTATTGTTAAAACTGTCAACAATTACAACAATAATGTTATTGCTAAAGTTATCACTGAAGTTATTGCTAAAGTTATTATTTAAATTATCGATTATATTATCGTTTAAGTTATCGATTATATTATCGTTGAAATTATCATTGAAGTTATCGTTGAAATTATCATTGAAGTTATCGTTGAAGTTATTATTAAAGTCATCATCAGATTCTGATGAACACCTGCAACCAGGCCTGCGCCCCCTATCGGAACCATTTTGTGAAGCTTCTCTGAATCGACGTTCACACCACTCACGATTTTCATCACGATCAGACTCGAAACTCCTTCTACAACATGCACATCTACAGCAACACATAAAAATCACTCCTTTCTAAGTAGGATACACTATATTTTATGCAAGAAATAGACAAGTCGTGATAAACGTTCCTTTACCGATATATTCCCCCATTGTACAGCCGTTTTCTTTGGCATTTAGCACCTTCATACACTTGTATAAAACGCTTAACATACAATCCAGTCACTCTTTAATAAATATGGTTCTGGAAGCTGCGCTTTTACGAAAACGTTCCGTTGGCTTTTTATCAAAATATCCACAGAGAAGAACTCCCGCTAATTTTTCATCAGGTTTCAGTTCAAGACTTTTGCTGATTTGAGGAGCGTACATATAGGATTGTGTTTTCCATACAACACCAATCTTTTTTTCCCAGGCTGCTAATTGAAAATTTTGAATGAGTGCACTCACGGATGCGGAAACCTCATCCATGATTTTTTGATTTCGGTCCAGTTTTCCCACTACTACAACAGCAACAGGAACCGTACTGAGATGCTGCTTTAATTTATCCCCATACTCTTTTCGCTCAGTCTGAGAAAGAGCCTGATAAATCATATCGCTCAGACGGTCTATTCCATGATCAGAAAAAACGAGGAACCTCCATGGTTCTGGTATCCCGTGATACGGTGCCCACACAGCGGTATCCAACAGCTCTGTTATGATATCCAAAGACAACTTTTTATCATTAAATTCACGAATGGTACGGCGATCCCGAATTATTTCACTTACAGTCATTTACTAAAACCTCCTGCTAAAATATTGTTAAGAGTTAGTTTTTACTAACTATACGATATATTAGCATAGACTAACCTGCTCGTCAATAATATGAAAGCAGTATGTCCACAAACATTGCTTCCAGATTCCTTTCATGGTATCCTCAATTGTAAAGCATTCACAGTCTTTTAGCAAAACAGGAACAGCATCCTCTTAAAATATCTGATATAATGCAATTACCGTACGGAGGAAAGGTAAGGAGATTATTTGGAATATTGTAAGACAATCGAACAAAGCATTCACTTTATTGAAAGGAATATAAAAGAAGAATTGACAGCAGAACAAATATCACAGCAAGCGGGATATTCCGTATTTCATTTTTGTAGAATATTTGCTGTCAGTCAAGGGATTCCACTTATGGAATTCGTCCGTAAAAAACGATTACTGCTTTCCCGTGCAGACCTGCTTGTTAGTAAAAGGATTATTGAAGTTGCACTTGATTACGGATTCGAAACTGCAAGCGGATACTCAAAAGCGTTTCGTAAAGAATTCGGTTATAGCCCTACTACCTATATTTCCAGAATGAGTGGCTGTGATGTAAAAGAAATTATAACAAATATAGGGGGTATTATTATGAATCCTGTTATCATAAAAAAACCAGCCTTTCTGGTGGCTGGCTATGGAATTAACACAAGTATTTCAGAAAATTATACAAAAGATATTGCTGCATATTGGGATACCTATCATGGAGAAAATCTGGAAAGTAAAATGTATCAACAATTAAATCCCCCAAAACATGGGGAAGTTGGAATCTGTGTGCCTGATTCAGAAAATGGCAGTGCTGTTTATTTATTGGGTGTTATTGTTGATGACTTTGAGAAAGTTACTCCGGATATGATGACGATTACTGTACCGGAAGCAGAATATGCTGTTTTTACAACACCGTCTGTGAAAGAAATCCCTGCAGACCAGACAGACAATATTGACCCTTTTTCAACTGCTATAAAACAGACATGGAAATACATTTTCAACCAATGGTTTCCTGCCAGCAATTATGAATTTGATGAAACAAAGATGGATTTTGAATTTTATGATGAGCGCTGCCACGATTTTGAAGATGCAGTAATGGAAATTTATGTACCTGTCGTTCGTAAATCCATATGACAGATTAAGTCTCATTATCAATTGTACTCTTAAGTATTAACAAAACGTGGGCTGCCTGTTGTTTAAGACTGCCCACGTTTTATTATAACATTTGATTTTTCAGCCTGTTTCTTAAATCAAAGATTTTTTTCTCGATTATCCCTATGGTTTCCTCAAAAACAGCATCGTCTTTTCCAGAAGGATCATCAAATCCCCAGTCCTCTCTCATTTTACAGGGAAGAACCGGGCACTTCACATTGCACCCCATGGTAATTACTACATCAGGGCCTGGTATATCTTCCAACAACTTACTTTTCTGTGATGCCTCCATATCAATTCCATATATCTTTTTCATTAAGCGCACTGCATCCTGATTGATCTGATCCTTTAATTCGGTTCCTGCTGAATAACTTTCAAATACGTCACTGGCAAAATGCTTTCCCAGCGCTTCCGCTATCTGGCTTCGACAGGAGTTGTGTACACAAATAAAGGCAACCTTCGGTTTTTTATCTGCATTCATATTACTATCACCTCTTTTATCTACAGCAAATATAAACTCTCATCTTTTATTTCATCCGGTCTCCAGCTGATCACTGCAAAATTTCCATTGGCATGGGCATCCACTTTATTAATCCATTCAATTTCGTTACTGGCTTTTGCCGATAGTAAATGATTCGTAGTACCGGTACGGTAAAGGGAGGAATTAATAACCCACCACTTTGCGGCAATGCCTGCACGCTTTAAATCCGCCTCCAGACGCAGTGCTTCATATACCGGGGTGGTTTCTGCGAGAGTGACTATAATCACTTCTGTCTCATTTTTATTTCTTAATCTTGGAAGCAGTTTTTTGGCTGAATCAGGAACATCACCCTGGGAGCGTTTTATCTCCTGATTATAGCTCTGAGTTGAATCCAAAAGTAATAATGTATGTCCAGTAGGGGCAGTATCAATCACTACAATCTGGTCTTCCGCCTTTTCAACAATATCTGCAAATGCTCTGAATACAGCTATTTCCTGAGTACAGGGGGATCTTAAATCTTCCTCTATATATGCAAGATCCTCTTCCGACATCGTCTCTCTCGCTTTATTCAGTACTTCCTGCTGATACTTCTTTAACTCCTCTTTTTCGTCGATATGGCTCATTGTAATTTTATCCGTTTTGCTCATAACAAACTTAAGATGAGCAGCGGGATCAGTTGTAGTCAGATGTACTTTTTTTCCTCTGGCTGCCAGACCAAGTGCAACAGATGCGGCAATTGTTGTTTTCCCCACACCCCCTTTTCCCATGGTAAATATGACTTTTTTGCCAGATTGGTATAAGTCGTCTATTACATCTTTCAGCCCTGGTATGATATCCGCATTAACGTTATCCTCACTGACAGTATCACTATCATTTTCCAGTAAAGCTCTCACGTTTTTCAATCCGGTTATGGGATAGGATCTGAGAGGGATAAAACTGCATTTCAGTTTCTTAAGTTCTTCTGGCATACCGGCAATTGCTGCCTGCTGTTTTTTATATAAGCTTTCTGAAATAGTATCATCGTATTCTGTCAACAATCCATTCATGATCATTATCTGGTTTTTTACTCCAATATCTTTCAGTTCATAAGAGGCTCTTGCAGCTTCTTTTAACGGAGTTACCTCAGGTCTTGAAACCAGAATTAAGGTTGTAAGAGTTCCATCTGATAATGTTTTCACAGCCTTTTTATAGATTTCCCTTTTGCTTTCCAGACCGGACAGCTGCCCTAAACAGGAAGCACCGTGAGTATTTTCGCTGATAAAGCTGCTCCAGGCCGATGGGAGCTGGAGCATTCTTAATGTGTGCCCTGTAGGTGCAGTATCAAAGATAATAGAATCAAATTTATCCTGAATCTGTTCATCTGTAATAAACTTTGAAAATTCATTAAAAGCTGCAATTTCAACTGTGCAGGATCCAGACATCTGCTCTTCCATATTTTTCAGAACAGCGTCCGGCAGCTGACCCCGATAAGGGGCAATTACACTTTCCCGATACTCTGCAGCTGCTTCTATGGGATCTAAGTTGGCAACCAAAAGACCAGGCACGCCAGGGATTGAGACGCCTTTATTGTTCAATTCTGTTTCAAATACATCCTGGAGATTGGAGGCAGGGTCCGTGCTGATCAGCATCACCCGTTTTCCTGAATCAGCAAGGGATACCGCTGTGGCACAGGCTGTTGAAGTTTTTCCCACTCCGCCTTTTCCAGTAAAGAAAAGATATTTTGTAAATACTTCTTTTTCTATATTAAAAGTTTCCATTAACAACAGCAATCCCCTCCAGAGCAGCCGCAGCCTTTTGATTTCTCAGTCTCTGCGTCACCTGCATTTTTGCCAATAAAATGTTCCGGAACATCAAGCAATTTAATAAACTCTTCATTTGATGGATATCTGCCAGTTATGGCTATATTTCCATCCACAGTAATAACTGGTAAGCCATCTACGCCTTTTTCTCTGACAAAATCATTTACTGTTTTATTTGTTACAAATTCCTGAGGTGCATTTGTTAGATTAAAACGGCCTACCTGTACTCCGTTATTCTTTAACGTATTCAGTATCGTGGAAATCCTTAATAATTCCGGATCAACGGAGACTCCGCAAAGTCCTGTTGAACAGCACATAGCTGGTTCAAAAATCTGCATTTTTTTCATATTCTGATACTTCCTTTTCTGATATTATTTTGTTTCAAACCAATGAGTTGTCTTATTTGCTATCTTAACAAGTAGGAGCATAATCGGTACCTCGGTCAAAACACCGACTACGGTGGCAAGTGCTGCCGGAGAATCCATACCGAACAGGGCTATGGCAACTGCGACTGCAAGCTCAAAGAAATTGGAAGCGCCGATCATGCCCGCTGGGGCTGCTATATTATGAGGAAGCTTAAGCACTTTTGCTGCAAAATACGCAAGGAAGAAAATGAAAAAAGTCTGTATGGTCAGCGGCACTGCTATGAGTAATATGTGCAGAGGATTCTTTAAAATGACATCACCCTGGAAGGAGAATAAAAGTACAAGCATCAGCAGCAATCCAACAATTGTAGCATGATCAAACTTTGGTAAAAACTGATTTTCAAAATATTCTCTTCCTCTTTTCTTACTGATATACATCCTTGTTAAGATACCTGCCGTTAAAGGTACCACAACAAATAAGATGACTGATAAAATCAGCGTATCCCAGGGAACAGTTACTTTACTCACTCCAAGCAAAAATTTGACAATGGGTACAAAGGCAATTAAAATAATTAAATCATTAGTTGCAACCTGCACCACTGTGTAGGCCGGGTTCCCTTTCGTCAGCTGGCTCCATACAAAGACCATGGCAGTACAAGGCGCTGCTCCTAATAAAACGGCTCCAGCTAAATATTCTTTTCCCAGATCAGCAGGAATTAATCCCTTAAATACAACGTAGAAAAAGAAAGATGCTATTGCAAACATGGTGAATGGCTTGATTAACCAGTTTGTAATCCACGTTACATATAATCCTTTGGGATTTTTTCCTACATACTTCACACTTTGAAAATCCACCTTCATCATCATTGGATATATCATAATCCAGATTAATATGGCTGTAGGAATCGATACATTGGCATATTCAAACTGACTAAAAAATCCAGGTATTACCGGAAGAAATCTTCCGATTAATACGCCTGCAACCATACACAGGGCTACCCATATGGTTAAATACCTTTGAAAAAAACCAATCTCTGCTGATTTTTCTTTCTTCATTCTCCCTCTCCTTCATGTATTATTTTTGAATTGCCACAGACATCAACGGTTTTGTACTTCTCGCATTGTCTATGGTCGGACTCATAGGTCGGTAATTCAACTATCTTTTTCTGCAGATATTCCCACAACTCTTTATGTTCCTCTTTAAAACTGTCGCTGATTCTAAAATATGCCCATTGTGCCTTCTTATAACCGTATAAAATCCCACAGTTTTTCAGTACTGTCAGATGTCTGGACGCGTTCGACTGCGTCATATTCAAACAAACTTCTATCTCACAGACACACATTTCCCGTTCCATCAGCAGCGTCAGGATTCGCAGCCTGCTTTCCTCAGACAGTGCTTTAAAAATATCTGTCAAACTATCACTCCTTTCTTAGTTAATATCTATATGAGCATATATGCATATACTATGCCGCATAAATTGGTATGTTACAAAAAACACCAATCCATCTTGTCATTCGCCGCATCGCCCGTCTGCTTTTGTGTATTTACAGATACAGTCTTCCTGTTCTGTTGTAATATTGGTCCAGTAATTTTTAATCAGCTCAATTAACTGGGTATTATTGCTGTAATGCATCCAGGATCCTTCTTTACGGCTTATTACAAGCCCGCATTCTGTAAGTATCTTCATATGATAAGATAATGTGGGCTGTGTAATCTCAAAAGATTCCAGAATATTACATGCACAAAGTTCACCACAGGATAACATTTCGATAATTTTTAGCCTTGTTGTATCACCTAATGCTTTAAATACTGACGCATAATCTGCATGCTGATCCATTGTCTTCTCCTTTTTATATTCTTAGAGTTTATGATATAGACATTTATCTATATCTCTATTATAGAAACATATTGATATTTGTCAATATGTTTCTATGTAATTCCTATGTAATATTAATTATGTACAAAAAACGCGGGCAGCTTTGATCCATTAAAGCTGTCCGCATTTTCATGTTTATAATGTGTTATCTATCTCTGTTAATACTCCCCTGAAAGTTATTACAGAAAATTAAAGATTTGTTCCAGAGGTTCAACCGAACCTAACTTTGGCTGGCTCATAGTCCCCATCAAAGCGGCATTGGGCACCAGAACCATGGTGGTTGTCTGATAACCTTTTTCTTTAATCTTAGCACAATCGAATTCTACCAGCAGCTCCCCTGCTTTCACATGATCTCCCTGTTTTACCAAAGCATGAAAACCATCACCTTCCAGCTGCACTGTATCAATGCCAATATGAAGCAATACTTCCATTCCATCCCCGGTTGTCATACCAATTGCATGTCCGGTTGGAAATACGGATACAATCTCACCATCAACCGGAGCATATAACTTTCCTTCTTCTGGTTCGATGCCAACACCTGGTCCCATCACTTCTTCTGCAAATACCGGATCGCTTACGTTAGAAAGGGGTATTACAGTTCCCTTTAAAGGGCTGTAAATTGTTTTTGGTTCACAGGTTATGCTCTTTAGAGCAGTCGTATCTGATTCTGTTTTCTCTTTATTACCAAATAAATTATCTAAAAATCCCATTTGCTCAGTCCTCTATATAATTAGTCCAATGATTCCCAACGTTTTTTTAATACGAAAGCCGCACTTTTCGGCTGCCTTACTCGATTGAAAATCCCCTTTTTGTTCCCATTTACACGCATGATTCCCTCTGTTGTCTGGAAATCAGCAAAATTCCAAACCAATTCTCCCTGCACAAAGTCAAACTGGTCAAATATTTCAAAATTCATATCCAGATATTCGTCCTGATATTCCTGGCTCCACATAATACTGGGAAGTTTATGTTCTGCCGCCATGGTATCCGTGCCAAATTCAGTAAATACAAACGGAATGTTCAAGTTTTTATCTTTCCACTTATTCATCTCAATTAAGAAGGCTTCCCTTGCATCAACAAGCTCCGGTCCTCCTTTGATATACCACCCGTAATAACGGTTCAAACAAATAAAATCACAAAGCTGGTAACACTTACACAGTTCCGGCTGACTGTTCTTTTCAAATGCCCCAGTCATCGGACGATTCTGTGGATCCAAGGCTCTTGCGGCATCAAATACTGCAGTGAAATAATCTTTCGATTCTTCGCTGGTGGTTTCCGGTTCATTAAAGAGACTCCAGGCTATTACACTGGGATGGTTTTTATCCCTTACAATCATCTCTTCCACTGCCTGAAGATGGTTCTTTAACAGATTTGGTACGGTAGGTGTTTCAAAAAATCTGGTAAATTTCCCGCTTCCTGCATCTGCAAAGTTTCTGGTGGATCTCATCATCCCCACTGCCGGAACCTCATCAATAATCAGAAAGCCTTCTTCATCGGCGAACTGATACCACTCTTCTGCATAAGGATAATGGCTGGTTCGAAAGCAGTTGGCACCAATCCATTTCATACATTCAAAATCTCGTTTTAAAACGCCCCAGTTGAAGCCACGGCCAATCACTTCAAAATCTTCGTGTTTTCCAAATCCTTTCAGATAAACAACCTTCCCATTTATCTGAATTTCTTTTCCTGCTATTTTTACTGTCCTGATCCCGATTTTAGAGGAATACTCATCAATCAGTGTTTCTCCATCCCAGATACGCATCACTGCCTGATAGAGATAGGCTTTTCCTACATTCCACAAATGGGCTTTGGAAACAGTCACACTTCCTTTTGTACCTGTGCTTTTCGCCACCTGCTGTTTATTCTCATCAAATAATTCAAAGGAAACTTCATGATCTCCATTTGTTATAATCTGATAATGAACAACGGCATCTTCTCCATTTAACTCATAATCCACACTGAAATCTTCGATGGATTCCACGGGCTTTGAAACAAGCCATACGCTTCTCTGGATTCCGGAATAATTAAAAAAGTCGAAATAAGGCTTGGCTAGTTTTCTTCCGTCACTAAGAACCATAGTGGTTCCACAGGGAAGACTCTCTTCATTTAATTCGTTATTGGCCTTTACGGTAAATGTATTTACCTCACCAAATTTCACATGATCCGTCACTCTGGCAACCACCGGCAAAAATCCACCTTCATGGGTTGCTGTCAGACTGCCATTGCAATAAACGCTTGCGCGGTGGGTAATGCTTCCGAAACGGATTTCCATCTCCTGTTTCTCCCATTCCCGTGGTACAAATACTTCAGTCTCATACCAGAAATCTCCGCAAAAATCCCGTTCTTCCTTTGTCGTAAAAAAGTCGGAAAAACTTGCAGGAACCGGCATGGAGATGGGGTCTGGCAGCTTATGCTGCCAGCCCTCCTGCAGTCCTTTTTCCTCCGGATCAAACCGGAATTTCCACATACCATCTAACAGCTGAGCCATTCTGGCCTGATTGCTGCATGGGTATAATTCTGAAAAATTCAGCATCTTTCACTCTCCTGTTATCTTTTTATGCTGCCATTATTCACCATTTTTTATTATACTTCATCTTTATAGATAAAGAAATAAGTTAATAAAAATACTACTACAAAAGAAAATGTGATTGATACAACGATAGCCGGACCCGCCATGGCAAAAAGGGCTGGGATCGTTAAAAGGTTGACTGGAACCTGGGCGGTACGGATACATCCTGCAACCGCTGCAATAATACCACTGATTCCGTTAACAATACACATTCCGATGAATATTTTACGGTTTTTCATTAAAACACCGTAGATACCTGGCTCTGTTACGCCACCAATCAAAGCTGAGACGGAAGCAGAACCTGATACTAATTTCATATCTTTATTTCTTGTCTTTAAGAATACTGCCAGACATGCTGCTGCAATACCAAAGTTAGCGCCAAATGTAGCTGGTGAGATATAATCATATCCTAATACAGAATAGTTGTTCATAATAATAGGTAAAAATCCCCAGTGTAAACCAAACACAATAAACACCGGCCATAAAGCACCCATTGCAAATCCTGCAATTGCTGGAGAGAAAGCAAATATTGCCTGAATTCCTCCTGCTATTCCTCTGCTCACAATATCTGTAACCGGTCCGATCACAATCAAAGCCACAGGGAAAACAATAGCGAAATCAACTACCGGAATAACGATACTTTGAATAATCTTTGGAATTACTTTTGTCAACCCTTTTTCCAGTTTAGACTGCGCATAAACGGTTAAAAGAATGGGCAGTACAGAGCTTGGATAGCTGATCAGCTTCACCGGAATCGAGAAAAATGTAACAGCAACTTCCTTATCGGCAAACAGAGCCGTCATAGATGGATAACACATCGCACAGGCGATTGCCATTGAAATAAACGGCTTTGCGCCAAATTTCTGTGCTGCACAATATGCCAGGAAAATAGGCAGGAAATAGAAAATACCGTCTGAAGCAGCATAAAGTATGGTATAAGTGGTAGAAGTTTTATCAAGCAGGGACAGAGTTGTGAATAATACCAGAAAACCCTTTAAAAGTCCTGCTCCGGCAAATGCTCCCATAAAGGGCATAAAGATACCGGAAATAAGATCTGTCATTTTATCCATAAAACTGCTCTTTTTGTTTCCTGATGCCGAATGATCTGCTTCTGCTGATTCACTCTCATTTTTCTCCCCAATGGAAGTATTCAGTAAAATCTGGTCATATACATCTTCCACATCACTTCCGATTACAACCTGATACTGTCCGCCTGCCTGCATTACCTTAATAACACCCTGCATATTTTTCAGTATTTCCGTATCCGCCTTGCTTTCGTCTTTTAATTTAAAACGAAGCCGTGTGATACAATGGGTCAGGGAATTAATATTATCTTCCCCACCAACATGTTCTACAATATCTTTGGCTAATTTTGCATAATCTGCCATTGTGATACCTCCCTAAAATTTTTTATCAAAAAAGCCTGGTTATCCCCTATCGTTTAAGAGAATAACCAGGCTTTGCTGAACTGAATCATAACACTGCCAAAATCTAACTGTTTTTTAATTGTGACAGATGAACTGCCAGATAAACTAATTCATCGTGTCCTGCTTTGTAATGATATTTATCTTCAATGTATTGACATACTTTCTGGCTGCAACGATATTCATCGGGGTAGTTCCTAAGCAGCTCTTCTAACATACGCGCCCCGCCATGCTCTTTATAATAATACTTTTTCATGACGCGCTGGGCAAAGAATTTCAAATGGGTCATATATCTGTAATAGGGAAGCGAATCTTCCTTCACCTGAAAATTCAATTCTGACATAATCAGATCATTGAGTTCGCTTACCATGACAATCATCTTTTTCGCATTTCCGCTGATCTGATTATGCCGGGCTGTTACAAAATGCATGGCTACAAATCCAGCCTCATCATTGGATAACCGGTAACCAAATTTGGACTCAATCAAATCCAGCATCTTCTGTCCAACCTTATATTCGTCCGGATAAAACCGTATGATATCATGTAGAATGGAATTGGGCACTACTAGCCCCTGCTGAAAATTTTCTACTGCATGATAAATATGATCGACCAGGGAAATATGAATGGTTTCATTGAGAGTCATATCAAAGACCTGAACTGCAAAATCAATGACATCCTCTGCAACCATGATGTATTCCTGGGGCACTGTATCAAGTATTTCCCGGAACTGACTTTTATGGTTTTTATCTTTCAGAATAAATTGTTTTTCAACTCGCTCCTGATCGATGGCATCGCCGATACGGCTTTTAAATCCAAGTCCGCTTCCAAGCAGCAGGACATCCTGTCCATTTTCATCGTTTGATATCACAGCATTTGTATTTAATATCTGCTTAATAACCATTTTCATAAAAGTTTCCTCGATCTCAATGTGTAAAAAACATAATGCTACAGATGGATTAAAAACAAAAAAACAAGCATGCACCAAATAAAACAGATGCAGACTTGCCTAATTTAATAGTAACACTCCTGTAAGCTACTTAGATCCTATCACAGGAGTGTTATAAAAACAATCGTTATTTTAAACAATATTACTCATTACAATTTGTACACTTTTACAATTCTTCCCCATTGGTTGCGATCACACGTTTGTACCAGTCAAAGGATTTTTTCTTATATCTGTTTAAAGTACCAGTTCCGTCATCATTTCGGTCCACATAGATAAAACCATACCGTTTCTTTAATTCCGCAGTGGAAGCACTGACTAAATCAATGCAGCCCCAGCTGGTATATCCCATAACAGGGACTCCATCTTCTATGGCTTCTCCTACCTGAATTAAATGATCTCTTAAATAATTAATCCGGTAATCATCAAGAACTGTCTTTGTTCCATCTGGCTGTGTTACAAGCTCATCAATTGCTCCCAATCCGTTTTCCACAATAAACAGAGGTTTCTGCCACCGGTCATAAAACTGATTGAGCACAAAGCGAAGTCCCTGGGGATCGATAGCCCAGCCCCATTCACTTTGTTTTAAATAGGGATTTGTCACACCGCCCATGAGATTTCCTTCTCCTGCCTGCGCCTTGGAATGGTCGGCGGCTTCGCAGGTACTCATGTAGTAGCTGAATGATACAAAATCCACAGTATGATCCTTTAACAGCTCTTCATCGCCTTCTGCCATCTGAATCTGAATATTGTTTTCCCTGAAATACCGTTTCATATAACCAGGATACTGGCCTCTGACATGCATATCGCCGAAAAATGTATTCATATGATCTGATTTCATGGCTGCTATTACATCATCCGGATTAGAGGTCAGGGCATACATTGGCATGCTTAAAATCATACAGCCAATTTTGCATCCGGGCATCATCTCATGGCCGATTTTCGTGGCCAGTGCACTTGCCACCAGCTCATGGTGAATGGCCTGATAAAGATCCTGTTTCTTTAATTTGCTCTTATCCGTATAAATCCCCCCGCTTAAAAACGGTTCATGAAGCACGGAATTTATCTCGTTAAATGTCAGCCAGTATTTCACCTTTCCACCGAAGCGCTCAAAAATTGTTCTGACATAACGCTCATAAAAACGGATCATATCCCGGTTTATCCATCCATCATACTTAAGGGACAGGTTTAAAGGTGTCTCATAATGAGAAATCGTTACCAGAGGTTCAATCCCATGTTTCAGTAACTCATCAAATAAATCATCATAAAACTGAAGTCCCTTTTCATTGGGTTCTTTATCATCCCCATTTGGGAATATCCGACTCCAGGCTATTGAGGTACGGAATACTTTAAATCCCATTTCTGCAAAAAGCTTAATATCGTCCTTATACCGATGGTAGAAGTCAATTCCTACCAGCTTCATATTATCTGGAGTTGGTTCTTTTGTTACCGGTCCTTTAATACCACGGGGCGTCACATCCTGGGTACTTAACCCCTTTCCGTCTTCGTTATATGCTCCTTCACACTGGTTCGCAGCTACTGCTCCTCCCCATAGGAATCCATCTGGAAATTTCATATAGCAGTTACTCCTCCTTTTCTTTTACAGAGATGTCGACTATAATAGCAGATTTTTATAAAATAAACAACTCACAAAAAAATTGAAGTATCATTCAATCATGATTATAATAAAGGTGGAAATACAAAAGGGGGATAAATTGATGTTCCAGATAGGTGAATTTTCAAAGCTGACGCAAATAACAATTCGTATGCTCCGATATTATGATGAGGCAGGTGTTTTAAAACCCGCCGATATCGACCCTTGGACGGGATATCGTATGTATTCTGTAGACCAGATACCGGTTCTGAACAAAATCATCTATCTTCGTGACAGTGGTTTTACTGTATCAGAAATCGCTGCAGCTCTAAATACCGAGGATGACGATTCTCTTGTAACCCAGCTTGACAGGAAGCAGCTGGAGGTGGAACAGGTAATTAAGGCTGAACAGGAAAAATTAAATAAAATAGAGCTTGCAAAAAGCGAACTGCTACATAAAAAAAGTGAAATGCATTATAACATTTCAATTAAATCCATACCAGCTTGTCTGGTTCTTTCCTTGCGCCGCACAATACCCGATTATTACGCAGAGGGTGATTTATGGCAGGAGTTATCCGCCTTTGCAGCTGAACATCAGATACAAGTATCAAAAAATACATTTTCTATTTATTATGACACCGAATACAGGGAAAAAGATGTAGACGTGGAGTTATGCGCATCTGTTAAAAAACAGGGGGGAAATATAGATGGCTTTACGTTTAGAAACGTTGAGCCGGTACCAATGATGGCCTGTACAATGGTATACGGAGCCTTTTCAAATATCGCTGGCGCTTACCTTGCATTTGCACAATGGCTGAAAGAAAACAGTCAGTACGAAATGTCCTACCCGACCAGGCAAATCGTTCATCGCGGGCCGTGGAATGAACGCAACCCTGAAAAATATCTGATCGAGATTCAGATTCCACTTAAAATTAAATAGTTGACTCTCACATGGTGTGAGGGGTTATGCTCTGCTTGAAATCAAGAAAATGGAGGAAAAACACATGAGTAATTTTACAGTGAAACCAATTGGAACGGTTCATAACAACGAAGACGGCACGTTTATTGAGGTAAATGAACACTATATTCCAGCTCTGCAAGCATTGGAAGGATTCAGCAACATCAATATCTTTTGGTGGTTCAGCGATTTTGATGATGATCAATCCCGCTCAACGCTGCAGGCGGAGCAGCCCTATAAAGGTGGACCCGAAGTAATAGGCGTTTTTGCCACAAGATCACCGTTGCGTCCTAATCCGATTGCCTTGACCACAGTAGATGTGATCCACATCGATTATGAAAGAGGGAGGATTCAGATTCCTTTTATCGACGCTAACGATAATACCCCGGTGATTGATATTAAACCCTATACACCAAGCCTTGACAGAGTAGAAACTCCTGGTGTGCCTGCATGGTGCAGTAATTGGCCTAAAAGTACAGAAGAATCCGCCTGTTTTCCATGGGAAGAAGTATTCAATTTTTAGGAGATTATCTTGGTCGATGTGTTAAACCGTAATATCAGCAAGTAAAATCAAGAATTCTGATTTCTTATCCTTTATAATTTTTTTAGAGCGATAGAAACGAGGTGAACAGACAAATGTATGAATGGCACAGGCAGATTCAGGTAATTGTTAATGAAATTGATGAATCCATAAGACAGCATCACGATGAATCTCTGACGCTGCGCTTTCTTTCCCGTAAACTTGGTTATTCTGAATTTCATACTACCAGAAAATTCAAAGAAATTTCTGGTATGCAGTTTCGGGAGTATTTGCGACTTAGAAGGCTGGCTTTTGCGTTAAAAGAGGTTCGGGATGGTGAGAACAGTTTTTTGGATATTGCTTTTGATTATGGCTTCTCTTCCCACGAAGCTTTTACCAGAGCATTTAAAAATTCCTATGGTGTAACTCCAAGTGAATATCGGAAAAAGCCCAAACCTGTAATTCTTCGTACAAAAATAACACCCTTCGACCGCTACTTTTTAGGATTAGGAGAGATTGGCATGATGAAACAGGAAAATGATGTAAAGATTTATTTTGTTACCATCCCAGCACACAAGTTTCTGCACATTAAAAACTATGAAAGCAATGGATACTGGGACTTTTGGCAGAAACAAAGTCTGATTCCAGGACAAGACTGCGACACCATCTGCGGCTTACTGGACAGCATCAAGGGCAAATTGGATGACGAAGGCGGAACTGAGGCAAACAGCGGCAGCGGTCAGATTATGGCATATATGAATGACCCTGACGGACGTCTCTGCGATTGGGGCATTCCCCGTACGGAATGTTATGGTGTACGATTACCCTCTGATTACAAAGGGGAAGTGCCGCCGCAAATGCTCCTGGCAGATGTTCCGGAAGCAGAGTATCTTGCTTTTGAACACGGACCATTTGATTATGAACAGGAAAACCGTAGTGTGGAAGAAACCATAGAAAAGGCAATGGCGGACTTTAATTTTACAGATACCGGCTACTGCTATGATCCATCTCCTGGCAGAATTCTTTATTTTTATCATAATCCGGAACGGTTCTGGAAATATATAAGACCAGTGAAAAAACAGTCCTGAAAAACTCATGAACCGCTTAACCGAATTACGTAATCCATTTGGGGCTGTGCACCGATATTTCGTGCACAGCCCCAAATAATATCTGATCTGCTGAACATCTCACCAATTCATTATGTTCTTTTCCTAATAGAACTATGTTATCTCTAAGAAATATTATTTATTACAAAGCGATTGATCTTGTCCTACATATGGTATACAATATATATTGTTTCTCAATATATGGTATTTCGTCCAATTGTATCTATGGTCATAATACAGATAGAAACTGATTTGGAAAGAGAGGAAAAATTCAAAATGGATGTAACGGATTACTTGGGCAGCGGCAATATTTTAGGGCAGGATATCTGGAACAATAAATACAGGTATAACAATGAGGAGTTTGACCAATGGGTTGAACGTGTCTCCGGCGGAAACCGGCAGGTAGCAGAGCTTATTATCCATAAGAAATTTTTATTTGCCGGAAGAATTTTAACCAATCGGGGATTATGGAAATTTGGCAAAAAAATTACCTACTCCAATTGTTATGTAGTAACTCCTCCCGAAGATAATATTGAAAGTATCTTTGATACCGCGAAAGCACTGGCAAGAACCTACAGCTACGGAGGCGGTTGCGGTGTTGATATTGGGAAGCTCCGGCCAAAAGGAGCCCTGGTTCACAACGCTGCTGAGAATACAAGCGGTTCTGTTTCATTTATGGATTTATACTCTGCAGTGACCGAATTGATTGGACAAAACGGAAGACGGGGAGCGTTAATGATCAGCATCCCATGTACACATCCGGATCTGGAATCATTTATTGAAATAAAATCCGACTTAACTAAGGTTACAAAAGCAAATATCTCAATTAGGATAACAAATGAATTTATGGAAGCAGTGAAGAAAAATGCTTCTTTTATGCTGACTTTTCAGGTAGAAGACACCGGTGAGGTAATTGAAAAAGAAATAAATGCATATGAAATTTTTTGCCGTATCTGTGAGATGAACTGGGATTATGCAGAACCAGGAATGCTGTTCTGGGACCGTATTGAAAGTTGGAATCTGCTGTCCAATACCAGGGATTTCCAATATGCCGGAACAAATCCATGTGCGGAAGAGCCATTACCAGCTGGAGGCTCCTGCCTGCTTGGAGCCATTAATCTCTCCGCTTACGTTGCGATAAAAGAGAATAAGAAAGTCTTTGATCATGAAAACTTCGCAAAAGATGTACGTACCTGTGTAACTGCTCTCAATGAAGTGCTGGATGAAGGTCTTCCTTTGCACCCCCTGAAAGAACAGAGGGATTCTGTTCGGGACTGGCGGCAGATTGGTCTTGGTGTATTGGGTATCGCAGACTTACTCATTAAATTAGGGATTCGATACGGAAGTGATGAAAGTATTGAGCTATGCAACAGAATTGCAAGAGAGATGATTAATAATGCAGTTTATCAATCTGCAAAGCTTGCAAAGGAAAACGGACCGTTTCCAAAGTGCAAAATAGAAGAAATTATGGAAACTGCATTTTTCAAAGCAAATATAGAAGAAGATGTGGCCGCATTTGTGAAAGAAGCAGGCGGTTTATCCAATTCTCAGCTCCTGACCATTGCACCAACAGGGACCCTGTCAACCATGCTTGGCATATCTGGCGGAATAGAGCCAATCTATTCCAATTCCTATACAAGAAAAACGGAAAGTCTTCATGGTGAAGATGTATATTATAAAATATACACCCCCATTGTTCAGGAATATATGACCGAACACGGCATTACCAACGAACATGATCTGCCAGATTTTTTTGTAACTGCCCAGTCCCTTCCCTACACAGAACGAATTAAAATGCAGGCAGTCTGGCAGAATCATATTGATGCATCCATCAGTTCCACGGTAAATGTTCCCAAAGAATTTACAAAAGAAGAGGTACAGGCTTTGTATTTTATGGCATGGGAATATGGTCTGAAAGGAATTACAATATTCAGAGATGGTTGTAAACGTCTGGGAATATTGACAACCAGTGAAGAAAAGGCTTCCGGGAACCTGGAACGCGGCCAGATCGTAAAGGTTTCAGATGCCTGTATCGGAAAAAGAAGAACTCTTCGGACTGGTTGTGGAACCCTTCACTGTGAAGCATTCTTTGATCCCTTCACCGGAAAATTTATGGAAATATTCCTTTCAAAAGGTTCCAAAGGAGGATGCAATAGCTTTATGGTTGGATTAAGCCGTATGATTTCACTGGCTGCACGAGGTGGAATCGAACTGGAAGACATCGTTGATCAGCTGGAAAGTACACTGGTCTGCTCCTCTTATGCAGTGCGGACAGCAACAATGCGGGATACCTCCCCTGGTTCCAGCTGTCCTATGTCAATCGGAAAAGCACTGACTCAGATGTATGAAGAAATGCAACAAGAATTGCAATTAAGATACCCTGGTGATAATAAAAAGGGAGGTATCACTGAAACAGCACAAATGGAAAAGAATCAAAAAACCTATGATAAAACGGATGGGGCAAACGTAGTCAATCCTTGTCCCATATGTGGTTTGGAGCTTACATTTGAAGGCGGATGTAATACCTGCAAAAGCTGTGGATACTCGAAATGTGAATAGAATAAAGCATGTTCCGGATACTTAAAATTAGAATCCGGAACATGCTTTTAATAATTATGGGGTTTTGTTTCCTATCGCTTAAGGCTCTATTCCCCATTTCAGGCTGTTAGAGATATATCCTGTAACTTTTGGCGAATCCACGTAGCTCATTGCTGAGCCATCAAAGGAATAGTCATCTGTCTGAGTATAATTCGTCCAGTTAACTTTCGTCACTCTTATCTGTATCTCAGCATACTCTCCTGCTGCCAGACTTCCGGCTCCAGATGTGAATCCAACTTCCAGATAGTAGTCAGCATCCTTCTTAGGAGCAGGCAATTTAACAAAGGTTCCGGTGATATTGCTGCTGCCAACGGAAGACCAGTCACACCAGAAGTTCTGATCAATTTCTCCATTAATCGTGTAATAATATCTGATTTTAACATCAGAAAGTTTTACAATGGTTGTGCCGTTGTTGTAAATCTTGAATTTCGGACTGAGAGAACCGCTTTGGGCTGCTGTGGTTGCATTATACATCTGTATCTTAATGCTGCCTTTTGCAACGGAAGTATCTACTACAGTCAGAACCATTACAGGGTCTGTTCCTGCACTTAAATCAAATACTACATTGTAGGTACCTGTAGCAAGACCAGCCAGTGAAGCCTTTAAGAAAGTAACGGAGGTTCCGGATATGGTGTAATCCACGCCTTCAGCTAACACTTTACTATCCAGTCTGATACCTTTTAGTGTATGTCCTGCCATAGTTAAGACAGCTGTAACATCTGCCTGCTTCGCAGGGTTCTTATCAAAGGTGGCTGCTGCAGGTTTCACAGAACCGCTTGGTGTGGAATCAGTAATCGTTACTGTCAGTACCGGATCAACTCCCTTATCGAAATCAAAAACAAGCTTTAACTTACCCACATCCTGACCTGCTAAAAATTCTTTAGATAAAATGACTGTATTGTCGGATAAGGTATAATCCGTACCTTCGGTTAAATAAGTATTTCCGTCCTTAATACCGGTAAACGTATTACTATTTAAGGTAAGCTCTACTGTTATATCTGCTTGTTCCGCAATATTCTTATCAAATGCTGCAGCTACAGGGTTGATTGCAGAGTTAGTGACTGGTTCACCGCCTTCACCGAACAGCAGGGAATATACACCATTTGCAATGGCGATATCGCACTGTGCCCAGAAACGGTGGTATTGAAATACAGGGTTGGTATTATTGTTATAAGCAGTAAGAATTTTCTCATAATCCGGATCATCTTTATATTTAGAACGAATGTCTAAAAATTTAACACCAGATTTAATTACATCGCCATTTGGCATTTTTCCGGTCCAGCCTGCTGGAACATAGATTTCCTGATCAAAGAACCGTTTGTAATCTGTTCTTGGTTCTGGCGTTGAAAGACCCTTATCATCTCTGTACAGATCCCACATACGATCCAGTAATTCCTTTGCCAGCACTCTTGCTTCATCATCACCAGATGCCTTGCTGTAATACAATAAGGTATTTGCAAGGGAACCTGTAACACCCAGGTCTGTGGTGTAGCTGGTAACAGTTACATGCAGGTTCTTATTACCTGTATAAGTGCCTGTCCAGGTATCAGGCTGTCCGGACCAGTCAAGACCGTTAGGAATTGCATATGTTCCGTCTGGTTTCAGCTGTACCACAGTTTTAATCCAGCCTACCCATTTATCCAGAATAGCTTCTGCTCTTTCATCCTTAGTTTTGTAATAGTATTCAGCTACACGCTGCATGGACCATGCCTGGAAACCAAACCAGGTATTACTTCCCGGATCTGCATAGACAGGATTTGCTACATATCCCATTCCATAAAAGGTTGAGGTACCTGCCGGCAATTCTTCATAACGGCCATTATGTGAGTTACTGGCTCCGCCTGCAATTGCACCCTCAGCTGTCTGCAGCCACTGGTAGAATTCCAGCTGTCTGTCAAGACTTAACTTCCAGTCGCTGGCTCCCTTTTTAGACAGAGGTTTTAAATCTTCATCTTCAGATAATATCCAGGCTGTCATAGGATTCTGATATCCAAAGTGGTTATGGCTGTCTCCGATTTTCCATGCCCAGTCGGAACCTACTCCGCCGCCCCATGCATAATACCAGGACATGAGATAATGAGCTGCATCATACCCGGTACCAGCCGCTGACGGGGTACCGATTTTACGGAAGTATTTATCAAACATGGCATATCTTAAATAATCACCCATTTTGCTGGCTTTGGAATTATAGGTTCCAAGGTCAACGCCATATTCTTCCGCCCATTTATTTGCCCAGTAAGTAGCCTGGATTGCACGGGCGTCTGCATCGGGAGCATCGGTATATTTAAACTGCTTTGAATAGCTGCTGTCTCCAGTGAACAGATCAAGATATCCATTCTTACCGCCGTATTTCATTGTTTCCCAGCATGGCTGAGGGATAGTCTCCCAGGTAGACTCCTGTTCGCCTCTCTGGAACGTGTTAATGTAGGATGGTGTTGACACACCGTCGCCTCTGCTTCCAAAGCCGTACCAGTTATCTGCATCTAATAACCAATGCATTCCATACATGGTATTGCTGCCGTATGTAGCCGCCAGTTCACTATTGATCGGGTCAGTTCCAACAGCTGCACCAAAATTCAGCTGGGCAGGATATTTGTCTGGCACTTCCCATTCCGGGGCATATGTAGCAGGCTTGCTGGCTGAATATTTACTCATGCTGGATTCGGGCTGGTCTTTTTCCGTTGGAATCATATAGGCTTCTGCTGTGTCCCAGGCTGTTTTAAATCCGCTGAAATCTCCTGTGAACTTTCCGTACATTGCCTCAAGCCACATATAGTAGCTGAGAGTTTCACTTGTCGTTACGTGTCCATAGTCCGGAGCTTCTACAATCATAGTCTCAATCGAATGATATGGAATGCCTTTGTTACTGAAATACCCATTTTTCGGATCCTTAATGTCTCCCCAAAGTTCCAAAAATCTGTTTTGATATTTGTCTGTGCTTTTGCTAATAACTTTCTTGCTCATCTTACGATGACCTCCTTTTTTATTTAACTTTTTATTCATCAGTCGGTTCCTTGCCTGTGAAATACCTCTTACCTCTCCACTCACCTCTCCTTTCCTTTTATTGCAGGTTGATAACCAATTGACTTCTAATTTTTATAAAGAATATAGAAACTGATATGTAAACACAAAAATGAATAATCACTTAATTTGATTCAATCTCCACTCCGTGGTAAAATATAATGCATTACATGGCATTAAAGCCAGGCAACTAACTATATGAGGTGAAAAGTATGAAAAAGAGGTTTGTATCAGTATGCATCTGTCTATCCGCAGGCTTCCTGTTAAGCGGTTGTTCGAAAGGAGCTAACCGAATGACACCGCAGATAGAAACTAACGTAGAAAACACGACCAGCGAAGCTGTCCCATCTACGAGTGAATCACCAGCAGAGTCCAAATCTGCTCCTGTCAAAGCAAATGTCCAATTATATGAAGGAACTTATTTTGATAAAGGTGTTTACAAATATGTGGATATTCCCACAACAGAATCACCGTTTATTTATTGTGAAATCATGATCAGTAATATTACCGATACTTCTTTTGATTTTTCAATATCTGAAACGGTTATGGCAACCGATGAAAGTACAATTATTTTCCCAACCAGTACCGCTTTTTTCACAGGAGATGGTACCGAAGCCACTTATACGGGAAAGGACCAGACCTTACATTTTGAATTTCCTCATGATCAGTACCTCTATCCCATCATCCGAGATATGAAGGTCACGGGCTATCCTAAATTAGAAGGAAATACTTATATTAACAACAGCATTCCCGGACACGAAGCTGGATAAATACATTTCCAGTTACTCAAGAAGTAAGGAGGCAGAAAGGTAACGATACCTTAACTGCCCCCTTTTTTTCGCAGTTTGCAACAATCAGCCTTTCTTATGCTTATCACATGGTAAAATGTTTCAGTGCATGATTGTGAATATTATAAACTTGTCTTAAACTATAGTTAGTTATTTCACTGATTTCTTCCCATGTATATCCGGAAATATATTTTAGAAGAAGTATGTTTTTTTCCAGTTCAGAGTCCATCCGACTCACATTCTTTTCGATCATTTTGCATATCTGATTCTTTTCCTCCATCTGCTTTCTAAAAGATGAAAATATATCTTTCATTTCCATAACCAGGTCTGTACCGGAATTTTCCTGCAAAACAGAAAGCATTTGATTTTGTTCCTCTTCAAGCCTTATCAACAAATCCCCCAATGTTTTTATTGAAACACCGAGTGCCTGATATGATTGCAGAAAAGCTTTTTTCTGTTCCTTTTTTTCGATTCCACCATTCATCAATGAATCCTCCTTAAGGGTATTTACTAAGGAAAAAGACGAATGCCAGAGATTTGTAAACCACAATCTGCTTTAACCTCTGTGCTGCATTTAAAACCAATACATTGTATTGCACACTTTACTGGCTGTAACATTATGTCATAGAAAACGCGGATCCGATTTTCTGTAACTAAATAATTTCTAACAGGAGGTTTATCAATGGGAAAAATTGAAACAGCTACACAATGGATGATTAATCTGGCTAACGACGATACACACGGATATGATCAGGAACACAGATGGGGACCTGATTACGATTGTTCTTCCGCTGTCATCTCAGCATGGGACTATGCAGGAGTTCCCGTTAAAAGTAATGGAGCCGAAGCAACCGGTACAATGTATCGATCTTTTCTTAACTGTGGGTTTTCCGATGTCACTTCTCAGATCACACTCGGTTCCGGCAATGGATTAGAATATGGTGATGTACTGTTACGAACCGGAAAAAGTGGACATACTGCCATGTTTATCGGAAGTGGTCAAATTGTCCATGCCAGCCAAAATGAAAACAATGACATCACTGGTGGAAAAACAGGTGATCAGACCGGAAAAGAAATTTGTACACGCTCTTATTATAATAGCCCCTGGACTTATGTACTCCGGTATACAGGAGGCGGAGGCAGCCAAACTGGAGATAGTACAATAAGAAATTTCCAGACATGGCTTAATAACAACTATTCCGCTGGCCTAACCACAGATGGCAAATATGGTACAAATACAAAAAAGGCTGCTACAAAAGCGTATCAAAGAATTCTCGGAGTAACTGCCGACGGAATTTTCGGTACGAATTCAAAGGCGGCAGTGAAAACATTAAAATCCGACAGTAAGGGAAATGACGTTCGTCTCCTTCAGGGAATGCTCTATTGCCGTGGTTTTAACCCCAATGGGGTAGACGGGACCTTTGGCTCTGGAACGACATCCGCTGTAAAAAAATTCCAGACAAGCAACGGACTTACTCCTGACGGACTCGCAGGTGCTAATACCATGTATGCACTTTATAATTAATGGACAAAGCAGAGTCATATTAAATACCAGGCACAGTGGAAAACCATCGTGATACGTGGTAATATGGTCTTAGTTTATGGTTTAGGGTCTGGAAAAAAATATTAAAAAGGGGGAACTGATATGATATACCTTGTACGTCAGGGAGAAACCGACTGGAATCTCAAAAAGAAATTCAACGGCTGTACCGATATAAAATTGAATCAGACTGGAATCGCACAGGCAAAGCAACAGGCAGAAAACCTTAGAAATGTTGATTTTAAGGCATGCTTTAGCAGCCCTCAGACGCGGGCACGCCAAACCTGTGAAATTATTTGTGGAGAACCCATTATATTAGATGACAGACTAACAGAAATTAACTGTGGTGAGTTTGAAGGTACAGACGAAACTGCCGATTCCCTTCAATTATTTTGGCAGGCAATAAAAACCGGCGATAAAGGCACAGAAAACTTTCAGGTATTCGTAAAGAGAAATTTGGATTTTTGTGATATGATCATGAAAGATCACATAGAAAATAATGTTTTAATTGTTACGCATAGTGCTAACGCGCGGATTATTAACTACTATTTTAAAGGAAGGCCTGATAATTATGACTTTAGTAGAAGTGTTGTAAAAAACGGAGGGCTGTTAACCTTTGAAAATAAATCATAAATAGTAATTATTTTCGAGAATACCCCCTTTTTAACCAAAGCTTAGGCAGTAAGATATCCACATCTTACTGTCTTTTTTGTGAATTAATTGCAATGGATTACATTGTATTGCACGAACCAGTTGTTGTACTATTCATTCATAGAAAACATGGATCCGATTTTCTGTAATTAGAATAACAGGAGGTTTTAAACTATGATATCTGAAAATTATTCACATCCAGCTTCTGGAGCTGGTATTACCCTGACAGAAAGCGGGGGCTGGTTTGAAAGTGCTTATATAAAATGGAACCCTCTCAGCAATGCAATTTACTACAAGGTCTATATAAAACCTTCGACTGCTGTCGATTCTGCTTATGCACAACTTGACGATGCGTTAATAAGAAAATACCCTACCTATTGGAGAGCCGATGCAATAGGTCTTGCAGCCGGCCAATACATTATGAAAGTGGAAGCAAGCCTCTCAAACAACACGAAAGAAAGCATTATTTCAGGAGTTATCACCGTACGGCCAAACGACAGAACCGGATTTGCTTTTTCCCGCGACTCCCAGTATAAATCCGGATCTGGCGCATATATGGAAAACGGAATCCTAAAAGAGAATGCCCAGGTAATTTATGTGACTTCTGAAACAGCTAAAACCGTATCTCTTGATGTTAAGGTAAACAGTTCCGGCAAAAAGCAAACAGGTACCGGCATTGGTGAGATTTTAACTTTGCGTCAGAAAGGATACGACACAACTCCACTTGCTATCCGCTTCATCGGACAGGTTACGGACAGCAATATGGCTGGGGAGCTTAACAGCAATGGATACCTTGAGGTAAAAGGAAAAACATCCTACAAAGAAATGAATATGACATTAGAAGGTATTGGCGATGATGCAACTGCATACGGTTGGGGGCTTTTAATCAGAAATTGCGGAAACTTAGAAATCAGGAACTTAGGAATTATGCTGTTCCCTGACGATGGAATTTCACTTGATACGTCTAACTGTAATATCTGGGTTCATAATAATGATATCTTTTACGGAAAAGCAGGATCCGATGCTGATCAGGCAAAGGGAGACGGTTCTGCTGACGTAAAGAGCGGATCCACATATGTAACCCTCTCCTACAATCATTTCTGGGATTCCGGGAAATGTTCTCTTTGCGGAATGAAGGATACGGCGGAATTTTTTGTAACTTACCATCATAACTGGTACGATCATTCCGATTCCCGCCATCCAAGAATCCGTGCAGCCTCCGTTCATATTTACAACAATTATTTTGACGGTAATGCAAAATATGGCGTTGGGGTAACAAAGGGAAGTTCTGCATTTGTAGAATCAAACTATTTCAGACACTGCAAATACCCTATGATGAGTTCTTTACAAGGCACAGATGCTTTGGGCCAGGGTACGTTTTCCGGAGAAAACGGTGGTATGATTAAAGCCTTCAACAATAGAATAGAAAATGCCTCCAGCCTGATCTATGCAAATTTCGATGAAGGTACCACAGGCAAAAATACGGTCTCCTTTGATTCATATTTCGCATCTGTAAGAAATGAAACTGTTCCCAGTCTTTATAAAACTATTGCAGGCAGTACTGTTTACAATAATTTTGATACCGGCAAAGACATTGGCGTCAGCCTATCTGATATTGATCCTGTGAATGATGTTGAAGGAATTGTTACAACAAGCGCAGGACGGTTCAATCAGGGTGACTTTACCTGGAAATTTAATAATGCAGTTGATGATACTTCTTCTGATTTAAATGCAGCATTAATGTCTAAAATTAGAAACTATACAACAAATTTAATATCAGTTGGAGGAAATTAATCTCCAGACACCGTGGTGCCGCAAAATAGCTGAATGATAGTTATTAAGCGGCACCTTTCCTTCTATTGTTATCAGTACATATGGCTACCCCATGGTCCTGCCATGATTTTTTTGATCGTCAGCAACTCAGTTTCTGATATATCAACGCCAAACCAGGACCTGACATATGCGCAAACGTCCTTAAAATCCTGATCTGATAACTTTTGATTATTTGCCTTTTGATTCCACAGTAAAGTAAAAATTACTCTTCCAATATCAGACAGCATATTATTATCCGTATCAGATAACGAAATTTGAAACACCGATCTAAATGCTTCAAATAAATCATGCTTCATGCTATTAAAGTCATCAAAGCTTCTGGTTTTTCCATTATCCACCCATTCTCCAGTAGCTATTAAGCCTTTTGTTGATTGCATTTCAGATAATCTTGCTGCTTCTTCCGGAAAATCCTTTTTAAGGATCGGCAACGAAAGTTTATTACTACATAAAAGCTCCATATTAACATTAAAATTGCGAAGATATTGACAGGCACGATTATTTAAGGTTTCAACTCTTAAGCCATGAAAATCCGAAGTACTTGGTTCAAACAAAACATTGATCTCCGGATTTCTTCTCTTCAGACCGCAGCTCACCCAGCCTATAACTGCAGCATTTGTGAACGCGTCAATAATTGTATAGGTCAATCCATAGGGAAATCGATATGCAGGAATGATTCTCATTGCTGGAATACCGTATTTATTTATTAGCATTTCTTTCGTATATTCGCCCAGTCGCCCTTGAAAAAAAGAGGAATAGGACGGCGGAGCACAGGTCGCTGATGCGATAGCAAGAGAAGACTCATCCTTCAGCAAAATCATTGCTGCATGAGCAATTCTTTTATCATGTATGTCTTTATCCCAGTTTCCTTCTATAGAAACGAAATGTAAATTCTTTTTTATTACCTCACGGCAGTTGCTAAGCTGAGCTGTTTCACATGATTTATAATCGATCACAGAAAGAAACCTCCTTTTTTCTAGTAAACCAAACTGAATTCTAATTTCCAATCCTATTATATCCAGGCTTGAATCAAAGGTCAACTCCGTGATATTCTTATAAATCTTGTTGAGATTTGAAATAGTATCTTTATTTGGAGCCCATCAGCAGACAGCCCGCCTGCTATAATACCTAGATTTCCAGGTATTCCAGACGCTGTGCAACTCTTTTTATATTTTCCTCTGTACTGTTACCCGTTTTTGAAAGGCGCAATTCATCAACAATGCTGCCATCCCGCATAAATAATACACGCTGGGCATTTGCCGCCACCTTGGCATCATGGGTAACAATCAAAAGTGCTACTCCCTCTTCATTAATCTGAGAAAAAAGCTTCATCGTTTCATTTGCAGACTTGCTGTTAAGCGCACCGGTAGGTTCATCACAAAATATAATCTCGGGTGTCATTAAAAGGGCTCGGCAGATGCCTGCCCGCTGTAACTGCCCGCCTGATACTTCCGTGATGTTGCGCCCTTTCAGTTCCTCAATTCCCATTTTCTGCATCAGCTTCTCTGCTTTTTTAGTAAGTGCTGCAACATTTTTGTGACTGCCCCGCAACGCAGGAAGTAAAATATTATCAAGAATATCTAAATTTCTAAGCAGGGTAGGCTGCTGAAAAACAAATCCTATGCCAGTCTGCCTTAGCTTGGAAAGCTGGTCTTCTGAAAGCTGGGACAGGTTTTGCCCGTTAAAAGTGACGTTCCCTCTGTCAATGGCTTCCATTCCGCTGAGAGCAAAAAGCAGGGTGGATTTTCCTGATCCGGAAGGGCCCATTACTGCGACATATTCTCCCTTTTCAATCTGGACAGATACGTTTTTCAAAACCGTCTGTCTTTCATCTCCCTGCCCAAACATTTTGACAATCTCATTCCCCATCACCAATGTTTTCATTGTCTACTCCTTTATGTGTGCTGAAACCTGAATACTTTCTATCCCGGTCGTCCCAAGTGCAACCGCAAGCACAACCGCGCAGCCCATTGCCAGCGGGGAAATCAGGTAAGCAGAAACAGGATTCACAACAAATTTAAATGTGGCCGCTCCAAACGATGCAATAACTGCACCAGCAAGCGCCTCTCCAAGTGTATTGGCAAGTATCGTACCCGCCAGAGTTCCCATAGACAGCACCAGTGCAAAGCGGGAAATAAACTGCATCGTTATGTCTCTGTTTGTAAAACCAAGAGATTTCATGACAGCAATGGTATGACGTTCTTTTGCAATCAGCATTTTCATCATAAGCAGCGTCACTAATATTGTTATGAGCAGTGCGGCAATTATGGCTGCTATAGAGATTTTTTGAATCGAATCAATTGTCGGACCAAAAGTTTGGGCTATATAACCATCAATATCCGCGACTTTTGCAAAGGAAAACTGCTTTGTGTACTCAGCTGCTTTTGCCGTACTTAAGCTATTATCTTTTAACTTTACATAAACCGTATACCACATCACATCGCCGTTTTTTTCGATAAATGCTGCTTTTGCCGTCTTCCCTCCATTGGTAATGTCGGAATAGATGCCGCAAACTTTCAGAATTCTCTCTCTGCCTTCGTTTGTCAGAACAAGGGTATCTCCAATCTTCTTATCCAATTCCCTGGCATTCATTACAGAAAGAGCGATTTCATCCTCTGTCTGTGGTGCCTCACCTTTGACATAGTAAACAGGAAACTCTGTGTGGTCACCGAAATCAACTTTAATTGTTTCGCTTTTGTCGTTTTTCACCTGTACAGCAAAACGTTTTGTGGTGTGTACCACATATTTTGTAACAGCTTCATCCGTTTCAAGAGTTTTCTTTATTGCCGTTATCTTTTCACCCATCTGATCGGTCTGCTGAACACGGAACAGAATATCAGATCTGCCGATACCCATATAGCTGGTAAAGCCCGGTGATGATATTGTACTGTATAGATTCTGAGGAATCAGCATAATAAAAGTTGAAACTATTACTACGGATAACATGGTCATATAAAGTCTTTTCCTTGATAAGACGTCCTTAATTCCCAGAAATACATTGGTATTTATCAGCCTGTTTTTGCTCAGCTGCATTCGTTTTACACCTGTGTCTTTTTCCACAACAGTGCCAAACCGGATTGCCTGTGCTGCCGGTATCTTTTGAAAACGGTTGAGTACATGGTTTACATAGGCGATCACAGCAACAAACACGAAAAAAACTGCAGCTGTTCCCCACATACTGGCAGATGCTGCGGTTGCGCTCTCTCCCATGGTGAGTCGGATATTCCTCATCACACGTTCCTCCAGTGCAGCGGACAGTCCCCAGCCGATCCCACTGCCTGCCCCAGCGATTACAGCATATTTCCCCAGATAAAGCTTTTTCATATCGGATATGCGCAGCCCAATGGCCTTCATAATGCCGATTTCACGGGCATCCTCTTCAATTCTTGCGATCAGTGTAAAACGGATACATAAAAAGGCAATCAGCACAGCTAATATACTAATCAGCAAAAGCACAGCAATCATCAGACCATCGGAAACGGCATTTATCATTCGAAAAAGGGGATAGGTCACTGTTGGTCCATTGGATTCCAGCCCTGCACCAATATATTCCGCTTCAAATGCGTTAAGTTCGGACAGGCTCTTTAGCCGGAACTCAATCATGTACTCAACAGTTCCCTTGCTTTTCATAACCCCATAGTCGTGATAACTTACTAAAAACCGCTTGGAAGATGCCAACGGAGAATTCATCTGGGAATCACGAAGAAAGCCTGCAACCGTAAAAGTTTTACCTGCAACGATGACATTCTTTCCTAATAGCTCATTACCTTTCTTTGCGTAAGCCAGAGGGACATAAATCTCTCCGTCTTCCGGCCGAATAATTTGTCCATCCAGATCAAGAAGGTAATCAAAAGACTTGCTTTGGGCGGTAAGACCATTATCCTGAACACTGTCCGCCAGGGTACTATCTCCTATTTTAATTTCTGCCCCATCTATATTTAGGAACTCCATTACCTGAAATTCCCTGACAGACCCGTTTTCCTGTGCGAAATGCTCCAGCCGCTGGATATTAATCTCCCCTGTATGCATCTGTAAGAAATGGGGAGTTTTTGCCTGTACCATGAGCGAATCAATCGATCCAGCAAGCTGCAATCCCAAAGTTACCGCCAAAGAAATCAGCATAGCTGCTGCAGTGATAAATAGCAGCATAACGGCTGAAATTGTGGGGCTTTTTCTCAAATCATTCCAGATGATTCGTCTGAACATCGCCATCTCCTTTCTCAAGTCTTTGAACTGATTGAAACTGATATAACAAAACGGACGCAATACATAATAAAATACCCGCTATTATGATAAGAAATCCAGATCCTCTTCCTTTTCCAGTACCAAGAACACTGCCGACGCTTTTGGATAGTTTTCCATTCACCAGCAACAGCGGAGTAAAGAGATGGTCTGCAAGAAGCCCCGATAATCCGTAAGCAAACACGTAACCTAATTGGGAGATAAGTCCCACAAGCCCCCAGGCACGACCCTGGAATTCGTTATCAATGTTGGTTCGAAGCAAATAATCAATACTCATGTTGGCAAAAGGCAGCATTGAAAAAAACAAAAATCCTGCCACAGTTATCATAATGAGATTCTCACGGAATCCAAACAGCCCCATAAATAAACCTGCACAAAACAGCGAACCGCATAAAATTTTTACGTAATCCTTTTTTATTGAAAAAATACCCAGCAAAAGACTTGTTACCAAAAGTCCAATTGCTGCCAAAGACTGAACGGAACCCAAAGCTCCACTGTCTGAAAAACTTAAAATCATAGGGGAAGCAAGTGTCTGGATAAAGCCAAGGCATAAGGTTATGACAGCTCCCACCAAAACCAGAGTCAGTACACCTTTGTTTTTCGCAATAGCTCTCCAGCCATCTCTAAAGCTGGCTGCAAAAGAAGCATTCTCCGCCTGAGGCTTTGCTGCCAGCCCCTTTCGCACGGCTAGTGTTGCCGTAACCGTTACAAAAAAGGTGCAGATATCAAGAATCAGCAGCAGCCTGATATCCCATACTTTCAGCAAAAAACCAGCTAATACAGGAGAAATCAGGTATTTTGCAGAACCGGCAAGCTGAACGAAACCGCTGGCTTTTGTGTACTGTTCCTCCGTTAGTAAATCAGTTACGGTAGCCCGGTAGGCTGGTTCTAACAAGGATGAGAATACAGAACTAATGGTCACTCCTACGCAAATCTGCCAAAATGCCGCCTGCCCATCCCAAAGGACAAAGAGAATAAATAAAGGCCCGATTGCGGAAAGACTGTCTCCAAGTATCATCAGAATCCTTCGGTCATAATGGTCTGCCAGTACCCCTGCAGGTGCACTAAGCAGCAGGGAAGGCAGAAAAGCAAGCAACATGACGAAAGAAACTTGTGATGCCATTCCTGACTGCTGATAAACATAAACCCCTAAACCAAAAGAGGTAAGTCCTCCACCTATTGATGAAATAAGTTCTCCAGACCAAAGAAGCAGGAACTTTCCAAAGAGTTTTGATGTATGATTCATCTTATCCCTCCGCTTCTACTTCAAAAATTTGTGATGCAAATGACAAGGTACCGCTTTCAACGCCCAGCAGACGTTCCACATTGAAAATAAGAGCCTGCGCACGGGAAGCATATTCCTGCTGATTGATGTCTAACATGTCTCCATCAAACACCGTACTGGCATAAACCACCAGCATCTCAACACATTCATAGGGGTAGGGTGTATGAAACAGATTATCCTCAATTCCTTCACGGATAATACCTGCAAGAATGGGGGGTAGTCCATTTAAAATTGTTTTTTGTACTTTTTGGTGCATCAGAGCATTCTGGGGCCTGTGAATGTGCTCAAGTACTTCTTTGCCGCTCTGATTTATCTTGAGAGCCCTGACTGACTGAATGATACGTTCGTAAACTGGTTTGCCTTTATCTTCGGCTATTTCCTTTGCCGCCTTTAGTAAACGGCTGGTATGCCGTTCAATCAAAGCATCCATGATATCCTCTTTTGATTTGAAATGGTAATACAGTGTTCCACGGGCAATTCCCACTGCTTCCAGAATTTCATTTGTGCTTGTTCTGTCAAACCCCTTCAGGGTAAACAACGTTTCAGCTGCATCCAATATTTCATTTTTTCGTTGATCTGCATCTTTTATTACTCTCATCAGATTACCCTCCTTATAGACCGACTGTCTGTCTATAAGATAATATATTTTTTGCTAATTGTCAAGCTGCCTCTGGCAATCTGTCTATTGTTTAGCTCCTGACACGATACGTATCATAGCTTTTAGCCTGATGTGACAGCAGATTTCTTGGCATTTCACATATTGAATCCCATAATTGATTTGTTAGAAGAACACATGAAAAACCACAGAAAGGAATCATATTTATGAAATATATAATTGAAACGGATCATCTTACGAAACGGTATGGGGCAAATGTTGTCGTTAATCAGGTGAACTTTCATGTACCAAAAGGGAAAGTTTATGGACTGCTTGGCAGAAACGGAGCAGGCAAAACCACAGCAATGAAAATGATGTTACAGTTAGTTTTTCCTACAGGTGGGTCCATCCGGTTATTTGGAAAAGATTGCAGGGACAATGCTGCTGCCCTTTATAGGAATATTGGTTCTATTATTGAAACACCTGGTTTTTACGGTAATTTAACAGGAGAAGAAAATCTGGAAATCCTCGCCAGATTACGGGGAGAATTTAGCAAAAATGCTGTCTTAGATGCCCTTGAAATTGTAGGTCTTAATAAGGAAAAAAGAAAGATATTCTCCGATTATTCCCTTGGTATGAAACAGCGGCTGGGCATCGCTGCTGCTATTATGCACAAACCAAAGCTGCTTATACTGGATGAACCAATTAATGGACTTGATCCTATTGGAATAAGGGGGATCCGGACATTTCTAACTAAACTTACTCGTGGCAACGGCACTACCGTATTTATTTCCAGTCATGTTTTAAGTGAGATTGAACAAATCGCAGATATTATTGGAGTTATGCATCAGGGACGTTTGATTGAAGAAGTTGATATAGCAGAGTTGCGAAGCAGAAACCAAACGTATACGGAATTTGAATTATCGGATGGACAACTGGCTGTAAAGATAATAAAAGACCACTATCCCCATACAAATTATACGATACAGGATAATACGCTGAGAGTTTATGGTTCCAATCATCTTGTAGGAGATATGAACCGTGATTTTGTTTTAAATGGACTAATTGTCACAAAAATAAATCCCCGTGAAGAGAACCTGGAAGAATACTTTTCTAAATTAATAGGGGGTGGTGGAATTGCTTCATCTTATTTTCTGTGAACTGCTTAAATTAAAGCGGTCAAAAATGATACCAATCAGTATAATGGGGGTACTTTCAACTCCAATGTTAATGTTGTTAGAGGCTCTGCAAACTCATTTTGACAAACCAGAACTGGCTTTCACCTTAGCTGATATCTACAAAAGCAGTGTACTGTATTCCATGCTTCTTACAAATATGATGATTTATGTAGCAATTACTGCATTCTTATTTAGCAGAGAATATTCAGAGAATACCTTAAAAACCTTAATTCCCATCCCTGTTTCCAGATCAAAACTACTGATTGGCAAGTTTTGTACCTTACTGCTTTGGATTCTGACTCTTAACATTGTGACCTGGGCCGGAATTTTTATGGTCTGCGGATTATATCACACTGTCTTTACGATGGAAAAATATAGCTTTTCTGCAGCAATCGTATGGCTTCCAAAGTATTTATTGGGAGGGTTCATAATGTTTCTGACAATCTCTCCTTTTGCATTTGCTGCTGAAAAAACCAAGGGATTCGTGGCTCCTGTCATTGGTTCAGCTGTTATCGTTATGGGCAGTGCTGCACTGGCAAATCATGATTGGGGCGCTTTCTATCCGTGGACAGCTATCTTTTTTCTGGTGCAGGGTAAGATCAATAGCAACGGTTATATCACCGCTCTATCTGTAATAATTGTCCTCTTGCTGTCTGCTGCCGGGTTTATTTTAACTTTTTATCATTTAAAAAATGAGGATCTGAAATGATATTTCGATATTTTAATATGGATTTCAGTAATGGTTAGCTGGTCGAATAATTTTTCATTACCTGCAAATAATAATTTTATTATGGCAAGGAATAAAAATCTTTTGAAAACGAGGAGCAAATAAAATGAATCATGATAAACTTATAGCCCAGGTAAAAGATGAATATGCAAGAATAGCCTCATCAGAATCACAGCAGCATTTCCATCAGACAACAACCGAGGTCACGCCAGAAGCGTATTATGAAAAACTGTTAGGTAAAGTTATAAACGAAATTGACAAAGGAACTTTTGATAATTTTAAATCTGGCGAGGAAGTTGTTACCGCTGTTGCAAATGACAAAACCTGGCTCTCAGATTGGAAATAAACACAAGTATATAGAAAAGACTGCAGTTCTTTTCTATGATATGATACCCCCAAGCAGTAGAATACAAAACTTACTTGGGGGTGATATTATGTGATGAATCGCCCAGATATCTATTTAATAAATGGTCAGTTTCCCTCCAATGGACTTATACCGCATGATTCTAATTTCCTTTAGCCTGGCGAAGTTTTCTTCAAAAGAAATCTGCTTTGCCAGTTTCAGCCCCATCGAAAAGTCCCTCTTATACCGAATTACGGCTTCGGGATACAACCCGATTACATGTACCTGATTCCATGCAGGATATTGGGGATTGTGATAATATACCTCCACTGTTTCCAGTGCATAGAAATTATGACACCATTTTGCCTGTTCCATAATATACCTCATGGCTGGTCCATTTTTCTCCACCATAATCTGCCGGAACTCATCCAGATAGTTCCTCTTAACGTCCACATACTCCACAGCGTAAAATGGTTTTATGAGCCTTTTTTTTGCCCCATCTCCAGGAATAGGATAGGTACTGTTGGGCGTTGCGACCAGCAGCTCTATTCTTATGATTTCAGGAACAAAAGAAAGTTTAAGCGTTCTAAGCTTCGGCAGCAAATCCGCTTCTGTTTGTTTATCCTTTAATTGAATCAGCACCATATAATCCCATAAAGGAAAATCCCCATGTATTTCGGCAGCTTTCTTATGGCTGTATACAGATACTTCTTTTATAGCCCCTTTCTGCTTTAATTCGTTAAGCGATATGTTAAGGATCTCCTTTATTTCCTGTTTAAATTCCTTTTGCTGAGCTTTCTCCACCTTTAAGCTTAGAGCTGCAAAATAGCTCTCTTCCAGAGATTTCAGCCTTTTTTGCGTTTGATTTTTGTCCTTATTCATGCATATCTCCCATCCTTTCAAATCTTGTGTTGCAGCAGGCATAATCTTCTGCCATATTTCCCTTCCGCTTAAAGCTGGCTCCTAATTGTGGACATAATTTTGGAAACAGAATGTCATCACCATAGCAGTTTGCTCTGCAGGCCTCTTTCGGTGCAATCTTTTTCATATATTCATAGATGGCACAGTAGGTTATGTCAAATTCCAGGCAATCTTCTGTGTTTTCATGAATCACATATTCATGGATTCCGGCTTGCCTGCTTACCTGAAACATTTGCAGAATGTAATCTTTAAATGCTGTGAACCCGTCACCGCAAGCGAGAAAGTCCTCCGGCTCCGGAAGTTCGGTCATAGCCGAGGGGTAAGCTGTTGTATTGGTGATTTCTTTCATAATCTCCATGGCTCTTTTATTATCTGTTACCTTTGCCAAAGCACAGAACATGGCTGCTTTAGAAGAAAAAGAATTCTTAAGCATTGCAGCAGTTTCCTCATACATGGATTGTTTTGCTGGAAATGGGATTTCATTGATGCGTTTTTTCTCTTTTTTAAGGTAAAAAAGCATCACCATCATTTTAGGCAGACCTAACTTTCTGCGAATAATGGCTGTTGCAGCCCCCTTTGCCTCTTTTACCACCATTGGGTGGTTTTGGGGAATCTTTTGGAATATCAGGTTCATCTCCACTCCATAATTTTTTAAATTCTCTAGTTCCATTACCATTACTCCTTTCCATTTCAAAGATAGACAATCAAAAAAAGTCTGTAATTAGTTCAAGCTAACCACAGACTTATCTTATAATCCAATTTCTCTTTCTGCAACTCCATTTCTTCCTGCATGAATCCAAAAATACAATTTAAACAAATTTATTTTGTTTTCGGTATTCAATGGGCGTCATCCCGTACTTCGTCCTAAATGCTCCCGCAAATTTACTTGCATTCTGCCAGCCTGCTTCTCCTGCTATTTCCGTTACGGACATGTTTGTTTGTGACAGCAATTGCTTTCCCTTTTGAAGTCTTAACGCTTTCAGATAGGAATAAGCTGTCTTCCCGGCGTAATCCATAAAGCATCGGTTTAACCTGCCTTCCGTTATCCCCAGTTCTTTTGCCAGCTCCGGTATGATAATGGGCTCGGATATATGGTACTCCAGGAAGGTAACTGCCCTTTCAAAGAACTGATATCCTGCAGTTCTTTTTATTCCAGCGGTCCCATTCATCCCCTCCCGTTTTATGCTGTTACTGCCGATAAGTACCAGTTCCAGAGCCTTTAATAAAAGATACTCTTTGTCATAGTCAAAGGGGTTCTCAGCTATACTAAGAAAGACACTTCTGAGATTTTCATTGCCAAAAACAAAGAATAATTGCATTTGCTTCTCGATTCTCTCCTGAAACTGCTTCATGGTAAGTGTCTTCTTGCTTAAGTGTTTTCTGATTGCAATATCTGCCAGGTCAATATCCAGGAGTAAGCTGATTCCTTTTACATTTCCCTTTTGCAGGATTACTTGATTGGGACAGGTATTAAAGTCATAGATACCGATCATGTTTTTCAAAAGGGTAGCGGAGCCGGTGTCATACTTCATTTCAATGTTTCCCCTTAAGCAGTAGAATATCTCCAGAAAGTTACTCTTTTCAAAACCATCTGTTCCCTGATCTTCTTTCAAATAATAATCAAAGAACAGCATTTCCACACCTTTTTCAAGTTCACAGCGTATAATCGTTCCGCTTAATCTTTCCTGATCCAGAAAATATTTTGTTATTTCCTTATTTGATTTAATATTCTGAGTAAAGTGAAGTAAATATTTTTCATGTGTATTCATATTTTTTACTCCTACTATCGAAAACAAATTTACTGTTGTGGTACACCATTTTTTTCAGCCAGGTTGAGAAGTTCCTTAGTAACCAAATCCAATTGGGCTGACCAGGAATAAATATCATTTAAATACATATACGGTTCAGAAAGCACAATAACATTCCCATTCTGCACTGCAGAAAGAGACTTCCATACAGGATTATTTTCAATCAACTGATAATTGCCGTATTCTGTTACCAGTATGTAATCTCCCATATATTCAGGCACTGCCTCAAAAGAAAGTGTAGCACCCCAATCAACGCCTGCTTTCACCTCTCTTAAAGCAGCTTCTGTCTGGGGCAGTTCCAAAGCACCAAATAAAATCTGTCCCCCCAGATTATTGCTCCAACGCACACCGATTTCATTTTCGCCCTGCACCCGGATAACACTGAAGGTTTTATTGTATAAACCGGTGTTTTTTAATTTGACCTTTGCGTCCTTCACCTTCGTTTCATAGTTATCTGCCACTTCTCTTCCTTTTTCCCGTCCCAATCCTAAGGCATCTGATAAAAAAGAAAGTCTTTCTCCCGTTTCAAGTTCGTAGACCGGTATGTAAACCGTTGGTGCAATTTTTGAAAGCTGCTCATAATTATCTTCATCTCTCGTAATAATCAGATCGGGATTTTCAGTCATAAGGTACTCTGGCTCCCATTTTTCCAAAACCTTTATCTCTTTGATCAACTCTTTGTATGCCACATCTGTTGCGCCATAATTCTCAATTGCAACAGGCGTTACACCAAGGGCTAAAACATCCCCCAGCAATCCGAAATCCGAAATCACCCTTTGAGGATGCACAGGAATTTCAATCTCTCCTTTGTCTGTAGTGAACAGCCTTGTATCTGTTGATTCTGTGCTGCTTTTAGCTGCCTGTTCACTGCCTTTCATGTCAGCGCTACAGCCCGAAAGCAGAAGCAGTATCGTAAAAGATACTGCCACAATTTTCCTGCTTATCTGCTTTTTAAACATAAAGTACATTCCTTTCATCATGCATGGACACCATGCAGGCATGCAAATATCCCGCCTCTTTCCATTAGTTCATCGTGGCTGCCAATTTCCGCAATACCTGTTCCATCCAGCACCACAATCAAATCTGCATCCCGGGTTGTAGAAAGCCTGTGTGCAATCATAATGGTGGTACGGGTCTTAGATATTTCGTTTAACGCCGCCTGAATTTCCATTTCTGTTTTGGTGTCTAAGGCGGAGGTTGCCTCATCTAAAATCAGGATGGGGGAATCTCTTAAAATAGCCCTGGCAATGGCAATTCTCTGTCTTTGCCCCCCAGAGAGCAGGACACCTCGTTCTCCAATGGTAGTGTCATAACCATGTTCCATTTTTTCAATAAAATCATGGGCATTGGCAGCTTTTGCCGCAGCAAGTACATCTTCTTTCGTGGCACCTTTCCAGCCATAGGCTATATTCTCATACACGGTACCGTTAAATAAGAAGGTATCCTGTAATACCATAGAAATATTATCGCGCAGACTGGAAAGGGTAACATCCCGAATGTCAATTCCATCAATATAAACCGAACCGTTTTGAGGATCATAAAAACGGTTAATCAGATTTGCAATGGTACTCTTTCCCACACCCGTGGTTCCAACCAGAGCCACCGTCTGACCCGTCTGTATTTTTAAATTAATATTTTCCATCACTGGAATCTCTTCATGATAGTAAAAGGTTAGATCCCTTAGCTCGATCTCACCCTTAACCCGCTTCAGCACAACGGCGTTTTCTTTTTCTTTTACCTCGGAAATTTCATCAAACACATCAAAAACACGTTTACACCCTGCTCCTGCCTCTCCAGCGCGTTCAACAAGAGCGGAAAAAATTTTCACTGGTCCATAAAACATAGATAAATACATGGCAAAACCAACAATGTCGCCAATGTTTACCTCTCCGGTTCCTATTAAATGTCCGCCGTAAATCACCACAATAACGGTGCCCAGTGCAGTCACAAATGCCAGCAAAGGATATGATGTTTCAAAAAAGAAACTGGCACGAAGATAGGCCCGGCTGTGGAGCATAGCAAGGTGGGCAATACTGTTTTCTTCATGACCCTGCTGATTAAAAATCTGTATTTCTTTCATTCCTGAAAGGTTGTCCTGAACCTTGCCGGCAAGCGCTCCTCTCACACGGGAGTTTTCCTTCCATATGGGTGAAACGTGATGTCCCTGCCATAAAGTAATGCCTAATAGAAACGGAATGGTAACCAGGCTTATAAAAGCCAGTTTTATATTGATTGTAAACAGCAGGATGCCCACTCCGATAAAAGTAAGGATATTCACAATAAAATCAGGAATCACATGAGCCAAAAGCACCTCTGCATCTAATGTATCATTCACCACCCGACTGGTAAGGTCGCCAGTTCTGCTTTTGTGAAAATAACTCAGGCTCATATTCTGCAGCTTTCCATAAAGCAGTTTGCGTAAATCCGCTACATAATGCAGTGCCGCATAGTGGTTCATATATCCAGCCGCTGATGCACCCGCCGCCTGCAGCGTTGCCGCCCCAAGCAAAAACAGACCAATGCGTAAAGCTTCTGTGCCAAAATCTCCCCTTCCCTCTGTGGCAAGAGAAGTTAACTCTCTTAATGCCCACGGGGTGTAAAATCCGGCTACTGTAGATACGACCAGGGCAAAAAATGCAACCACCAGGTAGATACGATATTTTTTTGCCTCGCAAAATATCCGCAGTGCAATTTTCATAGAGAAATCGCCTCCCTCTTTGGTAAGTCCTCCTGATGTAGCAGCGAGTAAGTCAGGCAAACAGGCCTTCCCGTTCTGGATTCATGCACAACCTCTGCATCAATCGAGAAGGTCTCCTTTAAAACCTCAGGAATCATTACTTCCTTAGGTGACCCGTGCTGTATGATTTTTCCACTGCGAATGGCAATCATATAATCAGAAAAACGCGCCGCTAAATTTAAATCATGAAGTACCATAGCAATGGTACACCCCTGATTGCGGTTTAAGCTGTATAAAAGCTCCAGCACCTCCAATTGATGAGCCATATCCAGATATGTAGTCGGTTCATCCAGTAAAATCAAATCTGTCTGCTGGGCAAGTGCCATGGCAATCCAGACTCTTTGCCTCTGACCGCCTGACAAGGTGTTTACCTCCCGATGCTCCAGGTCAGAAAGCTTTGTTGCGGAAATTGCCCACTCTACTATTTTTTTATCTTCCTTTGTTAACTTTCCAAAGCCATTTTGATGAGGAAATCTTCCGTAGGCAACCAGTTCACTTACCGTCAATCCACCAGGTGCCGAAGGGGTCTGAGGTAAAATGGACATTTTCTTTGCAATCTCTTTTGTGGGTAACATGGAAATGTCCCCGCCGTTTAAATAAACCATGCCTTTCTTCGGCTTCAAAATGCGCCCTACCGCCTTTAGCACCGTTGATTTTCCGCATCCGTTGGGGCCGATAATGGACGTGATTTTATTACGAGGGATGGCCATCTCCAGATTCTCTACAATCAGTGCATTGTCATACGCAATGTCTAAGTTTTCTGTTGCAATACTATTCATGCTGTACTCCTTAATTGTTTGCTTTTGCCAATAGATACAAAAAGTATGGTGTGCTGAGCACTGTAATTACAATGCCCGTAGGTACATCCGTGCCCAGGCTGATGGTTCTTGTTATGGTATCTGCCAGCAGCACAATTATCGCTCCGCACAGCCCAGCCGCTGTAAGAAGCAGTTTGTGGTTAGAACCAACGATTTTTCTTGCCATATGAGGGGCAATCATGCCTACAAAAAAGAAATTGCCTCCCAAAGATACACTTCCAGAAGAAAGCGCCACTGCCGCCACCGTCAGCCCGATAAATTCCGGCTTTACCGCAGTTCCCAGACCTGTAGCCGTTTCATTTCCAAGGTTCAAAATATTTAGCACATGGGATTTATATAATGCATATGCGCACAAAATGGCTGTCCATGGTACCAAAATCGCCAGATACCGCCAGTCATCTCCCCACAGGCTGCCTGCACTCCAGCGCTGTATAAATTCCATTTGATTTTGGTCCAGTTTCAGAGTAAGCAGTGTGGTCAACGCACCATAACCGCTTCCCAGTGCCACACCCGTTAAAATCAATCCTGTGGGGGAAATATCTTTGTTCTTGCGGTAGGAAAGAAGAAAAATTAACCCCGCGGCAGTCATACCGCCCACAAAAGATAGTACAGGCATTAAGATTGCCGAAGAATTGGATTTTGCAGAAAAAATTACAACAAAAATCAATACAAAGAGTCCTGATCCGGAGCTGATTCCCAAGGTACCCGGGCTTGCCATATCATTTCTTAACAGACTCTGCATGATGCAGCCTGAAATCCCCATGCCGATTCCAACGAAAACCGCCAGTATTATGCGGGGCAGGCGAAATTCCATAATAATCAGGTTCTGCTTCGGTGTACCTTTTCCTAAAATCACACTCATTACTTCGGCAGGAGTAAGGTTCATTTTACCTGAATTAATACTGATAATCCCAACAAGCACCATTAAAACAGTCATAAATAACAGAATATAACCTTTCTTTTTCACTCAAATTCCCTCCTTTGTTTTCTTGCCAGGTAGAGGAAATAAGGAACACCGATAACGGCAAAGATAATGCCTATGGGTGTTTCATAAGGCTTATTGATTAATCTTCCTGCCAGATCCGCAAAAACCGTAAGTAACGCACCGTACAGTCCTGATGCCGGAATAATATAACGGTAATCTACCCCCACAAAATACCGGACGATATGAGGAGTAATTAAACCCACAAAACCTACCGGACCAACAATAATAACGGAAAGTCCTGTGAGCAGGAGCACGATAATCGTAGAAATTCCCTTCACAAATTTTGTTTTTAATCCCAGACCTGTGGCCACATCTTCCCCTAAGCTGAGCACTGTGACAGAAGGTGAAAGTGCAACGGCACCAACCACACCAAGAATAAAAGCCGGAATAACGGTCAGCAGCTCACTCCATTTAGCCCCCGCCGTTCCTCCTGCTGTCCAATAAGCAAGGGCATGTCCCAAATGATATTTAATGGAAATATACTGGCTGAATGCACCAAACAGCATGGAGATTGAAATTCCCGCTAAAACAAGGCGCTGGGGCGTCATTCCTCCTTTTCCCATAGATGCAATAAAATAAGTCATTGCCGTTGTGACGGCAGCGCCCATACATGCAAACAGCATGGTCTGTCCGTAAGTCCTCATCGGCAAAAATGCCATACAAAGTGCCATAGCAAACGTTGACCCCGAACTAATACCCATCAGTCCGGAATCAGCCAGTGGGTTTCTGGTTGTCCCCTGCATGATTGCACCACAAACAGCCAGACTGCAGCCTACCATTAAATCCGCCACGGTTCTGGGGAGGCGCAGTGTCTGTATAATCTGATGCTCTGTTAATTCAGGATTAAACTGAAAAACCGCCTCCCATGCAGTTGCAATTCTCATGTCGGCAGCACCAAATGTAATGGAGGCTGCCGAAACGATCAATAAAAGTCCAAATCCAAGAGCCATGTAAAAGGCAAAGTTGATGGAACCCTTCCATCCCTTTGTTGTCGTATTTTTCATGGTGTCGTCCTTTCCGTGGTGATAATAACATTACTCTTGTGTTTTCAGCAGAGCATTTAACAGATAATCCAGTTGTACGTTTGAGGAGTAAATATCAATATCGTAAAACAATGTAAAATCGATAGGAATCACATTTCCTGCCTTAACCGCAGGCAAAGATTCCCAGATAGTGTTTCCCTTCAATTCCTCAAGACCTCTGGCAATTATGATATAATCGCCGATATAATCACTGATGACCTCCATGGAAACATCTCTGTGTTGTTCCGCTGCAATAATTTCCTTTTCAACAATTTCAGGCGCCTGAAGTTCCAGCTGACTGTATAATAAATCTCCCCCGCGCCCCCATTTATCACCGTAAACCCAAATACCACTGTTTCCGTCACTTTCAATCACACTGAAGGTTTTATCCAAAACATTCGTTTCCCTAAGAGAAGCCTTTGCACCCTCCAGCTTTTGGTGAAACTCATTGAGAACTGCATTTGCCTTTTCCTGCCTGTTTAATACATCACCCATAAAGCGTACCCGCTCTTCCATGGACTGCGCTGTAAATGGAAGCAAAATTGTGGGAGCTATTTTGAAAGCAATATCATATTGTTCCTGATTAGCAACAATTATCAAATCAGGTTCATAAGAGATTAACTGTTCTGCTTCAAATTCTCCCCAGACAGGCACACCATCCAATTCTTTTTCATAAGCTGTGCCAGCTGCATCATAGGTTGCTACAGGCTTAACTCCAAGAGCCAGGGCATCCCCTACACAATATGTCACAATGACTCTTTTTGGATCAGCGGGTATTTCTATCTCCCCCTGCTCTGTACTGATTACTCTGATTTCTGCCGATCCCTCCGCTGCTGTTTCTGCTGTCTTTAAACCGCAGCCTGAGGCAGAAATGCCTATGGCAAAGGCCAGTAATAACGCGCCTTTGTTTTTGAACTTTAACATACAGATTTCTCCTTCTGTGATTACTTCGATATTTTTTTGATGGCACCAATGGCATAGTCCAACTGTGCAGTTAAACTGGCGATATCATCATAGTAAAACAATCCAAGGTTCTCTCCCGGAATCTCCGCCACTCTGCCTTCCAAAACAGCAGGTATACTCTTCCAGATATCAGACTTTGCATATTCGGATTCCTTTCCCTCCTGCTGGAACCACAAGATATAATCACCGAAATATTCATGAGCGACCTCATAACTGAGCGTTCCTCTGTTTTCTCCTGTTTTGGCAATCAGCTGGTCCAGTTTTTCAGGCATTTTCAACTCAAGATAGTCATAAACCAGTGTGCCGCCTCTGGATCCGGTTTCATATGCTACACCACTCCACTCGCCGGTAGATCCCCAGTCTTCCATAATACTAAAGGTCTTTCCCTCATACGTCTCACTTTGAAACTCTGCTTTTGCCACTGCAAGCTTTTCATCAAATGTTGTGATCAGTGCCTCCGCTTCCTTTTCCTTTCCTGTGGCTCTGCCAATCATTCTCAGCCGTTCTTCCGAAGTTACCTCTCCTTCTGGAATGACTAAAACAGGTGCAATTTTATTAAAATTCTCAAAATCTGCTGTGTTATATGTAATAATTAAATCTGGCTCTACGGCCATAATATCCTCTGCAGCCCAATTCTCCAATTTTGCAGATGGTGAAAACTTATCATAAAATGGCATTGTCTTTTGTTCCCAGGCTAAATAACCCACCACATTTAAATCCAGAGAAAAGGCATCACCAATATACCAGTTCACTACCACACGTTCGGGATTTTTGGGCACTTCTATTTCTCCCATAACCGTATCAATTTTATTGATATCTGTCCCTTTATTCTTTGAAATGTCTGCATTTCCACATCCTGCTAAAACGAATAATAACATCATGGAGCAAAGTAACAGCCCTCTTTTTTTCATATTCATTCTCCTTATACTTTTTATGTCTGTATCATGAAAAATCTGAGTTTTTGTTAGTTTAGACTAACCTAATAAATACTAGCATAATAAAAAATAATCGTCAATATAGCTGTTCTCCAGGATAAGGAAGTTCCATTCTTATTTAAAATCAAAAAACTTTGTGTTTATATGTATTTTCGTCTCACTTTCATTCCCTTGTGTTTTATGATTGGATCATAATTAAAACAAAATGGAGTACTTTTAATTGCATTAAACTCTTGTTTCCAGTATACTTTCAATATCTCACGAAAAAAGGAGAATTTTAATGAACAAATATGATGATGCATCCTGGGGTTCCATGGCCCAAAAATATAACCTCCATCAAACCCCTTATGGACCCGGTAAAGGGCATTATTTTCCGCCTCATTGGTCAAACGGCTGGATTGTGGAAGTCTCCCCCGCTGAGGGGCTTTACGTCTCCAGTGCGTGGTTCACGCCCAACCAGACGATTGTTCACAAAATTGATATCAAAGAACCATGTCTCTGGCTTTTTTGCATCGATTGCGGTGATATTATTTATTCTCAGCAGGGAAAAGCTGCAACTACATTATCTCCCATATGCCATAAATTAATAAATCCTCAAAAAGCGTTCCAGTTTACCTTTCCAAAGAATGTCCATACCTGTTTTACCAGCATTTTGATTTTCCAGGACTTTTTAGAACCATTCCTGCAGGCAAGAGCGAATGCGCCTAAAATCAGCATTGATGATGGGAAATTATGGGAAACAGAGCATTTAAATTCTCCGGGTACCATGCTCATCTTTGAGCAGATCCGCTGGGCAATCAGAAATGGGGATATGCCACCCTTTGCATTTGAGGGCATGGTGATTCACCTTCTTGGTTCCATTGCACGTAATTATCCTGTTATTCCCGATCGGAGAAGTAACAGACGAAATTATGTTACATGGGAAAATGAGAAGAAAATGTATGCTGTGAAGCAAAAACTGGATGAAAACATTTTGGATGTCCCCTCTATGAGCGAACTGACAAAAATTGCAGATATGAGTGAAAGCAAACTTCGCCTCAGCTTTAAAAACACGTATCAGATTCCTCTTTATGATTATATCAGAAGGGAAAAAATGAAGCGGGCAATGCAGCTTCTCTCCTCGGATCATTTAAGCATCCATTATATTGCTGAGCTGTGTGGTTATAAAAATCCATCAAAATTCACCGCAGCATTTCAGGAAGTACACGGAATAACACCCAGCCAGTTCAGAAAGACTTTTAACTTATAATAAAATTAAAAATATTTACTTAATCATAAATTTTACCCGCACATTTAAGGGAATTAAACCGTTAATCAATTTGAGAGGAGGGTTTAAATGTCAGTTGATATGCAGGAGCAATATGATAAAATCTATCGCTATTGCTATTATAAAGTAAGAAATTCTGTATTGGCAGAAGATCTTACTCAAGAAACCTTCCTCAAATACTTTGCACAAAAGGCATACATCGACCGTGGAAAAAGACTTGCCTATCTTTATGTTATAGCACGAAACCTCTGCGTCGATTCGTTTCGGAAGATTCAGCCTGAACTACTGACGGAAGATATCCCCCACGCAGATTGTTATGAGCAGATAGAACTTAATTATACACTCTGCCATGCACTTAAAACCTTGCCCGAACAGGAACGGGAGTTACTGCTACTGCGATATGTCAATGAGCTTTCTGTGGGAGAGATATCTTCTATCATGGGTATTTCACGCTTTGCTATTTACCGGAAAACGGGTTCAGCCATAGACGCCTTAAAAAAGCTATTAGTAAAGGAGGATTTTCAATGAACCGAAATCTGAAAAAAGGACTCATGTCATCTTTTCAAGCACCGCCTCCAACCGATCGGGAACGCTTTTTAAAACAACTGCGCTATCCTAAAATCACTTATTCGGAATTCCTGCTGGCGCAGCTTCCATATATCCGCAAGCGCATTTGGATTGCATCTGCTTTGATTGTCTTTCTTGGCTGGGTTATTGCTTTCCGTTTATCTTCTTTTCAATATTGGAGTGGAGGTGGATTAAGAATATGGGGTATTTCCGCGATTCTTCCATTTCTGGCAATGATGACAATTACAGAAGTCTACCGCTCTTCCGCTTACATAATGGCAGAACTGGAGGCAAGCTGCCGGTTCAGCCTGCTTCAGATTGTTATGGCACGAATCAGTATTCTTGGAGCAGCCAACTTTATTGTTTTAATCCTGCTGCTGATATTTATCAACCAGATATCAGCATACAGTCTGCTGCAAACCATTCTATATACTATAATGCCATATCTTTTAGTGTGTACAGCTTGCCTATGGCTACTGAATCGGATTCATGGTTCCGATGGTATTTATGCTTGCGCGGCTACAGCAGGTTTTATCAGCGTATCCAGTATTCTTTGTGAAAGCTTAGTAACTGTACTTTATACTGATGTGTATCTAAACAGCTGGCTGACACTTTTCGCTATCTGCCTGGTTGTGATTGGATTTCAGATGCATAAATTCGTCAAAAAACTGGAGGAAAAACAATGGAACTGGAACTTGACCGAGTAACAAAACAATATGGGAACAAAACAGCCTGTGACCGTATTTCCATAACTTTTCAAAAAGGAGTATACGGTCTTCTTGGCGCAAACGGAGCAGGAAAAACGACTTTGATACGTATGATATGCGGCGTATTGGCCCCGACTTCCGGTACAATTAGTTTTAATAAAATTGATGTCAGCCATGAAGATTATCGCGATGCGCTGGGATACTTACCACAGGAATTTGGATACTATCCGGAATTCTCAGCGCTGGATTTTTTGTTGTATATTGCAGCCTTAAAGGGTCTGCCAAAACCACAGGCAAAAGAAAAAGCATGGGAGCTTTTGGAACAGGTATCCCTTGAAAAAGATGCCAGGAAACGGATCAGAACTTTTTCCGGTGGTATGAAACAGAGATTGGGTATTGCTCAATCTCTGTTGAACAATCCTCAAATATTAGTTTTAGATGAGCCCACTGCGGGTCTCGATCCCAAAGAGCGGATACACTTTCGCAATATGATTTCCCGTCTTGGAGCAGACCGCATTGTTCTGCTTTCCACCCACATTGTTTCAGATATTGAACACATTGCAGGTACCATTCTTGTTATGAAAGACGGTTCGCTTATTCATCAGGGGACGCGGGATGAAATAATTAGTTCCATTGATGGTAAGGTTTGGGAATGTACGTTACCCCAATCCGATGCTGTTGCCATCTGCAAAAAATATCCTGTGATTAATTTACGTCAGGAAAGTGACGGGTTAATGTTTTTACGTTTGATTTCAGAGGAAAAGCCATTTGCAGAAGCATTCATCACACAGGCCACGTTAGAGGATTTATATTTATATTATTTCAGCGAGGTGAATGAACAATGAAGGGATTTTGGTATTTAGTTGGCTTTGAATATAAAAAGATATTATGCAAGAAAAGCATACAATTCACTATGATTCTATCTGTTATTCTGACTGTCTTCAACGTATCTGTCACGCTTTTCGGAGATTATTATGTGGATGGCACGCCCTACGAATCTAATTATGCTGCGATGGTTAAGGATAGAGCCTATGCCCGGTCACTTTCGGGGCGCCCGCTGGATTCTGGATTGATTATGGAAACAGTTCGTGCCTATTCACAGATTCCACCCGCAGATGTTTATCAGTCCACACAGGAATACCAAACCATCGCAAGACCTTACAGTGAGATCTACGAGGTTATCCGCAGCGTTTTCAATACAGCCTCTAAACGCTTTAATATGGAGGATTTTCAAATTCTGACCAAAGCGGAGGCAAATGATTTCTATAACATTCGACATGACAAACTTGCGCAGCATATTCTGCAAACACACATGAGCGATAAAGTCAAAGAACAGGTAATGGCGATGGATGCACAGATAAAATTACCATTTACGTTTTCTTATACAAACGGCTATACCCGTTATTTTATATTGATCAATACGCTGGGATTATTCTGCGAATTTGTAATAGCAGTCTGTTTGGCCCCACTGTTTTCGAGAGAATACACCTCTGGTACGGATCAGCTTATTCTATCCTCCAAGTATGGAAAAAACAGGTTGATTGCCGCAAAAATATTTACCGGCTTTTCATTGACTGTAATCTTTGGTTTGCTTCAGCTTACACTGTCCTTTTGCCTGTCATTGGCTATCTATGGAGCGGAGGGCGGTAGCGCTCCCCTGCAATTATTTAATATTCTTTCCCCATATCCACTTTCCATGGCTCAGACCTCATTGCTGCTAATGGTTGTCAGCTTGTTTGCGTTCCTAATGACAGGTGCAATTACTATGCTGCTTTCCGCAAATCTTAAGACACCATTTGGCGTTATTGTTCTGGTGTGCGTATTACTAATAGCACCCATGCTGGGCAGTGTTTCGGAACAGAATATACTTTTCCATAACCTGTATCAGCTTTTCCCAACGCAAATGACTTCTCTTTCATCTGTAGCAGCTATAATTCAATATGAATTCGGGGGCTTTGTGATTCACCCTTATGTATTTCTGCCTCTGTTTGCGCTTACTCTCAGTGTAATACTGACAGCTTTGGCCTATCATATATTTAAGAATCACCAAATTGAATAATACGACTAGAGAAAAGCAGAGTCAGATTGCAGCGCCCGACTCCGCTTTTCTCAATGAGACAGTTAATCATCAATACCCAACCCATGAAAGATTTTATCCATATACTTTTCAATCCGTGATATTCGGGTTTCAGACTTCTTGGCTCCATTAAAATAAAAAATATAGCCCCTTTGACGCCCCGGTGTCAATGCGTAAAATGCATTTTTAAACGCGGCATCATCATGAAACTTTATTTGCAGTTCATCGGGAATCATCATCTCCGCTTTCTTTTCAACAGGTACTTTTAAACCGGCCTTTTCAATTTCTATGGATTCTTCAATGTATGCTTTGATTATCGTCTCTCTCTCAGAAATTCCCTCCACTGAGGTAAATCGAAGCTGCCGGCCAGCCAGAACACTCTCCGTCTGCTGAACAAGCAATCTGTCCTTATCCTTTAGCAATGCTCCCTTAAAAAAGGTTAGCGCAATATAATTTTTAAATCCTCCAATTATAACTACATTTTTATTATTTAACGTGTAACAGGGTTGTCCCCACTTTAATTCTTCGGTCAGCTGACAGGCAAGACAAAGCTCCCGTAGTTTTTCATGCTCAGCCCTCCATTTTTCAAGGTGCTCCAAAAATGCGTTAACCAAAGGATTCTCATTACTATTTAGTTGAAAGGGTTCTAATTTGTCAATCTTTTCGAAGAATTCCTCCTTGGTATCGCAAACCGTAAATACACCATTAAGAAATCCATATACTTTTCCATTTAAATCCGGGTTATGTTTGGAACACTTTCCGATGCAGCTGATCTTTACCTTCACTTTATTCTTTAACTCATTGACATCAAATCCAGAACAGTATGAGCAAACTTCTATTTTAGGTGTTTTATCCATATTTGCTGACTCCTTAAATTAAACTTCATCAACGTTATTATTACCTGAATTCTCCTTGTTTAATAAAATTTTATTTAGTAAAATAAAACAGGGAGGTGGTGATGTCATGCTTAAGAAGGATTCCATTCAAAACTATATGAATAATAGCCGTGTACTAATACGAGGCGTTGATTTCATTTATATTCAACCACATTCAGAGCTTAGAAATTTCATTTCTAATTACACAATTACTTTTCCAGGTATCGGTATGATGTCAGATAATTACGCGGTTATGCCTCATGGGAGTGCTACACTTGTGCTATCATGTACTGACAGCCATATACACGGCAACTTGTTTGGTCCCATTACGAAACCTTCCTTTGTTGGCAAGACAGCCAATAATTTCAGCCTTTTGTTTATTGTAGAGTTTCAGCCGGCTGGATATTATGCCTTTAGCGGAATGCCACAAAAAGAAATAACTGATTGTGTCATTGACTTTGAATCTGTTAATTCCTCTATGAACCGCCTGATGGCAAATGAACTGGAAACGTCGTTAAGTATTCAAGAACTGATTACGAAAATGGACAGGCTGTTTCTTGCACATCTAAAAGGTTCCTTTTATCGCCAGGAGTTTTCCCAGGCAAGTAATTTAATTATAAATAGTGGCGGGACTTTTTCCGTAAAAGAGCTCTCGCAGAATGTATTTTATAGCGAGCGCCATTTAGGACGGCTTTTCGACGAATATATGGGGGTAGGGATAAAATCATTCTCCCGCCTTGTACGTGTAAACAGGTCTATCCGCCTTTTACAGAGAAAAAACTATGGCTTAACTCAGGTTTTTATGGAAACAGGTTTTTATGATATGCCTCACTTCATCCATGATTTTAAGGCCATTTGTGGTATTACTCCTCAGGAGTACCGGGATAATATGTCCGATTTTTACAGCGAAATTGCTAAATTCTGATATATAATTTAGTAAAACGAAAAAGGAGTGATCATATGCAATATCAAGGTACTTTGATTGCCGTATCTGATATGGAGAAAGCAAAGCAATTTTATGAAACTGTGATGGAGCAAAAGGTTATAACGGATTTAGGAGTGCATGTGGCTTTTGGCGGATTTTCCCTGCAATCTAATTACGCGGAACTTGTTGGTGCAGATTTGCCCGGCAAGACACAGCCGAATAACTTTCAGCTTTACTTTGAAGTGGAGGATTTGGATTATTGGCAGGATAAAATCAGCGGTACACAAGGAATTGAATTTATTCACAAGGCGAAAGAATATCCGTGGGGACAGCGGGTTATTAGATTTTATGACTATGATAAATTTATAGTTGAAGTGGCTGAAAGCATGGCAAGTGTCGCAAAACGTTTTTTAACACAGGGGCTTAGCGTTGAGGATACTGCGGAGAGAACCATGTACCCTGTAGAATTTGTCAAAAGCCTTATGTGACGATTTTTAATTAATCAATATATGAATTTGAAAAGAGTGGGTAAACGTTGGCTTACCCACTCATAACAAGCTCTGACCGCTACTGTAAACAACTCCTGCATCCATGCATGCACTCTAATAAGTTTACTACCTCTTTCAACGAAACGTTATGGATGCAAATCTCATCCTCCGTACTGCATACAGATAGATAATAATCTGTAGCAAATTGGTAACTTCTTATTCTTAGATTCTTTTTTAACTCACCATCGTTACAGGTTATCAATCCTTTCGTAGCATCTGCAGAGAATGATTTCAAACTTGTTGAAAGTCCTGTTCCAAGAAATTTTATATAACTTTCTTTCATAGTCCATAATTTTGTAAACTGTTTTAGCTGTTCTTCTTTTTCTACATAATTATAAATTGTAAATCTTTCTTCTTCAGAAAAACAAAAATCCACCAACTCTTCTCTGCCTATCTGAATTTTCTCAACATCTATTCCGACCTCAGTAGCACCATATACAATTGCCACCCACTTTCCAGAATGGGTTATGTTATATTTAAATTCTTTCCTGTTTTTTATAGATGGCTTTCCAAATTCATTGTACGTGATCTCAATTTCACCTAATTGGCCAACTTTGTGATAAAGTCCATATTGAAGTAATAAGCCAGCACAAATACACCTTTTGGAATCATCTGCATAACGATAACGTTCTGCCTTTTTCCTTCTTTCTTCCGAAACTATATGGCTGGCCTTCTCGTAAAGTTCATTTATGCACTCTGTTATATCCATACAATTGACAAATACCATACCTATCCCCTGGTGTGACTTCTTTGAGTAACTTTTATTTCATATAATCAACAATTTAATATTTCCTTTAAGCCTTTATTAATGCAACGGCAGGTTTCTGATGTATTGGTATTTATAAAAAAATGAACACCTGGTACAAAATCCAATTGGCACTTTTTACAATACCATGCCCACTGATCCAAAACGCATCGGCTGATTGAATCATTTAAGCCGTTAATTAAGTAGAAATTAAAATTAAATTTAATGTTCTGCCCTGTGAAACAGTATGTCTCACAAAGCTTGAAATCCGCTCTTAAGGCAGGTAAATATAGGTCAAACAGTTCCTCACATTGTGATACTTCCTCTGGTATTCCGCCTATGGAGATCATTGCCTGCCTGAATTCCTTATCATCTAGCTTGTGATATTCTGTCCCGGATTTAATGTGGGGTGGCTCTACTCCCAGAAAAAAAACTCCGGAAGGAAGTTTTCTCCCCATTTGCTTAATCTTCCTGCACAATTCAAAGGTAATAATCCCGCCCATACTAAAACCCATGATGCAGTAGTCCTCCTGGTCAATCCAGCCACTGATTTTCTGATATAAATCATTCACAGCACTGCTCACATCTACATAAGGTTCTTCCGCAAAACGGGTGCCTCTGCCAGCCAGTTCCATCGGTCTTACCGTTACATTTTGAAGCAGCAGATCCTGTATTTTTTTAAACATGACCGCACTTCCGCCAGCACATGGGATACAAAATAAATTCAACTGCCTCTTCCCCTTTCACTTATGAATTGGCTGTTCTCAGTTTAGAAGTAACTAACTCTTTTAATAACCTCTTCTTTTTCAGAATCTCTTCTTTCTTACCGGTATCCAATGCCGTCCTTAATGCTGAATAAATATGATCTGCAATATCTTTTGTGATAATAAGAGGCGGGAACAGGGCAATCACATTTCTGTTATAATAAACAATCACTCCCAAAGAGGCACAGTCAGCAACTATTTCAAACATTTCAGACTCGCTTAAAGGTTTTCTGGTAACCCGGTCCTTAACAAGCTCCATACCAATCATAAGACCTCGTCCCCGGACCTCACCTAACACAGATCTTTCTTCCATCAGACTCTTTATTTTTTCCAATAAATATTCTCCTGTTTTCCTGGAGTTCTCTACCAGATTCTCACGTAGAATAATATCGATATTGCCAAGAGCCACTGCACTGCAAACGGGATTTCCGCTGGACGTACTTCCGTGCTGAAAATAGTAATCCTCACCTTTAAAATTCTCATAAACTTTTTTGGTTGCCAATACGGCGGAGACTGGAAGATAACCGCTGCTGATCCCCTTGCCCAGGCAGAGGATATCCGGACGTTTTCTCCACCTGTCTGTGGCGAAAAGTTCTCCTGTTCTGCCAAATCCAGTGGTCACTTCATCAGCAATCATAAGCATGCCATAATTGTCTAACAGTTCCATCAGAGTATCAAAAAAGCTGTCACTGATTGTTATAATTCCTCTTTCTCCCATAACAGGCTCGGCAATAAAAGCAGCCATAGTATCAGGCCCTTCTCTCTCAATCACTCTTTGGATTTCTTCCAGACATTTCAATTCACATTCCGCCTGATTCTGGGTTCCATATGCCCCGTGATAGGAATAAGGCGGTTCTACCTGCAAAAGTCCTCCCGGCAGGGGAGCATACAGCTTTCCATTAATCTCATCACCAGACAGACCTATGGCTCCATAGCTTACTCCGTGATAACAGCCTTTAAAGGACAGAATTTTATATTTTCCCCGTTTCTCTTCTGCCTTACTCTGGCGGAAATACTGCCTCGTCATCTTAAGAGCAGTTTCAACTGCTTCCGAACCGTTGCTTCCCAGATATGCTTTATCATAGTAATTCCCAGTCAGAGCACACAAACAATCTGCTAGCTCGCAAGCCTTTGGATGAGTCTGTCGGAAACAGGATGAATAGCAGAGTTTTTTCATCTGTTCAAACGCTATATCTGCAAGCTCCTCTCTCCCATGTCCAACTGCCACATTCCATAAAGAACCGCTGGCATTGATAAACTTCTTTCCGGCTTCGTTATAAACAAAAGGACCTTCTCCTCTGACAATAGTCATAGGGCCTACATCCTTATAAGGCAGAAATTCCTCCAGATCCGTAAACGGATTCCACAAATGATACGCTCTTTCCATGTTTCTACTCCCCCTTCTAAAATAATTTGTAAAAATCTCCTGAATTTAATTGTCCAAGAATGGAATCTGCTTTTCCTTTCCATGCCCTGATATCCTCGTTAGAACTGCGTATGGCCTTTTTTGCCCACTGAAAGCAGTAATTACACTCTATTCTGCTGTCAGCCACAACTTCCCTGCATACGTGATCTCCGCAGGTAAACTCACCATTTACAAATTTCATCAAAAAACCATCTAACGCTTTATTGTCCATATATACATCAGGGATATTGAAAATATCCTTATACTGCATAAGGCCCTGAATGTTAAACTGGGGTGCTTTTGGTATTACCCCTTTCATATCAATATTTTTAATCGCTTTGGTTGATGGAAGATTGACGATATCAAGGAAATTGCCGTCATAACTTCGCTGCGTATAAGCCTTAATTACCTGTTCCAGGAACTCTGTAGTTCTTGTTCTGTCAAGTAATTTGATGGAAAAATCATAATTTCCCGTTTTCTCCATCAGAGCCTCGTAATGAACAATATCCTCCGGTCTGATCCAGGCGGATTTGATGAACTGTGAGGGGTCTCCCAAACGGGTCATTGTGCATTTGAGCATGCAGTAGTCTACACTAAAACCCGCAGAGGAACTGCCTTTCTCACTGGCATGTGACTGAGAGTTGCCATGGCTCACACTGTAAGGGCAGTCATGGAGGCATATGTTATTGGCTATAAGCCGAAGCTTTAATCCTGTCCCTTTTGTAGCCAGTAAAAGATTCTCCAGCTTATTGAAATTCCTCATAAAATTGTCATTCAGCGTGATTTCATCTGCCCCCAGATCCTGCCAGTATTTCACTTTCTGAAGTGTGTCTACAAGTGCATAAAGACCTATTGTTACCTTAAAATGTGGAAACCGTTTCCTGATGCTTTCCAGCATGTAAGGAGAATTCGTAGTAATAATATCCACACCAATTTTAGAAAGTCTGTCTAAATATTTATCCAGTTTTTTATTATAATCCCGTTCCATTTCATGACTTCCATAACACATTGGATTTATCAGATAATTAAACTGAATGTCCTGCTTATGACACTGGGAGATATACTGCTCTAACTCCTTCCAGCTCACATCAGGAAGAACCATGGAACATCGTCCTCCCCCAAAATCATCAATTTTCAATTTTCCAAATACAGACTTAATTTCATTTTTGGTGTCATATTTTTTAATGACATTCAAAAGCTCCAGATCAAAATTTGTACCTACTGAATAAATCAAACCGTTCCCTCCTCTTTCCCATTTTTAACAGCAGTAACCAGAACATAATCCGGGGTTCCAAACAGAATCCCCCATATTTTGGGATAAAAACTGCTAAAAAAGCTAACTCTTCCAACACGTATCTTTATTTGTTCAATGGGTTTATGGGGCATCAAAAAACGGGAAAGAAAATACCAAGCAAGTCCTGTAAATACCTCATGCCCAATGTGCTTTACTTTAATCCGGGAAAAACCAGCCGCATTTAATTTCTTTACATAGCAGTTAATGTCATACATGTTTTCTTCTGGTATAAACAGCCCTTCCCGCCATTTTTTCTGCCAAAAGTACTTTTTTTTCGTCTGCTTTTCAGGAAGCATATCCGTAACGGTTAATACTCCTCCCCTTTTCAGCACACGATGGGCTTCCCGGAAGAAATCTTCTCTGGTGTCAAAATGGTAGGCGCAGTCCAGTGCAGATACTTTATGAAATGACTCGTTGTCAAAGGGAAGCTTGTTGGCTGTTCCAGCCATGAACCGGATGGATGTGCCTTCCTCTTCTTTTTGCCGTACAATGGCTTCTTCAATATGCTTTTCCAATAAATCCATGGCTGTGATGGATATTCCCGGATATTTTCTGCTCCAGAAAAAATCCTGCTCTCCGCTTCCGCAGCCCACATCCAATACAGAATCTGACTCATTAAATTTTCCCGCTCTGCTTAACAGCATGGCCAGCTTCTCACACGCCTGATTATAATAGGCTGCATGTTTCCAATAGCCTACATTCATCCAGCGTGCATTATTCGTTCCATTGAGTCCCGGCACTATATCGTAGTTCATATCCTGGTAATATTCCTTAGCACTGCTATGAACCGCATTCATGTGGTCTATAAAATTTTTCAGCCTCATACGATCACTTCCTTCTTAAAAAATCCGATTTTTTTGCCATATTCCAACATGCCTCTGATATGTTCTTCACTTACTCTTGACCACTTAAATCCCATAGACTCCAAAACACCTCTGGTATAGTCATTAACAATGACACGCATTGCTCCTTCCAGAGACATATATGCACTGGAATGAAGCAGAAGCGTATTAATGCAGTCTTCCAGGGACTCTTTTTTATAACTGTCGTATACAAAATCGAAAAATTCGCTGAATTCCATAATTTCCAGATTTTCCTTCATTCCTGCATGCTTTAACTTATCATAGAATTCATACATACCAAGCTTATTCTCGTTATAGATGTGATAGATTCCATCCTTCACTTCTTTTTCCATCGCCAGTTTCACAATCGCTTTGCTGCACTCATCCACAAATGTGAAATCCAAAAGTGTAGCATCTACATTTGGCATGGCTCCCAGTTCAAAAAACGCCTTCATGATCAGATAAAATGAATTAAAATCTATATTTCTCTGGAATTTTCCATTTCTGGAGTCAAATACAATGGTACCGATTCTGAATACTTTGACCATCGCTCCTTTTTTCCGGTATACTTCAATTAAGTCTTCAGCCTCTTTTTTTGACCTTACGTATAATTCTTCTGCATTCCCGTTTATTCCCTGGTAATCTTCATGAAACAGAATTTCCATATCATTGCTTTCTATGGATTCCATCACTCTGGTTGTGGACATATGGCACAGATCTTTTTGTTTACCTTCCATGCTGAATTTCAGAAGATTTTCCACACTTTTAACATTGCTTCTGTAAAAATCCTCATACTTTCCAAAATGTTCCACTTTACCTGCACAATGAAATACTGCATCTACCGTATGGCACAGACTTTCGTATCCATCCTTTTTCTGCCCCAGCATTTCCTGGGACAAATCTCCCTGAAACGCCACGATCCGATTCCTGTACCTGGAGTAGAACTCTTTGCCAAAGTAAAAGATCAGATTTTCCTTCAGGCGATTTATGTAGTCATCACCTCTGACCAGCGCAAATATTATCATATCTGTGGTAGTAAGCAGGGTTTCCATTAAATTGGCTCCTAAATATCCCGTCCCCCCTGTCAGTAATACGGCTTTATAATCTTTGCTGCCCCTGGCCTTAAAGGTTTCTAATTTTTTTTCTGCATTATTAAGATAGGTACTATAATCTTCAGCCAGTTTTTTTTGTGCATCTAACGTATCTACTGCGGCAACATATTGCTGCTTAAACTGCTTCAGCCGCTCCTCCTTATAGTCAGATTTTCTCTTTATAAGCCTGGCTGCAAGGGCTTCCACTGTCTGATACCGGAAGATCAGGTTCATATCCGCCTCAAATACTTCATTGATTTTATTATAAAGAGAAATTCCTTTCATAGAGTCGCCACCCAGCTCAAAAAAATTATCTTTTATACTGAACTGATCCACCCCCAGAACTTCTTTAAAGTACTGATACAGAATTTTTTGATTTTCAGTTTCCGGAGCAAGAACGATTCGTTCATCAGACAGCTTGTCCATATAACTCAGCTGTTTCCTGTCTATTTTCCCGTTCGCAGTAAGAGGAATGGACTCAATCTGTCTGATCAGAGCTGGCATCATATAATAAGGCAGCTTATCAGTAAGAAATTCACGGATCCGTTCAACAGGTATTTTTTCATCTGCAGTAAAGCATGCAATCAGCCTGTTTTTATTGTCTGCACTGACTGTGCCAACTGCACGTTTCACACCCTCAAAGTGGAGCATGGCTGATTCAATTTCACCTAATTCCACCCGATAGCCATTTATTTTTACCTGATTGTCTCTTCTTCCCAGGAAATCAATGTATCCTTTTTCAGTCATTACTCCCATATCTCCCGTCCTGTATATTCTTCCGAGAGACGGAAGCTCAAGAAATGAACGGGAGGTTTTTTCCGGGTCGTTGCAGTATCCCTGTGCTACGCCTGCTCCGCCAATGACAATCTCTCCCGGCACACCAATTGGACAGATTTTCTGGTTGTCATTCAGGATATAAAGCTTCTGGTTCCCCAGGGGATATCCATATGGTATGGTTGTCCATGTGGAGTCTACCTTATTAACCGGATAGTAAATGGACCAGATGGACCCTTCTGTCGCGCCGCCAAGACTGATTACTCTGGCGTTTTCATAACTGTTTCTGATCCGGTCCGGTAAATCCACCGGTATATAATCTCCACTGAGCATGACATTCCTTAAGGATTGTGTCTGTTCAAACTTTACCTCCAGTTCCTGATTAATCTCATCGAAGTAGTTTTCTCCTTCTGTTTCCCTGACAGACAGAAGAAGTTCAAAAAGTGCAGGTACGGAGTTCCATACAGTAACCTCCTCCTCACTGACAAGACGGTTAAGTTCTTCCGCATTTTTAGTGTCCCCGGCAAGAATCAAAGCTGCACCTGCTGCAAAGGTTCCGAAAATATCATATACGGATAAATCAAAGGTGAAAGATGACACTCCAAGAATTCTGTCATTTTCCGTAATATCAAACCTTTTGTTTACATCCAGAATGGTATTCATCGCCTCTCGGTGTGTGATCACTACGCCCTTTGGAACACCGGTGCTGCCTGACGTATAGATGATATAAGCAGTGTCATCTGCTTCTGTTTCGATTTCCTTATGTAAGCAGCCTGATTCCTGCTTAAGTTCTTCAGCCAGATCAGCCGTAATTGCCAGCTTACTACCACTGTTCTTTAGAATATATTCTTTCCGTTTTTCCGGAATACCCGGACTGATGGGAACGTAGACACACCCACATTTTAAAACTGCAAGAATTGCGGCTATGGTCCGCGCATTCCTGTATTCGTATACTGCAGCCTTATCTCCGTTTTTAAGTCCTCTCTTTATTAATCCTGCTGCCATTTTTTCAGCCATATCGTTGATCATATGATACGTATAAGTGCCTTCCCCGGTAACCAGTGCGGTATGGTCTCCCCTTAAAAAAATCTGTTTTTCAAATGCTTCTGTCAGCGTCATGGATTCCATATCACAATCCGTCTGATTATATTGATCCACAAATGCTGACTCCCTCTCTGAAAGAATGCTGCCCTCACCAGCCGCTTCTATGATAGCGGTAAAACGTTCAAACATGCGCTCCATCATAACCGGGTCAAACAATTGCTGTGCATAATCCCAAGTAATACTGAGCCCGTCACTACCTGTCATTACCTGGCAATCCAGATAAACCTGAGATGTCTGGCTGACGCTGTACACCAGTTTACCCATATTTTCCAGACTGATTTCGTCCTCATTCTCAAAGATCATACCTGTAAAAACAAAAGGAAATAAAAGTTCCCCCACACGATTCTGCTTTTTGGAAACCTCTCTGATTACACTTACTCCGTCGTATTCCATGTACTCTAAGTTCTCGGTAATCTTTTTCTGCACGTTTAAGCACTCTTCCCACAGTTTAGCAGATTCCCCGCTGATATCTACAAGCATGACAGATGTAAAATCTCCAACCATATTTTTTACTGCCTGGTCAAATGGAAACCTTGTAAATACTGTGACATTTAAGGTAACGGTATTTCGATTGCTGTAAGCGGCAAGGGTTCTGCCATATAGTGTCATGAGAAATGTAGATGCAGTGATAGAATACCGTTTTATTTTTTCTTTCAGTGCCTGCCATTTTTCAGAGGATATTTTATGAATCAGTCTGCAAAATACCGGTTTCTCAATTTCGTCTGGAGTATGAACCATGGGAAGATCCGGTGCTCCTGCAAAGCATTCCGCCTGTTTTCTCCAATAGTTTTCTGCTGTTTTATAATAGGGACTTTTTTTCATTTCCTCTACGGAAAGTATGTAATCACGGAAGGTAAAGGCATTCTCACTCAGGACAATATGTTCGTCCTCATACAGTCTCATAACTTCCCTGATCAGGATTCTCATACTGATTCCATCGGCAATCAGCAAATCAAAGCCAGCCAGCAGTCTTACCCGGTCTTCTGCAAGACGATATGCAAGAAAATCAAACAATGGAAACTTACTCTGTTCAAAGACTTTATGGGAATATTCTTCCCTCGCCTTTCCCAGAATCTCCTCTTTTTCTTCTGACGTTAACCCGGTTAAATCCGTTTCTTTTATCTCAAACCAGCCCGGATTTTCTAAAATTTGTTGTGTTCCATCTGAATTGACCACTGCTCTTAACATGGGATTTGCGCAGATTACTTTATTCAAACTTCTGGTCAGGCGTGGAATATCAAAATCATTTTCAACCTCATAATAAGCATGAGTGGAAACGCCTCCCATTTTTAATCCGCTGCTTCTTCCTACCAAATACGACCTCTGGATATCTGTTAACGGAAAGCATTCATACCTTTCCTCTGTTTTTCCTGTAACAGCCGTGTATTCCTTTAAACCTGCTGCGCCCTTTTTCCTGCCGTTTTCAATAAATCCTGCAATACTTTCTATGGTCCCAAGCATCATAAATTCCCGAAATGGAACCTCAAGACCAAATCTCGATTTAATCTCATGAACCACTGAAATCATGGTCAGAGAATCTCCTCCCAATTCCATAAACGGACTGCTGATGGATAAATTATCTGTTTTTAAATACTTCTTCCAGATCTCATACAGATCCTTTTGAATCTGAGTACGCGGCTCCCGGTCCATAAGCTCCCCGCGCTCCTCAATCACAAGCAGATTTTTTCTATCCAGTTTTCCGTTTCCGGTCAGCGGTATCCTGTCTAGAAAAACAACGGCGCAAGGAATCATATAATATGGGAGAACGCCTCCTAAATCATCTTTTACCCTGCCTTCACTGACCGTTTGATTGGTACACACATAAGCACAGACGGACTTAACTCCACTTTTATATTCATGTACAATGGCGGCGGCATTGCTGACGTAGGATAGTCCTTTGATGGCATTTTCAATCTCTCCCAGTTCTATACGGAATCCATTGATTTTTATCTGCCCATCCTTTCTTCCCAAAAAGACAATGTAGCCCTCTTCTGAAAATACTCCATAATCACCGGTATGGTATATTCTTCCCAGTCCCTCTTTTTCATAAAATGCTGCATCTGTTTTTTCCGGATCCTGATAATATCCTTCTGCCACCCCGGTCCCGCCAATGCATATCTGCCCCTTTACACCGACAGGCGTAAAATCATCGGCTTCATCCAGTATATATATGGTCTGATTGGCCAGAGGATAGCCGTAAGGTATGGAAGCCCACTGATTCATTACCTCTTTAATGTCATAATAAATAGACCAGACTGACGCTTCTGTAGCTCCACCCAGGCTTACCATACGGCAATTTTCAAAATACCCGTACGCCTCCTGTATCAGATTCTTTGGAATCCAGTCGCCGCTTAACATAACCAGCTTAAGAGAAAACAGACGGCGGAAGGTATCACCGCTTTCCAGGTAATCGTCAAAATACTCTTCACTTTCTGATCTGTCATTCTTCAGACAATCTGTCAGCATCTGAAACAGTGCCGGTACGGAATTCCATACAGTGACTCCTCGTTCAGAAAGAATCGTCATCATCTGCTCCGTATCATGGACTTCCGGTATCAGGGCCAGCTCAGCTCCAGATATCAAGGCACCAAAAATATCATATACTGACAAATCAAAGCCAATGGAGGAGACACAGGCGATTACATCCTGTTCTGTTACCTGAAATTTTCTGTTGATATCCAGTATTGTGTTTGCGACAGCGCCGTGTTTTACGTAGACTCCCTTGGGCTGTCCTGTACTGCCTGAAGTAAATATAATATATGCAATATCGTCTGGAGAACAGACTGGTTCTTCTTGTTCTCCTTCCTCTTCAATTTGGGTATAATCCATATTTCTTTCAAGAATCACAGAGCTGCTGCTTTTTTCAAGAATCAGTTTTCGTCTTTCCTCAGGCTGTATTTCATCAATCGGAATATAGGCTGCTCCGCTGCGGATTACTCCCAGAATGTTAATCACAGTATCAAAATCCCGTGTTCCGATTACTGCTACGTTACTACCTGCCTTTACACCTTTCTTTTTCAGATAATTTTTCACTCTGCCTGATTTCTCCCACAAGTGTTCATAGCTCATGGTTTTTTCTCCACAGGATAAAATGGTCTTGTCCCTGTACTTCTCATAGGCCTGAATCAGAAGTTCATTTAAACTGACATAAGGAATGTCTTCTTCTGTGGCATTGTATGTGTGGATTGTTTCAATATCCTGAGACAGCAGCCTCTTTAGAAAGCTTCTGTCTGAGATTTCATCCAGAAATCCGGTATCTGTACAAAGCCCTGCCAGGTCATAATGAAACAATGAAAACATACGTTCCAGAATGTTACCCTCAAATACCCCTTTTTTATAGTCCCAGTTTATCACAAGAGAACCTTTTTCCTCATAAGTCTGACAATCCAGATCCACCTGGGAAGTCTGGCTGTACCCTCTGATCATACGTCCGATTTTATCCAGATTCAATTCAAAAGCATCAGAAAGCAACGATGTAAATACGACAGGAAAGTTGGCTTCTTTCGCTCCCTTAACCTTTGCAATCTCCCTCATAAATTCAATTCCGTCAAAAGACTTATGCATCAATGCTTCCAGCATATTTTTTTGTACGCTGGAACAAAGATCCAACAGGTTTTCCCTGGATAAATCTATGTCAAGCAGTAATACCGACGTGAAATCCCCGATTGCGTCAATCATTCCACGAGTGCTCTTTCTGTTAAATACAGGAACATTCAATGTGAACCGGCTGGTACTGCTGTATAAGCCCAATATTTTTGCATACAGACTCAAAATAAGAACAGAAGGAGTAACAGAATGTTTCTTCAAATTCTCTTTTATCTTGTCCCAGCTTGGTTTGTCAATTGTCACGGTCATACGCCCAAATCCCTGCAAATTTTCCTGGGAAATATGATTTACAGTTAATGGAGGAGCTGATGGAAATTGTTCCAGTCTGTTCAGCCAGTACAGCCTGTCTTTGTTGTATTGCCTGGAATGTTTTTCCTCCTGCTTCTCCAGACAGTAAAGGAAAAAACGCTGATCTTCCTGATCGTTTCGATTCTCATGTTGATAATAGTCTGCAATACCCTCTACGAAAAGCTTCAGACTCATTCCATCCGCAATCAGCATATCCATCTGAATCAGCAGCCGGGTGTCACCTTCTCCCATTTTTAGGGCCTGAATGGTGAAAAGCGGTTCTTTTTCCGTATCAAATACCTTCCTTTTCTGAAGTTCAAACTCCTGATCCAGTGCATTTGCTTTTTCTTCCTCTGTCATATGGGAGAGATCCATTGTTTTAATGTAGTACCAGTCACCGGTCTTATTCGCATGCATAAAACCCTCCCGGGATATTCTAAGACGAAGTGCAGGCTGACTTCTTATCATACAGTTAACCGCCTTTTCCAGCCGGTCAATCTCCCATGAAGTTGATAATTCATACAATACCTTTGTAGAGATTCCCTCTTCCCGCCCGATTAAATAGGCTCTCTGAAGTTCTGTGGCTGGTATGGTTTCTGGCAGCTCCTTCATTTCTTTATCTGCTACAGCATTATATCTCACAGCCTCCTTTTTTTCTGAAATACAGGCGTTCAAATAGTTGAAATAAGGCTGCTTTAAGAAATCTTCTACTTCAATTTCTACTCCAAATGTCTCTTCTATCTCACTTAGCAAAGCTATCAGTTTAATGGAATCTCCGCCCTGATCAAAAAAGCTGTTGGTATCTTTAGCATCTGCATCAAGGATCTGCGACCACATCTTTGCCAGAGGCTTACTTATCGGGGAATCTTCTTCTCCCCTCCCCCAGATCATTTGGTTGTTTTTGAATGTTTTCCGGTAATCATTCAGCAAATGATACCGCTGCACCTTACCGCTTGTTGTCTTTGGAATATTGTTTACGGTTAATACAGACCGGACCGATATCTGGAATGTTCTCTGAATCACTTCTTTTATTTTTTTCTCTGTCTCCAGAGCCTTATCCCCTATTCCCAGATGCTTGACAAAAACAATTAACTCATTTTCCTCTTCGTCATAAACAGCAGCACAGTCTTTGATTCCGCTCTCTGTAAGAACGATATCCAGGTCACTGAGATAACAGTTTTGACCATTGATAAAAAACATATCTTTTTTTCTGCCTGTAATGAAGAGCCTTCCATTCTTGATAAAGCCCATATCTCCTGTTTTTAAATATCCATTTGAAAAACTTTCCTCATTGATAAGAGCACTGTCATAATAACCACAGGTTAAGTTGGGGCCATGAATCAAAATATCTCCGATCTGACCATCTTCCAGTATCTCTTCATTTTCATCTGTTATTTTTACATCAATTCCATCCAAGGGCTCTCCCACAGCAACATAACCCTTCTTTTCTGTCGGACTTTTTTTCACCTCAACCAGCCGGTCGCCGCAGTGGGGGATGGTTACACCAATGCACGCCTCTGCCATCCCATATACCGGAAGCATTGCATTGGGATCAAGCCCACAGGCAGAAAACCGCTCGTTAAACCTCTGTATGGAGTAAATATTAATGGGCTCTGCTCCATTTAAAACTGCACGGATGCTGGAAAGATCCAGAGTCCTCATATGCTTTTCTTTTACCATTTTTACAGACCAGTCAAAGGCAAAATTGGGCATACCCATAATTGTAGTCTTATATTCCTTTACTTTTTGATAGAAGTACGTTGGATTTTTTATGAAATTCATAGGAGAAAGAATAATTTGATTCATGCCTCTGCAAAAAGTTGTTATATGGAATCCTACAAGCCCCATATCGTGGGTCAGAGGCATCCAGCTTTCGGAGACATCTTTTTCTGTCAGATTCAGTCGTCTGCCAATCTGTTCCACATTGTAAATAATATTGCTGTGCTTTAATACCACACCTTTTGGAGAATTCGTGCTTCCTGATGAAAACTGGATATATGCCGTATCTTCTCCCGTAATCTGCTCCGGACAGAATAAAAGAATGCTGCTTTCTGCCTGCTTTTTCATATCCTCATAAATCAGGATATTTCCCCGTGCCTTCACATCTTCCCCAAGCGTACACAGCAGTTCTTCTTCCAGAATCAGCCGGGGCCATTCAAGCTTTTCCAGAACCGCTTCCAGCTTTTTATTAATATTAGCTGTTTTTATTTCTGCCGCAGTTGTTACAGGTACAGCAATAATACCGGTATAAAGGCATGCCCAGAAAGAAATGATAAAGGACTGGGGATCGCTGATCTGAAACACCAGTTTATCCCCTTTTTTCATTCCCATTTCTAACATAACGCATCCCAGCTGTTTTGCTTTCTTTCTGATCTCTTTAAATTTCAGTCTGGATTCTACTCCCTTTCTGTCAGCAAAAACAATAAAACCGTCATCTCTGGCTCTTTCCATGTAATCAGGCAATGTGTGATACGGTGCTTTTATCGTAATACTCTTTCCGCGTAAATGTGATTTCATAGATGCTTCCCCCATTTCATTTCAATTCTCATACGTGTTCTGCTATGTAATGTAACAGCTCCTCTGTCTCATACCAGCCCAGGCAGCCATCGGTAACCGACTTTCCATACACATTTCCGGAAATCTCCTGCCTTCCTGCTTCAATAAAACTTTCTATCATTACCCCTCTGACCATCTTTCCAATCTCTTCTGATCTTCTCCGGCTTTCCAGTACATCATAAATAATCATTGGCTCCCTGGAGTAATCCTTTCCTGAATTCGCATGGTTCACATCACAGATGATAAAGGGATTTTTAAGCTTTTGTTTCCTATATCTCTCTCCTATTTTCAACAGCTGGTCATATTGGTAGTTGGGTACATATTCTCCCATAAAATTTTCGTACCCTCTGATAATGGCATGGGCCAGAGGATTTCCAGAGCTCTTTACCTCTCTGTCTCTGTATATGAATTTATGCCCATGCTGAGCCGCAAAAATAGAATAGAATAAAGTATCCGGATTCCCGTTTGTGGGATTTTTCATACCAACAGGACAATCAACTCCGCTGGATACAAAGCGGTGCTGCTGATCTTCCACAGACCGGGCTCCTATGGCCAGATAGCTGACGATATCCTGAAAATAAGCAAAAGCTTCCGGATATAGAAGTTCATCAGCCGTTGTCAGACCAGATTCCCCGGCAACCCTTAAATGAAGGTTTCTTGCTGCTCTCAAACCTTTAACAAGATCGGAATGGGTACTGCCCTCCGGATAATGAAGAATTCCTTTATAACCGTATCCATTGGTTCTTGGTTTGGCTGTATAGATCCGTGGAATGATAAATAGCTTATGATTTAATTTCTGATTGACTTTTGACAGGCGGCTTGCATAATCACAGACGGCGTCCTCGTTACTTGCAGAACATGGGCCAACAATAACCAGGAATTTATTGGTCTGATTCTGGATCACTGCAGCCAGTTCCCTGTCTCTTTCCAGCTTCCTGGCAGCAAGCTTACAAGAAACCGGACATTCCTCTCTTAACTGTTCTGGAGACGGTATATCATGTAGGGACTTAAAGCTCATATTATTTCTCCTTTGGCTGCTCACTCTCAGCTTCATCCTTGTAACCGCACTCCATGGAGTGCAGAAATAACTGGCTCTTGTTTAAATGAAAGCAGGATTCTATTTTCCCATATAACATATCTCCAATGGAGCAGGTCCCAATTCCCTCCTCTTCGCTGATCCGGGCAATAAGACCTGTCATAATACCACAGTCCAAAATCCCGTAATAGTATCCCATTCCGCTGTATTTTGGCATACTGCATATGGCGTTGTACAGAAAATATATGGTAAATGCTGAGCCGGCAAAAATCTCCTGATTGGTGATAAACTGAGACTTATCTGTGATGATTTCTCCTTTATCAACAAAAGTAATTCCATTTATTACAGGGTTATAATAATATAATCCCTGTTCCACGCCTTCCACTCTGCCTGGTTTTACAAACACATAGACATCAACCGGGTATAATCCGCCTGCACTGGGATAATATCTGGTTCCTTTTCTATCTTCCCTGTTTTGCAAAGCCCCCAATATCCTTGAAAAAGAATGAAATGATATGGTTCTTTTTGAAAATTTCCGAACTGTTTCACGGTAAATTATATCATTGCAATAATTAGAATCCTTTAAAATATAGGTCAGCCCTTCTTTTACAAGCTCCCGTCCGGACTGCTCCTTTTTAAACTCTTCCAACTCCTCCTTTACAAATCGAATGGTTTCCGGATAATCATTCTCAAACAGCTTTGTCTGACTATGAAACAGTTCCTTTGGTGGGATTACAGAACACACCAGAATTTTCTTTTTAATAAAATCCAGTATTAAATTTTTAAGCAGACTCTTGTTTTCTGTCTTAAACCAATTTTCCAGATCATCGGTTCCGGCTCCATTCTGAGTCATATAATAAAATTCCGGAAAAAACTGAGCCGCCTGCCTGCCGTATCGAAACCGTTCCACATAAAGTTCTTCTTCCCTTACATAAAACTGTACTCCAGGAGACCAATAGTAAATTTCATTCATATTTCCACCCCTTTCTCTATCCATTTTTTCAGTTAGTCAAAGCAAACTACTCTATAGTATTTTGAGTGAATATTGACAATACAACAGGTTTTAACTGACTAAATATTGGATTTATCTAAGAATTTTCATAAATTTACAGATCTGAGAATATTTATACTACATGTATTAACCTATAGTTTTTAATTTGTCAATCTACTTTTCCTGATTATTTGGTCTTTTAAGCGCAAAACCCGTACATTGTTCGACCTGTTTATTTTTATTTCGACTTACTTTTTCTTTTTTCCCTTTTTTTCTTGGTTTATCTCCTTTATTCCATTCGACAAACTAATAAATTTTATTCGATTAATTGGATAAATAATCAGAGTAAATCTGATATTGACGAATTTAAGACAGCAAGTTAATATAGAATTACATACTGGAAAAGGAGGTAATCATCATGGGACGACCTTACACGGAGGAAGAACGGGAAGAATTAAAGAAAAAAATAAAGAACATCGCTTCTCTCATGTTTATGGAGGAGGGGTTCAAAAATTGCAAAATACAGGAGATTACCAAAAAGGCCGGGATTTCCATGGGAGGATTTTACACCTTCTACAGAGACAAAGAGGCACTTTATGAAGAAATCCTGCGGGATGAGACCAACAGAATACGGCAGAAAATTCTGACAATCATTGATGACGAAAATCAGACACCTCAGGGGTTCTTCTCGGATCTGGCAAATGTATTTCTGGAAAAAACCTCAACAAACAAATTTTACACCAGTGAATACAGCGGTCTTTTAGAATCGATGGTCTGGAACAATGACACATCTGGATCCCAGGATAATCTGGACTTTATCAAAAAACTGAAACATATCTGGGCTGGCAAAGGGTATTTCCTGAAAGCTTCCGAGGAAGAAATTGCTTCCGCAGTTGCCGCACTGGCTGTACTATGCATGCAGAAAGAAATGATTGGCAACGGTTTTTCATTCTGGTACGAAAAAATACAAAAACTATTTCTTGAGCTTATTTGATATTATTTATTAAAGCTATGAATATTATTTGATATTTTCATAGAACAGTGCTATAATCCAAAAAAAGGGGGTGCATGTGATTATGAAGCAATCGAAAAAGATTACCATACTTACGGGATTACTTCTCTGCATGGGAGCGTCAACTGTCATGCAGACATACTTCAGCAGTGCACTGCCTGCAATCAGCAGACAATTTCAATCCACTGCTCTTTATTCATGGGTGCATGTAAGCTACATTCTGGCATCTTCCGCAGTAATCCTGTTATCCAGCAGCCTATGTGAACGATTTGGTAATAAGAATAATTTCATAGTCGGATCCCTGCTTTTCGGCATCGGCACTCTCACCGCCCCTTTCAGCAGTTCCATGCTGCAGCTCATCGCTGCAAGAATTATTATGGGAATTGGTGCCGGAATTGTGGTGCCGGCTACTTATGGTATAATCGGAGACCAATTTGAAAAAAGCAGCTATGCTTCTGTATTTGCAGCGTTTGCGGTCGTGCAGATTATCACCAATGGTCTTGGCAGTCTTGCAGGCGGATTTCTTCCGGAACTGGCTTCCTGGCAGACTATTTTTGTTATTTTACTCCCAATTGAATTTATAAGCTTTTTACTTGTGTTTCGAAACATTTCTGCCAAAGCAGATCCGCTTACCAAATCCCCCTTAAAGCTGCAGCGACACATTTTAATGATTGCAGCAATTCTGCTTCTGACCTTAGGTATTGAGTTTGCTTACCGCAGCCAGTATTTTCTACTTCTTGCAGGCATGGCGCTGTTATTTCTTGTAGTAATAAAAGACACACAAAAGGATAACGCCATACTTCCAAAGGAATTTTTAAGTGATTCCCTGCTCCGCAATCTCTGCCTGCAGATTTTTCTTCTGGGAGCATTCTATAACATCTGTCTGGCTTATCTCCCTGGCATTATGCAGTTTACCCTTCATATGAATCCTGACCGGTCCGGTACTCTTTTAACTGTATTTGTTTTGGCCATGGGAATTGGCAGTGTTGCTGGCGGAGCGGCAAAGCAAAAAGAGCGGGAAATGATTGCTGCTGGCTGGATCACCTGCCTTGCAGGAAGTCTTTTGATGAAATCATTTATTGTAATTGCCCTTACTGCACTTGGACTTGGTTCCGGTATCCTAATGTCTGCACTTTTAGGATATGCCGCAACCAGGACAATACACCATGCTGCAGGAGTTAACAGCATGGCTCATCTCATACGCAATTTAGGCGGCAGCCTGGGAGCTATTTTATTTCAATTTACACTTCACTTTCCTGAAAATTATTTTATCGCAGGAATCACCATAATTGCCCTGTCAGGTACTGCATCCATTCTTCTGGCATTCAAATATAACACCGGCAAGACGTTAAAAAATGAGGAGGCTTTATCTATGAAATATGTTATGAAATTCAGTGAAATAAGAAAGGAAGATATCTTAGCTGCTGGCGGTAAAGGTGCGAATCTGGGTGAGCTGTTTAACGCCGGTTTTCCAGTTCCCCAGGGATTCAGTATTACAAGCAATGCGTTTGATGAGTTTATGAAACGCAATGGATTTAATGCTCCCCCATCAGGCAACACCCTTACCAGTGAGGAAGTTGCAAAAGGTCAGCTGTGGAAGGAACTGGAGGATGAAATCGCAGACTACTATCATGCTTTGGGACCCGATTCAAAAGTTGCAGTACGTTCCTCTGCAACAGCCGAGGACCTGCCGGAAGCAAGCTTTGCCGGTCAGCAGGAAACTTATCTTAACATAGAGGGACTGGATCAGCTTTATCTTTCCGTCAGAAAATGTTTCGCATCACTCTTCTCATCACGGGCAACAGCCTACCGGAAGCAGACGAACTTTGATACAGGAAAGATTTCGTTATCGGTAGTGGTTCAGCGCATGGTGAACAGTGAGATATCCGGTGTCCTTTTCACAATTGACCCTATTAGTAAAAATAAAAGCAGGATGATGCTTAATGCCTCATGGGGACTGGGCGAATCCATTGTATCAGGGAAAGTGACTCCTGACATCTATGTGTACGACAGAAACCACAGGCTGATCGTTGAAAAACGATTAGGTGATAAAAAGATTACGGTCTGCTACAGTGCAGAAGGAACCGAAGAAAAAGAAACCTCCTCACAGCAGCGGAGGGAATTTAGTTTAACAGACAAACAGGCAATTGAAATATTTGAACTGGGAAGAAAAACAGAGCAGCACTTTCAGTGCCCCCAGGATATGGAATGGGCCATCTCCCAGAACAGGTTATATCTGCTGCAGGCGCGGCCAATCACCACGCTGAACGTAAAAAACAGCACCGATGTCCAGCTTACAAAATCTCAGCGAGCCGTATTAAACAACTGGATCGAGCACTGCCCCAATCCGCTCTATCCCCTTGATGTAAAACCATGCCTGTTAGTGGATGAAGCCAAAAATAAAGTATTTCAAGAACTGGGCATTTCCGTGGAAAGTGAGCTGACCATGGCTGATAATGGATTGCTTTCCCTGTCTGCGGGAAAAATACATATCTCACCTAAGGTGTTAAAAATCCCGTTCCTGCTGAGCAGTTTTACTGACTATTCCACTAATTCAGCCAGGACAAACGATTCTTTCCATAATATAAGGAAAGAATTGTTCTCGAAACAGAGAACGGATCTTTCTGCATTACCAGTCAAAGCATTGATCCGGCAGATCATGGAATTGATGGAATTGTCCGAGGAACTTGCTTACACCCGTTTCCGTTACAACATCTTTCCGTCTGTGGCCGTATCAAAATTAATTCATCATGACCTGAAAAAAATAGACAAAAATATGAGCGAATATGATTTGCTGAGTAATCTTTCTTATAAAACGTGGGATCTAAACCTGAAACTAAAAAAATTATCCGCTTACATTCAAAGCACCCCCGGGCTGGAACAGTTATTTATGGAACTAGACAGAACCAATCCCCAGGCAATTCAGGATTTTCTGGAGAATCAGCCTGATTTTAAAGCAAAATTACAAGGTTTCTTAAATGAATTCGGCTGGAAATCAAGCAGCAGCTACTGCGCCTTTGGCTCCGTATCCTGGTTTGAAAATTTGGATTCCCTGTTTTCCATGCTGAAGGTACTGCAGAACTCCGGCAGAAACGATGACTCACCTGTCAAATTCCAGAACATAATGGCAAAAATCACAACAAAGTTTGGTAAAAAGAAAGCGGACCGGTTAAAAACCAAAATAGAAGAAATAAGAGCCTATCACGTGAATCGGGAAGAAAGCCTTTATCTGATAGAAATGTGCTACGGTCTTGCCCGCAGGGCTGCATTTGAACTGGCGAAGCGTTTCCCCCAGTTGTTTGAACAGGCGGAAGATATCCGATATCTCACTTTGGATGAGGTCTATGAATTACCGGGTAACATAACAGATCTGAAAGAATTGATTTCTGTGAGAAAAAATAACCGTCAGAAAAACGAAGTACTATGGTCTGGCTTTTCAATCGGCACAAAAGCAGGTCACCAGAATACTCTGTCCGGTGTTTCCGGAAATGGCGGACGATGCCGGGGCCGGGTACGGAAAATTCTGACTCTGCAGGAATTCGATAAAATGCAGTCCGGTGATATACTGCTCTGCCGCTATACGGATCCCTCCTGGACACCCCTGTTTGTTCTAGCTTCGGCGGTTATTTCGGATACAGGCGGTCCTCTGTCCCATAGCGCAATTGTTGCCAGAGAATATAACATTCCTGCAGTGCTTGGAATTGGGAATGCCACTGATCTGCTGGAGGATGGGGATGAGGTTTTTGTTTACGGCGACACTGGTAAGGTAATTCTATTAACAAAAAAGATATAATACTGAAAAACGGGATTTGCTCATGAGCAAGTCCCTATTTCTTAGTCTGATACTATACGGTATAATCTATGTTTTTATGAGCTGAAACTTCCTGTATATCTCCATTCACATATTGTCTGTAATATCGATCCTCGGTCTTATTAAGACGAGAGAGAAATGTTTTCTGCATGGCTTGCTCCTGGGGTGTATTCACATGATACCAGTTCCCGGAGGTATACCCCATCACTACCTGGCCCATCTTACTTTCCTTTAACTCAAATGTATCTGGCTGTAAATCTGAACCAGAATGAACCACTTCTATACCGTCCTTTTTATTTAAGTAATCAATTAAATTCATGGACGCATCCGGGTCTGTTCTTCCAGACTTTGCCTGTTTCATCGATTCTGCAGCATCTTTCACCATGCTCTTTCTGTCTGGTGACACAGCTGATATATACTGCGCCCTCAACTTATCTCCTTCCAGGCTCAGATTCTCGTATTGAATGCTGTCATTTTGCAGACGTGCTTCTGCCAGCCCCTTTGCCAATTCATCGATCTTTACATTAAACTCAGCTTCTGATGGACGTTCCATCCCTTTATGGGGTATTCTTTCCCAATCCGGAGCACTGGCTTTTGATGTCAGGGAAAATGATTTGTACTGAACTCCAGAACTTCTGCTAACATTAAAATTAGTCATCACCCATCACTTCCTTTCCTCTTTTTCCTAGATATGAAAAATAATTCATCTACTATATAGTATCGGCAAAATCATTGGACAATTAATGCAAATTGCTAATGTTATGGTTCAAATTAACATCTGATTCATGTACGTAAGCCACAAACATTTACGTTTGTGGCTTACTGATTTACATATTATCTCGTTTCACATAATAGGTATGGAGAAGTTCATGTGCCTTTTCTCCATTGGGCTCACCCAGATATTCCTCATAGAGCTTTTTAATTGCTGGATTTTCATGTGATTTTCTATATTTTTTGCTTTTATCTTCTTTGTATATTCCTTCCATTCGTTTTTTCAGAACATCGAAGTTTCCAAAATGATATGGCTGACCTCCGCCTCCGATACAGCCTCCAGGACAAGCCATAATCTCAATCGCATGGTAGTGGGATTTACCCGCTCTTATATCTTCCAGAAGCTTTCTTGCATTTCCAAGACCATGGGCAACGGCAATATTGATATCCTGGTCATTGATTTTTACCACAGCTTCCCTGATTCCCTCGAAGCCCCTGAGCTCATGGAACTCTACCTCTTCAAGAGTTTCATTGGTAAGCCATTCGTATGTGGTCCGCAAGGCTGCCTCGATGACGCCGCCGGTTGTTCCAAATATAACTGATGCACCGGTAGATTCTCCCAATGGTTCATCAAATTCTTCATCCTTTAAATTCATTAGATCAATATTAGCCTCTTTTAACATATCACCCAATTCTCTTGTAGTTAATACTGCATCTACATCCTGCATATCATCATGCATAAGCTCCGGTCTGGCAGCTTCATACTTTTTTGCCAGGCAGGGCATTATGGAAACCACAAAAATATTTTTAGGATCAATTCCCATCTTTTCTGCATAGTATGTTTTCGCGATCACCCCAAACATCTCATGGGGGGACTTGCAGGTTGACGGGATATCAAGCAGATCATTGAACTGATGTTCAAAAAACTTAACCCAGCCTGGACAGCAGCTTGTTAGTATGGGAAGCCTGCCCCCATGCTGCAGCCTGTGAATGAATTCCGCCGCTTCTTCCATAATCGTAAGATCTGCTGCAAAGTCTGTGTCGAAAACTTTATCAAAGCCCATCATTCTAAGGGCAGCTACCATTTTACCCGTAACCACCGTGCCTGGTTCTGCACCGAATTTTTCCCCAAGAGCCACCCGCACCGCAGGTGCAGTCTGAACGATGACGAATTTATCTTTCGCATTCAATGCTTCCCAGACATTGGGGATGTCATTTACAACCGTTAATGCAGCTGTGGGACATACGGAAACGCACTGACCGCAAAAGGTACAGATGGATTTATCCATAGGTAAATTAAGTGCTGGCGCAATAAACGTATCAAATCCCCGGTTAACGGCTGAATACACATGGACCGTCTGTACCTCATTGCACATGGTCTCACATCTTCTGCATAAAATGCATTTATCCATATTACGGATCATTGCCTTACTTGAAATATCCTTTTCATGAGTTGCCCTCGCTCCATGAAACTTGATCCGGCGTATATCCAGTTCTGCTGCCAGTGACTGTAATTCACAGTTTAGATTCTTTTCACAGATCAGACAGTCTGTGGGATGATTGGACAATAATAGTTCCACTACCAGTCTTCTTGCCTTAATACATCTTAAGGTGTTTGTTCTTACCACCATGCCCTCTGATACGGGAGTTGCACAGGATGGGGCGAGATTTCTCCTTCCCTCGATTTCCACCACGCAGACCCGGCAGGAAGCAGAGCCATTTACCGTTTTCACATGTTCCAGATTAAGGTAACAGAGTGTGGGTATCCGAATATCCAGTTTTTTTGCAGCCTCCAGAATTGTTGTGCCTTCCTCCACTGCAATTGTTTGATTATTGATCGTAACATTGATCAGACCCATAAGTTCCTCCTCCCTTACCCTTTTTCTATGGCGTTGAATTTACATGTATTATAACATGCACTGCATTTGATACATCTTGACTGATCAATCACATGAACGACCTTACGTTCTCCCTCGATGCAATGAGCCGGACAGATTCTTGCACACGCAGTACAGCCCACGCACTTGTCCGGCAAAATATGAAAGGAAAAAAGTGCCTGACAAACTCCTGCAGGACAGTGTTTATCTCTCACATGAGCCAGATACTCATCCTGAAAATAATGCAGGGTACTGAGTACAGGATTGGGGGAAGTTTGTCCAAGTCCGCAAAGGGATGTATCTTTAATCACATCGCCTAACTCAACCAGATCCTTTAAATCCTGTTCCGTCCCATTTCCCTTTGTTATCTTTTCAAGTATCTCCAGCATTCTTGTATTACCAATCCGACAGGGCGTACATTTTCCACAGGATTCATCCTTGGTAAACTCCAGGTAGAACTTTGCAATGTCAACCATGCAGTTATCCTCATCCATGACGATCATTCCGCCAGATCCCATCATGGAACCGATACTGTTTAGTGACTCATAGTCAATGGGGATATCTAAATTTTCTTTCGTGATACACCCACCAGATGGACCGCCAGTCTGCACTGCTTTAAACTTCTTATTGTTTTTTATTCCTCCTCCGATATCATAGATGACCTCGCGTAAGGTAATGCCCATAGGCACTTCCACAAGGCCCACATTATTTACTTTACCGGCCAGAGCAAAGACTTTTGTACCAGGCGATTTCTCCGTACCGATACTTTTAAACCAGGCAGGTCCTTTTAAAAATATTGGCGGAATATTGGCAAATGTCTCTACATTATTCACACAGGAGGGTTTATCCCAAACACCTCTTTGAGCCGGAAACGGGGGTTTTGAACTGGGCTCCCCTCGTTTACCTTCCACGGAATGGATAAGAGCCGTTTCTTCTCCGCAGACAAATGCACCGGCGCCATACCGTAATCCAATATCAAAATTGAATCCTGTAGAAAAAATATCCTCTCCCAAAAGTCCCAGTTTCCTTGCCTGCTTTATGGCTATTTCAAGACGGTTAATGGCAAGGGGATATTCCGCTCTGATATAAATATACCCATACTGGGCTCCTATGGCATAGCCTGCAATTGCCATCGCTTCAAGAACAGAGTGGGGATCTCCTTCTAGTATGGACCGGTCCATAAATGCACCTGGATCACCTTCATCTGCATTGCATATAATATATTTTTCATCCGACTGATTCTGCCTTGTATATTTCCACTTGAGGCCGGTTGGGTAACCGCCGCCACCTCTTCCTCTGAGACCAGATTGAACGACTGTATCAATTACTTCATCCGGACTCATTTCCGTTAAGCATTTAGCCAATGCCTGATACCCATCTGCCGCAATGGATTCATTAATGTCTTCCGGATTGATAAAGCCACAATTTCTAAGTGCGATCCGGATTTGTTTTTTATAGAAGGGAATGGATTTTTGCCCTTCTAATCGTTTATTTGTATTTGGCTCCACATACAGAAGACGTTCCACCTTACGTCCTTTTATCACATGCTCCGTAATGATTTCCTCTGCATCCTCCGGCTTTACGGTGATATAAAACACATTATCCGGATAAACTTTTAAGATGGGACCTTTCTCACAAAAGCCAAAGCATCCGGTAACCACCACTTCCACCTCATTGGTTATTTCGTGTTTTTTTATTGATTCCTTTAGCATCTTCACCAGTTTCAGGCTATCGGACGCTGTACAGCCGGTGCCTCCGCAGACCAGTAAATGCACTCTGAAGTTACTCATATGCCCTCCTCCTTATTCCATATTTTCAAATGATTTATTGATAATTGCATTTTGTAGGAGGTTGCCATTTTTTATATGCTCGATCACAATTTCCCGTCCTCTGTTCTCGTCCACTTTTCCATATAGGACAGATGGCATGCCTTTGGAAATAACTTCTACCACCGGTTCCTGGGCACAATATCCGATACAGCCAGTCTGTGTCACAGAAACATTGGCAAGTCCCTGCTTTGCAATTTCATCCAAAATGGCTTTCATGGTTGTTCTTGCACCGCTGGCAATCCCGCAGGTTGCCATTCCTACCCGGACTAAAACCTTATCCTCGGACTCAGCAGTGGACCGTAAGTCTAATTGATCAAGAGCTGCCTGTCTGATCTTTTTCAGTTCTTCTACTGTTTTTAACTTAGCCATCACGCTTCCTCCTGATATTCTTCAATGATTGATTTAACCTGACTCAGTTCTACCCTTCCATATACCTTATCATTGACCATTACAACCGGAGCAAGTCCGCAGGCACCAATGCATCGTAATCCGGATAACGTGAATTTTTTATCTTCCGTTGTTTCACCTGCCTTAATATTCAGCATCTTTTCAAATTCCCGCATAATGGCATCGGCACCTCTTACAAAGCATGCGGTTCCCAGGCATACATTGATCACATACTTACCTCTGGGTTCTGTGGTAAAGTAAGAGTAAAAGCTAATGACACCAAACACCTTCGCACTGGGGATTTCAAGCTTTTCAGCAATAAAAAAAATCACATCATTGGACAAATAACCATAGAGATGCTGAGCCTTGTGCAGTACCGCTATTAATGCTCCTCTCCTGTCTTCCATACTGTCAATAAATTTCTGCAGGTCCTTAAATTTCTCCTGGGTATTGCATTTGCTTTCCATAAACAGATCTCCTTTTGGCTTTATGTAGACGTTTCCTGTCATACAAGGGATAGATTTCCTGTTTATCCTGTCTTATATACATATAAATTACAAATATATTTAAAAAATGATTGACTCTGACGGAACGTTATGGAGTATAGTTATCCTATCAAGAGCAGGAGGACAGATAGTATGAGAACCGTAAAGGAAGTATCAGAGCTCACCGGTGTCAGTACACGCACGCTTCACTATTATGACGAGATTGGCTTGTTTCCGCCTACAGACAAAAGTGAAGCCGGATATCGGCTTTATGACGACAGAGCTTTAGAAATTCTACAACAGATTTTATTCTTTCGTGAGTTCGATATACCTCTAAAAGATATCAAAACCGTCATGAAAAACCCGTCACTTGATAGAAATCAGATTCTGCTATTGCAAAGAGAGATGTTGGTTAAAAAAAAAGAACGCATGGAACGCCTGATTGCCAGCATAGATAACGTTTTGAAAGGAGACAGCAAAATGGATTATTCAGTATTCACCAAAACAGAGGTCGAGAAAATGTTTCAGCTTATGTTTGACAGCATGCCGGAGGAAATGCGTCAGACAGCCATTGGTGAATTTGGCAGCTTAGAGCACTGGAAGAAGCATTATATTGAAGCCGTATCTTCAGAAGATATGCAAAAGCGCTATGCCAAAGTAGTTGAGTGGTATGGAGGAAAAGACGCTTATTTGTCCACCCTTGAAAATCCAATCAGCAGAGAAGTTGCCGAAAGCTACAAAAAACGAGAGGACACAATCCGTAAAAAGCTGTTAGAAAAACGTGGTTCTGACCTTAATTCTTTTGAAGTGAAGGCGATTATCGGTGAATATGGTTTCGTCATGAAACAGGTTTGCCAGATGAAAGAAGAAGAGGGCTTGATGCTGGCAGTTGCCCAGTCCTATCGTAACAGGCAATGTCAGCAGGCAATCGATCGGGAATATGGGGAAGGGGCAGCAGAGTTTTTTGCACAGGCAATCGAAGCATTTTATTGTGATTAATTTCCCTTAATATGGTAATATAATTAACAAATTGAATTACTTATTATTAATAAACTGCGACTATCACAGAGGAGGTAACAAAGGTGAGGAAAGAAAAATATTTGTATCTTTATTTGCTTTTTTTCTTGTTGATGACAATTGGTGCATTTGTATGGCAAATGTTTTTTCCCCATGTGGCAGAAACTTATTCGGTATGGAGAATGAGTCGGGGATGGCAGGCCGAAATCGCTTTATGGAATGTGGGGATTGACTTGGGTATTGTTATTACGCTGATCAGGCGTAACATTGAATATGCAAAAATACTCTCCCTTATCTCAGTTGTACTTTGCATTTTATTGGGAGGGCACCACCTTATTTATGCAGTTACAGCAACGAACGGAAACATCACTCTGCATTGGATTGGCGCAATTGAGGTGCTTCTTATAGGCGGAGGGACCGGTATTTTTGCCATTATTAAGTCTGACTGTTTTAAAAAAGAAGCAAGATATTGAATTCATGAAAAAAAGCCAGCATTTCGCCCATAGCGAAAAGCTGACTTTTAAAGTCGTATACAGATTTGTAATGACAGGAGATGTTATCTCCACTCTCTCTTATCCGCCGATCTGACATTCCAGACCTGACAATCTGGCAATCTTCAGCATCTGTTCCATCTGTTCACTGTTCATAGGTTCCATTCCCTTTAAGGAATAGTCTTCTCCCAGACCTTCATATTTTGCCTCACCCAAACGGTGATATGGCAGAAGATGAAGACGCTTTACACCCTGAATGGAGGCAGCGTAGGCAGAGATCATTTCAATCTCCTTTTCTGTATCATTAAATCCGGGAACAACCGGTACACGAACAATCAGTTCTGTTTTTGACAGACCAATCTTTCTAATGTTTTCCAGTATACCTCTGTTTGACAGCCCTGTAAACTTCAGGTGCTTTTCCTCATCCACATGTTTCATATCACACAGTGCCACATCAAGCCAGGGAAGAAGCTGTTCAATCACTTCATATTCCGCAAATGCGGAGGTTTCAATGGCAGTGGAAATACCTTCAGACTTGCATGCCTCAAGTAAAGACCTGGCAAAAAGCGGCTGCATTAAAACTTCCCCTCCAGAGATTGTTAAACCACCATGGGAACGGTAATAGTAGATCATGTCTTTCCTGATCTCCCTCATCACTTCCTCTACCGTCATTTCTTTTCCAATCAGCTTCTGTTTTCCCTGAATCAGCATATATTGAGGTTCTCTGGACAGATTCTCCGGATTGCAGCACCATTTACAGCGCAATGGGCATCCCTTCAGGAAAACGAGAGTTCTGATACCTGGTCCGTCGTGAACGGAAAATCTCTGAATTTCCGAAACAATTCCTTTCGCTTCATATATTCCCTGCATGTTCCGTCTCTCACTCTCCTAAAATATTTGCTCTGTACGATTAATAATATCATCCTGAAGGCTCTTATCAAGGTAAATGAAATGAGCGCTGTAGCCAGCCACACGGACAACCAGATTCTTATACTGATCGGGATGATTTTGTGCATCAACCAGTGTCTCACGGCCTACTACGTTATACTGTACATGCATTCCTTTTTGATCAAAGAATCCTCGTACCAAAGCAGAAAGTTTTTCCAGGCCTTCTCTTCCGCTAAGAGCAGAAGGATGGAATTTCTGATTAAATAATGTACCGTTTGATACAATCATATGGTCTAAATGTGCAACGGAATTAGCAGCTGCTGTCGGTCCATTGGTGTCTCTGCCGGATACCGGTGATACACCGTCAGCCAAAGGCTCTCCCGCCTTTCTTCCATCGGGCATTGCACCAGTCTGTTCGCCCATGGGCACATTAGCAGATACGGGATATAAACCTGGCTGGAATTGTCCTCCCCTGACATTTCTGTATTTTTCTACCTCACGGCAATATACCAGTGCAGAAAGTCTTGCCAGGTCGTCGGCTTCTTCAATATCATTTCCGAACTTCGGCACATTTTCCATATCCTCCAGCATACTGTTGTAATCACCAGAAGCTTTCTTTGCTGTTATTCCCTGAGATGTAAGTTCTGCAAGGCGGGCAATCTGATCCGGAGACAGGCTCTTTCCTCCTTCTGTCAGACGACGTACTACTTCCTTTAATATCTCTGCATCCACGGCTTCTATGGATGTTCCGCCAAAGTTATCCTCCATAGCCTGTTTGATCTGAGCGAGGGTATACTTTTTCTTATCAAATACAAGTTCCTTGATGCACATCAGAGAATCGCCAACATTTGCAACGCCAACGCCCTGTGGTCCGGTAAAGTTATAATGGGCTCCACCGCACTGAATCGAATTTCCTTTTCCAATGCAGTCATCTACCATAGATGATACAAAGGGAAGGGGCGCTCTCTGACCATGGGCCATATCAACGGAATTATCTGCATTGGTGAGGAATCTTACACAGTATTCCATCTGCTTCTGATAAGCTTCCAGAATCTGCCCAAAGCTTGTAAAGGAAGTAAATTCTCCGGTTTGAGGCGTAATTCTCACTCCATCCAGACAACCATTGTAAACCACCAGCTCCAGAACCTTTGCCAGGTTAAAGAATGCTGCATCATGCCAGCCTTCCGTCTTTCCACCTACCTGAGGTTCTACGCAGCCAATGATTCCATAATCTCTCGCATCTCCCAGAGTAAGCCCTCTGTTTACCAATGCCGGAATGATTACCTCATCATTGTAATATGCAGGCATACCAAGGCCCAGTCTTGAAGTTTCAGCAGCCTTGATTAACAGCTCATGAGGTGAACCATTCCAGACACGGATTGAAATAGATGGCTGGGGAAGCTTTGTATGCTGGGTTGCTTCCAGACATGCAATGGACAATTCGTTGGTGGCATCGATACCCGCTCTATCCTGTCCTCCTACAATCAGGTTCTGGAACATGGGATAGCCGCCAAAGCCTTTGGTGGATCCGGTATCACGGACTTTGTTCACATCATTAAACTTCACCCACAGGCAGTCCAAAAGCTCCTGTGCTCTTTCCTTTGACAAATTCAGACTTTCGATATCTGCTTTATAATAGGAATACATATACTGGTCAAAGCGCATGGGGGAAATGGAGTGGCCATTGGATTCAATTTGTATAATTGCCTGAACAAACCAGAAGGATTGTAAAGCCTCATAAAAATTCTCCGCTGGATTAGCAGGGACTTTCCTGCAGTTTGCTGCAATCACTCTCAATTCCTGAGCCCGCTTCATATCTCTTTCTTCTGCTGCCATCTTATCAGCCAGAGCTGCAAAACGCTCAGAATAACGAATCGCTGCTTTTGATGTAATGATTACCGCATTTAAGAAATGGGTCTTTTCAATCGAGTCAGGACAGCCTTTATCCAGGTTCGCCAATGCATGCTCCGCATCTTTGATGATGCCTGAAAAGCCATTCTTCAAAACCCTTTCATAATCAACACTGATATGACCCACGCCATTAAAATAGTAATTTCCTACAGTGAATACATTATGATTCATAGCCGTTTTTGTATCATCATACATTAATTCTGTTGCCAGTTCATTGACAGTACGACCGTTCCAGTATGTAAAGCACTCTTTTAACTGATTTTTCACTTCATCTGTAATGGTAAATACATCACCCTTACGCTGTGCAAGTGAATCAAACTCATCCAAAAGCCATTTGTTGGAAAACTCCGGGAAAATCTGTGTGGATCTGGGTGCAGTCGTGAGATTACCAACAATTAATTCACTGTCACGGATTACCAGCGTCATATTTTCCAGAATATATTCCAGAGCTTTTGCTCTTCTGAGAACCATCGGCAATGCTTCTGTCTCTTTATAGGATTTTGTAATCAGTAAAGCCCTCTCTGATTCCACTGCCGGCAATGCCTTATATAATCCATCAATTAAGTTTTGAATCCTTGGGCTTGTTTCCTCCGGCCCAATATTTAATATCTGCTTCATGGTTTTTCCTCCATCTCCATTACATTTTTTCTCTCAAGGGTTTCATAATTTTCTTGTAAATACCACCACCTAAAATACCTCCGAGAAAAGGTCCGAAAACAGGAACAATCAGTCCATATAAATTGCTGCCTAACCCGTATTTTCCCCAGCCTGCTGCCATTACAAATAATCTTGGGCCAAAATCTCTGGCGGGATTCATGGCGAATCCGGTCAGTGGGCCAAAGGCAATTCCACAGAAAATAACGATGGCACCAATGGCAATATCTCCGATTCCCGCGTCGGGTGCTGAAACATTTTCTTTGTCTGTCACTGCATATATGGTAAGTACCAGCATTGCAGTGATGACTGTTTCATTGATAAACGCTTTCAGCATGGAGACCCCGGCGGCGGCTCCTGTTACAAAGATACCCATAGCTCCGGTTCCTTCTGCGGTTCCTCTTATCCAGCCGTTTGTTTCTTCCATTCCTCTTATTCCGGAAGAAAACAGATAGTATACAAGTGCGGCTGCACAGAACGCTCCAAGTGTCTGTGCGGCGATATAACATACCGCCTTTTTTTTGTCAAATCCGTCCCATACAACCAATGCCGCTGTAACTGCAGGATTTAAATGAGCGCCGCTCACACCTCCCACAATATAAATCGCAATCGTAATCGCCCCGCCCCAGCATACTGCCATAAAAGGATAACTTATATCGCTCATTTTCAGCACCATGGCCGCTACAGAGGCAAATCCAATTGAAACAAATAAGAATGTGCCCAGAAACTCTGCCAAACATGGAATCAGTATTTTTTCCTTCATCCCCTTATTTTCCTCCTGTATAGCTTTTTTTGTATAAATCCTTTAAATCCTCTGCTAATGGCTGGAGGGGATTTGTCTTTGTGCAGTTATCTCCTGATGCAGCCATTGTCATCCGATCCAGATTATCATAAAAATCTGTCTCATTGACACCTGCTTCTCTGAAAGAAGCAGGAATTTTAATCGCTTCGGACAGCATTCTTACTGCTGCCTGCAGCACTTCAGCTCCGTTTTCAGCATTTTTAGGAGAAAGTCCAAGCCTCCATGCAAGATTTCCATATCGTTCCCTTGCTCTCTGATCGGCTGCATTGTAACCCAACACCCATGGAAGTAAAATTGCATTGGCTCTACCATGTGGAACGTGTAATGCTCCGCCGATTGCATGTGCCAGAGAATGATTGATTCCAAGGGAGGCATTGGTAAATGCCATTCCCGCCATACAGGATGCATCGTGTAAAAATCCTCTTGCCTCCAGATCATCTCCATGCTTTACTGCTGTCGGAAGGTATTCAAATATAATCTCCACTGCTTTTTCTGCCAGGGCGTCTGAGAAATTGCTTGCATCAGTAGAAACATAAGCTTCCAAAGCATGAGTCAATACATCCATCCCTGTATCGGCAGTAATGGACGGAGGAACTGTTTTTGTCAGATCACCATCCAGTACTGCTAAATCTGGAAGTAAAGCATCATCAACCACTGGTATTTTGCTTTGATCCATCTTAATAACCGAAAAATTAGTAACTTCCGATCCGGTTCCGCTTGTGGTGGGTATTGCTACAAACACCCGTTTTTTTTCTTTTTCCACAATTTTACCGCTGCAGTAAAGAATGCTTTTCGCTGCATCAATGGTAGATCCCCCACCGCAGGCAATAATCAGATCAGGATCTGTCTTTATAAAAACTTCCGTTCCTTCTGCAATCAGTGCGGTATCCGGATCAGGATAAATATGGTCAAAAACAGTTACCTGTGCATCTGTTCTTAATTGTGTCATTACAGGCTTAATGTTTCCGCTTTTAACCATAAACGGATCAGTGATGACCAGAACACGGTTATAGGCTAATTCATCCAATACCTGTATGGAACCGGCACCAAAATATACTGCCGGCTTAATCTGAAATTTTTTCATATTGATAGCCGCCTTACCTTATTCAAATTCTATGGTATCAACAATTCCAACAATGGACATATCGCCCACCATGCTCATATCGTTGTCTACGCTGCCGCCCCAGTCAACCAAAACACAGTCTCCAACACCTGCACCAACTGCATCTATGGCCACGTAGGGAGTTTCACTTTCCATCAGTTTTCCCGTTTCATCCACTGATTTTATAACCAGAAGCTTTCCTCCCACCAGTCTGTCTGTCTTCTGAGTGGCGACTACTTTTGCTATTACTTTTGCTAAATGCATGTAATCACATCCTCTCAGATTCCGCCCAGTATCCGTCGTACCAGATCTTCCACCTCTGCACTTGATATAGAAGTTTCCGCTTTCTGCTCAGTCTTCACACAGCCGCAGGCTGGTATCTCCCTTTTTATCTCTTCTAAGGAACGCATGCCATAAGCGATACGGCGTATATTAATCAGATTCGCCGGACCGATGTTGTCCGATGTGGAACTGCCTCCGACTGCACCACAGCCCAGTGTCAGAGCCGGAACAAGATTGGTGGAAGCTCCGATTCCGCCGAGAGTAGCAGGGGTGTTGACCAGCAAACGGGATACATTCTTCTTCAGAGCAAATTCACGGATAATATCCTCATTCTGGGAATGAATCGTCATGGTATGACCTTTTCCTTCATTGTTTAGGATTTCCATACAACGCAGGCAGGCACTTTCCCATGTGGGCTCCGTGTAAAATGCAAGGACTGTTGTCAGTTTTTCTCTGCTGTACGGATTTTTGTGGGAAACTGTATCCTGGAAAGAAACCAGAACCTTTGCATCCCCCGGTATATCGATACCGGAGAGCTTAGCCAGTTCCTGAGCACTTTTTCCAACAATTACCGGATTCATGGTCATATTTGGACGAAGCAGAAACCTTCCCAGTTTTTCGGACTGCTCTTCTGTCATGAAATAAAAGCCCTGACGCTTCATTTCTTCCACAACCGTATCTTTCATCTCTGCTTCCACAACAACAGACTGTTCCGACGCACAGATCACACCATTGTCAAAGGTTTTGCTCTCTAAAATCTGGCTTACTGCCTTTTTCACATCTGCACTGCGTTCAATAAATGCGGGACCATTTCCTGGTCCTACCCCTATGGCCGGAGTTCCTGAACTGTATGCCGCTTTCACCATGGCTTCTCCGCCTGTAGCCAGAATCAAACCAATATCCTTATGCTTCATCAGGGCATTGGTACCATCCACAGTCGGGACATTGATGCACTCGATTAATCCCTCTGGTGCTCCTGCTGATACACATGCATCCTGAAGGATCTTTACGGTTTCCTTGATACAGTTTACAGCAGAAGGGTGGGGAGAAAATACAATTGCATTTCCTGCCTTTAAGGCAATCAGGGATTTGAAAATAACCGTTGATGTTGGGTTAGTAGATGGAATTAAGCCGGCAATGACTCCCATTGGAACGCCTACTTCCATCACTTTCAATTCTTTGTCATCGCGGATTAATCCAACCACTTTCTGGTCTTTCATTGCCTCATAGACATACTTGGCAGCAAAAACATTTTTAACTATTTTGTCTTCCCATTTCCCGTATCCGGTTTCTTCTTTTGCCATCTTTGCCAGCATTTCAGCATTTTCAAGTGCTGCTTCCATCATGGCCTTTACGACCTGATCCATTTGTTTCTGGGAAAACTCCTGATAAGATGACTGTGCTTCTTTTGCTTTTGCCACCTTATTTCTAACCTCCTGTATGCTTTGGAGGTCCTTATCATATTCCATCACGGCTGATTCCCCTTTTTCTTTTCAATAATTTCTACTATAATGTTCTTTTCGTTTAATGCTTCTCTTGCCAAGGGCGTGATGACACTCCGGGAAGATACTTTGATTCTCTGTCCTGGCCGGAATCCCTGTGCATCTTTCATGGTCAGTACCTGAAAAACCTCTGATGATGATTGTTCTGTTAAATGGCTTTCTGAATAGATGGAGATTTCAGGATAAAGCATCTTCTTCAACCGGGAAGAAAATTCCTCCCGCCCAATCAATATGGCTCCAAATTCTTTCCATCGCTCCTCATAGCCAGTCATCATCTGATTATAGGACTCATTGAGATTCATCCCTGTTTCCCTTGTATGTCCGCTATTCGGGCTGCAGTTTTCCGTCACTGCCAGAATGGGAATCTTCTTCATAAAGCCAGCTGCAATCGCCATGGAGACTAAGTTGTCCTGTATTCCCATCGCTCCCTTTGTCAGAGTATTTCTGGTTAATACCGGAATAATGATGATGTTAATTTCATTCATTTCCCGATATAATGTCTCTCCATCCGGAATAAAGCGTGAGTCCAGCCTGTCTTTGACTGCACTGGATGCAAGGCTTTTAAAAGCTTCAGTCACCGCTATTTTAGCTTCTGTCAGCAGCAGCTCATCAACCATCTTCTGGTATTCCTGATAATCTGCAGTACCTCCGGTCAGCAGCACCAATGCCTTTTTATCCATCATTGGCAAAAGACTTTTTAATATATTTCTGATAATTTCTTCTTTTTCCATCATTTTATTACTATGCCTTCTCTTTCACAGATGGAATTGACATAGCAATTCCTATGGGTGTCACCAGCAAAGGATTTTGGGGTTTATAAACGGCAATCCCCAAATATTTTTGAAAAACTGCCTCAATTCCCTTTAAACAGCTGGTTCCTCCTGCTAAATAAATGGGTCCCTCCTGTTCTCTCATAAAGGAACGGGTAATGTGCGCCATTTTTTCCATAACAGGCTGGATCATAGTAAAAACCAGCTGATAGTTGTCCTGTTTTTTTTTGTATTGCTCCGCCTCTGAAAATTCTAATTCCATAGCACCGGATATCACTAATGTCATGTGAGTTCCACCGGTGGGTTCATCCATGGAATACATGATCTGACCATCTTTTACCGCTGAAACACCGGTAGTACCGCCGCCTATGTCCACGACAATTCCGTCCCTGATTCCCATCATTACGGCGGCAGCTTCCGGTTCATCTATTACATGAGTCACATGAAAACCTGCATTTTCCACCACATTACTGATTACCTTTGTATTTCCGGTCATGATACCTGGGGGAATTGCAGTCGCAGCTTCTTCCAGTTTCGTGTTCAGCCGTTGCTCCAGCCTGCCCTTTAGTTTTTCCAGTATCCGGACTGCATCTAAGAATTGCACTACAATTCCGTCCTTCACCACATTGGCTGACTCCATTTCAAATGCTACCGGGCGGTTTTTCTGGTCTAACACTGTTACCACAATATTGGAGGTACCCAGATCCACCCCTACTTTCAGAGGCAGCACAAATTGTTTTAAATCTATGAATTCTTTTTCGGAAGTTGCATCCATTTGAAGCAGATATTCATTCGAACGATCCATTTCAGTCTGCTCTCTGATCATATTACCATTCCTCTCATTTAATCAGCTGGACAACGGCATCTGACGGGGTTCCTGCTGCATTGGCCTCATCTGTATCAATGTGGAACTCCAGTGCAGACTGCTCCGTTACACGAATTACCACATGGTGCATGGTATAGCCTCTTTCACCCGGAATCTCTACAGATACCGAATCCCCGTCATTTACCTGAAAACGCAGGGCATCCACAGGACTCATATGAATATGAGGCTTCGCGATAATAACACTCTCCTTCATCACCATCATCCCCTTGGGCCCGATCACACAGATGTCTGCTACACCACTCAAATCGCCGGAAAGACGCACCGGTGGATTTACACCCAATGAAAAACCATCCGTACGGCTGATTTCAACCTGGTTTTGCTTTCTTACCGGACCAAGCACTCTTACATTTGAAAAACTGCCTTTTTTTCCGGCAATACACACGGTCTCCTTTGCTGCATACTGCCCCGGCTGTCCCAGATCTTTTGCCTTTGTCAGCTCATATCCCTTTCCAAAAAGGATCTCCACAGATTCCCTGGTCAAATGGATATGACGGTTTGATACTCCCAGTGGTATTCCATTTTCCGCCGGCTTGTTCTCCATCATAGATAAAATTGCTTTTACAGTGAATTCCTGATTATTTGTCATGTTTCATTTCCTCGCTTTCCTCTTGCATGAATGCACAATTTCTCCATTTGTCCCTTTTCTCTCGGACATTTGGGATCCTTGCACAGATTGCAGGTATATGCTGGACGTTTTTCATTCTCAGGTTCGCTGTCTGAAATTATCTCAATTTTATTCAGGTTCTCCTCATGTTCTGCTTCCACAGACGTTTCTTCCACTTCGTCGGTTTTTTCCTTTTCCTCTGCCGTTTTTTTTCTGTATTCCACCTGAGTAGCTTCTTCCGCTTTCACAGATTCTTCCGTCATCAGCCAGCCCTTAAGCCCAGCGGACAGCCGGGGGATTACATGAGCAGATACTACTGTTCCGACTTTTTCTGCGTTTACCCGAGCTGAAGTGACTGCCGCTTTTACAGCTCCCACATCACCGGAAAACTTTACCGTAAAATAGGCTCCTGTGGCATTTTCTATGCCCACCAGAGAAACATTTGCTGATTTAAGGCCAGTATCCGCCGCTTCCACCGCCGCAAGCAGACCAATTACTTCAATTAATCCCAGCGCTTCATCTTTCAAAAGGCTCTACCTCATTTCTGTGCCATTTTACAGTGTGGGAGTCGTAACAGATACTGGATTCTGTCCCATACCACGAAGAACGGAAAGTCCCACATCCCTTGCAGCCAGCACAGACTGTCTGACGGCTCCTGAATCACCTGAAAATGTCACAATAATCTCATTGGAAAAACATGTGCCTGATGCAGGGCTTGCATATGTAACAATATCAACATTTGCTGTTTTCATAGCCATATCTGCCATTAAAAGTCCTACTGCTGCCGGTGCTCCTACCGTAATTCCAAAAGCCTTTCCTATGGGAGCATTAAATGCCTTATTGAGCGCATAACTTGCACGGGCAGTGTAATGAAGCTCAATATGTCCTGCATCACATCCATACACATTGCCAAAGTTCCGCTCAAGAGCCGACAACATAATTTCTACGGCACGTCTGGCATCAGATACATCTTCCGCCGCAAATATAATGGTGCTTCCATGTCCTGCTCCGCCTTTTGTATCACGGCAGAATTCTACGCTCACTACTTCTGTATTTGTAGCTTTTACTGCCTCGTCAGCAGACATCACATGAGGTGCTCCACCTGTTCTGGAACTCACGATACCGATGGAACGATATTTAGGATCCAGCTTTAAATTTTCATGCAGATGATACTCCAGATTTGCAATTACCAAACCAACTGTATCCCCAATTCCGGCACCTACAAACTCGGTGAGATTGCACTGAGATGACACAGCTGTCTCCACTTTTTCGCTTGTCTGCTCTTTATTCTCAGAACCAGTAACAGAACTTAAAATCTTATCTAATAAATCCTTATCCATGATCTACCCTCTCCTGAATTATTTCTCCTGAAATTTTGGTAACATTTTCTCCACATCTGTATGTGGTCTAGGAATTACATGAACAGATACAACCTCACCCACACGTTTTGCAGACGCTACACCTGCATCAGTGGCTGCCTTCACTGCACCGACATCCCCCCGTACCATTACAGTTACTAAACCAGAGCCGATTTTTTCATAACCGATTAAAGCCACGTTTGCTGCCTTTACCATTGCATCTGCTGCCTCAATTGATGCAATCAATCCTTTTGTTTCGACTAAACCTAATGCTTCCTGTCCCATTTTACTACCTCCAGATTTTTATTTTTATCTATGCAATCATGCTAGTTGCATGTTACATTTTCACAAATAAAAGTGTGAATTCCCTGTTATCGTTATAAATAATATCACATACATCTGCATTTCCTTAGGATTTCAGGAAGTAGTTCTAGTATTTTCCCCATCTGTGATCTGGTATTTTTTCTACCTCTTTTTTTGACTATCCGCTATTTAAAGGATTCTCAAGGTGGGAAAAATACCACTTCGTAAAAGTGAATTGAAAAGACCAATCAACTATGTTATTATTTTATATATCTAAAATGAGGAGTTGAGTTTTTCATGAATCCAGAATTTGATCTTTTACTCGAGAACTTAATTGACTTCGATGAATTCAGCAAAATTCAATCTGAGCTGTCAAGTATCGTAAGCTTTTCTTTAGTAACCGTTAATACCGATGGGAAACCATTTTCTTCTCTTAGTAATTTTTCTACTTTTTGCCAGTTAATCCGTACTTCTGAGGCAGGCCGTCAGGCCTGTATATCATGTGACTATTACGCTTTGAAGCATTCTCTTGAAATAGGGCATTCGATTGTATATGACTGCCACTGTGGTTTAAGAGACTGCGCTGCTCCCATTATTGTTAACGATGTTCTTTTAGGCGGCGTTTTAGGTGGACAGGTTTTGATTCATGAACAGGACAGGGCATTAATTGATACTGAAAAGCTGGCAAATAAATTTCATCTATGCAAAGAGGATTTAGACCGGACAGTAGCAGAAATTCCTGTTGTCGCAGAGGACTATATCCAGACATGTCTGAAGTTTTACAGTTTTTTTGCTGAGTATATCGCAGAAAAAAGCTATAAGACCATCATCCAACAGCAACTCAATCATGAAACAATTGAGCGAATCCGCCAGCAGCAGATTGCTTCTGCCCAGACCTTGAAAAGGATTCAGGCACAGATGAATCCTCATTTTCTTTTTAATGCCTTAAACTCCATCGCACGTACAGCACTTCTTGACGGATCTGAGGAGACAGAACAACTGATTTACGATTTATCAAATTATCTGCGTTATACAATCAAAAACACTTCTGATACTCCAACCATTGAAGAAGAACTGAACAATTTAAATCATTATCTGAATATACAAAAAGCACGTTTTGGGGATAAGATTATCTGCCATATTCATGCAGATGACAGCATCAGAGACTGCCGCATTCCAAGCATGACCCTTCAGCCATTGGTCGAAAACTCTTTCATCCATGGTTTAAAAGACTGTATGGCCAATGGAATTATAAGAATTGATATTTCTAAGACGAACAAAAATAATAAAAATGATATATTAATTCAAATTTACGATAATGGGTGTGGTATTTCAGAGGATATCATTGAATTGCTGGAAACAGAAGAAAATATTGATAACCCTGCCTTTGGTTTAGGGTTAATGAATACACAGACCCGTATAAAAAAATTATACGGTCCGGAATACGGAATAACCATTGACAGCAAAGTGTACACTTATACTAAAATTGATATACTTCTCCCAGTCACTTACCGATAGCACTAAAGGAGGTGGATTGTATGTATAAACTTTTAATATGCGAAGATGAATCATTGGAAAGAAAGGCCCTGAATCTAATTATTCAGCGTCATTATCCCAACATTCATTTAGTTGGATCTGCAACCACCGGTTTTGAAGCGATTAAATTGGCTCATCAGCATTTACCAGATATTATTCTGATGGACATTGATATGCCTCAATGCAATGGATTAGATGCGCAAAAAGAAATTTGTAATTTTCTGCCTAATGTAAATACCGTGATTATCACTGCTTACAATGAGTTCACTTATGCACAGCAGGCAATAAAATGCGGTGTTATTGACTTTTTGCTAAAACCGATTGCTCCCGATGATCTGTATAACTGCCTGGACAAAATAATGGGATCAATGAAAAAAAAAGATACCTCCCCTACTGTTCCGCCTAAATATACAGATTATATTCAAGAAATACTAAATTATATTGATTATCACTTTTTAGACGATTTGAATTTAGGTGACCTGGCTTGTGAATTCAATTTAAATGAGAAGTATTTAAGCAGATACTTTAAACAAAAAACTGGGATTTCATTTACGGAATATATCATAAAGCTGAAAATAGAACGTTCCAAAAATATGCTAAAATTTTCTGATGCTCCCATTTATGAAATTGCAGCAGATTTAAATTTTAATGATGCTTCCTACTTTACAAAAGTATTTCAAAAACAGGAAGGGATTTCTCCCTCTCAATATAGGAAAAATGCGGAGAACTTTCAGATTGTATAAATACTAATTCCTATAGTTCTTAAAGCGTATTTGAAAACAGAAGCGTATATAAAAGAGCCAGCCTTCCATTGCTAAGGAAAGGCTGACTCTTTCGAGGTGTTAAGATTTATAAGTTCTTATGAACAATTTCTTTTAAAACGGGTAAAACATCACCTTCATACCACGGATTTTGCTTGAGCCACCCCAGATTTAAAGGAGAAGGGTGTACCAATGGAAAATATTCAGGTAAATAATTTTGAAAATTACGTACTGTCTCCGTTAAACTTTTCTCACGTCTTACATTTAAATAATACTTTTGTGAATAGCTGCCGATTAGAATAATGATTTCAATATCTGGCATCTCCTCCAGCAAACGTGGATGCCACTTTTCTGCGAAACCTTTTCTTGGAGGTGCATCACCAGTTTTTGCTTTTCCCGGATAATAGAAATCCATAGGCAATTGAGCGATTCGGTTTGTATTATAGAATATCTCTCTGGATACCCCCAGCCACTCTCTTAATCGATCTCCACTTAAGTCATTCCAAAACAATTGAGTTGCTTCCGCTTTACGTCCCGGAGCCTGCCCCACTATGGCAATGCGTGCATCTGCTGAGGCTTTAAATATTGGGGGAATACCCATTTTTGTGTAGGATTCATTCATGGGGTCAGCCATGATTTCCTGTTTAATTTTTTCAAATATATTCATACTTACTTCTACCCTTACCCTTTTTAACGATTTTGTTTATTTTTGAAATGGGTATCTGTTTCTTTCGCTTTAACATTTGATCAAAGACAATATGTTCTCGTTTTTTCTTCCCCATTTTATACCTCCAGGCTAATATGAGCTGAAATGATTCCATGGGATATCAATTGTTTTTAGATTCTTTATAAACATAACAATTATATATCAGTTTACGTTTCAATGCAATCTGCTTAGTCTAGCTATGACAAAAGCATTTAATACATTATTTCGAAAAAAAGACCGGTCATTCTCTGATATCCTGAGAATAAACGGTCTCGTAACTAGAATTTAAACATAAATACATATTTTTACAAAGTAGTACAGTCCAAAGTATATATATGGTGAAGATATTCACTACCTTGAAAGTGCTCAATTTTCTTTTTACCTGAAAATTCAAAACCAAGCCTTTCAGCAATTGCAACTGACTTCATATTTTCAGGGTAGATGCATGCGTTTATCTCCTTAATTTTCATGTTGCTTTTGGCGAATATAATAATAGCATTCAAAGCCTCTTGCATGTAACCATTTCCCCAATATTCTTCTTTAAGGTCATAACCCACATCACAAACATTTTTGTTAATATCCCAACAATGAAAGCCACATGTTCCCATTTTTACTTTGTCTGTTTTTCTAATTAAAACCCAACGATGGTGAGTTCTCGGTTCTGTTTGCAAAAACATGTTAATTATTTTATCAGCGCCTTCAATGGTACTTAATGGCTCTGCATCGAATAAGTATCTGTTAACAACCCGATCGGAAAACTGACTAAAAACAAAATCTCTATCTTCACCCGATATGTTTTTTAGCAGCAATCTATCCGTATTTAAATCTGAAAAAAACATAAGAACCTCCATTTAAATATTTTATGCGTTCATAATACCTACTCTATATTATAACACAAATAATATAACTGTCTATTTATTCTATCTTTCAGCGGTACCCCTCCGGATTACCAATCTGCCAACGCAGAGAATCCTTACACATCTCTTCGATCCCCCGCTCCGCTTCCCAGCCAAGTTCTTCTTTCGCAAGGGAAACATCTGCGAAGCATTCTCCGATATCTCCAGAACGGCGCGGTCTGATGGAATAAGGGATAGGTTTTTCCCATGCCTTTGAGAATGCTTCTATCATCTGAAGCACGCTGTATCCACGTCCAGTTCCAAGATTATAAATCCTGACCTGGGAATCCTGGGAAGAAAGTTTCTCTAGAGCCTTAACATGACCCAGAGCCAGATCCACTACATGGATATAATCCCTGACCCCTGTACCGTCTGGTGTGTTGTAATCATTGCCAAAAACACTGACTTCTCTAAGCTTCCCTACAGCAGCCTGAGTGATGTAGGGGGCCAGGTTATTGGGAATTCCCGTTGGATCCTCACCGATCAGCCCGCTATTGTGTGCTCCCACTGGATTAAAGTAGCGAAGTATAATAACGTTCCACTCTGGATCCGCAGTATGAAGATCCGTGAGAATCTGTTCCAGCATCCCCTTTGTCTGTCCATAAGGGTTGGTGATGCTCCCCCTCGGACATTTCTCTGTGATGGGAACAAAGGCCGGGTCTCCATACACAGTTGCTGAAGAGCTAAAAATAATCTTTTTTATCCCATGAGCTCTCATGATCTCACACAAAACAAGAGTTCCGGTGATGTTGTTATGGTAATATTCCAAGGATTTTGAGACCGATTCCCCCACTGCCTTTAAGCCCGCAAAATGGATTACTGCCTCAATTGCTTCTTTATTAAATATCTCTTCCAGCGCGTCTCCGTCCAGAAGATCTGCCTTATAAAAAGTCACCCGCCTGCCGGTAATTGCTTCCACTCTCTTTAATGACACGCTTGAAGAGTTCGACAGATTGTCCACCACAACCACATCATATCCCCGCTCTAAAAGTTCTACGCAGGTATGGCTGCCGATATATCCGGCACCCCCTGTAACCAGTATTTTCATCCGTTATCCCCTTTCTTTCCTTATTGATATTTATTAATAATTTCTTCCATCTCCACCCACTTTTTCTCTATATCTGCTACCAGAGCAAACTGGGTTCTTGCACGATCTAAGTTGTGGTTATCCCTGCTGGTGTGGAAATAGGTATCCCCCTGAAGGAAATCCGTTAAGAAACGCATACCGCATTCATAAGTCATTAATTTGGCACCCATAGGCAGCATTGTTCTTTCCTCTGCCGTCAATACCACTTTGCAGCCTTCCATATAGCCTTTCGTATAGATTTCAAACAATTCCAGGGATAAGGACGCTTTACTGGAATCTGGATCATCCTCTTCCGCTGTATTGGCTCCGAACCGGATGGCATCACCGAAATCAAAGATAGAGAGTCCCGGCATAATGGTATCTAAATCAATAACACACAAAGCCTCACCAGTCTGGTCATCGATCATGATATTGTTAAGTTTGGTGTCATTGTGAGTTACACGGAGCGGCAGCCTGCCTTCTCGCAGCAGCTTCATTGCAGTATCTGCCTCCCTCTCCCTGTCCAGTACAAAATTTATTTCTTTGCTGACAAGCTTTGCCCGGTTACAGACATCTGCTTTAACCGCTTCTTTAAAAGCTTGCAGGCGAACCGGCGTATTGTGGAAATTTAAGATGGTTTCCGTCAGCTCTTCAGCGGGGTATTCTCCCAGTCTGCACAGGAAACGACCGAAGGCTCTGCCACTCTGGTAAAAGTCTTCCGGATTTCTCACCTTATCATAGGTGGTAGCCCCCTCTATAAAAAGGTACCCTCTCCAATAGTTTCCGTCGCTGTCCTGACAGTAATCCTTTCCGTCTCGTGCCTTTACAATATTTAACGTCTCCCGGTCCGGATCCCCAGACTGGGCTATAATCGTTTCACGCAGAAATGAAGTGACACCTGAGATGTTTTTCATAAGAGACACAGGATCCTTAAATACCTTATGATTGATTCTCTGGATGATGTAAGGCTTTATGCCTCCCCTGTCCATACAGACCAGACGAAACGTATCATTAATATGACCGTTTCCATAGCGCTCACATGAAATCATTTCTCCCTGGAAAGCCAGCAGACTGATGGCCTCTCCAATCTTTTTACATTGTGCGTCTCCCATTACTGTTCCTCCCACAGACTTTCCGGATAAATACCGGTTTTCTTAAGTTCCCTGATGGCATTCACCACTGTTTCCTTATCTTCTTTGTAAGTGACGCCGTACCAACGGTCCACGCTCTTCAAAACGGTAACCTCCGCCTTATATTCCTTTAACAGTTCATCCACCACAAAAGGAAGGAAATATTCACATTTTAACGGATTTCCCGGAAGTTCTTTATCCAGAAAAACGGCAAACCTCTCATCAAGCTCTTTTATTATACTTTTCGTAAAGCCCCACATATTCATGGAAACAACGGTGTCCTCACTAAGCTCTGTCCAGGTCTTGCCGTCATCCTCTGTAAATTTTGCCTTATCCCCCTGCTTTTCAATTCTGGTGCGTTCATGGATATCTGCAAGTTTTCCATCCTCACTGATGGTGCAAACGCCTCTTGCCACATGACCGTTTTCCGTTAAGGTATTGTATAGGCGGTAGCCTACCATGGTGTACTGATACTTCTCGCTGTCGGAAATCTCCGATAACTGATTGTATATAGACACAAAAGCGCTTTTTCCATAATAATCATCCGCATTGATCACGGCAAAAGGTCCGTCGATCACATCCTGGCAGCATAAAATAGCATGACCGGTTCCCCATGGTTTCACCCGTCCCTCCGGCACCTGATATCCGGCCGGCAGACGATCCAGCTCCTGGTATACATATTCCACATTTACGTGAGTCGCAATCCGGTCTCCAATATTCTCCCGGAATTCTTTTTCAATAGCCTTTTTAATGATAAAAACAACCGTTTCAAACCCAGCCTGAACCGCGTCAAAAATAGAATAATCAATAATCTTGTTCCCATAAGCATCAATAGAGTCTATCTGTTTTAATCCTCCATAACGGCTGCCCATTCCTGCAGCCATAATCACCAGAACCGGTTTTCCGTTCATTGCTGTACCTCCTGAAATTTACTATCCTCAGTATAATGAATATGCTCAAAAAAATATTTGCACTATCTATTATTTTATTTGTACGATCGTATTCTTCTTTTATTTTTACAGGAGAATGTGGTATACTAATTATAAGAACAAACATCAACAGAAAGGATAACCCATGGCCTATAAAAGCACATCTCTCCGTCCCTCAGCTGTGATTAAAAAAGTTATAACTGTTCACTATTTTGAATACATGAGCAATTTCACTTTTCCCGGCGAAAGCCATGACTTCTGGGAATTTGTCTGCGTTGACAAGGGAGTTATTGACGTGATGGCAGACGGGAAACGGATCCCTTTAAAGAGGGGAAACATCATCTTCCACAGTCCAGGGGAATTCCATAACATACTGACCAATGGGACGATTGCCCCCAACCTGGTTGTAGTGGGATTCGAATGCACTTCTCCCTGCATGAAAGCATTTAAAGGAAAAGTTTTGTCCGTTCAGGAAACGGAAGCAGCTCTTCTTGCCCAGATTATCATAGAAGCCCGGAACGCATTTACCGGAAGACTTGACGATCCCTACCAGGAAGAACTGGTCAGGCAGCCCGTCGCTTCCTTTGGCGCGGAACAGCTGATCGGCAATTATCTGGAAGAGCTGATCATCCATCTCTACCGTAAATACATTTCCAATCCGGAGCATATTCTTACGGATAGCCCGGCAGAGAGTCGAATCCATGGAGATATCCATAACCGGATCGTCCGCTACATGGAAGAACATTTAAGAGAGCATCTTACCATTGAATCCATCTGCCGTGACAATTTGATCGGGCGATCCCAGCTTCAGAAAATATTCCGGGAAGCCCACGGCTGTGGCGTTATCGATTTTTTCTTAAACAAGAAAACGGAAGCGGCCAAACAATTAATCCGCAACAACCAGATGAATTTTACGGAAATTTCAGACTGTCTGGGTTATAGCTCCATTCACTACTTTACCAGGCAGTTTAAAAAACTCACTGGAATGACGCCTACCGAATACGCCTCCTCCATACGTTCCCTTTCTGAAAAGACATAGAAGCTTATTTTTGTTCATTGATTCATTATATCGTCCATATACATGCTGGGGTGAAAACGATTATAATTAATATGAATTACAATAATCTTTAACTGCTTATTTAAACGGAGGAACTCCATGCAAAATTTACCGATACAAGATAATCCTTTACAGACCCGCCAAGATTTAGTGAAAGCTTTAGAAACAATTGTTCATCCTCTAATCCCCTATTATTCAGACAAGAACACGCAACTAATTTTAGGTAACACTGGTACGTGGGCCGTAAGTCGAACTGCCAATATGGAAGCACTGGCCAGGCCTCTCTGGGGGCTGGTTCCTGCTGCAGCAGGAGGTTTTGCAGATGATATCTGGCTTATTTACCACGATGCGATCCGTTATGGAACCAATCCTTCCTCCCCGGAATATTGGGGCGATATTGAGGATTATGATCAAAAAACAGTAGAAACTGCTGTATTAGGACTTGCCCTTTGTATGGCACCTGAGCAATTTTTTTATCCGCTCTCCAAAGAAGAGCAGACTCACTTCGCAGACTGGCTTTATCAGGTAAACTATCATAAAGTTCCGGAGAACAACTGGAGATTTTTTATCGTTCTTGTTAATCTTGGTTTAAAAAATGTGGGAATGCCTTATAACAGTGAACGCATAAAACAGGAATTAGAGGCTCTGGATACTTATTATCTTGGGGAAGGCTGGTATTCTGATGGTGCAACCGAACAAAGAGATTATTATATTGCTTTTGCCATGCACTATTACGCCTTAATTTACGCACATTTGATGAAAGAGGAAGATCCTGTTCGAAGCAAGCTTTACATAGAACGCGCTAAGTTATTTGCACAGGATTTCATCTATTGGTTTTCGGAAGATGGTGACTGTGTTCCTTATGGAAGAAGTCTGACTTATCGCTTTGCACAATGCGCTTTTTGGGGTGCACTCGCCCTTAATGATGTGGAGGTTTTTTCCTATGGAGTTATGAAAGGAATTGTTCTAAGACACCTTCGAAACTGGTTTCAGAAACCTATATTTAGTCGTGACGGTATACTTAGCATTGGGTATTGCTATGAGAATCTGGTTATGTCTGAATCGTATAATGCTCCTGGATCACCTGCCTGGTCACTAAAGGCCTTTCTACCTCTTGCCTTATCAGAAAGCCATCCTTTCTGGCAGGCTAAAGAAGAACCATTGCCTGCCTTATCCTACAAAAGGGTTATGCCTCACCCTCATATGGTATTTGTAAGAAAACCACATCATGTAGCAGCCTTTACCGCCGGACAATATGCTGGCTTTGAGCCCGCTCACATGGCAGCAAAATATGAAAAATTTGCCTACTCCAATGTATTTGGATTCAGTGTACCAAGGGGCGATTATGACCTTGCGCAAAATGCTCCTGACAGCATGTTAGCGTTAAGTGAGCAGGATAGTTATTACCGCGTCAGAAGAAATTGTGAATTATTGGAACTAAATGAAGATATGATCCGTTCTCGTTGGAAACCATGGCCGGACGTAACTGTCACAACTACTGTTTTCCCAGGATTACCCTGGCATTATCGTATTCATGATATTGAAACTGAGCGTCCTCTTTTTGCAGCAGACTGTGGATTTTCCATTCCAAGAGCAGCTGACAGGGAGGGAGATTTTATTCCTTCAGAAGCTCAAAAGGCTGAAAATGGCTATCTGATCTTTGAGTGTCCTTATCAAGACGAGAATGAAAAAACCTGCTACCAGTATATCAGTGGAATATATGATTTAAGCGGGGAAGGAAAAGCACATTTTATCCAGGCAGATAGCAACAGCAATCTGATCCATCCAAGAACCTACATACCCATGATTCAGTCACAGCTGAAGCATGGTAAACATCGACTTATTTCTGCCGTCTATGCTGGAACAAAAGAAGCATTGCCTGCTCATATCCCAATGACTGCAGAGATGTTGCTGGCACTTTTGGAAAATAAAAAATAATTAGAAAACGCCCCTGGTCTCAATCTTAAAAGACCAGGAGCGTTTAACCATGAATAAATCACTTATTAATGGTTTTATTTTGCTTTTTATTCAGAATCTTGTATTGTCCCGGAGTTAAACCAGTCTGTTTCTTAAAAAAACGAATAAAGGCATTACAATAAAGATATCCCACCAGTTTAGAAATCTGATTAACACTTAAATCAGTCTCATCTAACAGCTTTATGGAGGCTTCAATCCGAATGCTATTAATTGCATATAATAGGGAGTTTCCAGTTTCACTTTTGTAGATCTTTGATAAATATGCAGGAGTCAGATGAAAGGTTTCTCCAAGCATCGATACATTAAGATCCGGGTTAAAATAATTTTCTCTGATATATTGATTGATATCCTCTTCTATGTTGTATTTTTGCATTTCTTTTTGTGACAAATTCAATTCACATGCATAAGAGCAGAAATCCAGAAGTATCTGTTTCATTTCTACTATATTGGAATTTTCTTTCATCATACGAATGGGGTCTTTTTCAACCGGCATGGATGAAAAGCCTTTCTCTTTTACTGATCTTATAATTGCCCCCATTATATCAAACATTAAGCACTGAACATATCCTATTTTCAGATTGTGATTCTTTGTGTTTTCGCAAACCACTTCTTCTATTATATTGAATGCCTGTTCCTTATTACTTGTCTTAATATGATTTATCAAACGATATTCACTTTCTATGGTGAATTCATACTGATTGCTCAGTTTTTCAACATCTTCTGCATAAAATATATTTTTATCTTCCTGCATTGCGGCATTTGTAACTGCTTCTAAACTTTCTGTGTATGCATCTGGAATTTCCCCCATATTATTATGAATATGGCTAATGCCAATGAAACACCTTATTCCATAATCATGATCAATGAGCTCAATCGCTGCCTGCAGTTGACTTTGTAATTTTTCAATTATAATACTACTTTCATCAGTATTAATTATCATGGAAATACGATGCAGCAATTCTGCACTCTGCAAAGAAAAATAAGTGGATAATATTTTTTCCACCCTATTTTTTATGATAAATTGAGAAAAAATTATCTCGGAATTATTATCCACTGCTCCATTAAATTCAATTGTGATAATTTGGAAACCGTTTTGGCTAATAAAGATATCCAGCTGTTCAAAATTTTCTGCTATATGCTTTAAGTCCTTTACATCGCCTCTCATAACATTCAAAAGGAAATTATTCTTCAAAGTTTCTTTCTGCTGAATCAGATCCTTCCTCATTTTTTCTTTCGAATATCTGATTTTTGATTTTTTTCTTTTCATAACTGCCTCTTAACTTGCAGGTTAAATGATTGGTATATTTGTATATTCTAATTCTCCAAAACAATTTGGTATATGAAAATTGATCATCCCAGTGGGTGAGCATGCCAGATATTCAACATCATCTCTCAAGCTGTTATTGATCCTATATGCGTTAAAAAGCCATATATCTCCTGTTTTAGGCGGAATGCCTGATGCTGTAATAAATTCAGTAAATGGGATTGCGAACTCCACCATAAATTCCTTCTCTTCCTGATCCTGAATAACAGCTGAAATAATATTATTATTGACTCTGGCATATTGTAAAATCGTACCAGCCAGATCATTATGTATATAATAATGAAGTACTGCATTTAACGGATTTACCTCAATTTCCATATAGGTTCTTCGATCACTATTATCATCAATGAATACTTCTACTACATCCTCCTCATATAGTTTTTCATTGAAACCACTCATAGTTGCATTAATCTGTTCATACTTGCAATAAAAGCCAACGTACAAAAAGGTATCATCCCACAAGAACTTAGCTATTGTCTGATTATGATTTTCTACTCCTGTTACTGTATCCACTAGCAGAATACCTTCTGCAGCCTCCCATTGGACTTTTCTTAAGTTACCATTGATAATAAGTTTATCGCTTATTTTCCTGCATTTATATCTCATAATGATTTCCCTTTCTAAAAATTCATATTGCGCCATAAAGTAAAAAGCGGGGTGCTATAAAACTAACTTACGTTAATTTTGCAACACCCCTTATTCTTAATTATCCTCTAGCGATTCCACAAAAACGGATCTTCTGTCCTGCTTAAATACGCTTTAAGCCTTTCCCTGTATTTAAGAATTTGACTTTTCTGACAATCCGGCTTTACTAATACCGGATTAATTTGATAAGGATCCATTTGATTATCATAAAGATATTCCCTCTGTTCCTCGCCTGGCGTATAGCCGTTAGATATGACATAAGTGTAACGCTTATCCTTTATCCCGCGCCAGCCATATGATTTATGACTAAGCCCTTTAGAGGAAAATTTTTTTACCATCTCTGCTCCTCCCGGATAAGAGCATATTAACATATCCTCAGGCTCATTCTCATCCGTTCCAAACATTCCTTTCACATGACTATATCCTTCGCATGTCTCTGGAACGGGAATTTCCAAAAGTTCCAGAATCGTGGGCATGTGATCAGGGCTGGCAAAAATTCCATCGTTGTCAGCCGTCTGGATTCGTCCCTTCTGACGAATCATAAGCGGTATATGAATGGACTCCTCATACCAGATATTTTTACTCATCAATCCATGTGAACCAAGCATCTCTCCATGATCCGAAGACAAGATGACAAGAGTATTTTCCTCCATGCCATGATCTTTTAAATATTGAAGGATTCTTCCAAACTGCTGATCAATTCCATAAATTGCAGCATAATACTGCCTTGTCTGAGTCTCCAGGAGCCCTCCCTTTTCTCTCATCTCTTCCGGAACATTTTCACGGTAGCAGACCTTAAGATCCTTAAACCGTTCATAATACTTATCCGGGACCAGCTCATAGGGAAGATGAGGCGGATTATAGGAAAGATACAGCGCAAATGGCTGTTCCCCTTCTTTCCTTGCTTCCATGTATTCAAGAGCCTTGTCTGTTTCAAATTCTGCTGACCATTTTCCTGGCTTTATCTGGTTTTCACCGTCTTGCCAATAATGGGGATTCATGTGATCATCCCAGGCTCCGTAAGACAGCCAGTAATCAAATCCATGTCTTCTTTCCCCTGGCGGTGTATAGGCATCCCAGTCCCTTGCACCTGATATTGGGTTGGTAACAAAGTTAAGCTCCGATGCATCCAAATGCCATTTACCAATGTAGCCCGTCCTGTAACCTTCATTCTTCAGCACATCTCCAATGCAGAGCTCCTGAGGTCTTAACATGACCGTTTCTTCCAGCCCAATCTTGCAATTGGTCCACATTCCCAGGCGGAAGGGGTATTTTCCTGTCATAAGAGACGCTCTGTGAGGAGAGCATAAGGGATACGTACTGTAAGCATTGGTAAACCTCATGCTCTCCCGGGCAAAAGAGTCAATGTTTGGTGTTATCACCTGATCCATGTTCATAAATCCCGTCGCGTGCGCACGCCACTGGTCAGCAAACACATACAGCAGATTAGTCTTCATTCTTTTTTCTCCTTCACCAGCACTTACCAGTACAGCTTCCAGTCCTTGGAGAGTCTTGTCAGTGCCTCCATATAAAAATAGTCTCCCCATGTATTGCATTCATCTACACCACGGTCGGTACAGGTATTTTCTTTGGAATTCCTTGCATAGGTGCCATGAAGCAGCAATCCATTGGATTTTTTGTAATCCCTGTTGGCACAACGGTCTGTCAGCGCCTTAAGCATCCGGTCAGCTGCAGTCAGATATACCTGTGCCTTCTCTTTTTCTAAGTATTTCGCCATTTCCAGAATCCCGCAGACAGCAATGGCCGAGGCAGAGGAATCTCTCGGTTCCTCACTGCCTGTGTCATAGTCAAAATCCCAGTAAGGAACCAGATCATCCGGCAGATGTTCAATAAAATAATCAGTAACGCTGCAAAATAAGTCCATGTACTCCGGATTCTTCAAATAACGGTAGCTTAAGGCAATTCCATAAATCCCCCAGGCCTGACCTCTGGCCCATGCAGAACCGTTGCGGTTCCCCTGATGGGTTACTCCATAGGTGGGTTCCCCAGTTTCCACATCAAAGAAATGGGTATGGTAGGTAGAATGGTCCGGACGCAAAATGCATTTCATAGCAGTCTTTATATGGTTCTCCGCCTTATCTTCATAGGAAGAATCTCCCGTCACTTCCGTTGCCCAGTAAAGTAAGGGAAGATTTAACAGACAGTCAATGATTAGCCGGTATTCCTTTGGTTCACCCGGATTTCCCCAGGCCTGAAGGAACTTTCCTCTTTCCCTGTATCGTTCCGCCAGATGATCCGCTGCCAATAAAGCAGCCTTTTTTGCATGCTCATTGCCGGTCAGCTTATAGGCTGCCACACAGGATAAACTATAAAGAAAGCCCATATCGTGATGATTTACGTCAATTTTATTTTCAATTCTGTTCCGAAAGCTTTCTACCTGTACTTGGGCGGCTTTTTGAAATGCTTTATCACCGGTGTGCTCGTAAGCCAGCCAGATCACTCCTGTCCAGAACCCTGTTGTCCATTCCACATTTTCTGTTGCCTCATAAAATCCGTTAATGCTGTTGGAAGACTGGAATTTATCCGTAAATTCCATAAGGTTCTCTTTCACGATCTTCACGGCATCATTAAGAGCCTGTTGAACCATTTCCTCTTCCATTCCAGGATAGGTTATTATTTGTTCCAATGTCTGTGCCATATGCCTCTCCTTTCCTAATCACTGTCCATCTTTTTGGACATAAAGGGATACCCGCAGGGTGTTTCCTAATCACTGTCCATATTTTTGGACATAAAGGGATACCCGCAGGGTGTTTCCTAATCACTGTCCATCTTTTTGGACATAAAGGGATACCCGCAGGGTGTTTCCTAATCACTGTCCATATTTTTGGACATAGAGGGATACCCGCAGGGTATTTCCCCTTTCTATCCTTTGATTCCACTGGCTGCAACGCCCTCTACAAAAAACTTCTGACAGCTTAAAAATACAATGATAACGGGGATCAATGAGCATACGGAAGCAGCCATGATCCATGCATAATCCGCTCCGAACTGGGATATGAACATCCGGATACCCAGCTGGATGGTTTTCAATTCCTTTGTTTTTAAATAGATGAGCGGTCCCATAAAGTCATTCCACACATTGGTAAATGTAAAAATGGTCAGAGTTGCCATAGCAGGTTTCCCAAGAGGAAACACGATTTTTCCAAAGATACCATATTCATTTAACCCATCGATCCTGGCAGCTTCGCATAATTCATCCGGAATGCTGATATAAAACTGGCGGATTAAAAATACACCAAACGCAGAGAACGCCTGCATCAGGATCAATCCTAAATGAGTGTCGTTAAGACCCAGCCTGGAAACCAGAATAAACTGTGGAACCATGTAGACCTGCCATGGTACAGCTATGGTAGTAACATACATCAGAAAGATCAGGTCCCTTCCTTTAAAACGCGTCTTTGTGAAACCGTAAGCAGCAAAGCAGCTGGTACACAGCTGGATGAGGGTGGTAATAACCGTCAGCTTGGCTGTATTGAAAAAGAAGGTCACAAGAGGCAGCTTCTTCCAGATGATTTTGTAGTTCTCCCAATGCATCGTATCGGGCCACCATTTCATTGGTATGGAAAATACATCTTTATTAAGCTTTAAAGAAGAGATCACCATCCAGTAAAAAGGCACCAGCATAAAAAGGGATAAAGCAATCAGTCCCAGATACAGAGGTATCCTTAAATCCTTTGTTTTTGTATTCATCGCTTTCCCTCCTTACATCAAATCCTTAGACCACTTCTTTTCACCCGCAAACTGAATCAGGGTGATCACAAGCACTACTGCGAACAAAACAATGGCTCCCGCACTTGCCGGTCCAAACTCCCATGAGGTAAATGCCTTTTCATAAATATAATTGACCAGGGTCTTGGTGGCGTTGCCGGGACCTCCGCCTGTCATTACATATACAAGATCAAACACCTTAAAGCACTGAATTGTAAGCATAATCAGCACGAAGAATGTGGTCGGAGTCAGCATGGGAATGGTAATATAGCGAAGCTTCTGAAAACCATTGGCTCCGTCAATCCCTGCCGCTTCATAAAAGGAACCTGAGATTCCCTGGAGAGCCGCCAGATAAACGATCATATAGTAACCCATATATTTCCATACACTTACCACAGAAATGGCCACCATGGCCCATTTTACATCAACAACCCATCTGGGAGGCTTAGAAATGCCAATGAATTTTAAAAATTCATTGATGGGTCCAAAATCCGGCTGAAATAACATGTTCCATACCGCACCTACCGCCACAATGGAAGCAATGTAAGGGAAATACAGCGCTGTACGAAAGATCGCGATCCCTTTTAACTTATGATTCAGTAAAACTGCCAGTAAAAGTGACAGCACCAAAGTTGGGAATACCGTAAGCAATGCATATTGAATGGTGTGAAGAAAGGATTGAACAAATATCCTGTCACCAAAAACCTGAGCGAAATTTTTTAATCCAACAAACTCCATGGGAGCCTTGGAGCCATCCCATTTCATAACACTTAAAATAAAGGAAAAAATTACAGGAATAAATACGAAAATAGCATATCCGATTAAATTAGGTAAAATAAAGGAATAACCGACCAGGTTACTTCGGATTGCTTTCTTTTGATGCGACGTCAATGTGGTTTTTACTTCTTTCATACTGGGTTAACCTCCTTTTCACCTGCTTTTTGCCACAAAAAGAGCGCCTTGCTGTAATTTTAGAAAAGGCGCTCTTTGGCAATCAATTATATTTTACCAGCCTTTGATCTCTGCGACACGTTTGTTCAGTTCTTCGATTCCCTGATCAACCGTATACTGCTTAATCATTATCATTTCATGAACTTCGTCAAGAGCCTTACGAATTTCTTCGATCTTCGGGTCTAAAGGACGGTCAAATGTGTAATGAGTATAGGACAATGCTTCAATATTAGATTCTCCCTCAGGGAAGAACTGTGCAGAAGCGATGGTCTTTAAAGATTCCTCTGTCTGGATACCGGTAAATACACCCTGTTCAGCCAGAATATTTGCGGCTTCTTTGCTTGTAGCAAATTTTACAAAATCCCAGGATAAGTCAGGTTCGTCCGTATAGGCACTGATTCCCACAGGAGTGAGAGCTCCTACCGTATATCCTGATTCTGTATCTGCCGGATGAGGAAGTCTTGCAATACCCCAGTTAAAGGAAGTCTCATCTGCTGCACGGGACTGGATCATGGTGGCGATAAACCAGGTTCCCATTGGCATCATAGCGCACTGCTGATTCTTGAATACAGAGGAGTAATGGATATTTGCTGTTTTTAACGTAGAGTAATCCTGGATATATCCCTTATCCTGTAAGGAAAGAGCTGCCTCATACCATGGCTTTAAAAAGGAATAGTCTTTTTCAACAACTGTATGCTTGCCATCCTGAACGGCCCAGTTTGTTACAAGCGCCTGCCATGTATGATTATGTCCGCCGTATACCTTTGAGCTGCCTTCACCGGAAGTCATCTTTGCAGCCAGTTCATTATACTCATCCCAGGTCATATCATTGGAAGGGTATGCAACACCTGCTGCGTCAAAAAGATCCTTATTGTAGTATAAGACATACCAGTCGGAGCGGTACGGAAGGCCGTAAGTCACTCCGTTGTACTGAAGCTGCTCTGCTGCACCATTGTAAACGGATGTATCAAAGTTGTCTTTTTTCATGAAATCATCAAGAGGAAGAAGCTGCTTTTTATCAGCCATCTGAAGCATGGAGCCCATATCCTTTACCCAGATAATATCCGGATCTGGCTGAGCTGCGGATAAACTGATTCCTAAGGAATTGTTGTATTCATCAGCAGATGTATCAATTACTTTAATCTCCACATTGGGATTTTCTTTCATATAGGCATCAACCACTGACTGAAACTGAGGAGATGAATCATAGTCCCATGTTGTCACGGTAAGAACCTTCTTTTCACCAGAGTTCTGTGTTTTATCGCCTGACTTTGCAGAATCTGCAGCAGTCGTTGCTCCAGTTGTATCTGCAGCACTGCTTTCAGATGTTTTGCTGCCACATGCAGTTAAAGATGCACACACCATTCCGGCTGCTAATACCATAGCTAAAACCTTTTTTAATTTCATCGGTTTGAAACCTCCCTTTTTTTAGAACTACGCGCGTGTTCTTTATGTTATAAAGATACCAGATTTAAGTCTATATCGGAATAAACGATTTGCATAATTATATTATTTTTTTTACGTTTTTCAAATTGCTATAAATTAAAACATATACTTTATTCAGATTTTTATATTTTTTTAAGATTCATTTCTATTTCGTTGAATTTCTGTGGAATAAAGGATATGATATTACTAAATTTAATCTCGTGCAGGCTGAGATGCAAAATCGACATCTGGCATTTAACGGCTGTTCACGGGGGAGAAAGGATGAGATCATGCCCCGAACATTCCGGTATAAATTTCTTTTATACAATCTGCTGATGGTTATCATCATTGCATGTGCCGTGAGTTTTTATAACTATCATTCTTATTATAAGGATGCTTTAGAAAATGAAACAAAAAATACTGTAAACCGGGTTCAGATTTTGTCAGATCGGATGGAAGTGGCTTATAAGGAAATGGTCAACATTGTTGTAACCTGCTCCGAACGAAAATCGTTATTTTCCTCTCCTTCTTTTAAAATGGGAGACCACGGGGAATCTGCTTATATTAAGCTTTACGCCGCCAATGTGCTGAGAGATTTTTGTGCAATTTCAGGTTACAGCAAATATATTTATAAAATCACACTTTATAATAATGGAGAAGTTCTACAAGCCGGTAACGCTTACGGTTCCACCCGGGATGTGGGGGACATTGAAAATGCCCCCTGGTTTCGTGATCTGCTTTACAGAGAAAATACCCAGTACCTTCTTTCTCTGGAGGACAATCCTTTTTCTCCTACCAATTATACCCCTAAGATTCTTCCACTTTTAAGGCCATTAAAGTATGCTTCCAGCGGGCAGCCGGAAGACGCATGGATATTTCTTGCTGTTTCCCCCAGGCTGTTTTCTGATACACTGAAAAGCATGGGAGACGGTCAGATCCTTTATGCGGCCACTTCAGACGGAAGTATTATCTCCTCTGTGAACGGAGATTCTTTTGATGTAGACCATTTGCTGGCAAACTTAAAAGAGTTGAAAGAACCCCAGGGAAATTTCCGCACCATGCTTGCTGGGAAGGAATGCATCATTGCCTATGAAAAACAGGCAGTCAGCGGACTGATCTTCTTTCAGGTACTTCCGGTTTCCTCTCTTAATCTGGATCATGGAGTGATCGGCGGCACCATCAGCCTTATATTCTTTTTCTGTGTTGCCATCGGCCTGACCCTGTCCTGGTTCATATCCCGCCAGTTAAGCGCTCCCATCAGCCGATTGAAAAAACGTCTGGAATTTATTTCCGGAGGTAATTTTGATCCGGACCGTTCCATTGAAACGGCTGATGAGATCGGAAGCATTGGAAAGCAGATTAATCAGATGTCCAGCCGGATCTCCAACCTTATGGAAACAAGGGTTCAAAGTGAGAAAGAAAAAAGGGATTTGGAAATTAAAATGCTTCAGGCACAGATCAATCCTCATTTTCTTTATAATACCCTGGATTCTATTAAATGGATCGCAACCATGCAGAAAAACAGCGGAATTGTACAGGTTGTCACTGCTCTGTCTTCTCTTCTTAAAAACATGGCAAAGGGATTTAACGAAAAAGTAACGCTTCGTCAGGAATTGGATTTTTTGCAGAACTATGTTATCATAGAAAAAATCCGGTATATTGAACTTTTTGACGTTTCAATCCAGGTGGACCAGGAGGTTCTCTACGATGCCAAAATCGTGAAGCTGACCCTTCAGCCTATTGTGGAAAATGCGATCTTTAACGGAATTGAACCAAGCGGAAGAAACGGGCTGATACAGATACACGTTTCTACGGAAAACGGGATACTTTATATTTCTGTGAAAGACAATGGCATTGGAATATCACCTGAAAATATAGAAAAATTGCTGACTGATACCTCCCGTATCACAAGAAGTAATATGAGCGGAATCGGCCTGCCAAACGTGGACCGGAGATTAAAGCTGGTTTACGGAGAAGAATATGGCTTAAAGCTTGAAAGTGAATTAGACCAATATACATTGATTACCATTGCCCTACCACTGGAATTTTAGAATGAGCTGACAAAGGGGTGCGAAACATTATGTATCGAATTATTATTATAGACGATGAACCACTTATCCTGGCCGGCATCGCCTCCCTGATCATATGGGAAAACTATGAGTGCAGCATTATTGGAAAGGCCACCAATGGCCCTTCCGCCTTTGACATGATTATGGAGCTTCAGCCGGATATTGTTATAACGGATATTCGTATGCCCGTATTAAACGGTTTGGAACTGGTGGAAAAATGCAAAGAAAACAACTGTTCTTTTGCTTTTATTGTATTAACCAACTTAGAAGAGTTTCATCTGGTTAAAAAAGCACTTTCTCTGGGTGCCTCTGACTATCTGGTAAAAATCGATTTAAATGAAGAGGCTCTGATCACTGCTTTAGAACGTGCCAAGGAATCCTGTGACTTATTTCTTAATAAAAAACACCGTCTGATGAATGAACGTCAGGAAAACAGTCAGGAAGACCTGGATAAGATAACATTTAGACGTCTTTTACTTTCCCAGGAGGAAGTCCCTGATATCCCCGAAGAACTTAAGGAGCAGTATCCGGCTCCCTTTGTCATCCTTTTTACCTTAAAACCCATCCACATTAATTTTGAAACAGGGGGAGGAAGCTACGACCTGCATTTCGTAAGCAGGCAGATGATTGATATCTTAGGCGGAATTGCGGCAAGATCTTTCTTTCATGATACAATTCTGGAATACCGGCAGGATACCTTTCTCATCATTGCCTCTTTAAAAGGAGATACTTTTTCCCAAAACTCTATCAGTGAGTTCTGCCATAAATTCAGTGTGGCTTTAAAAACCTATTTTGAGTTATCTGCTGTTTTTGGGGTAAGCCGATCAAAGGAAACGATGTCAGAGCTTCCGGAGGCGTTATATGAGGCCCAGACAGCACTGGATTATTATTACTTTGATTCTTCCTCCCAGGTAGTTTTATACCAGGATCAGCCTCCCCATTTCAGCAAGGCGAAAAATTTCAACATCAATGTGTTTAAAAAAGAGCTGGCGGCTTATATCAGTCAAAACGACAGCGAAAAGCTTGCTTCTATCTTTGAAGACATCATTACATTGTTTCGCGAAAATAAGCCCCTGAAAGAACAGGCAACCAGTGCCTGCATCAATATCTATACTTATTTATATTCCTTTTTTGAAACAGGAAATGGCAGCTATCAGGATATTTTCCCGTATACCATCAACATCGCGGAACAGCTCAGTCAATTTAACAGCCTGGAGGACATACTGGAATGGCTGAGAAGCTTCTGCCAGAAGCTTTGCAGGCTTTTAAACGACAGAAAGTCCACCCGCTCTGATAAACTGGTAGACCTGGCCAGAGGCTACATCAAAGAACACTATATGGAAAAGCTGACTCTTGTGGATGTTGCGGAAGCTTTAAATATTAGTTCCGGCCATTTAAGCAATACCTTTAAAAAACTGACCGGTACCACCCTTTCTGATTATATTGCTCAGGTAAAGATCCAGCATGCCATGGAGCTTATAGACACTCACCAGTACCTGATGTATGATATCTCTGATAAACTGGGCTTTGATAATCCCTATTATTTTAGCAAGGTATTTAAGAAAGTTACAGGCATATCACCAAGAGAGCATGAAAACAGGATCATCTATCCGCGTACGGATAAAGAGTAATATAATCTGAAATTTAAACCCATGACCTCTTGAATGTCATGGAATATCAACGGTCGATTTCATCTAAAGCAGCGCTGGCTTTGGCAATGAATGTGCGGCCTGCCTCAATGGCTACCGTCAAACCGCCCATTACCTCAGGGGTGAGAGTTTCAGGATCGGCAAAGTATTCATCCACCTTGATAATTTCATCGGCAAGCTCATTCATTGCATTTACAAGCTCTTCATTGCTCAAAAGTTTAAATCCTCCATTTTCTTCTTTTGTTGTATGGACAGAATCCCTTATGAAGCAAAGCTTATTCTTTTCTGCTTACATCCGAAATTGTCCCATCAGTGTTATAGGTGTACAATGCGGCATTATTAGCCTCGCCTGTAGAAACGACTGCAAAAGTACGGGTGAAAGGGGCGTTTGAATTGTGGTCAATCCATGTGCCATCGTTGATGTAAAACTTACCGCTTTCCATTTTTTCAAATACCGGGATATGGGTATGCCCAAATACGACTACTGAGATGTTTTCATCGGGATTTTGCAAGTACTGCACTTTGGCCTGATCGAAGTAAAAGCCGCTGTCCAGCGCGCTGGCTACAGACTGTTCAAAACTGCTTTTCACCTTGACGTTGTTGACACGTTGCCGCTCAGCCCATGTTCGCTGAAAGTTTTTATATAGAACAGGCGCGGTAATGCTCTTATCTGCGCCCAGAACCGGGTAAAGGTCCTGTATGGAATAGTGTCCGCGATACCCGTCTATGTCCATACCCAGCACTTTATCTGCAAACCCCTCATTTGGTGTTACGGCGCCGAGTGCTGACCCCAACACCCTATGGTAAAGATACGCACCGTATTGGTCGGGATCGGTATCCTTGTCGGGTGCAGCAGTAATGACGGGATAGTCCCTTTGGATATCCGGGCGGCCTTGTATCACCCAGCTTGCCGCGACTCTTGCAAAGAAATAGCCGGGTGGCAAAGTTGTTTCGCCGCCGGTAATCTCCCTGTTGGTAATCGTATCAGGAGCCGAGAACACGTCGTAGCGGTGGCAATGCTCAATCACAATCTCATTGCGGTCGCCAGTGTAATAAACGCCAAGCCCTTTGCTGTCGCGCGCCTGTATGATCCCGGGCAGGGCTTCATCCAATTCACCGCTTTCCAGCAGCATGTCGTGGTTCCCTACGATGTAAACGAGCTTTATTCCGCTCGCGACCTCCACCTTCTATTTAGTGTTTGTCCTCCTTTACTATGGTGAAACACAAAAACATGCGAGCATCCAAAGAGAGCGGGATATGATGGAAACACAATTTAGGCAGGCACAGACAGAATTTGCGTCACTGCGGCAAATGCAGCAGAATGCTGCATCCTATCGTCACGATATGCGCCACCATTTTGCTCTTTTACAGAGTCTGGCATCCAAGGAACAGATCCAAGAGATTCAAGAATATCTACGGACTGCCCAGTCCGACATGGACGCGATTACTCCCATACGCTTTTGCGAAAATGAAACCGTCAACCTGATTCTATCAGCTTTCGCCGCCAAAGCAAAACAAGCGGGAATTCGATTGACAGTAGATACGAAGCTGCCTAGTTCGCTTCCTTTCAGCGATACTGAGCTTTGTTCTCTCTTGTCAAATGCTCTGGAAAACGCCATACAGGCCTCTAAGCATATACCTGACAGCAATAAACGAATCATCCTGCTGCGTGCGTATTCTAAGAACTCGAAGCTGTGCATTGACATTCGCAACAGTTATCAAATAGAACCGGATTTTCACCAGGGCCTGCCTGTATCAAACGAACAGGGGCACGGCTTTGGCACAAAAAGCATGGTAAATATCATAGAAAAGCATGGCGGTGTGTTTCAATTTTCAGTCAAGGAAGGCTGGTTTATATTTCAGGCTACTGCATAAAAGATTGTTTTATTAAAATAGGAAAATCATCTATCCCATTCAATTAAGGGATAAAAGATTTTCCTATTTTTCTAAGCGGTATAATTACACCTGCATGTTCTAATATTTATTTCCATCGTCCATTCTGTACTGGCTTGATTCTATCATATTAGCCTGTGTTTTTATAGACTTATGAATATCAATGCTAACATCTTTTCGGATTTGAAATTGTTCCACATTCTGCTTCAGCAAATCAGCCTGACCACTAAGCTCCTCACTTGCTGCCGCACTTTCTTCTGCAGTTGCACTATTGCTTTGAATAACAGAAGATATTTGTTCCACCCCTATTAATATCTGAGACACTGCATCAGATTGTTCCTTCGAAGCATGAGCAATATCATTAACAAACTCTCGCACCTGATCTGATCCTGTCACAACATTTGTCATTGACTGTGCAGTGATTTCAACAATTTCAGATCCCCGTTCAACCGCTTGTACTGTTTCTTCAATGAGCGTAGTAGTATTTTTTGCCGCATCTGCTGATTTCTGAGCCAGATTCCGGACTTCATCCGCAACAACAGCAAATCCTTTTCCGGCAGAACCAGCTCTCGCCGCTTCAACAGCCGCATTTAGTGCCAAAATATTCGTTTGGAATGCAATATCCTCAATTGTTTTAATGATTTTACTGATTTCTGCTGATTTTGCATTGATATTATTCATAGCCTGTTTCATTTCCTGCATCTGACTATTACTATTGATAACCTCATCAGAAGTAGACACAACTTCTCTGTTCGCCAAATCAGCATTGTTTGCAGTATTCTTTATTTGCTGTGAAATATCAGCTATCATTGCTGAAAACTCCTCAATGCTGCTTGCCTGCTCCGTTGTTCCCTGAGCAAGTGATTGTGCTCCCGATGATACCTGATTGGCGGCCATTGCAATTTGTTCTGATGATGTTTTAACGTGTTCAATTGTCAGGGAAAGATTCTCTGATATGTTGAGAAGAGAATCTTTAATTTTTGAGAACTCCCCTATATATTCCTGTTTCAATTCAAAGCATAAATTCCCCTCTGCAATTTGATTAAGAATATGTGCTATCTCTTGAATATACTCTTTATAATCAACTAAAGTTATGCCTATCCTTTTAAATGAATCAATCAGTTCACCTACTTCGCCACTTGCTTTTGTTTGTAATTGCACATAAAAATCTCCACCAGCTATTTTATTGGCAGCTTCCGATACTTCCTTTATTGGTTTTGAGATTTTAAGGCTTGTAAATATGCCAAAGAAAATAGCTAATAGTGATACGATAGAAATAATCATCATCTCTAACTTTATTAAATTTGTAATGGGGCTAAGGATATCAGCCTTATCCAAAAGCGCTACATATCGCCAATTTGTCTTTTCACTTTTTATAGACCTGACTAAATAAGCTTTATTATCCACTTTCACTTCATTGAAATCTGCACCTGATAAAATAAGATTACTTAATTCACCTCCATATGTATCTGATACATTTTTAAAATTATTATCACTGTTACTTGGATCAGCAATAATCGTTCCGCTGTCATCAACAATGATGAAATGTCCTTTTGTATCTTTCCCAGCCTTGTCAACCATCTCTGTAATCTTATCTAAACTCATATCCAGTGCAACGACACCGATTACTTTTCCACTGGCATCTTTCAATGCTTGAGAAGCACCTAAAATAACAATATTATCCGTTGCAAAGTAGTAAGGATCTCCTAACACTGCTTTATCTGGATTATTAATGGCAATGGGGTACCATGGTCTCTGCCGTGGATCAAAAGGGCCTTCCATATTCCCTTCCGGATATTGAACATATCCTCCCGATTCTACACCCATATAGACATATTGATAATTAGGATGTGTTTCTCCAAATTCTTTAAATCTCTGGAAAATTTCCTGTTCCACTTTTCCATTTTTACTAGGCGTCATTTGAGTTTTTCCATTGTTATTTACATAACTTGTCAGAGACTCATCTGCCTGTTTTATTATCGCTTCATTTGCAAAACCACTTGTATTATTCATTAATTCTTCAATGATTGAATCAATATTACTATTAAACATCTCAAGCTGCTTATTGGATGCTCTTTCTTGTTCAGACATTATACTTTTACTGGTAAAATTAATAAATATTGCAGAAACTAAGATTAATGGACACAATGAAAATAACAAAATAATTATACTAAGCTTTACCTTCAAACTGAAGTTCATTTTTTTCATCATTATAATCATTCCTTTCAATAAAGTAAGTGTTCAATATCTTCTAATAATTTTATCTTTGGTATTTTGCTGAATAATTCAATCCATAACAAACGTTTTACAAATTAAATTATCACTTTATTTTTTGTTAACTTTTCTCTTCCTAAATTTATATGTATGAAACCTCCTTTCAAACTTACATCCAAATCTTTATTCATATTTTTCAAAGGTAGAGAGAAGAAATAACAAACCTGGTATGAATATAACCCAACACTATAACAATTAAATAGAAATACAAGAAATTTTATACTTCTTACTACAATATAAGTCACTTCATCATTTACAAATTACTACAATTATCTACAAAATACTACAATTATCTACAAATCTATTATATTGTAATTGTAAAAATTATGCAACAAATTCTTATAACATTTGACAATTATAGAACTTTAACACATTTTTTCCATATTTTACCAATAATAAGTATTTTCACCTGCTCCTACTTACTTTTCCCTACGGAACTATGATGAACATAAATTTTAATTGACTAGTTAAAAAGCATATGCTAATGTAGAAACAGAGGATATTCTCGGTTTTTTCACAGGAGGATAGCAATGAAAAAAGGAAACAAAAGAAAGCTGGATATTCAGCGGGCAACAAGATTACTTATTATTGATAAAGGTTACTCGGCCGTTACTATGGCAGATATAAGCGAAGCGCTCAAACTGTCGGTGGGGGGGCTTTATTACCACTATCATTCCGTGGAAGAAATCTTTTTAGACATTGTTGAGAACGAAACCGATGACGTATGGGGGATATTTTCCGAAGTGAAGGACATTGAAAGTTTGGTAGAAGCTTTTCGCTTATATCACAAGCTTGAAAAAGGCGATATGATGAATTTTGAAAACACACTAAACTGTATATTTTACCCGTACTTTTTCAGTTTTCCCGCAGATATTAGAAAAGAGAAAATGAAAGAAGCCTATTTGAACACAATAAATGCAATAAGCACAATACTTAAAAAGGTTTACAAAAACAAAGGGCATGTTACGCTGTTAAGCCACCGAATTTATATAATGTTACATGGTTTAAACATACTTGCCACCACCGGACAGATTGATGAATTAATAATCGAAAATGAGTTTTTGGAAGTGGAAAAACTCATGTGGCAACTGTACCATGAAAATGAGGGGAGACAATGAGCATTTCTATAATAAAAAAATACGATTTTGAAAATTTTACTGTAGTGGAAAAGGTTCTGACATTAGATGGTAACCGTTGGAGATACACAATTAGCGGGAATGGAAAGCACTTTTTGCTTGCTATACTTTCAAATATTACGGGACACTTGCTTGGGCTCCCGCTGGCCGAGGAGTTTCGGGAAGAATTTATAACAATAGCGCTTTCGGTTCCACCTATGCATACGTTTGCAGACACGGCTAAAGGTCTCAAAGCCGTTTTGGATGCCGAACAGGTAACAAAATGCAATGTGATCGGCAATTCCAATGGTGGTGTATACCTTCAAAACCTCATAAAGCGGTACCCCGATATAGCTGATAAAATTGTATTCTCCCACAGCTTGACATCCATGAAACCAAGTGATGCCAACACCACGAATGCGTCAGAGGTCAGGATTTACAGCAAAATGCGTAAAATACTTAAAGTGCTGCCGGTTTCCGCATTAACATATGGACTGGGCAGAACGTTTTGTCCAAAACTGCGTTTGCAATCTGGAAGAACAGATACAAATAAATTAATTGCACTTTGCAAAGAGGATTTCAAAAGAATAACCAGGCAGGATTTTTACACCATGGCAGACTGTATGGAAGATTTTCTATTTAACCACATATTTACTTCTGAACCGTACATAAATAGACCGAAGGATATTTTGATAGTGGATAGTGAAACTGATAATTTGGCCAACCCAATGCAGCGCAAAGAGATGCTGGAGCTCTGCCCTAACGCCAATGAGTATCATTTTAAAACAGGCGGTCACGTTACAATTATAAACTGCCGTGAAGAATATTTCTTGTTGCTGCATAAGTTTTGGGGTAATCAGTATTAATATACCCCCCTCACTTACTTTCACGCTGTGTGAGGGGAGAAAGTCAAATTTATTTAATTTGCATCATAAGCCATATACCTGGGGTTCAACGTTAATTGAATAACAAATGAAAGGCACGGAAATTGATATGCCCCCTAGTATACCTGACAGGGGCATATCAATTTCCGTGCCTTTCATATATCTACATTTTTAATTTGAATTTATAGATCTATCGTTCAAGCCTCTTTTTAAAGCATTTACTTTACAGCTACTTATACATTGCGGCTCTTCCTCCACATTTTGGACAAAATTATTACCTTCGCCGCGATTGACTATGTTTGCTGGTTCATTGCACACAAGGAAATTTCGCAAAAACAGATTATATCTGGAATCATCGTAGGCAGCCAGCCCATATTTCTGGTTGAACTGGATATCATTTTGTTCAATGCTGCTGAAGCTCGAATTGACTTCTACTCCAGCTCCCTTGTTTTGTTCAATTTGATTCCTGCTTATAAAAGAATTGCTGCTCAACGTACGAATACCACTCATAGAATTGCCCACCGCCTCGTTCTGCAGTGCAACCGTGTCTGAACCGTCTGATATAAGGAACCCCTCTCCTGCATTGGCAATGGAGCAATTCTTAAATATACAGCAGGTTGAACCAAGTATTTCAAAACCATTTCCAGCATTTTTTCGGGTGACATTACTAACGAATGTATTATCGGCATCTGCAGGTAAAAAGCAGTTGATTCCATTGCCACCGCTGCCCGAAATTTTGTTTCCCAGAACAAAGTTGCCCGTGCTCGCATTATACAGCTTAATTCCATTTGTGTTTACGTTTTTAACAGTATTGTGGTAGATTAAATTTCCGTCTGAAGAAAACACCTCAATTCCCACATTACTTCTCTCCGCACAATTGCTGATGACTCTGTTTTTTGAACCGCCAAAGACCAGGATCGAAGAAGATACATGATTTTTAAACTGCACTCCCCGGACTTCCACCCCCATGATACTAAAAAACACCACGCCAAATGTCAGCGTGTTGTTTCCATCAAAGATGACATTTTTGCCATTCGCCACGATGCGTATATAATCTTTTGGGATAATCATCGTCTGTTGGTAAACACCGTCTGCCAACAGCAGAACATCACCGGGGTTCACTTCATCCGAACCAATGAATTCAGTAATGTTTGTAAGTGGAGTAACATCATGCACCGCCATCGCTCCCTGCCTCCTCTAATCTTATATAATGGTATAACTATTATATGCCGGGGATTTTACGCGGTGAGTTCACTTTGGAGTGCAATCAGAATATGCAATATGGTTATGATGCCAATACCAATGTGACTGGTACCGTACCTTTCCTAATATTCTTTACCTAATTCCATGGTTGGACTTGGGTTTTTACAGCTACATACGGCTGCTTTATAGCCTCCTGCATCAATAAGAAAAAATAGTTATCCTGACAGCCCTCTGCATAAGAATAAAAGCTGTTACCAGTCAATAGATATTCTTTCATTCCAAGGAGACAGCGTAACATAGCAATTTCATCATCCGTTAACCGCTCCCTTGCAAAAGGATTCCTGTAGAGACATTCCTCTCCAAGATTAATGGAATAGGTGGATAATGTATTAATATCCTGGGTAATCTGAAAGGTCTGAACTAACGGCTGGTTATCTTTGGTCAGGCTGCGTACAATATCTTCATCCATTTCTCCACGAACCCCTTGTATATTTAGATGACGAGTACGTATTTTGGAACGGTATTGTACATTAGACGCGAAATCATAAAAAGCTACTTTTCCGCTTTCAAATTCTATGGTGTATCTTGATCGGTCAGCCATGACGATCTCTCCATCTGTCTTAATTCCATCTCTGGAATCGGTGACCGTCACAGGAAATTGATAGTTTTTACCGGTTATTTGGGCTTTTTCAAAACCAACTCCTAACAGCTTTCGAATTAAGCTGACACCGTGATAGTCATGTGCCCATGATATGGATAAGTTATGAACCTCGCCCAATATTCCTTTTTTTAGAGCCTTTAATTTCGCCTCATAAAGCGGCTGTAAAAAATACTGTTCCGCGATCTGAATCCTGGCATCTTGTTTGATAGAAATATCCCACAGGGAATGAAGGTCATTTAAGTTCATGGAAGGCGGTGTCTCCACTAACATTGGTATGCCATAAGGGATTAACCGTTTTATCATCTCAGGATTGCCATCCCTTCCAATGGCTATCACCACAAAATCAGGATTCGTAGATAAGCATTCCTTTATGGTCAAAGCTGTTGGAACCGAATGGGTTAGGGAAAATCTGGCTGCTTTCTCCTTATTTCGAAAGAGAACAGATGTTACTTCAAATTGTTCTGATAGAACTAGGCCTATTCTAAGAAAAGCCATTGCCCGGAATCCATTTCCTATTATAGCATATCTAATTTTAGTCATGGGGTCCTCCTTCGTTTATTGTTTTCAAACGCTCAAGCCAACGCAATATACACCCGTTATTAAAAAAGCTTAATAATGCGCCATCGCAGAAACGCTCTGCTCTTACAGCTCCTATTAAAAGAGCTATTACACACTTTGCAGCTAGTTTTGATACATCAGCAGCTTCCATTGATTCTGTGCTCCATTTCAGTCCATTCGCTTCGAGTGTCTCACCATAACGGGTATGTTCATATTCCGGGTGCTCTTCGCAGAATTTGTATAAGTCCTCATGGAAGGAATCCACCGCCTGCGAATAATTAACAAATGGCATATGGAACGGATGCTCTGGTGTACCATCGTTTTCCTTATCTATCATCCACTCACCAAATTTGTCGTCTTGGATTAGCGGTATGTATTTTATTAATTGCTCGAATTTGTTCATCTTCGTCCTCCTCAGTATCATCAATGCCATAAGAGCGTCTTTTCCTAGTTCTCATGATTATTATACTGCATTACCTAATGTTGTATAGTAGTTGGAGCAAATATTCCGTATGCAGGCGCAATTTTTCGCAAAACATAATAATGCTCCTCATATAGCAGATTTAAATATTTCATCTGTCTAATATATGGGGAGCATATCATCTATGCGGTTCTGCAGCACTTTACTTTTTTAAATCTATTTCAGAAATTTTCATAATTATAATAATTTCTTCCTCTTTATTGAATTTCACTCCATCACCGCTATTATAAACAGCTCCATTGATTGTTTCAAAAGCACCTTTTCCTATCCCAAATCCTATTCTGATTGTTTGTTCGGCATAGGAAAGAATGGACGCAAGAATGATACCTTTTTCAAGATCCCATTCAAGCTTAGTAACCTGTGCATTCGTCCTTGCCATAATTCCACTGATGGATCCCATTTTCCATTTTGACGGTAATGCGGGAAGAAACTCAACCTCTCCTGTGTTTGAATATAGGAGCATTTCATTAATAATACCTACAGTCCCTAAAGATGTATCTGTGCAAAACACCCCGGCACTCCGGTTGGTATTATGATCCGTCATTAAGGATGTAAAATATATGTTACTGGACATAATTGTATGGAGCAGATCATATGCAGATTCTCCATTCTTAAGCCTGGCAGCAACCAGTGCTTTGTGAACCCACCCATGTGACGCGGTGTCATCCTTACCAACGTTTTCTCTATTTCTATTTGCGATGGCTGAATTACAAGCTGCTACAAGTTTTACATTATTATGAACTTCATAAGCAGGCCATGCACAATATAAGTGACTTATATGACGATGTTCATTGTTTTCTACATATTCATTCATCGCCCATTCACATAGAGTTCCCATACTATCATATTTGTATTCCGGAAGCAGGTCGATTAGTCTCAGCCATTTATCCACATCTTTTTCATAGCCCTCGTAAGCCAGCGCTTTTTCAATTTCTATTACCATTTTTAGTCCATCCCGCGCAGCAGAAATATCCATCGTGGCATTAGCTGTAATTGCGCTGTTATATCCTTTTGGTCTGTTTTCAGGTGAATAGGAGGGAATAATGATATATTTCTCTCCGGGTTCCAGGTTCATCTTTCCCTCTTTGTAACATGCCCGACCATTAATATCTGTATAATATTCAGGAGTGAACAACTGCTTCCAGAAATTTGCCTGCTTCAAAAGGAGTGGATGCAGAATGTCCTCCACCAGATTTAAATATTCCTTGTTATAAAGGTGACTAATTTTATCGTTGACAGGTATCTTGCAATCCCCAAAACATTGCCAGAACTCATAGATTGGTAGAAGAATCCAGCTGGCGCCAGCATTCCAGTATTGAAACGGATAATGTTGATCATACTCGACCATTACAGCACAATCGCCATCCGTATTTACAGGCACAAGGAGTGCATCTTTCATTTCGTAAACCTTTGCTGCGTTCTCTTCCCAATCCTTCGCCTGTCTAAGGACAAAATAAATGTATCCCATTGACGCATCAATAACATTGCCTGTATTCATTCCAGAAACCTGAAGATTTACATTGGCATCCATTGTATAGGCGCCGCTCCATCCAGGATTCCATTCACCTGTCCACAGTCCGCAAAGCCGTGGAGCCGAGTTGCCTGCGCAACATACCTGTACATATCGCCCCTGATTATAGGCCCTTTCAACAATTGCATCCAATAGCTCGCTGTCGCTTTTTTGCTTACTTAACAATTCCTCATTAAATATGCTTTTGTCTTTATCCGTATCCGAACCAAGACAAAATGAAACCGCTTTAAATAACGATGAATGCTTTTTCGCATGGGGGGTAAGTGCTAACTCATATGAAAAGTTACCTGTGTCATCCATGTATTTCCTAATAAATTTCTCAGTATCAGACAACAATTTATTGAGCAGATCATAATTTTTTTGGGCTGCAAATTCGTGTAATTTCCCCAGCTGATGTGTACGGGCAGTCTTTGTGATTAAAAACACTTCATCTGCATCCGTAATACGTATCACAGAATTTTTTTCCTTACCTACATTAATCGTTTCATTTCTGACAACTCCGGACACCTTTTCTTTCGTTCCACCAACGACAATCACCCTGGTGACTCCTGCATAGCCACCTTCGGCAAGTTCACTGCCGTCATAGGAAGGATAATGCACTACCATTGAGATATGTGTATAATCTTCATCCACCAGCTTTTTATATTGCATATTTTCTTCATTGCATTTTGCATCTTTATCAAAAGCATCTTTACCGAAGTTTTTCATCGAAGATAAATCATCGATTGATAGATCCATATTGACTTTTACTCCAGCGTCCGATTGGGTGATCTTAGTGATGGTTACATTATCTTCTCTTGATGTAAAAGTCCTTCTCGTCCAGGTTCCGTTCTTGTCGGTATAACTGACAACGATCTCAGCTGATTCAAGATCCGTCTCCCGAACATATTCCAATATTTTTTCCTGCGGCATGCTCAATCTGACCTGGTGACCGGGGTGAAAGCGATAATTATATGTACGTTTTCTGTCATGAACATTCCAACTATCATCAAAATTAATCACTGCCTGTCTGGCCTCATGAAGTTCAGCTGTTACTTCAGGCGGTGTAAAGCGAGGTTCTGGTGTTGGCATTATAAAGTACATGTTCTGATAGATAAGCGTTTCAGAATAGGGAGAGCAAGAACAGACTACTCCATTCTCTCCATTTCCAGTAACCATGCCGTCACGCCATCCTGGTTCGGTTGTCTCGTAATTATAATACGGGATAATATCAGTATAAGAATTGGAAGTTACCTTCGTTCTGTATTTATCTTTCATATAAAATTCCTTTTACCTGCTTGTTTAACCGCACAAGTCTTCCAAATTATTATAATAGGGAATAACTAGTCTAATGCTTTGTAGATAGCTCCAATCTTATCAATATTAGCCTCCGCCCGCCCAAAAAATCCTGCAATATAGGTTCCTGCGGGTGCAGTTAAAGTAAGTGGGGTTCCACTTTTTATTCCTCTTTCCAAAACACGGCTTTTGTTTGTTGTCAACTCCAAATAGAATACCCGGTCTGACCCCTTATAAGTATTTTTATAAATAACCGCCTTAATGATATACTCATCGTTTTCCAACGCCAAAGTCTTCTGAGTTCCGCCAGTTCCACCATTGCTAAGCACTGTACCATCCGCATAGGTCATTGATATGGCATCCACGCGATTTTCTCCCCTTATAGTAACGGACACAGGTCTGCTGAGTTTTGGTGATGGATTTCTCAAAAAATTGAACGCTATGCCACCAGATCCTCCCCATAAATCACTGTAAACCATACTATTATCCCTGGTATAGCTAAAGTTTGCACTTATAGCATAGTGATCAGAAAGCTGATTTCCTTCCGTGTCAGTGAAATAGCTATTTTCAACCTGATAAGAGGTAGGATTCAGCGTAATACCGGCTCCGCTTCGATAAAAAATTTTATCTACAACTTCATTGTTGGCACTCGTATCTCCAGGCACCCCCAGCAATGCTTCTCCTCCCTTTTCCGGATAAATCCCATTTCTGATTTTTTCTATCCAGACATCTCTCATATCCAGCCTGTCGACAAATAAAGATTTTAAATCGTCATCAACTCGGGTATATCTGCAATTGGTATCTCCAAACACAATCACTGCATGCCCCTGAGAATATTGCTCTATATATGTAGCAAGCTGATTTAAATTACTACGCCTTGCCGCCTCCGATTTCGGATCCGTATCGGCATCTGCGTGAAGATTATAAACATCTACATAAACTCCGTCTGCTATTTTAACTTGATTATACATGAATCCCTTTGGGGTCAATTCATCACTGCCGCTATCAAACTTACCATAACGGTCTGTCCATGTCTCCCGGTCTGTATCTCCAAAAGGATAATTTGATAGGAAATTCATACCATCACCGATTCCTGCTCCTCCAGAAGTAGGGGTTCTATATGCATGAGTATCATTTGCATAGAGCGAAGCGTGATAATTGAAATCTTCCTGTACATTTATTAAATCATAGGCATAAAGCTTTGATCCAATTTGAGGAATATATTTCTTAGGATCTCCACTACTCGAAAACATTTCTGGCAGCCCTCCGATATTGTAGGATAGAACACTGAAAGTACCTGTGGTATTGCTTTCATTACTTGCCGAACTGGAAACATTATTACCTCCAGTCATAAGAGTAGCTAATACTAAAAAAACGAAACATTTTAATTCAACCTTACGTTTTATCATACTCAACGATCCCCTTTAAAATAGTGCGTTTTTACAATTATATGTTTATTGAACCTTTATCTATTTGACGATTATCATATATTTAGGACTACATTTTTACAATCTTAAACATATCCAAATAACATGCATAACAGGTACCATCATCATCTTTAAAAAGAATAACCTCGTCAAAACTATTATTATATTTATCGACCAGCTGCGCTCGTGAAGCCACAGTTGACGATAAATCAAGTTCTGTTTCAATAAGTTTATCCTTAATTTCGACAATGCTCGATTTTAGATCATAATAATATGGAGTTTCACTATATCTTACTTTTCCAAGACCACCATTATTTCTCGCATCGTAACGTAACACCATATAATAATATTTGCCGTTGTCGGCTGTAAAAGTGCAATAGAACAAGTCTTGACCTTCATATTTTGTAAAGCTTCCATAATTCCATACTGGATTTACAATATCATTATCTGTCCATTGATTTAGAAAGCGTTTTAAAGCTTTCGATTTAATAAGCCTATAAGCATCTGTTTCTTTGTAAGAATAATATGATTTAAGTATTGTTATCATACTATCCTCTTCTGTGGCTGTAAGTTTGCTGGAACCTTTTAAAGATTGTTGTTGTCCCGCAGAAGCACATGCAGTGCTTGATAGCATTATAATCAAGCAAAGGATAGAGATTGTTTTATTTATGTTATCAACTCCTTTTTAGTTCGGATAATTTATATACTTTTTATTGACATTATAGCATATGATTATGGACTATGACAATCCTATCCACATTTGTATGTTAATAGAGAAAAAGTCACTGGTCAGATTCTCACAATGTTTAAAGAATAAAAAAAGAATGCATATTTTCTGCCACTATTATCTCTAAAATATGTCAACTCTAGCTCCTATATTTAAGACCCATAGAGTTTATCTAATACGTTTATCTCTAAAATACCAAAAATCAGTTCAAAAGAAATTCCTTTTTATCATTGGCTTGTATTTTAATTCCAGATAAATTTTATTCTTCAACCTTCATGTTTAACTGACCTTTATTCGAGCCAAATCTTCAAATACATACAATGCCATACCTAAAATAAATCAGGATGTAAAAAGCCCCAGGAGCTGCGAACTCCCAGTACTTTTCACATAGATTCTTTTACCGGACGTAAAGAACCTTTCCAATACGAATGGCCAATCGAACAATGATTGCGTAAGGTACCACTTGTATCTAAATCAGCTTCCTGAATTACTTCCTGTACCAAATTTGAACCAGTTCAGGTTGAATAAGTATCCGCTTCCTCCCGTAAATTTCAGGTATAGGTCATGTTTTCCGCTCACCCCACTAACATTGCACGTTGCAGTCGCCCAGGTCTGCCAATTCCCAGTTCCGGCAACCGGACAAGTCCCTATCAAAGTCCCGTTAAGACTATCCAGCCTGATCTCAATCTTCCCTCCGCTGGTGGCACTGGCGACTCTGGCCTGAAAGCTTGCAGCACCACTGCCGAAATCAATATTGCTGTAAACTGTATAATCCCCGTTTTCGATATATCCGACATTCTCCCCACCTTCCGTACAGCTTTCGGTTTGAACTCCCGATTGGTCATTGTAACTCTCCGCTTCGATCTGTGTAAAGGCCGGTCTTGGGTCAGGAGTCGGCAGAGCACCCCCAGAATCTAATCCGGCACCATCAAACGGAATGACGATAACCTTACTGCCATGGCTGTCGTTGCCCAAGTCTTTGTCTTTTGCAACGTCTATTGCCGCGAGTGTCATAGCAACCACATGGCCATTCTCCATATACACATTGGGACGTTCTAATTTATTCCAATGATTGACCGTACCATTTGAATAGCGGATAAAATTCGCTGTCGGGTCATAGGCGTATCCCGGTTCTAATTTCCAGTTGCTGATACCGTCTTTCGAAGTGATGTGATACGCCTTACGTGTGTCCCACTTATTGACAATAATATGATAAAGGCCACCACTATACCACATAACCGGATCTTCCATGTTGCCTGTCGGACAACCGGGAATCTTCGCATAAATATTGGTTCCCTGAATGGTGTAAGGTCCAAGAACATTATCCGCAATACCAATTACTCCATCTCTTTCAATCAACCCATAACGTCCATCCGGACGAAGCATAATATAAACATTCGACGCTGTATAATTGGAGGAGTAAGCATTTGACGTAATCGATACACTACCCAGCTTTGACCATGGCCCATCCAGGGAATTGGAGACAAAAATGTCCGCCGGCCGCCTGGTTTCACTCACGAGAATCGCATACCGCCCGTCTTTTAGTTGCAGCGGAACCACGTTGTGACCTTTACCGCCCTGATCGTTGGGCCAACACATACCCTTATCCGTATAAGGTCCATACAGATTGGAGCTCGTCGCATGAACAGCCACAGAACCAAACCACCCGTTGTGACCGGCAGATTGATTCCACCGGCTGGCAAACATATGATACGTGCCATCCGGCCCCTTGATGATTCCTCCATCCCAGTAAGCATACTTCGACATGGTCCTGTCTTCCAAACCGTTGGATTGATCACGAGGACCCACTGCCGCAGCGCCCCAGCAGGACGACGATAGGGGATCGATTATCGGTGTCGTTTTAAAATAATCAATATACGATGAAGCAGCACGTACTACATCCAACGATACCAGTGATAAAACTTTTTTTTTCATAATCCACAATTACCTCCTTATTTGAATTTAACGGTATTGTTGTAAACACCTTTAGAGCGCACGTCTTTAAGGTACACAAGGTGATTTCGTAATAGAAAGTACATTTTCATTAAGGCATAGTCTGTTCATTCACACTTCCATCTTCCTTGAGACCTACGGCGGTTACACCACTACTGGTAAACTTAAACCAGTTCAGGTTGAATAAATATCCGCTTCCTCCCGTAAATTTCAGGTACAAGTCATGTTTTCCGCTTACTCCATTAACACTGCACATTACATCAGTAAAAGTCTGCCAGCCTCCGGTTCCGGCAACCGGACAAGTCCCTACCAAAGGACCGGTAAGACTGTCAAGCCTGATCTCTATACTACCTCCGCTGGTGGAACTGGCGACTCTGGCTTTAAAGCTTTCTGCACCATTTCCGAAATCGATATTGTTGTAAACTGTATAATCCCCGTTTTCGATATACCCGACATTCTCCCCTCCTTCGCTGCAGCTTTCAGTTTGGATTCCAGACTGATTGCTATAGCTTTCCGCTTCTATCTGTGAAAAAGCCGATGTCTGGCCAGGAGTTACACCTGTGCCGGTAAACTTCCACCAGTTGAAGTTCAACAGAGAACCGCTACCCCCGGTAAATTTAAGGTATAGGTCATGTACTCCTGTTGCACCGCTTACGTTACAGGACTTCGTTGTCCAGTTCTGCCAGCCTCCGGTATTTGAAACAGCACAAGTTCCCACCAGTTTCCCAGTCTCGCTGTCAAGGCGGAGTTCAATATTCCCGCCGTTAGTTGCCGAAGCTACTCTTGCATCAAATGATGCTGCACCGGAACCAAAATCTACACCTTTTACTTTTATCCAGTCCCCGTTTTCGATATTACATACATCCATTCCGCCTTCACTGCATTTTTCTGTCTTAACACCGGATTCCCAGCAAATTGTTTCAGCTTCAGTTTTAACATATGGATCTAGCTTGCCAATCTGATTCGGACCATTTTTGGTAATTGGAATACTGGGAATTGTGCCATCTGCATTGTATTTGAATTGTTCCAGGCCAACAGAACGATGGTAGCTTCCGCCTCCCGGTAAATTACCGGTATGGTAAAAGAGGTAGGAATTTCCCTTATAGTCGGTTACTCCCGGATGGTTTGTATAGCTGTTTTGCGAACCCATAATAGATCCCTTGGATGTCCATGGTCCGGTAGGACTGTTGCTGGTAGCATAGGAGATATTTTCGGATCCTCCGGCCATACCTGCGTACACCATGTAATATAAATTATTACGCTTGTAGAACCACGGGCCTTCGGTAAAATTCGCTGGTTTCGGAGATACCTGGACAATACCGCCTGAATATGAAATCATATCCTGATTCAACTTCACATAATAAAGGTTACCGTTCCCCCAGTAGAGATACGCCTGTCCGTTGTCGTCAATGAATACGGTAGGGTCGATATCCTGCGCCCCGTTATTGGTGATTAAAGGTTTTCCGATCGGATCGGTAAACGGCCCGGTCGGGTTGTCTGATACTGCTACACCGATTACCCTTGCGCCCCCGGCGTTTTTCCGGGTCATCGGACCGTAGAAATAAAACTTCCCGTTCCTGTTGATAACCTGGCCAGCCCATGCATCGCCTTGTGCCCAACTGAATGTTTTGTAAGACAACGGTGATCCATGATCCGTCCAGTTCTGCATGTCGGTGGATGAATAGCATCTCCAGTCATTCATGGTATAAAAATTATTGACGATGGTATCCTCGTCATGAGTGGTATACAAATAGCAGGTCCCGTTATAGACCATAGGGGCAGGATCCGCAGTATAATTCGTTTGTACCATTGGATTGTCTGCATAACACTCTGTTGAATGAAATAGCGAAATAGCCAACAAAAAAGCTACAACTCTACATACTTTTTTCATAAATTTACCTCCAATTAATATGTTAATTTCCACACTCGTTACTAGTTTCGGTTTGGTTTCCAGACTGGTTATCGTAATTCTCTTCTTCGATCTGCGTGAATGCCGAGTCTGGGCCAGGCGTTGAAGTAAAGGTTCGGGTACCATAATCCGTAAATCCTTTTGCGAACGCCATTTGCGAGAAATTCCACAGACTTGGTTTCCAAACTGTCCAATCGTGGCCTCTTCCTGGAATTTTATAATAAGTGCAAGGGATATTATTGCTCTTACAAAAATTAGCTATGCCGTCACTGTAAGATAAATTATCATTGGTTCCAATGCAAAGAAACAATAGCTTCATCTGCTGACGGGTAGCTGCAGGATCTGGAAACAACTTGCTGGTCGGATAGGCAACAGGTCCGCCGCCTGAAAAACCTCCGACATAGGCAAATTTGTTCATATTCGTACACCCAATATTATATGATTGCGGACCACCATACGAGAGACCGGCAATTGCTCTGTGAAGGCGGTCAGTATAAACGGAATAGTGTGAATCGATGTATGGTATCAGGCTGTTGAGTATATCATCCGGAAGCTTACTATCAGATATTGACGATGTATTAGCATTTGGTGTTACAATGATAAATGGCTGAATTTTGCCATCGGCAATAAGGTTATCCATAATGACATTGGCTGCGCCTCCGCCTGTAAACCAATCCCCTTCACTTCCGCCGTAACCGTGCAATAAATACAGGACGCTGTATTTGTTGCTTTTTGAATATCCTGGCGGCAGGTAAATTCTCGCCTTCCTCTGGTTTTTTGTTGCTGATGATTGATAAGTAATACTGTTGATCTGCCCGTGCGGAATGTTATTCCTGGCTTGGTCATATCCTGCCGGCGGCATGGTTGGGAGCGCTTCCGCCGCCATTGAGTTTACAGGTATTGTTAAAAGTACTGCAAAAGTGAAAAAAGACGGTACTATTTTTCTGACAATTTCTTTCACTAATTGTTTTAATCTCATTTTTTATTTCCCCTTTCTTTTATATTGCCGGTATCCCAAACGGGATACACGGCAACATGATTCGAGTACACTATCTTCCCCCGGTAAATTGGAACCAGTTTATATTGAATAAGTAACCACTCCCACCGGTAAATTTCAAGTATACGTTATGAGTGCCGCTTGCTCCGCTGACACTGCAGGTTCTGGTAGCCCATGTCTGCCAACCGCCAGTTCCGGTGATAGAACAAGTTCCTACTAAAGGACCAGTAAGACTGTCCAGCCTGATCTCAATATTCCCTCCACTGGCACCGCTGGCTACTCTGGCCTGGAAGCTTGCCGCTCCGGTGCCAAAATTGATATTGTTGTATACGGCATAATCCCCATTTTCAATATACCCAATGTTCTGTCCTCCTTCGCTGCAGGTTTCCGTTTGAATGCCCGATTGGCTGCTGAAACTCTCCGCTTCAATCTGTGAAGACGATCCGCTTACCCGGAGCAGTGCCGCCGATTCCCTCATCTTCATGCCTTGTGAATTTACTACACACAACCGGTACGTACCGGCAGCGGCTGGGGCAGTGATCGTTGTGGCAGTTCCTTCCGCTTTCGTCATCGTAGATCCCTCCGCAAAACTGGTTGTTCCGGCCGGGGCAAACCATACCGTATTTGAAGAATTTCCGCTGCTCCTTATACTCATGCCGGTTCCGGCTGCAGCAGCACAACTTGCGGGGAACACATAATCCGGTGTTGAAAGAAGGTTTGCCGGGATAATATCCCTATAGGCTTCCTGGATTCCCGAATTCAGACAGGTGGTGTACTGTGCCAAAGGCCATACGTTATCCGGTACGACAACTGGGGGATCAATTTTACTGTTTGGAGGATTAACGCCCATTTTACTTACGGTAGCATAGGTCCGAAGTATGGTTAAATCATGTTTTTCTCCAAAATCCTCACAGTTGATGGTATACTTTACCCCCGGATCAATATCCAGTACGTTGTCGTTTTCATTGATATAAGCAGTTCCTTCATCGTTATGCAAACCATAGGTCGGACCGGAGGTTGCAGGAGGAATTCCCCTGACATAGTTCTGGTTAATGTTCGTGCCCGGCATCTGTCCGATGGTATAGATGGCTCCGCTGTCATGAAGCCTGGTTAAGGTATTAATAATTCGGTTATTACTTACTGTGTTGTTTTTACAGGTAGTGGAGTCAGTAAAATTACGCCAGCCCCATCCCAAATGGATCCCATTGTATGCTGTTGATTGAACATGGTTATTCGTTATTTTGATGGTATCCACAAAGTAAGCCGTAATGGCGGCGCATCCCCCAAATCCGTGAGACGTGCTTATGTTGTATAATAAATTATTGTTGATGGTGTTATTTTTACAAACCCCTTCTACTCCGGGAGCATATTTTGCATGGTTTCCACCGTCTCCGATATAAACATGCTGCGGATGCCCTACCGTGATGCCGCTTGATGTGATGTCCGTGATGTAGTTGCCGATAAGACTGGAATTTATAACATCGTTTACCATGGTAATTCCATCATTGCCGCTGTGCTTCACTGTATTTCTTATAAAGTTGATGGAATCGCTGCTGCTTACGTTGATCATTCCCGGCAATGTATCAACAAGATCATACTTGGTGTTGTGCCAATTGTCGTTATAAAAAGCGATAAATGCCTGTGCAGCCTGACAGGTGGATTTACCGTGTGAGCCTGCAACATTCACAAGGCTGTAATCCGTATTTTCAAAAGTAATGCCCTGGAAGGTGATATTTTTGACCCTGTTAGTCGTTGATGTCCCTGCAATGTCGATCAGCTTCTCTACAACAGGAGCCTCTACATCGGCAGTGGCCATATTCTCTCCTGGACGGATATAGTAATAAAGCGTTTTAGCCGTCTTGTCAAAATAAAATTGTCCAGGAGAATTCAAGAATTCGTAGGCATTATAGATCGTATGGGTACCGGAAGCGCTAAAGGCTGCACCCCACCCCGGAGTCTGTGCTATCGCCCCATAAGGCTGCTGTAAAAGAAGCACTCTGTTACTGCCGGATGTAATGACATCCCTGGTACAAACTATATTCTCATTCCAGGTAGTACCGTTTACGATCTCAAGGTCATCTTTGTTGCTGGCAATTGCCGGTACATCCGATGTATTATACTGAACCCCATCACTCTTACTACCGCTTGTCCATGCCCAGCTGGCCTGTCCTGCAGTTACGGAATAAGTCCCGTACCCTCCGCGGGCTGTAACTGTTTTGCTGGTCATCGAGGCCCTCTGGTCATTTACATAAAGGTTTCTCAATTTGGTCGAACGATTGAGCGCAGCCTTATAAATATTGCCACTATGCTGAGTCCAGCCTGTAACTTTTGTTGCACCATTCAAGACAGGCGTTTCACCCGGGTATGCCTGGTAATAGATCCTGTATCCGTTTGTTCCCGAATCCTGTGGTCCGAAAGTAACGGTATTGGTGATACTATAGTTTCCGCCCCGCAAATAAATATAGATATCTCCGGTCATATTGCTATTGATCATGCGTACAGCGTCCCGCGCCTTTTCGATTGTCTGGAAGGGTGCTGCAAGCGTTCCTGAGTTGCTGTTGCTTCCTGTCGGCGAAACATAATAGGTTGCCTGAGTCCCAGCGGATGCAGCTATTGGAAAGACAGTAAACGTGAATATGCTGCATAATACAGTTATCAAAGAGAGAATTAATGAAACACTTTTTGGGGAAGCCTTCTTTTTTAACATACCCGTTTCCTCCTGATTTTTTTACGTATCTTTATAGTATATGAGGTGACTTCGAAATTGTGCTCAGCAAGTACTTTTTAAAGACGGTAAAATCATAGTTTTTATATGCCAACTCACCAGCCAAGGGCTTGAATCATTTTTTCAGCATATCGCTTGCCCAGGGTAACTGATGAATCATGACTAAAATGAAGACGGTATTGTGTATCACCAGGGTCTACTACCAGACCACTTGCAGAGACTACATAGCAATTCGGAATCAGGGAAGGCAGCTGGTTCACCAACTTATTGTGACCTGCACAAGGACCGCTGTAAAGCAGTTCACCGGGGAGGAAAGGAACATTCCCCAGGTTTAAATCTTTTCTAAGATCTTGCACCAGTGTTTTTACCTTGCCGGGCCAATTTGGGTCGCCGCTGTTGGATTCGCCCTGGTGAAAAATAATGCCTTCAATAACGCCTCCATTTTGCTGTGCAAGTCTTGCACGGTTGAGGATCCAATTATATTTGGTGCCTCCCGACTTCATAAATGTCTCGATCTTTTCGCCGCTGATGGCGCAGGGTATCAATCCGATGGTATCACCAGCCGGAACTTTCTGTATCATTGTCTTGCCAAACCAGTCCCCAGGGCCGATCGCATTAAGCCAGGAAGCATGAAGAGGCGGACATGCTACATCCCACTTATTGGTTACCCGTCCGAGTGCAGCATTATTATCATACCCCAATACCAGTACGCGGGGATCTTCCACTTTATCAGAGGCTTGCGCCAAAGCATAACCTGCCATATTGGATTGACCTAATAACAGAAAACAGTGGAATTTGCCTGCTTTTGATGTTAGAGTTGTTGTCGGTTCGGGTGTCTGTTCAGACGTAAGAGTGAGACCTTGTCCGTTTACAACCCCCAGGCTTTCCATACTGTATTGCGCCGTAAATTTAAACCAGTTGAGGTTGAATAAGTATCCGCTTCCGCCTGTAAATTTCAGATATACGTCATGTTTTCCGCTTGCCCCGCTGACATTGCACTTTGCATCGGTCCAATTCTGCCAGCCACCGGTTCCGGCAACCGGACAAGTCCCAATTAAAGTGCCGTTAATACTATCCAGCCTGATCTCAATATTACCACCACTGGTGGAACTGGCTACTCTGGCCTGGAAGCCTGCCGCACCGGTGCCGAAATCGATATTGCTGTAACTAACATAATCCCCATTCTCGATATATCCGACATTCTCCCCACCTTCGGTACAGGTTTCGGTTTGGATTCCCTGCTGGTTATCGAAACTTTCCGCTTCAATCTGCGTAAAGGCCGATCTCGGGTCAGGGGTTGGTGTTGGGGTGTTCTGATCCGTAAATCCTGCTGAGCACGCCATCTGGGCAAAATTCCACAGACTTGGCTTCCACACGCTCCAATCATGGCCTTTACCTGGGAGAAGCCATTCAGTGTAGCGAATATTATTGGACTTGCAATAATCTCTTACCCGATTGTTATTGGATATAAGTCCATCTGAGGTTCCGCATGAGAGAAACAGCAGTTTTGAATTCGCCTTAACCTTTGTCCCGCCGTCAGGAAACAGCTGGTTAACCTGTTTGGTGATGGGCGAGGAGGAAAAGCCACCGATATAGGGGAACTTATCTGCGTTTGGCAACCCGATATTCAGCGATTGGGCGCCACCCTGTGAAAGGCCGGCAATCGCCCGGTGCTGGGCATCCGTATACACGGAATAGTGTGATTCGATATAGGGTACAAGAGAATTGATCAAATCTTTCGTGAAATTCTCCCAACCATCCCTTATTCCATTTCCCGTTGCATTTCCGTTTGGTAATACAAGGATAAAGGGTTGAATTTTACCGGCAGCAATAAGATTGTCAAGGATGACATTGGGTGCGCCGTTGTTGTACCACTCGTCTTCATTCCCGCCAATGCCATGCAATAAATACATGACGCTGTATTTTTTGTTCGTTGAATATCCTGGCGGCAGGTAAATTCTCGCCCTCCGCTGGCTGTTTGTCGCCGTGGACTGATATGTAATATAGCTGACCTGACCGTGTGGAATGTTGCTCTTGACTTGGTCATAGCCTGATGGCGGAGAGATTGGGAGTGTTTCCGCCGCCACTGAGGATACAGGTATTGCGAGAAGTACAGCAAGATTTACAGCGAGTATGGAAAATGTTCGTCTAAATTTCCTGCTTATTTCTTTTATTAAGGTTTTTGATTCCATTTTTATTTCTCCTTTCTTATTGGTTGTTTATTAGGCGTTTGCGAAACGATAAAACTTTGTTTAATTTATAAGCGCTTATACTATTTAAAAAGGAGAATATTTTGTTTTGTAAACTTGCAAATATTCCTTTATGCTATATCTTTTCTATATAATACTATATGTTGTTTTCATAACCCGAAAAAAAGCATAAGAAAACAGGACAAATTATGTAACATCCATGATTTGTCCTGTTTTGCTATTAGTGTAATATTTAAATATGATACTATACATTAATCTAATTTGCATATTCCATCAGAGCAATACTCATCGGACGATGGTCCAGATTTATTCTCTTTGGTCTTAGCATTGTCATAGTCTTCTTTCCATACCTTTTGTAGTATCTCTAAAAAAATTTCACTAGGTTGAGCTCCAGTGATGGTATATTTGTCATTTATAATGAAAAAGGGAACGCCCTGAATACCGATTTTCAATCCATCTGCCCTATCTCTTGCAATATTTTCGCTATACCGATCGCCTTCTAAAGCGTCCAAAGCCTCTTTCTCATTAAGCCCTATTTCACCTGCCAATCCAGCAAGAGTGGCATAATCGCCAATATCCAGTGAATCTACCAGATATGCCTTCATAAGGCGTTCCATCATTTCTTTCATTTTGCCTTTTTCTTCTGCATAATACGAAAGGCGTATTGCATCGTAAGAATTGGTGGGTATTAATGTATCAAAATGATAATCCAGTCCAATTTCTTTCGCTTGCTGTGCGAGCTGATTATTCCGTTGTTTTGCTTTTTCATATGGTATACCATGCTTGGAAGATGATACCTGATGAATATCCATGCCGGTATTCTTTTTCGCATAAGGGTCTAACTGAAAACTACGAAAAGCGATTTTGACATCCTCCTTATGCTCAAACTGCTCCAATGCTATTTCCAGGCGTCGCTTGCCGATATAACAAAACGGACACGCAATGTCAGACCAAATTTCTATTTTCATATTCATAGAACTCCTTTCTTAACTCTTACCATCAACTGTTATGTTTTAGTTCAAATACTTTTAATAAACTCTTGTAGTTTTGTAAGATTTTCTCCTTGTAGCTCTCCTGTTTCTTTCCCTGTCTGTCCTTTATCAAGAAGTCCTAAAACGTTGTTCAGTTTAAATCCCATAGCCGCCACTTCTTCTTTCGCCCCGCTGGCATCTGAAAACGCGCCAAGTACAACCAAGCTAAGCTCTGATATTGCATCTTTATTTTGCTTCAAGTAAGTTCTGACAGCCGGAGCCAGGGCAGGCCCCCAATTAGGCGTGAATACAAGAATTTTGTTATATTCTTTTGGGTCATACTTGGTAGCGGAAAGAGTTGTATCTCCTTTGGTGAGCGCACGTTGAAAACGTCTGGCACCCCCCACAATCCCAGACCATTTTGAGTTGTCATTTAGTTCTTCTACGTCTGCACTTAAGAGCTGTGCTGCCTTTTGCGCAAGTAGTTTGACATTTCCAGTCCTTGAATAAAAAATAATAAGTGTTTTGCTCATCTAAATATCTCCTTTAATCGAAAAAGATGTTGAACGATTGCACCGCTCGCTCCAAAAATGATGATGTTTATAGACCTCTTCCCCTTTAATGTTGTACTTTTTTAAAAGTTTGCTGCCAGTTCAGCCGTTCTGCTCAATCCGGATTCGATAATTTCAGCAGCGCGGTCCGGATATTTGGCGTGTCCTTCAATTACGACAATCCCAGGGTTTTTAATGCCCATCAATACTCCAAGTATGTTCTTGACGTAGTTTAAACTCATCTCCAACGGGGCCGCAAATTCCGATGAAAAGTCTCCGCCGCGTGCAGTGAGGAGGGCAACTTTTTTGTCGCTAACCAGTCCTTCTGGCAGGCCTTCTGCTGTGTATCTGAACGTTTTCCCTGCTTGCAACAAATATGAGATATAAGTGATGAGCGGGGCGGGAACCGTTAAGTTCCACAAGGGGAATGTGATAACGACTTTGTCCATGGCCAGAAACTCGTTCAAATAGTGGTTCACAATGTCCGCAGCCTGCCGTTCTTCGGTATTGGCTTCCAATCCATGTGCTGCTTTATAAAGTCCCGAGATGGCTGCATTACCGTAATATGGCAGCTCTACGCTAAAAAGGTCGAGTTCTCTGATGGTGTCCTGGGGATGTAACTCCTTATACGTTTTCAAAAAAGTATTGTACATTTTGACGCTGACCGCTTGTTCTGCGGGCCTGTCGTTAGCTTTGACGAATAATACATTTGCCATAAAAATAACCTCCTATAATTGTAATATTTGATAAATTAAGTATCTTTCTTTTCTGAGTCTATTTATTCGCTTTCGAATCAGTTATATTCAACTGCAGATATCTTGTTTTTTTATCAGCTTTCGTTTATACTACATATGTTGTATAGTTGAATTATAATATATTTCAAAGATTGTTCAACCAACAATCTTAAAAATTTGTAGTATATCCAACATAACGTTAATGTTGTATAGAAAAATGAAAGAAATGAGGGTTTTCTTATGGCTGAAGCAAAAATAGATCCGCGCATTATTCGTACACGTAAATTAATCATGGATGCATTTATTCACATTTTAAAGAAAAAAGAATTTAAGGATATCACCATCAATGATATTACGGCAGAAGCTACAGTAAATCGTGCCACTTTTTATTATCACTTCAGCGATAAATATGATTTATTGGATAAAGTACTGAAAGAAAAATTTATGACCACCGTGTATAATGAAATCGTTGAGTACAAAGAACTGAACCCAACAACGATCATTAATGTTTTCCTGTCTATCGTAAATTTTCAATCGACTTTATCAAAGCAATGCCGAAGCGGCTTCGAGACTTTTAAAACAACAATTGAAGCAATTATACAAAAAGAACTGGAAAATGTTTTTTACCAGATGTTATTAAAGCAACACTCTACTGTCAGCGATGAATCTATAAGAATCGAAGCAGTCATGTTGAGTTGGGGAATTTTCGGGGCTTCGGTTGATTGGCAACACAATAACAATGTACCACCAGAGGAATATATAAAATCGGCTATTCCATACGTTATGTACGGGGTTGGCTTCCATCTTTCAAGATGATTGGTACGCATAAATATCTCATTCTTTGTCCATCATACTTATTGCTCCTTCCAGTCAGATAAACTTGTATCAATTCTTTAATCTCTCACTCATTTTATTTGCGTGAGGGATTTTGGTAAAAACAATTTTGCAATCCAGTCTTTTTGTTATATACTAACTGTAACTTAAAATCATACATTTAAGAAAAATATTATCTAGTAAAAGGATTAAAAATATGAGCAAAAATAATAAATTAATCAGTGTAGCCGGTGATATCAGTATCCAACAGCTTCAATGGAGCACTCATGAAAAATGTACCAAAGGTCTGAGCTGGCAACATTATCCTTATGTTCACAGCACTTTAAAAGATGGTGGAGCACTATTGTTATCAAAACTCGTATCTATGTCAACCTCTGCCACGATACTAGCTCCACAATTACAAGCTGAAGACCGCTTACACAAAGATATTCTTCGTTCATCTATGGAAATGGATCTTTTCCCCGTCAATGCAACGAAAAATAATAAGACCTACAGGGTAAAGCAATTTTTAGGATACACCGGACCTTCTTTCGGTACACCTACGTTGCTTCCTATTCTAAACGATAATGCAAATTCTGACCTGGTTATAATAGATGATGAAAATAACGGCTTTAATTCTAATGAAGAATTTTGGCCACTAGCCATAAAATCAAATCAGAGATCACCGATCATATTATATAAAACAAATAGCGCAAATTTCTCTAGCCCGCTTTGGAAGCATGTCTTAAAAAATCATATAGAAAATACCATAGTTATTATTAACGGAGACGATTTTCGCTCGCAAGGAGTCAACATAAGTCGAGGCCTTTCCTGGGAGAAAACAGCGTTAGATTTTGTATGGCAAATTAACAATAATCCTAATCTGAATTTTTTATCAAATTGTCACTACTTAATCATACCGTTCGGGTTGGAAGGGGCTATCTATTACAAAAAAACCGGTGAAACCTCTCAATCTCGTTTATTTTTTCTAACAAATAAGTTTGAAGGAGAATTTATCGAGGAAAATAACGGTAAAATGTATGGATTAACTTCCTGCTTTGTAGCCGGACTTGCACGAGCAATTGTTTCAGAAACAAATCCTGGAAACAAATTCAATAGTCTAGATTATGGGATTCGCGAAGGAATTGTTGCGGCTCAGAAATATTTTTCATTGGGGTACGGAGAAAATATTGAAGTTAATCCTTTCCCTAATCCATCAATTTTTACAGAAAAGGAACATGATTTTATTTACAAAGAACACATACAGGATGTACTAATTCGTAATTCTAATAACCCTAACTGTCAGTCCTGCTGGTACATTATAAAGGATAAAAGTTCAACAAATTTATCTGATATAGCATATGATATTGTCAAGAACGGTGAAAAAAGTGCTCTTCGGTTCATACCTATTGCAGAATTCGGAAATTTGAAAGTCGTGGACAGAACTGAAATAGAGGCATATCACAGTATTAAAAATTTGATGACAGAGTATATCTCTACCACGAAGGTAAATCGCCCTCTTTCCATTGCTGTTTTTGGTACTCCAGGATCAGGGAAATCCTTTGGTATTACAGAAGTGGCTTCAAGCATATCTCCAAACCTAATTGAGAAAATTGATTTTAATTTATCTCAATTTGGTTCTGTTACTGATTTGATTGCGGCTTTTCAAAGAGTAAGAGATCTGTCATTGATGGGAAAGCTTCCGCTTGTTTTTTTCGATGAATTTGATTCTTTCTTCCAGGGAAAATTTGGTTGGCTAAAGTATTTCTTGGCACCTATGCAGGATGGCGTCTTTCGAGAACGAGATTCTATTCATCCGATCGGGAAAGCAATTTTCGTATTTGCCGGTGGTACAAGCAGTACTTTCAAACAATTTTGTGGTGAAGAAATAATAGATGGTGATGAATATAAACAGTTTATGAAAGATTTCCAGAATACTAAGGGACCAGACTTTATTAGCCGACTGAGGGGTTATGTAAATATTCTTGGTCCTAATCAAACAGATGAAGATTGGGATCAATTATTTATCATCCGCAGAGCAATGTTATTACGCTCCATGCTGGTACGTAAAACACCTCATCTTATCAACGACAAAGGAGAAGCTCAAATTGATAATGGAATCGTACGAGCCATGCTGAAAGTTGACAGGTACAAGCATGAAACCAGATCCATGGAAGCCATCATGGAAATGAGTACATTAAGCAGTGCAAAGAAATGGGAACAATCACATCTTCCCTCTAAGGAACAGCTCAATCTGCATGTGGATAAGGAAGAATTTTTGCGTCATTTGATGCAGGATACATTTTACTGTGAAAAAACAGAAAAGCTTGCCGAAGATCTTCATAACAGTTATAGAGAACTGAATCTGGAAAAATGCAGCTTAGAATTAACTTGTATGCATACATGGGATGAGCTGGATGATGCATACAAAAATTCTATGCGAAATAAAGCATTGCATATACCTAATTCATTACACAAAATAGATTATGATGTAATATCCGTTTTAGAAAAGCCTGAAGTAGTAGAGTTTTCTGAAAGGGAGTTGTATATTTTAGCTGATTACGAACATAAGCGCTGGTCTCTTGAAAAAAAAGAGCAGGGATGGACTTATGGATTAACTATTGATGAGCAGAATAAAACTCATCCTAATTTAGTCCCTTGGGATGATCTTCCACAAGAAGAAATCAATCGTATACTTGAAGATATGAAAGCAATCCCAAAAGTTTTGGCAAACTCATATTTTAAGATAGAAAAGCTTAAATATCTTTGTTACTGTGAAGTTCACGGATTTAACAAGGGGACAAGAACAGATCAATAATAGAGAGCATTTTAAGTTCCGTAAAACTCATAAAACCGATGTAAATATGTTGGTAACCTTTAAAGGGCAGAACCTGATTTTTTGGTTTCTGCACTTAAACGGGGAACTTTACCAATTAGATAAAGAGACATAACAGATACTAATTTCACGTAAACGGTAAAACATTAGTACCTAGCTCCTAGTTAGTTTTTTTGAGATAATGGCTATTGCTTTAAAAAACTACATGCTTTTGGGAGGTACTTAATATATGGATAAAATTTCACATGAAATGCGGCTTGCCCAATGGACTTCCATTATCCGAGAATGTAACAGCAGCGGATTATCTAAGAAATCCTGGATAACTGCAAATGGAATTGACGAGAATCAATTCTATTATTGTCAGCGTCGTGTCAGAGAACAAGTCTTTCAGGAACTGTAACCGTCCCTTTCTCCTGCACAAACCTTTGTTGAACTAAATGTACCCTTATCAACTATCTCTTATATACAACGACCGGAGGCAAACCTTCGTATTGGGAATTGCGTCTATGGCTACACAAATCTACGGCTTGGCATAGATGGTCTTTCCTTAATCGTTAAGGAACATTTTAAGCTGGATCCATTCGTTCCGGGTACCTTTTCCTGTTTTGTGGGAGATGCTTCGACCGGATTAAAGATTTGCTTTGGGAGGAAGACGGATTTCTGCTGCTTTATAAACAATTGGGCAAATTATATTTTATTTTTATTATCTCTTTCCGATTTTAAGTATTCTATAATAAGTGGATGCGGCTTATTGTTTAACACCTATCCGAATGAAAAATAATATAGCTTATTAACATAAGTAAGAATGTTCTTTATTCGGATAGGTATTTTAATAATTTAATAAACATTTGGCAATCGTATTCCTTTATAGAAGAACATTTTTTGCTTATTCTTTTCTTAATATCATAATTATGAGTAATATTATATTTTATAACCAAGCTTCTTAATATATAGGACATTTCAATTAAAGAATTATTAAGTTTAATAATATTATCAATATCACTATCATCAAATTTTTCTATTTTCTTTAGATATTCTAGTCTAATCTTCATTAAAATCTTATGATCATATAATACATGAAACGGTCTCACATCTATAGGTTCTTCTTTAATAAATACATCTAATAAATAATTATAATAATTGATTCCAAATATTATATCTTGATTAAAACTCTGATAAGAATATTGAAACTTATTCATACTATCTCTACCATTGATATAATCATCTGCTGTCGCTTTTAATAAATTCATATTTATTTTGTAGTCAAAATCTTCATATTTATAAAGATTAATTAAAAAATCTATTCCTTCAATGCTTTTGTTAATTTCATCATAGCTTACAACTTTACGACTATATTTGCCATGATCGTAAAAATCCGAAATAAAAACATATTTATTTTCACTATCAAATCCATATATAAAAGTCTGATGAATAAAATGCTTATTCTTAAACTTTTTCGAACAGCTCAAATAAAAAACATCTAGACAAGCTTCTAAATAATAACCATGTGAAATTTGATATTCAATATAGTCCGTAAATTTATAAAAATTAGCTGTTGTTTGATTATTTCTTAACCACGCAAGGAATGGGCAAAAATTTCCTGGAATTATATAACTGCCCATATCAGCATTTTCATAAAAATCTGACCTGGTTCCTGAATGCTTGGGCCTGATTACCAATTGCATATAATGATCACAAATCCATGGAAGGACCTTTTCTTTTTTTGCCCATAAGATCGATAAGGAATTGGCTATATATGGATACGATGTTATAGGAGGGTACTCAACCGGAAGACGTATTTGCATACTATCACCATTAAGATATATAACTTGTATTATCTTCCCTTTCTTATTAATCAATTCAAACTAATTCATCCATTCAACTACTTTCTCTGAATATATAAGATAGCGCTGGTTAGAAAAAAGCTTCAATTATATCATTATATCCAAATATAAACGCAGAATTACATAATGACTTTAAGTCTCAACCAAAGAAGTACTCTCTTTCAATTAGGCTTTAAAGAAAATTGTCGGCAAATATCCGTCATGAATAGATGTGAATTTTTTATCATTATATATTTCTATCTTTCTAATCTCTAGATTATCTCCATTTTGTAATGGACAATATGGATCTCTTTTTAAAAAGCTGCCATACCAAAGATATCTTCTATCCATCACTCCTCCTTTGCATCTATCTCTATACATACAATTTTTACATTCTTGTGGTAAAACATTTAAGAAAACATTCCTAAAAACCTCTTCTCTATCTATATTTTTTAAACAATCCGAATTAAGAATATTTTCTTTTCTAAAATTCTCGGATATAAGGTATGTAGAAGGTGTAATACTTCCATCAGGCAGTATACGTATACTATTATTACCTGATGGGTCCTCACGTTTTGATGTCTTGGTAAATACCGCAGCTAATAAAGGATCACATAAAGATAAAATCTTATGCCGATCATAAACATAATATATAACTTCCTTCAATTTACTATATGACAGAAAGAATTCTTTAGTTTTTTCATTTATGCCATCGGTTGGACGATATATATTCATACGCAATTTTGCATTTTTATCATTACTTATTTCAAACAGTCTCTCCAGATTATTTATTTCACAGGTTTCATTGGTTCCTATGTATACAATTGTTGTATTTTTATTCATCTTATTACATATCTCCAAAGTATCTGTTGCCCATTGATATGCCATGGGCTGCCCGCGCCATAAATTGTGTCTTTCTCTATCAGCAAAGTCCAGGGAAACATCAATCTCGTCAATACTATCAGCAAATATTTGTTCTAATTCTTTATTTAGTGTTATTTGTTCAGATAAGTATCCATTTGTTGTTAATGCCTGTTTAATATCAGGGTAATTTTTACGAATATAATTAACAAGAGTAAACCAATCCTTTGAAAGAGTATTTTCTCCTGTTCCATAATTAATTTCATCTATGAATTTATTATTAGAGTCAATAAAATTTATCCAATCTACTAATTTTAAATTTTTAACTTCGTCTCTAGTTTTTTTACTATAACAAAACTGACAATTCATATTGCAGTTTAACATTGTACCCCAACCAATTTTCCACTTCATATAATTTTATCGAGCAGAAATTAACTCGACTCTTCCCCCATTTATTCTATATATTTTGTTTGCTTTTTCTACTAAATTCTCATCGTGGGTAACCACTATTCTAGTTTTATATTTCCATTTGTTCTCTATTATATTTTTAAAAATCAGAAATCTGTCCTTATCAAGTGCCGATGTTATCTCATCAAGTATAATTGTATCAAATTCACTTATATAAGCCCTCATCATCAATAGAACCTGCCTCTCACCTCCCGATAAGAAACTGCCATTTTTACCAGTTTTTTTATTGAAGAAATAGATATCCGTGTGAAAAACATCACACAATTGATTAATTTCCAAACTTGTTAATGTATGCACATAACATAGGTTTTCATATACCGTTATATCAAATATATAACTTCCATTACTTACATCTAATAAGTTAGAACAAAAATCAGTACACTGTAATAAATCATTTATAGAAGTTTTATCATAATACACGCAAATTTGATCATTATTTTTTTTACCAAGAATATAATTAATCAAGGTTGTTTTACCAGATCCCGATTTACCAATAATACCAACAAAATCGTTATGAAAAATTTCCACTTTTCCGTACTGCTCACCTTCAAGCTCTATTTTATTCTTCCATAAAAACTGATTTTTTTCTTTTATTTGTGAATTAAGAACTCCAAAAATTCTCTCGAGTGATATCTTATCTTCAGAAAAATCTATACTTTTCTTAGATATCTCTCCAATATTTTTAAAGATCTGGCCACAGAACGCAACAAATAATACAACTGTTCCTATTGTTATTGTACCTTTAATAATAAAGTAAGATCCTAAAAGATATATGAGTAATTTACATAGAAAATTATCCATTAAGTAATTTAAAGATTCTATAGTAAGGCTTATTACTAACATTTTATTTCTGTCTCTTACAATCTCTTTTATGTTCTTACTATAAGCTTCTTCCACTCCCTTTTCATCCAAAGCCATCTTAACCTGTAACCAATTTGACATTTTCTTATCCAAGTAATGATAATTTCTATTTTCCTTTTCTGTTTTAGTCAAACTGATGGTATGATTAAGTTTTGACAGCTTTATTACTAAAAATAAAAAAATAGGTATACTTATGAGAATGATCAACGACATTAGCCAATGTTTCAAAAAAATTATTACAAAATATATTACTATAGAAATAATTCCTATAAAGTTACCAGCAATATACTTATTTAGAAATTCACTAATTGTTACCAGATCTCTATCAAATAATCTTTCCGCATCACCCAAACTTTTATTTTTATAAACATAAAAATAGTGGTTCCATACCTCTTTGCCAGAGTTTTTCAAAAAAATTTTTTTGTACTTTTCAGCAATAGATAAATCTAGTATTGAAAATAACCATTTTGCAATAACTAATGTAAAAATAAATATTGAATCATAAAATAGCCTGTTTATTCCTTCTTTCACCATTACATTATCAACTATATCGTTATATAAAAATGGCATAATTACTGTTGTTAAAAAGAGCAAAACCTTAGTTAGTATTAATGCCATTAACCAAAAATATACTTTATTATATATTTGATTAAGCCTTGCTAAAATTGATATCATTTTTTCAGCATCCTTTAATTGATTTTTTAAAGATAATATATTTTGGCATTTTTACCTGTAAATAACTTTTTATGTGTTATGTTTATAACAATCTTATTATTTAAAATACTTTCTAGCAGATTATAAATTAAATTTTCCATATCATCATCTAAATGCGCAGTAATTTCATCAAAAATAACTATTTCACAGTTTCTTAATAAAATATTTGCTAAAGTAATGCGCTGTATTTCTCCCACAGAAAATTCTCGATCAAAATTATGAACAAATGTATTAATTCCATTAGGTAACTGTCTTACTCTATTAATTAACTTCATTTTTTCCAGTAATTCAATTATTTCATTTTCACACTTTTGTTCTTGACAACCAGTAGTTAGTACATCAATAAACTTACCAGTGAGGAAGCCACTTTTTTGTGACACAATACCAATATTATTTCTTATATCACTTACTCTATAACAATCAATATTTTTTCCATTGATAAAAATTTGTCCTTCTTGTTCTCTATACAAACGATACAATAGGTAAGTAATCGTACTTTTCCCTTTTCCATTAGAGCCTATAATATTTACAACTTCTCCTTTCTTTAAACTTAAATTCAAATCATAAAGGACAGTCTTCTCTGGGCAATAAGAAAATTGAACTTTATATAATTCAAGATCATTTATACTATCCAATCTGTCACCAGTATCCAATATTTCAGGTTTATGGTTCCAAAGAGAAAAGACCTTTTGAATATGTATCTTTCTTACTGAATAATCAAACGCTATATTTAAAAGTTTACTAAGATGTACATACAATAAACCATAATAACTAATACACGCTATAATTTCTCCCACACTCAATCTGCTCTGAACAACCAGATAGGCGCCTACTGTATAAATTAGCAATCTTGCTATGTCAGAAAGAGCTTCATTTACATTTGGATAGATATTATCAGCAATATTTGTTCTAAAAATCCTATACGTATATTCTTTTAATCTGTCAAGATACTTATCACTTGCGTTTTCTTTTATACATAGATTTTCAATCTCATACATCCCCCTCACGTGATCTATAACCCATTCCTTATATTTGCCCATCTCTTCTCTATATTTACTTTTCTCTAATCGCCCCTTTCTTCCAAATTGTTTTCCTGCTGCTATATTTATGACAATCATAATAATACAAATACAAGCCACTTGATAATTAACTCTAAAAAGTGCATAGAGAATTAATACACAATATATGGTATAAATTACAGCATTTGATATATTCCTTATAAGTACTTGCATAAATTGTCCCAGATCATCATTTAAAATCTGCAACAATTGGCTCACAGTATAAGAGTTGAATTTTTCGGCTCTCATATAAAGAATATCTTTTAGCGTTTTCTCCCTTAACTCAACAATAAAGTGACTTTCAAGATATCCCCACGTTGCAACTCCAAAAAACATCATAAAGATATGTCCAAAAATCAATATTATTATGGTTGGAATGCACATAAATAAAAAGGCTTTATTATTGAAATAAATAATCTGATCCAGAAGGACTGAAATAATTAAAGGAACAAAAATATCAAAAATCACTAATCCAACGCTCGCCAGGCACCTAACTAATAAGCAGCCCCAATATTTTTTTGCTAATAATATCACCTGCAACACATAATTGTCTCTTGCTTCCATAGATTACCTCATATTGATATGTATACCTCACGCTTTCTTATAAAACAGGTATTCAATTAAATAATTAATTAATTTTCTTTTGTGTGGCCTGATATTTATTTTTACCATTTCACCATTAACAATATCCTGCTCTTGAAATTCTTGTAGATAATAACTTGTTCCTTTTAAAATTGCAGTAGCTATTTTGCTTTTATTATTTACTGCATACACTGTTGTTTCTTTCATAAGATCATCTACTGGTACATTTGGAATATATAGAACAAAATTATTTTCTACATATGAAACCGGGACTTCATACATATCATATTCCACTAATTCTGCCTTATTAATAAAGAACAAAGATAATATAGAGAAAACCAAAAAAACAACTAATATCATTATTGGGGTTTTAAAAGTACAAAATTCTAATATACTTTGTACTTTTCCTGGTCTTCGCATCTTCATTATGATATCTCCTGTTTTGCGCTGCTATTAATCATCACATTTCATTGTTTTCTTTATTTATCTCAGCTCTATTTCTGATAAAGTTTGATTTTTCTTTAATTTCATCGCTATTATCAAACGAAAAAAATCTTTCCCAAAATGTTTTGATATAAATTTGAGGATTGTTATATTCATCTTCCCCAAATTCATTAAGTACTTTTTCGTTTATATCTCCTATCTTTTCAATCAGTGCATCTTCATATCCATCATTATAAATTACCTTTAAAAAGTATAAGCAGAAATATAAACATTTTTCAATTTCATTCTTTTTAGTAAACTCTATTGCTTCATTCAAAGAATCTTCATCCATTTTTTGTAAAATATATTCGCGCACATCACAAAACTTAATTAAGTTTAAATCATTATTTTCTAAAATATACATTGTGGTTGTAGCTTCTTTATACAGATGATTACATAAATGAATAAAAAAATGAATTTTATTCAGCATAAGCATATTACATTCTGGATTATATACCAAATTATTTAGCATATCAGTTACCAAATCAGTTTTTAATTTGAAATCTAATGCAAAAGAAATATCAAATACTGCCAGATCAACAAAAGGTGAATCTACTTTTTTCATATATGGGTAGAAATTGTGCATTCTCATATTCCATAGAATTTCAATTTTTCTATCAATTGGTGTAAAGGTCTTTCTGTCATCCGAGAACTCTCCCTGATAATAACCCATGCTATTCATGATTTTTGTAACTATTTTTTTATCAGATTTACTCACTAAACAATCTATGTCATGGGTTGTTCTTATGCCCAAATCTTTATATACACAAGGAATTAAATATGCACCTTTCAGAATACTGCATTTAACATTACTTTCGTCACATAATTTTATAAATTTATTTGTTTCTTCTCCCAGATATTTATTTCTTTCTTTTGTAGCATAATAATATGTATTTAATAATCGGCCTATCTCATATGGAATTTCTTTTAATAGTTCTATATCTCTCAAATTTTTATACATTAAGGGAGCCACTTTATGCCTAATTGCGTATTCTAAAATCTTAAACCAATTGAGTTTTTGTTTCATTAATTGAATTATTTCTTCTTTATTTTCTAACGTATATGTTACTCTACTTAATGCAATAATCATATTCTGTTCATTTGTTATTTCTTTTATCATATTTATACTGTATGATATTAAAATCATACTTTCCTTTCATATTCTACTTTTCTATATTATTAAAAACAATAAAAATAATTTATGATCCTGTTGAAAATATTAAATTATAGATATCATCATTGATGATGTTTTCAGAGCGATTTCCATCAATGATATAACCATTATTTAATTTTAATATATAATCATTAAATTTATCATCCAAAATTCGATAATTCATTTTATCTGCTAATAAAGGACTTTTTCCATCCAATCTCTGGCAGTTTCGTTTATACAATACATCACTATCAACGCTTATATAAATATTAATATCACCAGGCTTTACTGATGAATACATATTTTCTAAAAATGATTCTTCCACCCAAAAGCCTCTATAAATTATATCATCATAGTAGTATCTATCTAACACAACGTTTATACCCTTATCTAGTAATGGTTCAATGCATTCTTTATAGATCTGAATACAACCACCTGCAAATATCATAGAAACAGCATATGCTAACTCTTTTTTTTGTAACTCTTTTTTATATACAAAATCATATATTAGTGGATATATATCCTGCCAATTTATATTGGCTCTTGTAAAAACATAATCACAATTTAAAGAGTCTTGAACTAATTTAGCTTTTTCTCCATAATCCGCTTGAGTAAAGATTACTTTTTCACATGTTCGTCTTTCATTTATAAAACGTTGAAAAAGCAAATCAATCTGTGTACTTTTTCCCGCGCCGTCAATACCACATATTACTATAAGTTTCCCTTTTTTCTTTATCATCACTTTCTCCCCATAATTTATTATTTTATCTTTTATCAAGGAATAATACTAATTATGTTAAAAGGACAAGTAGTATTATAGCCAGACTCACTATATTTTTCCAGAAGCGGACAAGATTTTGAGTCACAACAGTATTCCTTTTGCATAATATGACTTTTTTCCGCAACCAAACAACAATCATATAATTTACCATCACAATCCAAGAATTTGCCACCAGTATAGTCAAATTCTTTTAATGTTTCATTATTAAAATATGACTCAACATCTTTAAAAGCTGTCTGTGCTTTTAATACTATACTTTTATTTTCAAAATATTTCTTCCATTTATTAATTATGTTTATCCATTCATTTGGGGTTATGTGTACTCCAGAATTGTTTCCCATAGAAACAGGAAATAGAAGAATGATCTCTCTTCCTTTGTGAAACAAAACGTCTTTATCTCGAATAATATTTTCATTAGTCAATGGATATAAAAAAATATTTGTCTTTATTCCTAATTCGTCTAATTTTCTGACAGCTCTGGAATTACATTTACCTTCTTCATCAATTGATATACTAAATTGTAAATTTAATCTATGACTAACTGCTATTTGTAAAATATCCTCTTTTTCAGATATATAATCTCCATTAGTTACAATATGTACCTCCATATCTTCCTGAATTAATTGTTCCATTAGCAAATTGAAATTCTTGTAGAGTAAAGGTTCTCCACCAGATAAACTTATATTTTTTACATGATAATCCTTAACATTATTCATTAACAATTCCAGATTAATTTCCTCATTACTTTGCTTCATGTAACAATATGAGCAGTTATGATTACATTGTCTAGTTATATTAACTCTTAGTCTATTCACATTCCCCCCTCCAATATCTTTTCGTATACGTCTATATCCGGATATAAAACGCATTTGGGTACATATGGATCAGAATTGCCGCATTCACATTCCTTTAATCTTATACGCATAGCCACACAACCTCCCTGGCATTGTTCTTTCTTATTACAATTTAAACATTTCTTCATTTTAGTGACATTCTTATCTACCCACTCCCAACCTATTAGTTGAAAATATTTATCTATAGATAATATCTCTATATTACCGAACTTATATTGTGGATTATCCATAAGTAAAGAACAAAAGTATATATCTCCATTTACATCTAAAAAACAAATCTTTTTTTCCATGCCTAAACAAGAAATAGTAATTTTTGAGTCAATATTTCTAACTGTCGATTCAAAGCGCACTTTCATATTTAACTGAATTTTATTTATATTATGATAGAATTCTTCCCATTCTTTAATGCCTAATGTAGATATATTTTTTCCCCGTCCAACTTCACTATGTTTTAATATGCCAACTAATGGTACTCCTATGTTATCTAATTTAGCTAAAAAAAGTGGTATATCTTTTATATTATCTCTCGAGACAGATGTTAAAATTCCAAACCTGATATTATTATTTATGCATACCCTTATTGAGTCAATAGCACGAGAATAAGCTCCTTTTTTAGAGACAAACTTATCATGAAAAACCTCCAAACCGTGTATGCTAATGTATATAATATCAACGTATTTTTTTATCCACTTCGCATTTTCATCATTTATAAACTGTCCATTAGTTGGTATTGCCACCATGAATCCCATTTCATAAGCCTTTTTACAAACCTCCTCCAAACCCGAATATAAAAACGGCTCACCACCCTGGATGGTGATCCGAACTACGTTCGCACTCTTCGCTTGCTCTAATGCCATAAAAATCATATCCATATTCATATATTCCTTATGCTCACTACCTGCATTGCAATAGCAATGAGCACATCGTAAATTGCACTGACGCGTTAGATGTATGCACAACTCTCTTAATGCCATTAATTTTTCTCCTGATAGAAATTTATAATACTGATTGTTCCTTCGAGCTGGCTACAGCCTTTGCCAGTTTCTCTATTGTATTAATATTTTCAGTAAGCAAAAACTCATCTTTTATCTCCACATTAAATTCTTCTTCAAGTAAAACTATAAGTTCAGTCAAAGAATAAGAGTCAAATCCATAATTTACAAAATTTTCATTATTATCTAACTCATTATTCGGAAAGAAGTTACTATATCTATTAATTATTATCTCCTTAATACGTTCTACCAATATCCACACCTCATCTTTTTCATAGTATTTATTAAACTATAGTAGTCGATTTTTCCACTAATAAGTTTTGGAATCCTATCAACTTTAATTATTTTATTGGGTATCAAGTATGGCGGTAGTTCCACCATCAATATATTACGTATACAACTTTCCTCCATCTTTGTTACCACAAATAAGATTAATTCTTTTTTTATATCATCAGAATTAAAGACCGTGACTGCTACATCCTGTATAGTGCAATTATTTCTTACACAGTTCGCAATGTCATCTAATTCTATTCTATATCCATTAATTTTTACTTGTGTATCTCTCCTGCCATAGCACTCTATAGACCCATTATTATTTATTTTTCCAACATCACCTGTTCGATAAGCCTTTACCATTTTATTATTGACCATAATTGATATAAATTTTTCTTTTTCAATCTTTTCTAAATTTAGATACCCATCTGCAACGCCATCTCCACAAATTAATATTTCCCCTTCCTCTTCATAATCCAATACTACTTTATTATCATTGATACAGACAATCGTATAACCTTCTATAGGCAGTCCTACATTAAACTGCAGATTTTTTATTTCACATACAGCTGCATAAACGGTCGTCTCTGTTGGTCCATAACAATTATATATTTTCGCATCAGGTACTTCTTTCATTAATGCGGAAACAATATCAGAAGATAGTGCCTCTCCTCCTAACAAAATACACTTTATGTGATTACACCATTCTCGTTTCTTTTCCATTTCAACCAAAACTCTTGCACGAGTCGGTGTCATATGTATAAGATTAATTTTATTTTTGCAAATTTCATCTGCTAACTTTCGTATAGATAAAATATGATTATCAAATACCGTTAGAGTCATCCCTATATATAACGGAATAAAAATATCAAGAATGCTCATATCAAAGGATATTGACGATATCCACATACTTCTATATTCAGGTGATAAACAGGCTGCCTTGGTAAATCCTATCAAAAAAATTTCAAGGGCCTTAGTTGATATTTTTATTCCCTTTGGCATACCGGTCGTTCCAGATGTATACATAATATATGCAATATTGCCACTTTCCACAGTAGGCTTCCACTCTTGGTTTGCCACGATTCCATTTTCATTAATAATAAATCTTGCATTCGCATCCTTACATATGTAATGCAGTCTTTTTAACGGAAAACTTTTGTCTACAGGTATATAAGTTGCCCCTATATTCAGTATACTGTACAAAGCGATAATAACGCTAATTGAGTTGTTTATATTTACGATTATTCTATCGCCCTTATTTATATGATATTGATCCTTTAACATATGGGAATAACTCATAATTTTTTTATGAATTTCTTTGTATGTTATGCTAATATCTTTATCAATTACTGCTACCTTATCTCCTTTAAACTTTATTAATTTCATGATTTTTCTTTCACTATATGATATATTTTTTTAATTTGATTATACATCTCATCAACTTCTTCAAGATTCAATTTTACTCTCCCTGCTTTTTCATTAATAAGACAGGGATAGCAAAAACCCTCTGGACTAATTGATGCAGTATAAAGACCATAATTACATGCATATTTTTCGCAATTCTTACAAAGTTTTTCTGAATATTGTGGGGTATTTGCTAAGACCACTTGTACTTCGGTTTCTCCTTCAAACGAATATGAAATAACAGGCAATCCTGGTGTTTTATATTCCAAGCGGTTATTGGACTTCTCTTCTATAAATGATACGATTTTTTTCATATCAACATGTTTTTTATCGAATGATGATAAAGATGTATCAATTTCAAAAATTTTTAAATCAATTTGATTTTCTATGCAATAGTCTATCAATTGAAACATAGAATCGTAGCTTACTTCACTTACAACTGCATGTAATCTTAATGGAACTTCTCTCTCTCTAAGATAATCAATTCCTTTTAAAACTTTATTTAATCCATCATTTCCAGTAATTTTTTGATAGGTAATTCTATCAATCGTGTTAATATTTATTTTTACCGCTTTGATAGGCAACGTCCAAATTTGTTTATTTTCAAGTATTAAGCTTCCATTGGTATGAATATGTATTTCTTTCTTAGGATTCAATGTAATGGCACAATTAATTATATCGTATAAATCCTTACGTATCGTTGGCTCACCGCCTGTAAAAGTGATACGAGAAAAATTTATATTTCTCATAGCCTGAAAAATCTTTTTATAAATATCAGTAGATAACATTTCTCTTTCCATTAATTTGTTATTACGCCAACCGGCACAATAATTACAGTGATTATTGCATTTACGAGTTACTTCAACTAACATTGCCGGTGAATCATAAACAGCATTATTTACTTTCATATTTATATTCATTCCTTTCGCATTACTCAAGGCTGCCTCCCTATAATTCTCTAAGAACTTTACGCTCAGAGAGGATCCTATGGCTTTAATAATTGTAAGGATGTGTGATTAGTTTTATGCCCCATGCTGATATCAAATTGCTTCGTAACCTAATACTATTTTTTCGCTATTAATACAAAATGAGCTGATTCAACATTATCAAAACGTTTAATATCTTCTTTAAGACTTATATCCTTCCAATTTGCAAATAAGCTTTTTATAGTACTTTCATCAACGTATACATGAGGAACACCAATATCAGGCCCCTCAGTTGAAATAAACACATTATTTTCTATTTCATTGCCAAGGCCGTATTTATAGTCTTTGGTAGAAAGAAAAGTACAATATAACCAGCCTCCATTTTTTAAAACTCTATTCATTTCTAATATAGAATCAGAAAATCCTTTCAAATTATTATGATAAATAGAATTAACTGCAATTATGCCATCAAACATATTATCGGGTAAAGGTAATTTATCACTTTTGCATTTTACTGTCTCAATTTTGCCATCACATTTTGTTTTAACAACACGTAATGGTTCATCAACGCAATCAATGCAAATTATATTTGCCCCCTTCTCAAACAGAGGAATTGAGATTCTACCATATCCACATCCAATGTCTAATATTTTTTCTTCTTTAATTTTCATTAATTTATTTATTTGAATAAGTTCTGGTGCCTCCTTTCTATCTTCCCATATATTTTGATCATATACATCTTCCCAATTCATTTTTTACATCTCCTTCAATATTTAATAAATTTATTGAGTTGCACTTAATAAACCTTTCCAATAATAAGATTAAAATCAACCCAAGGTATAAAATTACAAGTGATTCTATTGGTACTTTTATTAATTTTAATCTATATTTTTATTATATAAAATATCCATGTTAGAATTAACAAAATGAGTTAAAACACTTGTCTCTTTACTTATAAGATCATGTAATTTATTAATGATTTTATAAAAATATTCAGTATTTTCCACAGGTTGTTTAATATTGTATTTTAATCCCATCATTAGGGCTGATCTAGCTTCAACTTCAGCAAAATTATAAAACTTAATTGTTTCTTTTTGCAGTGTAAAAAGTACATCCAGTCGTTCAAAACTTTTTAATTTTATTTTCATACAAGCAAAGTGTTCATACAGAACCCTTAGATATCTTACATCAACACCTTTACATATATTCATTTTGAACTCCTCGAATAAAAATTGATAAGCGCTTATACCAAATACTCTATTTTTATATCTATCATAATCACCAAAAGGAGCAATGTATTTATACGGATTTATACTTTCAACATAGTTATTAATCTGTATTAAAAATACTTCTTTTGAAAAAGTAAATATACTTTCTTTCCGATAATAAAGTTTCATTATAATATTACTATCATCATAATAAAAGCTATTGTAATAAGGAACTATTTCATGGAATGAGATCTCAAGTTCTTTGTATATTCCATTTTCATATGTCCATGCATTATAAACTTTGTTAATCGTATCTATTCCGTTAATTAATATTTCATGAACAGTATGTACTTTCTTATATCTAGTAGATTTGCTAAGGTGATAATCATCGATTAACAATTCTATATAATAATTATGTAATAAATTTTCAAGAATAAGCACAGAAAGTTCTTTATCAAGTAATTGCTCTTTTAACTCATGATCTAATTTATATTTTATAAACAAAAAAGGGTTATCATTATACTTAACTAAAAAATTAAAAAAATATTTTCCTTGAGTTATTGAAAAAAGATAATTGTAATTAATACAAAACCATGCCTTAACGTTGTCGTTATTTTCATCCCAAAAGATTCCTAAAGGATAAGCATGGTGTAAAAATGATATAATTGGGGGAAGATTATATTCTAACTTTATATTCATATTTAATAATCCTCTTCTATGGTTTGTCCACTCTAAATTCAATATTTGTAACACAGTGTCAATCACACTACTTCGTCTAAATCTAGCTCGAATTATTCTTTTAGCAAAACATTTGAAATAAAGATGGAGGTTAATAAATACAAAACTAATGACATTTTCTGTAAACACCTTAAACTTTGTATGGTATATAAATAAAAAAGCAGAAAAAAGTATATGATAATACTTGAATTCAGTTCTTACATCCTTTTTTTAAATATAAAAACATACAGAACTTCTGTCTTAATATATAGATGTTTAATGAACTAATTATGAATATTTTAAGTCTTGGTATACTAGAAGAAAGAGATAACTTAATGATATGATATTCCACATTTGTTTGTGTACAAAAGCACCAACAATGTACAAGGTCCTAGAAATTTATAGTAATGCCTATCATTACTAGGCTATGTGTAAATTAGATGAATCAAAACTGGTTTCCGAAATAAAAGAATATCTCAAAAAATGGTAGTAATCTTAGTACCTAAAAAAATAAAGTTGCTCTTAGAGACAATGGAAATCAGGTCTTACAACGCAGGCTCGGGAAGGGTCATTAACAAGAAGAACTGGTATCATAAAATATGGTGGTTCAATATAAACCACATGTAGATAAATTCAATAAATTCAAAATATTAATTCCATTATGAGTATGATTATTGTGACAGAATATAAGCCAAGTGGGGTTTGAAAATAATTACTCAGCATTGCGAAATATTATTATATATCACTATTTTACAGGAATATATTATTTTAACAACCTGGATAAACGTATATGAATACAGGGTAAAGTATATATTTTTCATCTCTCTTCTAATTTATTTTATACCCTTTTTTCTAGATTTTAAGGTGATACTATAATAAAACAAAGGAGTGTTCAACTTATGATTATTCTGTAATCGCATAGTCTCGGGGTATAGCTCAAAATTTATTTCCGAACCCTACTGCTAGCATTCGAAAATGCAAGCATTTTACTCCATTTTGTTCTTGCAAAGTTCTTGGACTGTTTTATCCCAAGGTGCAAGTTTTTCTATCTCTTCATTCCGTAACTATTTACTTCAGAAAGGCCTATCATACTCTTTCATAGAAGTAAGCAAATGGATAGAGGCTAACAAGGATACTTGGAATTACAGGCATTATACAGGCCGGAGACACTGTCTCGCTCAGTTAATTGATGTCTATCAGATCGGCTCTATATCTAATGCTACAGTATAATGATGATCTACGCTTGGCCCATATGATGAAAGAATGGTTCTATGACATCTGCCAGATGGAATCCTATCGTAGACAACAACAGGATTTTGATGATTGGATTTCCAATGCCAGAGGGTGCGGGATTAAAGAATTTGAGAGTTGCGCAAAAACGTTTCAGTCTTGGAAAAAGGAAATCTTAAATGCCTTTAAATATGGAATTACAAACGGTGTTACAGAAGGATTTAACAATAAGATTAAGGTATTAAAACGAAGTTCTTATGGAATCCGAAACTTTAACCGGTTTCGAACCCGGATACTTCATTGTACCTCATAGAAAAAACGGTCAGGATATGGAGGCTTATTTGGCATGCACAAAAACAGCATACAGTAGAACAAGACATAAAAATGGCTCTAAGCAAAGAATGGAGCGGGATTCAAACGAATCCCACCCCAACTATTGACAAAGAGCCTAATTTAAGCCACAAGCAACCATGCCTGTGGCTTACCGTTTTAGTGGAGATAGTGGGATTCGAACCCATGACCTCTTGAATGCCATTCAAGCGCTCTCCCAGCTGAGCTATACCCCCATGACGGCTATTATAGCAAAGAGTAAAAAAAATTGCAACTAGATATTGCATTTAATAAAAAAAATGTTATAATACATTCAGAACAACTGCATACAGATGTCTTCAGGGCAGGGTGAAATTCCCGACCGGCGGTAAAGTCCGCGAGCGCTCAGAGCGCAGAATTGGTTAGATTCCAATACCGACAGTAAAGTCTGGATGAAAGAAGATGTGTTAAATGATGATAATACACCTGTCTATTTTTAACACCTGAAAGACACTCTTTCAGGTGTTACTTATTTTTCAGGAGGTCTGTATCATGAATATGAGCAGAAAATCAAACAAACTAACTATCATGGCCATGCTTTGTGCATTGTCATTTGTAGCCGTAGTGGCAATCCGGATTCCGTTAATCCCCATCGTTCCTTTTTTGGAATATGAACCGAAAGATGTGATTATCCTGACCGGAGGATTTTTATTTGGTCCTATGTCCGCAGCTGTAATCTCCATCATCGTCTCTTTCATCGAAATGTTTACAATCAGCAGCACAGGTATCATCGGACTTATTATGAACATCCTTTCCACTGTGGCATTTGTTTGTCCTGCTGCTTACCTCTATAAAAAACACCACTCCATGAAGGGTGCCTTCCTTGGCATGGTTGCCGGAACTCTTCTTATGACGTTGATTATGGTACTGTGGAACTATTTAATCACACCGATATATATGGGTTACCCCAGAGAAGCTGTGGCGAAGCTTCTGCTTCCTGCCTTTGTACCGTTTAATATGCTGAAAGGCGGAATTAACACTGGCCTTACATTATTAATCTATAAACCACTGGTTACTACACTGAGAAAATCCAATCTTTTGAACTTTACTGATACTGCAACTGAGAAAAAACGCAGTTTCAATTTAGGTATGACACTTACAGCTGCTGTTGTTTTAGTTACCTGCGTTATGATAATTATGGTAATGAAAGGCACAATGTAAATAAATAAAAATAATCGAAAAAGGTCCGCTCGGTTCATTTATCAAACCGGCAGGACCTTTTTGTATTTTCTTTATCTGGTAAATTCCCTCCAACGCTTCAGACTGTCTGTGGAAAATGTATATTCCGGCGTCACAACCGTATCCTTAATCTCATTACTATAATACCATGGATCTGCATCGTGAAGGGGATTATTCAGAACATGAAACTCCTGCGCCGGCATATATCCCTGTGCCAGTAAAAAGCACCGGTTTCCCGACTCATCTTCTGCCACATCCACTACCATAACACAATGTCCGGGACTTCCTCCCCGAATCAGCAAATCACCTGCCAGTACCTGGTTTAAATCAGTTCTGGTACACTCTTTCTCAAGTGAAAGCGTTCCTGCATACACCATGACCTGCCGTAAATATTTTACAAAGCTTTCCCTGCTGTCATCATAAGCTGCCTTCTGCACCCAGGATACCTTGTTTTTATCCACCAGCAGACGATTTCCCGCTCTCCAGGAGGGATAATCCATTAAAAATCCGCTGGTTAAATGAAATGCGATACCATCATAGGCTCCCACTGACCATAAGTATTCTCCGTACATTCGTATGACGCTGTCTGCACATTGCTGTAAATCACCTTCTACCAATGGCATGGAAAATACTGCAGCGTGGACATCCTGGCGTCTTTTCTCCTTGCCGTCATATAAAAGAACAGGACTCTTGTCCGGTTTCATGGAATACTGTCTTAAATATCCCTGTAAACTTCCGGCTGGTTTCTCCAGTCTTTTATAACCGGCGGGAACCAGGAAACGGCTCTCCAGCGTAGAACCGGCAGGATCTAAAAGCGAAACTTTACCGCCGGCCACAACGCTTTTGTCCGTCGTGTTTTCTTTTTGACCCTCTTCCAGAGAAACCATAGAAAGATCTTGTTCCGGCGCAGCCGCACGAGGCACAGGCAGCTCTTTCAGTACAATCCCCGAATGACCTGACCGCACCGAAACAGCTGCCATACAAAGTATCGCCCCGGTTATCAATAAACTGATGGTTCGCTTCATAATAAGACCCCCTGCATACTGGTAGTGTTTCCCACACTCTTTTCTAACATTGTAGCATAGTCTTATTTTTATTACCAGAAGGAATCTTGACTCTTACCCCTTACCTCTTAACCCTTGACCGCACCTGCTGTCATTCCGCCCATAAACTGCTTGCTTGCTGCTATATATACAAGGATAATGGGAACAATAGCGATGGCAGAACCTGCGAACAGAATGTTCCACGCTGCCGCCCCGTCTCCGGCATTCTGGAGAGCAACGACTCCTACGGTCAGGGGACGAAGCTTTTCATTGGTCATGGTAAAAATTAAGGGAAGGATGTATTCATTCCAGCCGCCGCGGAAGGATAATAAAGCAACACTTGCCAATGCGGGCTTTAAAACAGGAATAATAACTCTGTAATAGATTCCGAAAAAGCTGCAGCCATCTATTTTTGCTGCCTCATCCATTTCCTTAGGGATGCTGTTCATAAACCCATGGATCAGGAATACATACGTAGCCTGGCCGCCACCAGCTGAGATTAGTATAATGGAGATCAGCGACTTGTTCATGTGCAGTTTTACAGCCAGCTCAAACAGAGGACGAAGTGCAACGCTGCCCACATTGATAAACATGAACATTACCATGGAATTATAGATCAGGCTTTTCAGCTTGAATTCTTTTCTGGAAAATACATAGCCTGCCATACTGCTCACAGTAAGGGAAACTGCCATAACTCCAAAGCTGAGTACAAGGCTGTTCATGGTGTATCTTGAGAAATTCGCCATTTCCCATGCCTGCTTGTAATTGTCCAGAATAAATTTCTGGGGAAGCAGATTTACGCCGCCGCGTACCAGTTCGTTATTGGTTTTAAAGGAACCAAACAGGATATATATAACCGGATAAACAGTGAAAAATGCCAGTGTTGCAAGAAGAAGAAAAATAACAACATTAATCATTTTAGTCTTTCGGGATTCTACGGAATGCCCTGTTCTTTCTTTTGCCATTGTTTTCTCCCTCCTATGAAATGTCATCCATTTTTTTGCTGATCTTTAAATATATGATGGTGATAACGCCTACAATAAGCGCCGAAACGATGCTGAGAACAGAGCCATATCCGATCTGTAACGGGGTTTTTGCTCTTGAAGTGCCAAATACCATCTGGAAAATGTAGGAAAACATTACATGAGTCCGGTTATTGGGACCACCTGCCGTCAATACCAATATGGATTCATAATCTTTAAATGCGGTGGTAATTGCAAGCATGATAACTACTTTTAATACAGGTCCAAGCATTGGGAGTGTGATCTTGAAAAAGGTCTGAATTCCGTTTGCCCCGTCAATCTGCGCACTTTCATATACGTCTGAAGGAATACCTGCCAGACCGGAAATCAGGAGAATCATGTAATTACCAAAACCTCCCCATACCGCTACTATGACCACTGCTGCCATAGCCGTCTTTCCGCTTCCCAGCCAGTCGATAGGCTGCTGTATTACCCCTATGCGCTGCAGGAATGCATTTAAAACTCCGTTATAAGTTGCGAAAATAAAATACCAGATCAGACTGTATACCGCCGAGCTGATGACAGTTGGAAGGAAATAGATGCCCTGCATTAGTCCGCTTCCAAACCGTTTTCTCTGTAAAAGCACTGCTGTCATCAGAGAAAGAGGCAGCAGAAAGACCAGCTTTAAAATAGCATATTCAAAGGTGTGAAGAACACTATTCCAGTATATTCCATCTCCGGTAATACGTTTGAAGTTTTCAAATCCTACAAAATATGCCTTAAAACCATTGTAATCATAAAAAACATATCGAATCAGCCATGTAAATGGATACACCGACATTACCAGGATAAAAAAGATGGTAGGAATCAGCATTAGCCACATAGGGATATCACCATGATCCCAGCTCTTTTTAAACCGGCTTCCCAAAGATTTGTTTGAATTCATTTCCTTCACTCCTTATTATTATTCTATAATCGTTTTCCGCTCCTGCCCGCCCAGTGAAAGAAAGGCTGCTGCAAGACAGCAGTTCTGTTTGCAGCAGCCATAATACCATTTTACTTATCCAGATATTCCACTGTGCCTGCGCCTGGATGAAGAGGATCAAAATCCTTAATAACCACACGTTTTGTCTTGCCCATTTTTACTTCTTTATCCAGAGCATCATTATAGGTCTGATTTAATTTTGCAATTGTTTCATCGATAGCTGGTCCTTCTGGGAGACATGCATTCCAAAGTGCGTCTCTGTAATTCTCGCCGTCAGGAGTTACGGATGGAGCAACCGGATATACTGCTTCATAATCAGCACCTGCAAAATCCGCCATTCTTCCGGTCTTGCTCTTATCAATCTTTGAGTCCATATATTTAGAGATTGGCAGAGAATAACCGCCTTCTAAATAACCTTTTAATACTTTTTCAGAGCCAAAATATTCAATAACTTCCCATGATTCCTTGGGATGCTCGGTAAATGCACTCATCATCCAGCCGGTATTTGGAGAGCAGGTTTCCGCACCTTTGATCTGGCTGTCTAAAGTTGGCAGCTGTGCAACGCCCCACTGAACCTTAGCTGGAAACTGCTCAGTTAAAACGGTTGCTTCCTGGGATGCATTGCCATGAATTGCTGCATGGCCTTCTGCAAACTGTACGCGAACTGGGTCAATCTTCATGGAAGTGGAACCTGGGAATACGCTTTGATCCTGGAACATCTGGCGTACTGTTTCAAGGTATGGTTTAAATCCGGTAAAATCAAATTTACCTTCTTTGTAGTTATATAAAGTAATTCCGCTCATTTCAGCAGAGTGCTCCAGCCAACGCTCGAACGGGCCGCTTGCTCCTGGGAAAATGATGCCGTAATAATCGCCTTTTCCAGCCTCTGTGATCTTCTTTGCCATCTCTGGAAGCTCACTGATCTTTGTCGGTGGCTTCAGTCCCAGTTTATCAAATACATCTTTGTTGTAGATCATTCTGGAACCGCTTCTTTTACCGCATGGAACCCAGTAAATTTTATCTCCGATTACGTTGCAGCCTTCATATAAGTGCTGATCAACCTCGTTTACTTTTTTGAATTCATCAGTCAGATAATCATTTAAAGGCTGGATAATTCCATTATCTGCAAAGTTTCTAAAATCATCTCCGTTGATCTGAGAGAATATATCCGGTGATTGTCCTGAATTAGCTGCCATGGACAGTAAGTTTTCATAGTTCTCTGTCTGTACTACATAATCCAGTACGATGTGATCATTGGTTTTATTAAATTCATCTACCACCTTATTCATGTACTCCAGATCATGTCTGTTATCTGTCCAGATGGTGATTTTTACCTTACCTGCTGAAGCGGAATCCTTTTTTGTTTCTCCCCCCGCTGCTGCAGTTGTTGCCTCTTTTCCTCCTGTTGTTGCTGCCGGAGTCGTTTGATCAGCGCCCTTTGCCCCACATGCAGTTAATGCCGATGCCGCCATCATACAGGCCATACTCATTGCTGCCAGCCGTTTTGTTTTTTTCATAATTTCTGCTCCCTTCTTTTTGTTAACTATTACCTTCTTGTTGGTGATGTGCCTTAATAATAAATCATTTTCTCGAATGAAAACACCACTTTTTCTACTATGCATGTAACATTTTTTACGAAATATCCTACCCATGGCCTTTCGCCTTGATTTTCATTATGCACAATGCTATAATTGCCTTGCTTCTTAATACGAACTGAGGAAAGGATGCCGCTATGAACCCAATATCCATGATTACTTTGCTGATTGTAGACGATGAAGCGGAGATCCGTTCCGGTCTCAGGTCCATTATTCCCTGGGAGGATTATTCGATCACACTGATCGGGACTGCTGCCAATGGCGCGGAGGCCCTGGATAAAATCCGCTATTATGAACCGGATATTGTAATAACTGATATTCAAATGCCAGGAATGAGCGGACTTGAGCTGGTACGGCGCGCAAAGGAAGAACAGTTTGACTGTTCTTTTGTTATATTAAGCGGTTATGACGAATTTGAATATGCGAGAAGTGCCATTCGGTATGGGGTAAAGGAATATTTACTAAAGCCCATTTCCATCAGGGATTTAACCGAACTGATCCAGAATTTAAAAGAAGAAATTTTAAGTAAACGGGACTATCACACCGATCAGCTTTCTACACTAAGAAAACTACGCAAAGCACAGGTTTCCCTGCGTAAACAAAACTTAATCCCTCAGCTTCTTCGCGGAGAGCTTTCTGCTATTGAGCTTAGTAAGGTAATTGAGGAATATGGTCTTCCTATCCGGGATAAGGAAAGCTGCGCCGTTTTAATCCAGGCATATTCCACGTATCAGTATACGGAAGAGACGGCAGAACTGGCAAATACTCTTGCCCCGCTTATGGAGGCTCTGGAAGAAGAAATAAGTGGCTTACCTGCACTGGTATCCGATTATCCTCCTGCAGGTGTTGTATTAATTGTGAACCTTCCATTCCAGTCAGACCATTGGGACTCACTCCATAAAATGCTGGAAGATTATATTAACAAAATCAACATCGACGGGATGGTCTGCGTTACAGCTGCCATTGGCAAGCCCGTTTCTTCTCTCTGCGCAATTTCCGCCTCTATCCAGGATGCCAGGCATATCATTACCTGGCATATTTATCCGGAAGCTGGCGCCGTTCTTGATTTTGCTGTTCTTGAATCCGGACAGCCCCCGGTCATTATGCCTGGTGACGATCTTTTGGAAGCTGTTTTAAAAGATGACAGAGATAACATACAGGCCCGTTTTAAACTCTATTTAGAGAAACTGACGACTCCTGTTCTTCCCCCGCCGTCTTATCTTTACAGTATGTGTAATTATTTAATCATTACATTGCAAAGCCAGTTGTCCCGGTATCTTGACGGACCTCCAAAAAGCTATACCGGCAATTCTTTTGCGGCATTGCAGAGTTTAAACTCTTTGGAAGATATCGAGATCTTTATGATAAAAGTCCTCTCCGGATTTGCAGAAGAGCTGACCGTAAGCCAGGCTGCAAAGAACGATCCACTGATCCAGAAGGCCTTGGACTACATTAATAAAAACCTCTTAAAAAATCCCAGGACTGAAGATGTATGCAATTATCTGGGGCTTAGCAAAAGCTACTTCAGCACTTATTTTAAAAATAAAACACAGCTGAACTTTCGGGATTATACCCTGGATTTAAAAATCAACTATGCGCAGGAACAGTTGAAATTTCAGGAACATACATCGGGAGAAGTCTCCCTGCTGCTTGGATATGAAGATTACCGCTCCTTCAGCCGTGCATTTAAGGCAAGAACTGGACTTACACCGTCTGAATATCAGAAACAGTTTGCTGCTGGAGAAAGGAGCAGTCCATGATTAAATGGTTCGCCAATTTAAAATTCCGTTACCAACTGGTGACCGGAATGATTTTCATTACATCGGCTGCTCTTGTTCTTATTGGACAGGTATCTTATTTCTATTTTTATGAGCGTAACACCAATGAAGTCTTAAGAAGAGCCAGAAGTTCTGTAGAGATGTCCGGAGAATCCCTTTCCTACCAGTTTAATTCTCTCTCAGCTGCTACCAATCATCTTTTGGTGAAGGAACCCTTCCCCAAGATGATCGCCGATATCAACAACTACAATTTTACCGGTTATGCCAGATATTTCACGACTGCTACTGCTGTTACAGATTCATTCCTGCAAAATCATGATCTTGTTAATAATGTCTTGGTCTGTGGAGAGGATCAAATTATGTTCAGCCCCACCTCTCTCGGCATCAGCAGCCACATTGACAAACTTCTCCCGGAAAATATCTGGCAATATCCCCACATTACCGTACTTCCCACCCGGTTTAGCAACATGTTTGGGAAAAAAGGTGTGATTCCGGTCTCTTATCCGGTTTCCAGTATTCTGTCGTCAAAACATCTGGCCTATCAGGATATTCCTAACAGCCGAAAAGTCCGTTTCATTCTTCTGGTTGACACGGAACAGATCCGGGACTATTTTAACCGGATGTCCAACCGTTACACTTACTGCATGTATCTGGCCGATGAAAACGGGCAGCCCTTGGATATTACGGAAAAAGAGTATCCCGATGCCTTTCTTCCTCAGATTTGTAATTGGATCTCAGACGGCTCTTCCGGACAGGAAGGAACGGTGAAAACAGAGAACGAAGATCTGTTTCTAACCATGGACCGTATTAAATTTTGTAATTTAAATGTAGTTCACATGACAAAAAAATCAGCTCTTACCGGGGATATTAAGGAACTGCGTTCCTTTTTTATTCTGGTATGGATCGGCTGTTTTCTTGCGGCGGGGTTACTCAGCCTGGCTCTCTCCGGTCTCCTTACCAGGAATTTAAGGGTTCTAGGAACCATCATACGAAACATTAACGACAAAACCTATACAAAGCGAAAGGAATTTAATCATACAGACGAAATCAGTCTTTTGGGTGTCCAATTAAATCAGATGTACGACACCATTCAGCTGCAGCTTTTACAGATTAAGGATGAAGAACAAAAAAAGGCAATGGCGGAAATACAGATGATGTCGGAACAGATTAATCCTCATTTTCTTTACAATACTCTGGAATGCATTCATTTTCAGATACTAAACGGACATTCGGAAACTGCAGAAGGAATGCTTGAAAGTCTGGGGAAATACTTACGGACTACACTGAGTTTTGGAAAAACTATGATTTCGGTGGAAAAAGAAGTGGAACATGTCACTTCCTATATGGAAATCATGAACCGCCATTCTTCCAATGGGATTTTGATGGATACTGAGATCGATCCGCAATTAAAAGATTGCAAAATCATGAAAATTCTTCTTCAGCCACTGGCAGAAAACTGCATACGCCATGGTTTTGGAGGTAGTATAAGCGGTTTTGAGCCGGTTCCTCCCCAGATTCATATAGGGATAACATCAGCGGAAAACAACCGGATCAGGATAGAAGTGACGGACAATGGGATAGGAATTGACATCGAAGTTGCAAATGCCTGTATTACGGAAAACTCTCCGGAGTCACAAAAGCATTTTGGACTGTCCAATATACAAAAAAGACTAAAAGCCTGTTATGGGGAAGCGTTTCATATATCATTTCTAAGCATCCCTTATTTAAAGAATAGTGTTATTATTGAAATTCCCAAGGATATTTAAAACGGGATCGGCGTGGAATACCACACTGATCCCGTTTTCGTTATATGATTCATTGACTTTAAGATGGGTCAGCCAGTTTTCTGACAGACCGGTTTTTATATCCCAGTACAGATGATAATGCTCCCAGTATGCCGGTACATAGAAACATGACTGCCATTCCGCTTCCAGTTCCCGTTCCAACAATCCCTTTTAAAAAGATGGCTGCGGCGTGTTCAGAACTCATAAATGGCTCAAATACAGAATCCGCCAGATATCCGCCTAGAAGAAGGGCAATTGGTATGGTGGAAAATTGAATTCCATTGCGGATTGCAAAAATTCTCCCCTGGATATGCTCTGGAACCGTCCGGTACAGCAGCGTATTCTGGCCTGCCATAAGAAAAGGTATGGGCAAGCTTGCGAAAATTCCGGCAGCAGACCATGCAAACACATTTCTTCCGGCACCCATCAGTAGATCACCAAACATAAATGATATTATCGCTGAAAGATAAATCATCTTACAGGGATTTTTCTTTCTATTGCCTGCCGCAATAATGATACCTCCTGCACCCAGCATACTGTTTACCAGTCCAAGCGTTCCTGCATCTCCTCCGCTTCTGGCCAGAATCATAGGAGTAAGTATATTCTCATAGGTCAGTCTGGAGAAGAAATTAATCAGAGCAAGACTAATCATAAGATATAAAATTCCTGGCTCTTTCTTTAAAAATTCAATCCCTTCCCTGTCATTTCGTTTTGGGTGTGACTTATGAGCTTTGGTTATCTTCGGATTCTTTCCAAGCCTTACGTGGATTAGCGTAAACATACAGAATACAAATGTCAGCAGATCAACGGTAAGTACTATTCGAATTCCGCAAAATCCAACAAGCGCACCGGAAAGAACAGGCGCAGTCACCATGATTAAATTAGAGGAAAATGAATTCAGGCCGCTTGCCTTTTCATAATTTCCATCCGTTATCAGCTGTCCAGTTACAACGGCTGCAGCCGGTGACTGAAACGCATTCATAAAACCGATTACTGCATTTACAATATAGATCTGTGTTAGCACAAGATTGCCCTGAGACAAGTTTATAAGTATGCTAATGGTACAAACAGCCGCTATGGTATCGGAAATAATCAGTATCTTCTTTTTTGATGTCCGGTCGATGAAAGCCCCTGCAAATATACTGACCAGTATGTAAGGCAGATAGCTGCAAAAAGTCATGAATGATACTGCCATTGCTGATTTTGTTTGTTGATAAGCCCATATGTTCAGAGCAAAGGATGTCATGGAGCTGCCCAGCTGAGATACTGCCTGACCCAGCCAAAATATAATATAATCTGTATTTAATTTTGTTTTCATTGTATTCTCTCCTTATAAGTAAATTCCCTATAAGTACAAAATCCAATGAGGACGAGTTTATAATTAAATGATAACACTCTGTACAAGTCTCGTCCGTTCATCAGACCTTGTACAGAGAGAAACGCTCAAATCGATTGATTGATTTCCCATCATTTTTATTTCCTCACTTTCCTGTCTCCAGTGATTGGTTCATTTATTATTATAACATAGGAAATGTTGTTTGCGAAGCATAAAAAAAACATATAATTCTGCACAGTTTTTGCCCCCGCCCTTTTAGGAACAAGAGCGGGGGCATTCTTTAGAAATAAATCAAGATTAAATTACTCTTACAATTGTCATATACGTGCTTGCACCGCCTAGAAGGGTTACTGCTCCCAGCAGACCAAATAATTGTAGTGAAAGTGCATCACCTGCGGTTAATGGAACAATAAATGTTGATTCTAGCCTATTTGCAGCTATAGTTGGTGTAATGATAGACGCTGTAATTGGTGTTCCGTTATCCGTGATCTGTGAAGATACCAGCAATGCCGCATTTGTTGAAACAGCATAACTGATCATATATTCCCCTGTGGCTGGAACTGTAAAAACAGAATTGGTTCCGTCAACAGTAAACGTATTCAAATTTTGGTTATCAGGCAGCGGTACATTGGTACCACCTAATACAACAGCGATTACAGCTGCGGTTGTATTAGCTGCCGACATACTGTCACTTGTTACGGAAGCTCCTGTTGGACCCGTAGGGCCGGTCAGCCCTGCGAGGCCTGGGGTTCCTGTCGGGCCTGTTGGACCTGTATCTCCTGTCGGACCCGTTAGACCTGTAGCTCCTGTCGGGCCGGTTGGACCCGTATCTCCTGTCGGGCCGGTTGGACCAGTATCTCCTGTCGGACCCGTTAGGCCTGTAGCTCCAGTTGGACCGGTTGGACCAGTTAGACCTGCAACTCCTGTTGGACCTGTATCTCCTGTCGGACCCGTTGGACCGGCGGCTCCTGTTGGACCCGTTAGACCTGCAGCTCCTGTCGGACCCGTTGGACCTGTAGCTCCTGTCGGGCCTGTTAGACCTGCAGTTCCGGTTGGGCCGGCTGGGCCGGTATCTCCTGTCGGACCTGTTAGACCTGCAGTTCCGGTTGGGCCGGTTGGGCCGGTATCTCCTGTCGGACCTGTTAGACCTGCAGTTCCGGTTGGGCCGGTTGGGCCGGTATCTCCTGTCGGACCTATTAGACCTGCAACTCCTGTCGGGCCGGTTGGACCGGTATCTCCTGTCGGACCCGTTAAGCCTGTGGCTCCTGTCGGACCCGTTGGGCCGGTATCTCCTGTCGGACCCGTTAAGCCCGTGGCTCCTGTCGGACCCGTTGGTCCGGTGGCTCCTGTCGGACCTGTTAGACCTGCGGCTCCTGTCGGACCGGTTAGGCCTGAAGCTCCGGTTGGACCCGTGGCTCCTGTCGGGCCGGTTGGGCCGGTGGCTCCTGTCGGGCCAGTTGGTCCTATATCATCCTGAACTACAACCAACGTTCCCTTCAATGGAACAATTAGAGAAAAGAACACTGTTGCTGTACTTATATTTACAAGAGATAACGTAACTGGAGCTACAGTTACATCAACAATTCCGATTCCATAAACCTCTCCTGTATTTATCGGTGAATTACCTTCCAGAAAATCTCCCTGTGAAGACGATAATGCAAAGGATGTCCCATTTGTCGTTTGAGAAGATTGTGTTGCCAGCCACCAGTCGAGCACGTATCTGCCAGCCTCATTGAATGTAATTACCCCTGTAGCTGGATTGTAAGATATGGTTCCGGATGAATAGACTATAGTGTCAAAAAGGACATTGGCACCTGCAGCTACAGTTGTAGCTGTATTCAGTTCTATTTGCAAAGCATTATTAGCCATAAAAAATCCTCCCATTTCTATAATGCAAGGCGTATCAGTCTGATAACGCCTATTAGTAATATATGTTGTGACAAGAATTTTCGATACTGAAGTTTCTCTTAGCTTATAACTGCTAAATGGACTTTTGTAATTGGCTTAAAATAACCACACTTATGATCTTATATTTTCCATTTGCCTTTTTATAAGTGCTTAAACCCAAATTCTTTTCCGTACACCGACCTGTTTAAATGTTACTTTACTCCACTTTTTCTTAATAAAAGGATTGTCTTTTTGCCAACTATTATTATATAGATTGTATTATTCCTTCAGAGTGTCTAACAGTGATCCCTTTTTATTTTTTATAGCTTTTTACTATGCAAATATCAATATACTTGCCCTAAATATCACTAAGCCCTGTAGCCAATTTTACAAATAAAATATAAAACAGAAAAATAAGATTGACAAAGTAGAAGTCTACCTATATAATAACAGATAGAAATCAACCTATTTGAAAGGAGTAAATAAAATGAACATAAATCGTCTACCGCCTCATGATTTTTATATTAAGAACATCGCTCATGTGTTGCGCTATAAAAATGATCAAAGATTGGCGGCATACGATATTACCGAACCCCAAGTACGCCTTTTGGGGCACATAGACGGGGCACACAAATCCAATCAGGAAATCAACCGCAGATATTTAAGCATGGCCATGCAAATATCCGGTCCGTCCGTAACAAGTCTACTCAACAGCCTGGAAAGGAATGGATTTATAATACGTCGCTCAGGTAATGAAGATGGCAGGACAATAACAATTGAACTTACTGAAAAATCCCAAAATCTTCTTAATGAAATGTCTGGTATTCTTAGCGAAATAACCGACGAGATGCTGACCGGATTTTCTGAGGAAGAAAAAACTATTTATTTAAATTTTTTGAAACGAACATTTGAAAATTTAGGAGTAGAATCACATATATAAAACTTGTTTTATTTTACAATAATAGGTAGAACTTTACCTAATCGGATTAACCTGTTTCCAGAAAACAAATAAAAGCTATCGGCAAATAGGTAGAAATCAACTTATATTTAACGGAGGTATTCCACATGGAAAACAAAGACGCAATGTACTATCTTGAAAAAGCACCTGTACCAAAAGCTATCGCTCATATGGCCATTCCCATGATTTTAGGTATGGTTGTAAATATGATTTACAATATTACAGATGCTTATTTTATTGGAAGGTTGAACAACACATCCATGTTAGCGTCAATTACGCTTGCTCTGCCTTTTACAACTATTCTCATGGCGCTGGGAGAATTATTTGGTACAGGTGGCAGCACATATATTTCAAGATTATTAGGAGAGAAAAAAATAGATTATGTAAAAAAGGTTTCGTCTGTAACCTTGTATCTGTCATTAATTTCAGGACTTTTGTTTATGCTGCTTTGTATTCCATTCTTATCCCCCATATTAAAACTATTGGGGGCTACGGGAGAAACAATGCTGCATACACGTTCTTATATTATAGCCTATACAATCGGTAGTCCGTTTGTAGTAGCTAATTTCACACTCGCCCAAATGGTTAGGGGCGAAGGTGCGTCCACCGAATCGATGATCGGAATGATCATCAGCGTTGTTATAAATATCATACTTGACCCGGTATTTATTTTTTTCTTTCACATGGATGTTATGGGGGCTTCGGTTGCCACTGTTATTGGTAATATCTGTGCCGTTGTCTACTATATGTACTACCTGGAGAAGAAAAGTCCAGCTCAAAGCATTCGTTTAAAATATTTTAAACCAAATCCAACTATCCTTTTTAATATCTTTAAGATTGGTATATCTGCATTGCTGCTGTCTGGATTTTTAATTGTTTCAAGTCTGATGTTTAATAACTATGCAGTCTTATATGGTGACCAAGTGGTTGCAGCATTTGGCGTAGCAAATCGTGTATGCCAGATATCAGATTTTATCGGCATGGGTTTATATATGGGTGTTGTTCCGCTGATTGCATTTTCTTATGCCTCAAACAATAGCGAACGACTAAATAGAGTGTTGAAAACAACAGCATTTTATCTTGTTACAATTATTTCTGTGATTGCCGCCGTTCTGTTTGTATTCCGCACACAGGTACTTGAGCTGTTTAGTTCCGATGAATCTGTGATAAAAATCGGTGTCATTATTCTTACAGCATTATTGTTTTCCACCTTATTTGCTGGTATATCGGGACTTCTAACAAGCATGTTCCAAGCCTTCGGGAAAAGCATTCAATCCACCATAATGTCTGTATCCAGAGGTATTACACTGATTCCCATTATTATTATTGGAAATAGTTTATTTCAGCTAAACGGTGTAATATGGTCTATGACTGCTTCTGAATTATGTGCCTGTTTCATTGGACTTCTCCTATGGTTTGGCTGTAAAAAAGAACTTATGGACGTTAGCACGGAAGCGTGTGGTTAGGTAAGCTTATTATTATAACCAGGTGGAAATCAATTAATTAGGTGGTTTTATCTATAAAACGAATTCTGTGTGAATTATTTAATATGACCGGTATCCGAAGATACCGGCCATAGTTTATCAGCTTAACAAAATTGCATTAAATTGTGATCCTACACCAGGTGCCAAAGTCATTGTCAATGGTGTGGCAGAGTTGTTTCTTAAAGTCAGTACATCTCCTCCTGCAAGTGTAAGCATTGCAGTCCCTGATATTTCCCCAACAGCAACAAGAGCAACAGCATTAGTTGATGCACTTGGGACTCCGTTTACTGCAATTGCAATAGCGGAACCTACGCCAGCCGTAATATTGATATAATAATCAATCTGATAAGTTCCGGCAGTCGGTACTGTTATTGTAGTTGTGCCAGCAGTATGAGTTACTCCTGCTAATGGTCCATTATTGCTGAACGGTACATCTGCACCGCCCACTACGGTTGCATCAGCTAAAGTTGCAAGTTCATAAGCATATCCGAATGTTGTTACACCCGCAGCTGGGCCGGTATCTCCGGTTGGACCGGTTGGGCCAGTATCTCCGGTTGGGCCGGTTGGACCAGTATCTCCGGTTGGGCCGGTTGGGCCAGTATCTCCGGTTGGGCCGGTTGGACCAGTATCTCCGGTTGGACCGGTTGGGCCAGTATCTCCGGTTGG